>NZ_NCEQ01000019.1 GCF_002280785.1 Brevundimonas subvibrioides
CTGCGCCGTGGTCATCTCCCACGACCGCTGGTTCCTGGACCGCCTGGCGACCCACATCCTGGCCTTCGAGGGCGACAGCCACGTCGAATGGTTCGAGGGTAACTTCGAGGCCTACGAAGAAGACAAGAAGCGCCGCCTCGGCACCGACGCCCTGATCCCGCACCGGATCAAGTTCCAGAAGTTCGGGCGCTAGAACCTGATCGTTTGAGACGGAAGCGCTCCGCGCTTCCGTCGAAAGCGTGAGTCAGGCTCTCGCTCATATCTGGAGCAGGATCGGCATCAGGACCCGGGCGGCCAGCGGCAGCCTGTCCCTGCCGGTGTCAGCGGACCGTGATCCTGTAGGTCGCTGTCTCGGCGGGCGCGTTCGTTTCCCATGAACGGCGGTAGGTAAAGGTCAGGGTGGCCGTGCCCGGTCGCCCGGTGCGGAAACGCCACGACGTGGTGCCGCCGACCCCCACCATGCCTGCCGGATGGGGATCGGTGACCTCGTCTCCGAAGGGCGCGCCCGGGAGCAGCAGGTCGTCGTGGGTCTCCGCGACCTGCCACCGATAACCCGTGGTGCTGTTGCTCGGCAGTTCGATCAGCAGGGTCTGGCCGACCGCCAGCGTCGTGCGCCCGTCGCGCACCCCCAGCACATCGCCGGTCGCGGCGGCGGGCGCGGGTGAGGATTCGCCGGGGCCCGCGTTGCAGGCGGCGAGTGCGAGAACGGAGGCGATCATCAGGCTGGGCATACTGGTCATGGCGCGATCCTCGTCTCCTGCCGGACAAAGTCAAATGTCCAAACCTGTCGACGCACCAGTCGGGAAGCCGCCGGCATTTGCATGCGGCGGCTCGGTGGCTAGGTTGGACGGATGCCCCATCGCCCGCACATTCTGATCATGCACTCCCCGCTCGGGCTGCTGACGCCTGTGCTGGAGAGCGCCTACCACGTCCACCGGCTATGGGAGCATCCGCCGGTGGAGGCGCAGGGGCTGATCGAGGCGGCGGTCGTGCTGGGCGAGGCGCCGCTGGACACGGCGGTAATCGAGCGGCTGCCGAATCTGAAGCTGATCGCCTGTTTCACCTCGGGCTATGACGGCATCGACCTGGACTGGTGCGCGGCGCGGGGCCTGCCCGTGACCCATGCGCCGGCGGTGAACCACGAGGATGTGGCCGACCATGCGCTGGGGCTGATCCTCGGCTCGGTGCGGCGGATCGTGGACGGGGACCGGACGCTGAGGGCCGGCGGATGGACGATGGACGAGCGGCTGATCACGCCGTCGATGAAGGGGCGGCGGGTCGGAATCGTCGGCCTGGGTCTGATCGGCGAGGCGGTGGGGAGACGGGTCGAGGTCATGGGATGTCCGGTCGCCTGGTGGGGCCCGAGGGCGAAGGACTCGCCCTGGCCTCGCGCGGAGTCGCTGCGGGAGCTGGCGCGGGACAGCGATGTGCTGGTGGTGGCCTGTCGGGCGGACGAGACCAACCGGGGGCTGATCTCGGCCGCGGTGATCGAGGCCCTGGGGCCGAACGGCGTTCTGGTCAATGTGGCGCGCGGCTCGCTGGTGGACGAGGACGCCCTGATCGACGCGCTGAAGGTGGGCCGGCTGGGCCAGGCGGCGCTGGACGTGTTCGAGACCGAGCCGACGCCGGCGGCGCGCTGGGCGGACGTGCCCAATCTCGTGCTGACGCCGCATACGGGGGGCGCGACGTCGGAGGCGGTGCAGGGAATGCTGGTGCTGCTGATGCGGAACCTCGCCGCCGCCGTGGCCGGGGAGCCGCTGGTGACGCCGGTCACGCGGACGCGCTGAGCCCCGGACTTGCGAAGGCTGTGGTCGTCGCGGCAGGGTGCGGTCGCTACTCACGGGACACGCCGTTGACCGATATCGCCGCCCAGACTGAAACAGCCCTGACGCTGGAATGCTATCCAATGCGGGACGACCCGCCGCGCATGGTTCCCGGCCGGCCCGAGCGCGACTGGATGGACGAGTTCGCCGGGCGGCATCCGTATCGCTGCCTGCCGCTGACCATGGCCAACACCACGGGGTGGGAGCTGCTGTGCCCGTTCGGGTTCGAGGCCGGGTGGGACGGTCGGATGGGAGTGGATTCGATCACCTTCCGGCCCGATGCGGACGCACTTCATTTCGATCATTTCGCAGCCTCGCACTTCACCGAAGGGGTGCTGACGTTTCACACCGGCTGGCTGTTCCGGACGCCGCCGGGCTGGGCGATGCGGGCCTCAGGCGTGCCGAACCGGTTCAAGCACGGGATCCAGCCGCTGGAGGGTCTGACCGAGACCGACTGGCTGCCCTATCCGTTCACGATGAACTGGCGTTTCACCGCGCCCGGCGTGATCCGGTTCGAGAAGGACGAGCCCTTCTGCTTCCTGCAGCCGGTTCAGCATCACCGGGTCGAGGCCTTCGTGCCGGTGCGAGCCTCAATGGACCCCGAGGGCGATCTGGCGCTGCAGTACCGGAAATGGTCGGAGGTGCGGACCGACTTCAACACCCGCATGGCCGCCGGAGACCCCGAGGCGATCAAACAGGCGTGGCAGCGCTTCTATTTCCGCGGCGAGTTCCCCGACAGGATCGCCGAGGCGCCGGTCGAACACGTCAACAAGCGCCGCCTCGCCCCCCTTCCCGACGCCCCGTCGGCGGAACCCGCACCGCCGTCGAAGGCGCACGTGGGGTTCAGGACGTGGACCGCGACGAGGAAGGCCTGACCGACGGTTTCCGTCTTCACATCATATAAGGATATCCTTATATGATTACCCTATGTCGCTGACCGCCGATCAGACTGTCGAAGCCCTGCGCGCCGCCGGCGAGCCGACGCGTCTGCGCATCCTGTCGCTGCTGGCCGGCGAGGAACTGTCGGTGATGGAGCTGAGCCGGGTCCTGGAGCAGAGCCAGCCGCGCGTGTCACGTCACCTCAAGCTGATGGCCGACGCCGGCCTGATCGAGCGATTCCCGGACGGCGCCCGCGTCTTCTACCGCGTCTCGCACGAGCTGCTGGCCCGGCGGCTGATCGACACGGTGCTGGACCTGCTGGACGACGGCGAGGGCGAGGCGGATCACGGGCGGCTGGAGGCCGTGCGCGACGAGCGGGCCACGGCCGCCGCCGCCTATTTCGAGCAGGTCGCGCCGAGCTGGGATCACATCCGCTCCCTCTATGTGTCCGAGACGGCGGTGGAGAGCGCGATCGAGCGCGCCGCTGGGCCGGGACCGTTCGAACGGGTCGTCGATCTGGGGACCGGTTCGGGCCGGATGCTGACGCTCCTGGGCAAGAAGGCGAAGATGTCGATCGGCCTCGACCTGTCGCAGAACATGCTCAACATCGCCCGGGCCAATGTCGTCAAGGCGGGGCTGGAGAAGGTCGAGCTGCGCCACGGCGACATCTTTGCGACGCGACTGCCCGCCGGTTCGGCGGATCTGGTGCTGGTGCACCAGGTGTTGCACTACCTCGCCGATCCGGGCGCGGCGGTGGCCGAGGCGGCGCGGCTGGTGTCGCCCGGCGGCAAGCTGCTAATCGTCGACTTCGCCCCGCATGACCTCGAGCGGCTGCGCGAGGAGCACCAGCATCGCAGGCTGGGCTTCGCCGACGACGAGATCGGGCGCTGGCTGGCCGAGGCCGGCCTCGACGCCTCCGCCTCCATCGCCCTTCCCCCCGACACGGCCGGGCTGACCGTCACCATCTGGACCGCGACACGACCTGCCGTCGCATCAAGGGCCCCCGCCCTAAGGAACCTCGCCTGATGGCCGCTGCAGTTTCTCCGCTCGCCGAGGCCCGCGCCTTGCTGCTGTCGCCGCTGGGACCGGTCGCCCGCGCGGGCCAGAACGCCAATCCGGTGCGCGTCTCGTTCGAGTTCTTCCCGCCCAAGACCGACAAGGCCGAAGAGACCCTGTGGCAGGCCGTGCGCCGGCTGGAGCCGCTGCACCCCGAGTTCGTTTCCGTGACCTACGGCGCCGGCGGCTCGACCCGCGAGCGGACCCACCGGACCGTGCAGCGGATGCTGACCGAGACGACGCTGAAGCCCGCCGCCCACCTGACCTGCGTCGACGCCAGCCGTAGCGAGGTCGATGAGGTCATCCGCGACTACAAGGCCATCGGCGTAAATCATATCGTGGCCCTGCGCGGCGATCCGCCGGGCGCGACCGGCATCGGCGGCGCCTATCAGCCGCGCGCGGACGGCTATGCCAACGCCACCGAACTGACCCAGGCGATCAGCCGCGTCGGAGGCTTCGACGTCACCGTCGGCGTCTATCCGGAACGGCATCCGGAAAGCCCGTCGATCGACCACGACATCGACGTGCTGAAGGCCAAGATCGACGCCGGGGCGACCCGCGCAGTCAGCCAGTTCTTCTTCGACATCGACGCCTTCCTGCGCTTCCACGACCGGGTGCGGGCGGCGGGCGTGACCATCCCCCTGATCCCCGGGATCATGCCGGTGTCGAACTTCGCCGGCCTTGTGCGGATGTGCGGGTCGTGCGGCGCCTCGGTCCCCGACTGGTTGGCCGCCCACTTCGAAGGCCTCGACGACGACCCCGAGACCCGCAAGCTGCTGGCCGCCTCCGTCGCCGCCGAGACCTGCGCCCGGCTGCAGGAAGAGGGCTTCTCCGACTTCCACTTCTACACATTGAACCGCGCCGACCTCGTCTATGCGATCTGCCGCGTCCTGGGCGTGCGGGAACAATCCTCCCCCATCGGGGGAGGGGGACCACAAGGTGGTGGAGGGGGCCTGCCGCACACTCCGGAATCCGGGGTGAACCCCCTCCGTCACTCCGCTTCGCTTCGTGCCACCTCCCCCAATGGGGGAGGACTGGCATGACCCGCGCCGAACGTATCGCCGCCCTGCATCAGGCCGCGAAGGACCGCATTCTGGTGCTGGACGGCTCGTGGGGCGTGATGATCCAGCGGCGCGAGCTGTCGGAAGAGGATTTCCGCGGCGACCGCTTTGCCGGCCACAACGGCCAGATGAAGGGCAACAACGACATCCTGTGCATCACCCGCCCGGATGTCATCGCCGACCTTCACGACCAGTATTTCGCCGCCGGCGCAGACATCTCGGAGACCAACACCTTCTCCGGCACCATCATCGCCCAGGACGACTACAAGCTCGACGAACAGGCGGTCTGGGACATCAATCTGGAAGGCGCGAAACTGGCGCGCGCCGCCGCTGACCGCTGGACCGAAAAGCAGCCGCACAAGCCGCGCTTCGTCGCCGGTTCGATCGGGCCGCTGAACAAGATGCTGTCGATGTCGTCGGACGTGAACGACCCCGGCGCGCGCCTGGTCACCTTCGACCAGGTCTATGACGCCTATCGCCATCAGATCCGCGCCCTGAACGAGGGCGGTGTCGACCTGTATCTGGTCGAAACCATCACCGACACGCTGAACTGCAAGGCCTGCATCAAGGCGATCAAGGACCTCGAGGACGAGGGCCTGGAGGCCCTGCCGATCTGGATCTCGGGCACCATCACCGACCGCTCGGGCCGGACCCTGTCAGGCCAGACGGCCGAGGCCTTCTGGAACAGTGTGCGCCACGCCAAGCCTTTCGCCGTCGGCTTCAACTGCGCGCTCGGCGCCGACCTGATGCGACCGTTCATCGCCGAACTGAGCCGCGTCGCCGACACCCTGGTCGCCGCCTACCCCAATGCCGGCCTGCCCAACGCCATGGGCCAGTACGACGAGGAGCCGCACGAGACGGCGCATTTCATCGAGGAATGGGCTGCGTCCGGTCTGGTCAACATCGTCGGCGGCTGCTGCGGCACGACGCCCGAGCATATCCGGCACACGGCGGAGGCGGTGTCGAAACTGCCGACGCGGGAAATCCCCGAGCGGCCGGTGGCGATGCGCCTGTCGGGTCTCGAGCCTTTCGAACTGGTAGCCTGATGCGCCCCACCTTCATCAACGTCGGCGAACGGACCAACGTCACCGGTTCGGCCAAATTCAAGAAGCTGGTCATCGACGGCGACTACTCCGCCGCCCTGACCGTGGCGCGCCAGCAGGTCGAGGCCGGCGCCCAGATCATCGACATCAACATGGACGAGGGCCTGCTGGATTCGAAGCAGGCCATGATCACCTTCCTGAACCTGATCGCGGCCGAGCCCGACATCGCCCGCGTGCCGGTGATGATCGACAGCTCCAAATGGGAGGTCATCGAGGCGGGCCTGAAATGCGTCCAGGGCAAGCCGATCGTCAATTCCATCTCGATGAAGGAGGGCGAGGACGCCTTCCGCGCCCAGGCCGTGAAATGCCTGCGCTACGGCGCCGCCGTCGTGGTCATGGCCTTCGATGAGGTGGGTCAGGCCGACACCGCCGCGCGCAAGATCGAGATCTGCACCCGCGCCTACCGGATCCTGGTCGATGAGGTCGGTTTCCCGCCCGAGGACATCATCTTCGACCCCAACATCTTCGCCGTGGCGACGGGGATCGAGGAGCACGACAACTACGCCGTCGACTTCATCGAGGCGACGAAGGTCATCAAGGCGACCCTGCCCTACGCCCGCATCTCGGGCGGGGTGTCTAACGTCTCGTTCAGCTTCCGCGGCAATGAGCCGGTGCGCCGGGCGATCCACAGCGTCTTCCTGTACCATGCCATCCAGGCGGGCATGGACATGGGCATCGTCAACGCCGGCGACCTGCCCGTCTACACCGACATCGAGGCGACGCTGCGCGAGGCCGTCGAGGACGTGATCCTCAACCGGCCCCAGCGGACCAATGTCTCCAACACCGAGCGGCTGGTCGACCTCGCCCCCAACTACAAGGGCGACAAGGGCGTGGCGCGGGTCGTCGATCTGAAGTGGCGCGACCAGCCCGTCGGCAAACGGATCGAACACGCCCTGGTCAACGGCATCACGACCTTCATCGACGCCGACACGGAGGAGGCCCGCCTGTCGTTCGACCGGCCTTTGCACGTCATCGAGGGTCCCTTGATGGACGGCATGAACGTCGTCGGCGACCTGTTCGGTTCGGGCAAGATGTTCCTGCCGCAGGTGGTCAAATCCGCTCGCGTGATGAAACAGGCCGTGGCCCATCTCGAGCCCTTCATGGAGGCCGAGAAGGCCGGGAAACCCCGGGAACAGGCCGGCCGCATCCTGATGGCCACGGTCAAGGGCGACGTCCACGACATCGGCAAGAACATCGTCGGCGTCGTGCTGCAGTGTAACAACTACGAGGTCATCGACCTGGGCCGTGGCCCGCGAGATGGAGCGGCGCGGCTTCGACATCCCCCTGCTGATCGGTGGGGCGACCACCAGCCGGACCCATACGGCCGTCAAGATCGAGCCGGGTTATCGCGCGGGTTCCACCACCTATGTCGTCGACGCCTCCAGAGCCGTCGGCGTGGTCTCGGGCCTGCTGTCAAAGACCGAACGGGCCAGGAACGAGGCCATCACCCGCGACGAATATATCCGCATCCGCGAACAGTACGCGCGCGGCCAGGAGGTCAAGGCCCGCGCGACCCTGCTCCAGGCGCGCGAGAACCGGTTCAACATCGACCCGACCCAGACCATGCCGGGCAAGCCGTCCTTCATCGGAATCAAGACCTTCGACAGCTGGGACCTTCAGGACCTCGCCGACCACATCGACTGGACGCCCTTCTTCGCCAGCTGGGAGCTGATCGGCCGCTATCCGCTGATCCTCGAGGACGAGATCGTCGGCGAGGCCGCCAAGGACCTGTTCGCCGACGCGCAGGAGATGCTGAAGCGGATCATCGACGAGAAATGGTTCACGGCCAAGGGCGTCGTCGGCTTCTGGCCCGCCAACGCCGTCGGCGACGATGTGGCCGTCTATGCCGACGAGACCCGCACCGAGGAAATCGCCCGCTTCCACACCCTGCGCCAGCAGATCAGGAAGTCGAACGGCAAGCCGAACCTCGCCCTGTCCGACTTCGTCGCCGAGGCCGGTCAGGACTATATCGGGGCGTTCGCGGTCACCACGGGCCATGGCGAACTGGAAGCCTCGAAGCGGTTCAAGGACGCCGGCGACGACTATTCCGCCATCATGGCCTCGGCCCTCGCCGACCGCCTGGCCGAGGCCTTCGCCGAACGGCTGCACAAGGAGGTCCGCACCCAGCTGTGGGGCTATGCGGCCGACGAGACGGCTTCAATCCAGGACCTGATCGAGGAGAAATATCAGGGCATCCGCCCGGCGCCCGGCTATCCGGCCCAGCCCGATCACACCGAGAAGGCCACCCTGTTCCGCCTGCTCCAGGCCGAACAGAACGCCGGCATGGCCCTGACCGAAAGCTTCGCCATGACGCCGCCGGCCTCGGTCTCGGGCCTTTATTTCGGCCACCCTGGGAGCCACTATTTCGGCGTCGGCAAGATCGATCTGGATCAGATCGAGGATTATGCGGCCCGCAAGGGCTGGGACGTCGCGACCGCCGAACGCTGGCTGTCGCCGATCCTCAACTACGAGCCCGGCGCAGCGGAACGGGTCGCGGCGGCCTGATCCTCCCCCATCGGGGGAGGTGGCGCGGCGCGCCTTCGCGCCGTGACGGAGGGGGCCCGCCGCGAGCGATGGAGTGTGGGGTTAGCCCCCTCCACCGCTTCGCGGTCCCCCTCCCCCCTCGGGGGAGGATTACTCCTTCGGCACGCCCACGTCGTCCAGACCGGCCTGATCCAGCGTCACCGGCGGCGTTGTGATGTTCTCGCGCACGCGGCGGGCGGCGTGTTCGCAGCGGCCCGGCAGGCCGAAGAACAGGCCGAAGGCCTCGCTGCGGGCGCGTTCGTCCTCCTGCGCCTGCAGGGGAACCCATTTGGCGGCGGCGTCCGCCTCGGCCGCGCGGGCGGCGGCGAGGGTCGCGGGGGTCTGGCGGCTCTGGCCGGCGCGGAGAGCGTCCCGGAAGTCCGCCGCCTCCAGTCCGCCCAGACGCATGATGTCGCGATCGAGATCGTCGGCGGTCGTCAGGCTGCGGCCGAGCGCGATATGCCCCTCCACCAAAGCCGCGCACCAGGCCACCAGAGGATAGTCCGGTTCCGGCGCGCCGCGCGGCAGCGGCGTCTCATAGGCGATGGCCTCGCGCGCCCGCAGAGCATCGACGCTCTCTCCGGCATCGCGAGCCGTGACGACCGGGCCGTCATCCTGCTGGGCGAAGGCGGGCGCCGCGGCCCCGGACTGAACGGCGAGGGCGAGGACGAGGAGCGAGGCGGCAAGACGAAGGCGCATGGACGGTCCGTGATCTGTGTTCAGGGCTAGCACCCCACCCAACGCGTGAAGCGTCGCAATGGTTTTTCTGCGGCGCCCGTTGTCCGAAAAAAAGGGCGGCGGACCCGAAGATCCGCCGCCCAGTCATGCTCATGCAGCCAAGTCGTCGGGCCAAGGCCCGTGGGATGCCGGCACGAGGCCGGCATCCCTTCAGTTTCGCTTAGAAGGAGTAGCGGACGCCCAGGTAGGCGCGGCGGGGGGCGACCCACGCGTTTGCCTCCTGGAAGCGGTAGACGCCGTCGCCGCTGATCAGCTTCATCTCGCCCGTGGCGGACTGTTGGTCCAGCACGTTGAAGACGTCGAGGAAGAACTCGGCTTCACCGATCGGCAGATCCTTCACATACTTGAGGCGCATGTCGAAGGTGGCGTAGGACGGTCCGGTCTCCGAACCGATACCACCTGGCAGCAGGTAGTATTCCTGCACGCCGCCGAACACCGAGGTGGTCGAGGCTTGCGGGGCAAAGTAACGGCCGCTGACCGACTGAGCTGGCGTGTAGAGCGCGCCGCTGTTCCAGTTGAACACACCAGACATCTGCAGACCGAAGTCGAAGTCGTACGAACCATAGGCCTTGAACAGGTGCTCAATGTTGCCCGGTTGCGGTCCGTATGTATTCGGCGCGCGCGGATCGAGGAAGATCACGTCGCCCTGGAAGTCGGCGTTGCCGTCCGAGTTCGTGTTACCTTCAGCGTCGTTGTAGGTGTACGACACCTGACCGTTCCAGTTGTCGGTCTTGAACTTCGTCAGAGTGACTTCGAAGCCGGTGTAGTTGCGCTCGCCGCCAGCCAGAGTGCCCAGGATGTAGTTGGCATTGGGAACACTGGTGAAGCCGAAGTACGAGTACGGCAGGTAGAAGGGCGAGCCCGGGAAGGCGACGCCCGAGGCGGTCGGATCGACAGGGTCGCCGTCGATCGCACGGGCGTTCGGATCCGAGAAGATCGCCAGATCGTAGTCCTCGAAGATATCACGCGTCTGACGACGGGTGGCCGAGACGGTCAGGCCGATGTCCTGGCCGAAGGTCGTCGAATAACCGATCAGGAACTCGTCCGTATAGGGCGTCTTGGTCGAAGGACCGAAGACCGAGTCCGGCACCACGGCGCCGCCACGGGTACGGAACGTGACCCAGTTGCCGCCGATGTTGATCTGCTCGTCCGTGACCGGGCCGGACAGGTTGCCCGCGAAGTTGGTCATGTCGTTGCGGATCGGGTCATAGTAGCGACCGGCGAAGCCGAAGACCTTCGAGCGGCCATCGCCGAACAGGTCGTAGACCACGCTGAGGCGCGGAGCCAGTTCCCACTCGAACGTGAACAGCTTGTCCCCGCTCGAGCTGTAGTGCGACCATTCCTCGGCGCGAACGCCGGCGTTCACGGTCAACTGGTTCAACGTCCAGGTGTCCTGGAAGTAGGCGGTCTGGCCCTTGCTCTGCACCGAGTAAGGCGCATTGACCGAGCGCACGGCACGGTAGGCGTTGACGTTACCGTACGGGTTGCCTGCGGTGTTGGTGAACCGATAGGCGTTCACTTCCGCCGTCGTGATCGTGCCGTTGCTGTCGGTGTCCAGCGCAGCGCGCGCGCCGGCATTGGTTGCGGCAGCGGCGATGATCCGCGGCACATCGGTCGAGGCGAACGGACGAGCCGTCCAGCCCGAGGCGGCAGTGGTGTAGTCCAGGAAGGTCGCGCCGGCGTTGGCGAGAGCGATCGAGGTGTAGGTCGCGCCGCCCGGAACCGTCGAGTTGCTGGAGAAGGTGTTTTCCGAGTTGGTGTAGCCCGCCTTGAAGGTGTGCGTGCCCCAGGACGTATCCAGGAAGTATTCCAGGTTCACGCCGAACTCTGCACGATCGCGGTGGGTTTCGCTGTTCGTGCCGGCGCCGCCCAGCGAGCGCTGAACCAGGGTCGAGCTGCCGCCACGGAAGGTCACGTTGTCCCGGACCGATTGATCGGCCGACAACTGGCTGACTTCGCCTTCGTGATTGAAGTAGTAGGCGTTGAACAGCAGGTCGTTCCAGGTGCGGGTGTAGTCGAACCGGTAGTTGTCGCCGCCCTGGATCTGGGCGATGCTGCGGTTGTTCAGAACCGCCGGATTCGAGGAACCCGAGATTTCCGTCGGGTCGCTGAAGAAGCTGGCGCTCAGACGATCATCGTCGGTGACCTGCCAGGTGAGCTTGCCGAAATAGAGCTCGGAGTCGTTGGAGACGGAACGGCGAACGGCGCCGGTCGTCGGATCCAGGACTTCGTCTTCACGATGCTTCTTCTGGTACGAACCGAAGAACCACAGGCGATCGCGCAGGAGCGGGCCGCCCAGGGTGACAGCCGAATCGTAGGTGTTGAAGCCGCCCGAGGTGCTGTGCTGGTCGTTGGCGACCAGGCCATCGTTCTGGAGGTAGTAGTTCAGCGAGCCGTGCCAGTCGTTCGAACCCGACTTGGTGACGACGGTCGAGATCAGGCCGGAACCACCGGCGTACTGAGCGGGAACGCCGCCCACGATGACCTGTTGTTCCTGAATGATTTCAGAGTTGAAGTTCGAACCGAAGGTGCCCGTGGCCGGGTCGGTCACGTCCACGCCGTCCAGGTAGTAGACGTTGTCGGTCGAGGTGCCGATGGTGCCGCCGACGTCCGAATAGTTGACGCCCGAGCGCGACGAGGGGTTGCCGCCGCCCGGCTTAACGCCCGGGATCAGCTGCAGGTAAGACTGGTAGCTACGGCCGGTAGGCAGCGATTCCACGACGTCCAGCGTCAGGGTGGTGCCGACGGTGGCCGAGGTCACGTCGATGGCGGCCAGCGAGGTGCCGGTGACGATGATGTCGTCGACGTTGCTGGCGTTCGACGGGCCCGTGCCGCCGATCAGCACGTAGCCGAGCGACAGGTCACGGCCGGTGACGACGGCGACGTTCTGGGCGGTGAAGTCCGAATAGCCCGCAGCCGAGACAGCGACGGTGTAGTTGGTGGCGGGGTCCAGGTTGGCGATACGGACGCGGCCGTCGGCGTCGGTCACGCCGGAGCGGCTCACGAGGCTGTCCGGCGAGCTGACCATCACGGTCGCGCCCGCCAGGGGGCCGTTGTCGCCGGTCACGGCGATACGCAGCGAGCCGGTCTGGGACTGGGCCAGAGCGGTGGTCGGCGCGACCAGGGCGACCACGGGCAGGGCTGCGAGCGCCGCGAGGGCTACTCCGCCCATCATCGTGGTGGCGAGCATGCGCTGCCGGATGGATTGGATTCTCAAAATCGTTCTCCTGAAACGATGGCGCAGCCCTCCGCCGCACCCACTGGTCATCGCGCGACTCTAAATTGTCGCAGGACTGGTGCGACGTTAGGCCCGATGAACTTTGAAGCGCCACCGCTATTACCTCCGTGTAATGTTTCAGCCCCATCAGTGTCGCATTCAGGACACGTTAACGCCGTCCTGACTCCACCTTCAGGTCACAAACCCGAAAGGCGCCCATCATGTTCTCACCCCGCCCTCTGGCCCCGGGCATCTGGGCCGCGCCGCAGATCGCCCTTGAGGATTTGGCCGAGGTCCAGGCGTTGGGGGTGCGTCTGGTCGTCAACAACCGTCCGGACGGCGAGGAGGCGGGTCAGCCGTCCTCCGCCGAGATGGAAGGCGCCGTCCGGGCGGTGGGTCTCGACTATGTCCACGCGCCCGTGGCGGGCATGCCGGGGCCGGACGCCGTCCGCGTCGTGGCCGCCGCGCTGGAGGCCGGCGAACCCGTCTTGATGTATTGTCGATCGGGCACGCGCTCGACGGCGACCTGGGCGCTGGCGATGCGGGCGCTGGATCGGGCCGGGCCGGACGCGTTGCGGGAGGCCGCCGCGAACGCCGGCTACGACCTCAGCCGGCTGCCGCTCTAGGGCCGGCCCCCTTTTGCGTCGGCCCGCTAGCGCTGGATCGCTACCCGGGTCGCGTAGGGAATCGGTTCAGGATCGCCGCAGGAGGCGAGTACAAGTTGCGCCGTCATGAGACACAGGATCGCCGCCGCGATGGGCTGGAGCCGATTTGAGACAGTGAAGACGATGCTGCGGGTCACTGGGGACGCTCCGGGAGAGATTTACCTCTCGTTAAGGCAAGGTCCGCGCCGGTTTTCGGAGGCAGCGTCGTGATCCCGTTCGTGCGCGCGTTCGACTTCGCCTACGGGCGGCGCGATCAGGTCTCGCCCCTGATCCAGCGCGTGATCTGCGAGAACCCGGGACCTTTCACCTTCACGGGGACAGGAACCTATATCGTCGGGCGGCCGGAGGACGGCGCGTCGGTCGCCGTGATCGATCCGGGACCGATCGACGACCCGCACCTGCAAGCCTTGCTGGCCGCGGTCGAGGGCCGGACGGTCAGCCATGTGCTGGTGACCCACACCCACCGCGACCACTCTCCCCTCGCCCGGCCGTTCGCCGATCGGGTCGGGGCGCCGGTGCTGGCCATGCGCCCGCCGGCCCGCGAAACCCACGCGTCGGGGACGCTCGACGAGGAGGAGGACGAGGTGTTCGCGCCCGACACGATCCTGTCAGGCGGCGAAAGGATCGCGGGCGACGGCTGGACGATGGCGGCTTTGGCGACGCCGGGGCACGCCTCCAACCACATGGCTTTCGTGCTGGAGGAGGAGCACGCCCTGTTCTGCGGCGATCACGTCATGGGCTGGTCGACGACCGTGATCGCGCCGCCGGACGGGAACATGTCGGCCTATATGCGCAGCCTGGACGCGGTGATCGCAGCGGGGTTCTCAACCCTGTGGCCGACGCATGGGGCGCCCGTCACCGACGTCGCGCCCTTCCTCGCCGCCTATCGGGCGCACCGGCTGGAGCGCGAGGCCCAGATCCTGACGCGCGTGCGCGCGGGAGACCGGACGATCGCTGGGATTGTCCCCGTTCTCTACGCCGCCGTGGACCAACGGCTATGGCCGGCGGCGAGCCTGTCCGTGCTGGCCCACCTGATCAAACTGGTCGACGAAGGGCGGCTGACCGTCGACGAGGCCCCGGGGCTCGGCTCGACCTACGGCGCGGCCTGAAGCGCGGCAATCAGCGTGGAGGCGATCCGGCAGGTTGCGCCGCCGTCGGTATGGGCATAGCGCGCCACGACCCGGACGTCGGTGCGATCCGGTCGGATGCGGATGACCGCCTCGTGTCCCATGCCGAACCAGAAGCCGTCGCGAACCCCGCGTGAGCGGAACAGCTGGGATTCGGTGACCGAGAAGCCGGCGGTCTGAAGCGCATCGGTGGCCTGTGCCGGCGCGACTTGGGTCATGACCGCCGATGTTCCCGGACAGGCCTGGGGCGATCCGGTCGCGCCCGCCACCGCCGGGGGCTCGGTCAGGTCGGTGGAGACGTCGAGCGGCCCCGCAAGCGCGATGGCCCGGGACTGGACGAAGAAGGCAGCCGAGACGACGGCGCAGACGATCACGATGGCGATGCTGATCAGACCCAGCCTGCGGAACTGCGGCAAGGACAGCACCAGCGACAGGATGGCGAACGCCAGCGCCGCCCATGACACGATCTGGGCGACCTGGATCGCCAGCAGGTCCAGACCGAAGTCCAGCGAGATGATCCCATTGCGCGTCAGCAGAAGCGCGATGAACGTCATCAGCGGAGCCAGCACGGCCAGCCCCATGGCGACCCGCACCTTGGCCATGCCGCCCTTCAATCGCGGTCGCGGGCCTCTGGCCATGGCTCAGCCTCGCTCTGGCGTGACGGCAGTGGGCAGCCGGTAGTCTTTCAACTGCTCCCGCAGGGTCTTCTTGTCGATCTTGCCCGTCGCGCCCAGCGGGATGTCGTCCACGAAGACCACGTCGTCCGGCATCCACCATTTGGCGATCTTGCCGACCAGGAAGTCGAGATGCTCCTGCTTGTCCTGGGTCTCGCCGGGCTTCAGCTTGATGACCAGAACGGGCCGTTCGTCCCATTTGGGGTGGGCCGCGCCGATGACGGCGGCCAGTTCGACCTTGGGGTGGCCCACGGCGATGTTCTCGATTTCGATCGAGGAGATCCACTCGCCGCCCGACTTGATCACGTCCTTGGCCCGGTCGGTGATCTGCATGAAGCCGTGCTCGTCGACGGTCGAAACGTCGCCGGTGTCGAAGAAGCCCTCGTGGTCGAGGATGTCGCCGCCCTCGTCCTTGAAATAGCCCTTGGCGATGGTCGGGCCCTTGATCATCAGGCGGCCGAAGGTTGTACCGTCGTGCGGCATCACCTGACCGGCGTAGTTCTTCAGCTTCAACTCGACGCCCAGGGGCGGAATGCCCTGTTTGACACGCCACTTCATGCTCTCGTCGTACGGCAGCGCCTCAAGCTCGGGCGTCAGGTTCGACAGGGTGCCGATGGGAGAGGTCTCGGTCATGCCCCAGCCCTGGACCACATCGACGTCGAACTCGTCGTGGAAGGCCCGGATGAGGCTCTCCGGCACGGCCGAGCCGCCGATCAGCACCTTCTTGACCGATGGGATCTTCAGATTGTTCTCGCGCAGGTGGGTCAACAGGCCCTGCCAGACGGTCGGCACGGCGGCCGAGAAGGTGACCTGTTCAGTCTCGATCAGCTCATAGATGGCCGCGCCGTCCATCCGCGCGCCCGGCATGATCAGGCGCGCGCCCGAGGCAGGACCGGCGAAGGCGATGCCCCAGGCGTTGGCGTGGAACATCGGCACGACCGGCAGGATCACTTCCTTCGGCGTCGCGCCGAGGACCGTGGTCTGCATCCCCATCAGGGTGTGGATGAAGTTGGACCGGTGCGAATACAGGACGCCCTTGGGATTCCCCGTGGTGCCCGAGGTGTAGCAGAGACCGCAGGCTGTCAGTTCGTCGAACCCGCCCCAGACGCACTCATCGGACACGCCCGACAGCAGTTGCTCGTAGCATTCGGCCTTCGGCAGTTTGGTCGCCGGCATGTGCCATTCGTCGGTCATGACGACGACCCGCTCGACGCTCGGGCAGTGCGGCAGCACCGCTTCCAGCAGGGGCACGAAGGTCAGGTCGACGAAGATGATCCGGTCTTCGGCGTGGTTGATGATGTAGATCAGTTGTTCGGGGAACAGGCGCGGGTTCAGGGTGTGGCACACGGCGCCCATGCCCATGATGCCGTACCAGACCTCCATATGCTTGCCGGTGTTCCAGGCCAGGGTGGCGATCCGGTCGCCCGGCTTCACGCCCCAGTCCTTGAGCACGTTGGAGACCTTGCGGGCCCGGCTGTGGATCTCGGCATAGGTCGTGCGGACGATTGGTCCCTCGACCGAACGGGTTACCACTTCACGATGGCCATGCCAGTTCTTGGCGTGGTCCAGGATACGATCGACCGTCAGCGGCCAGTCCTGCATCAAACCGAGCATCGCATTTCCTCTTTGCTCCGGCTGGATGCGGAGCTTGCCATCACGCTAGCCGAGGTGACCGCCGATAAGCAACGTGACGCTAGGTCACCCTGAGCCCGGGCTACGAACACCCGTCCAGGCTTTGCCGTTGCACCCGCCCGACTTTTGCCGTCTGTTCCCGCCCCTGAAACATCGTAAGGACGCCCGGTCATGCGTATCGCCCCTCGCACCGCCCTCGCTCTCGCCGCCCTGGTGGCCGTCGCCGCGTGCGACCGGTCCCAGGCCCCGGCCGCCGCCCCGACCCCGGCCGACCCTGTGCGGGCGGAAGGCCCGGCGCTTCCGGCCCAGTCGATCGGCGGACTGGCCATCGAGGGCGAAGGCCTGCGCATCTTCGACGCCGCGGGCGCCGCGCGCGCCCTGCCCTTCGAGACGCCCCAGGCCACGGTGATCGCCGCTGTCGCCGCATCGGTCGGCGGTGCGGCGCCGGAGGTCACCACCAACAGCGAATGCGGCGCCGGCCCGGTCCAGTTCGCCCAGTTCGGCAACGGCCTGCAGCTGGCCTTCCAGGACAGCAAGTTCGCCGGCTGGACCCTGGACCAGGAGGGTCTCAGCACGGTCGACGGCGTCGAGGTCGGCATGAGCCGCGCGGCCCTCAGCGCCAACCGCACCGTGGAGATGCAAGAGGATTCGACGCTCGGAGCCGAGTTCTCGGCGGGCGACATCAGCGGCTTCTTCGCCTCGACCGCTGCGGACAGCCCGGTCACCAGCCTGTATGCCGGACTGACCTGCTTCTTCCGCTAGGTCTCGCGGGTCTCTAGAAGGCCCGCCATGACCATTCTGATCGCGATCACCGGCGGCTCCGGCTCGGGCAAGTCCACTCTGGCCGAGGCCCTGCTTACGTCGCTGCCGCCGGGCGTCGCCGCCCTTATGCGCGAGGACTCCTATTACCGCGACGCCGCCTCCCTGCCCGGCTTCGACGCCGCGACCTTCGACTTCGACGACGTCGCTGCGCGCGATCACGACCTGCTGATCGACGACCTCGCCCGGCTGAAGGCGGGCAAGCCGGTCACGGCCCCGGTCTATTCCTTCATCCACCACGGCCGCGAGCCCGACGGCGAAGCGATCCCGGCCGCGGCCGTCGTGATCGTGGAAGGGACGCATGTTCTCTGCACCCCGGCGCTGGCGGACCTGTTCGACATCCGGGTCTTCGTCGACACTCCCGCCGACATCCGCTTCATTCGCCGCCTGCTGCGCGACCAGGCCGAACGCGGGCGCACGGCGCAGTCAGTGATCGACCAGTATCTTAAGACGGTGCGACCCGGGCATGAACGGCTGACCGAGCCCTCGCGGACCCGAGCGGACTTCATCATCGCCGACGCGACGGCGGCCGTTCGCCTGGACGATCCGCAGGCCGTAATCCGGCTGGCGGCGCCGGTTCTGGCCCATCCGCTGCTGGCGCGTCTGAAACCTGTCGAAACCTGACGATATCCTCGCCGATCGTCCCCGGCTCCAGCATATCCGCTATCGCTGGAGGTCTGATGCAATCACATGCAGAATTCGAACGGGACGGCGCGAGTGCGCTGCCGGGCCCGAAAACCGACCCGAGGCGAGAGAATATCGTCCGGGAGGCGCGACGCCATTTCATGTCGGAGGGCTATGCGGCGACGCGGATCGAGCCGATCGCCCGGGCGACCTCCGTTTCGACGGCGACGCTGTATGGCTACTTCCCGTCCAAGGCCGATCTGTTCGCGGCGGTGATCGCCAATGCGTCAGCAGACTTCTCCGAACAGATGAAGAGCGTTCGCTGTGACGAGGGCGACGCGCGGACTCTGCTAACCCGGTTCGCCCTCGCCTATGCCGGCTTCATGGGCGATCCGTTCGTGCGGTCGGTGTTCCGGCTGGTGATGGCTGAGCGCCCGCGCTTCCGCGACGTGGCCATGGGCTTCTTCGAGCGCGGCCGTCACGACTTCGGGCTGCCGCTGATGGAGGCGCTGACCGCCCTGGCCGCGAGCGGCGACCTGCGCTTCGAAAAGGCCTCTTGGGCCGCCGGTCAGCTCATGGGGATGATCGAGCACCCGGTCTTCTTCGTGCCCCTCGTCACCGGGGACGACGTCCAGGCCGCGCGCAGCCAGCAATCGATCGCCGAAGATGCGGTCGAAACCTTCCTCGCCCGCTACGGCGTCTAGAGCAGGAAGGGCCGAGGAGGAATCGCTTCGCGATTCCGCTGATGCCGTGAATCCTGCTCCAGATACCAGCGAGAGCCTGATTCACGCTTTCGACAGACGCGCGAAGCGCTTCCGTCTCAAACGATCAGGCTCTGGACGTCAGGGCTGCAGTCGCGTCCGCGCCCAGCCGTCGCCGTCACGCGTGAACAGCAGCCGGTCATGCAGGCGGAACGGCCTGTCGCGCCAGAACTCCACCGTCTCCGGGAGCACCCGCCAGCCGGTCCAGCGTTCGGGGCGAGGCACATCCTGACCCTCGAACCGCTCCGTCTCGCGCGCCACCGCCGCCTCCAGGTCGGCGCGACTCGCCAGCGGCCGGGACTGGTCCGAGGCCCAGGCCCCGATGCGGCTCTCCCGCGCCCTGCTGGCGAAATAGGCGTCAGCCTCCTCAGCACTCACCGGCTCGACTGCGCCCCTCACCCGCACCTGACGCCTCAGCGATTTCCAATGGAACAGCAGGGCCGCGCGGGGCGTCGCCGCGAGCTCCAGCCCCTTGGCGCTTTGCCGGTTCGAATAGAAGGTAAAGCCGCGCCCATCGACGTCCTTCAGCAATACCATCCGGCTGTCCGGCGCGCCGTCGGCATCGACCGTCGACAGGGCCATGGCGTTGGCGTCGTTCGGCTCATGCCCCCTGGCGTCGGTCAGCCATTCTAGGAACAGGCCGATCGGCTCCTCGCGCTCGAAGATCATCTCGTCCCCGTTGGCGGCCAGGGCGGCGGCATAGTCGCGGGCGTACTCTTCGCGGGTCGGGCTGGGCGGTATGGCGTCGTTGTTCATGGCGCGCCTATAGCAAGGCTTCGGCCGACCTGCACGGTTAACCCGGCATTGACCATGGCGACGGCCTATAGAGCGGATGATCGCGCCCGGCCCCAGTCTTAACGAAGCCTTCGCCGTCCTGGGCCTGCACGGTCCGGCCGAGCAGGCCGCCGTGACGCGCGCCTTCCGCCTCGCGGTCAAGAGCGCCCGACCCGACCAGCCCGGCGGCGACGCCGACCGCTTCCGCCGGGTCATCGCCGCCTATCGCCTGATCCAGGCCGTCGGCCCCGCCCGGGCCGCCCTTGCTGCGCCCGTCCAGCGCCCCGTCGCGCTTCCGGTCTTGGGCCTGACCCCGCTGCAGGCCCTCGCAGGCGCCCGGACGATGCTGCGCCTCGGCGACAGACAGCTGCGCGTTCATGCCCCCGCCGGAATGCGGACCGGCGAATATCTGCGCCTGAGGGCTGCGGCGACGGACGGGTCCGACCTCTATCTGCCGGTGCTGATCCGCGCAGCCGACGGTCTCGCCGCCATGGGCGACGACCTCTACATGAGCTGGCCCGTGCCCGAGCGGCTGCTGGCCGACGGCGGCCGTGTCGAGATCGAGACCCATGCCGGGGTTCGCGGCGCCTGGGTCGCGCCCGGCCTGACCGATCCGGTCCGTCTGCGGCTGCGCGGTCTCGGCCTGCCGGCGCGCGGCGCGCGGCCGGAAGGGCACCTGTTCGTGTCGCTGAAGCCGTCCGAGGACGCCCCCTCGGCCGCCGAGCACCTGCTGGCCCGATTCACCCGCGTCTGGACGCCGGACCGCCTGGCGGCCTAAGCGGGAGCCGCAATGTCCCACAACACCTTCGGCCATCTTTTCCGCGTGACGACCTGGGGCGAGAGCCACGGGCCGGCGATCGGCTGCGTCGTGGACGGATGTCCGCCGTTGATTCCGCTCACAGAGACGGACCTCCAGCCCTGGCTCGACCGCCGCAAGCCCGGCGGCAGCCGCTTCGTCACCCAGCGCCGGGAGACCGACGTCGCCCGCATCCTGTCCGGCGTCTTCGACGACGGCGCGGGTCCGGTGACCACCGGCGCGCCCATCGCCATCCACATCGACAATGTCGACGCCCGGTCACAGGACTATGGCGAGATCGCCCGCGCGTATCGCCCCGGCCACGCCGACCTGACCTACCAGACCAAATACGGCGTCCGCGACCATCGCGGCGGCGGGCGCTCCTCTGCGCGCGAGACCGCCAGCCGCGTCGCCGCCGGGGCCGTGGCGCGTCGGGTGCTGGGCGACGGCATCGTTGTCCGCGCCGGGGTCGTTCAGTTGGGCCCGCACAGGATCGCGCCCGAAGCGGTCGATTTCTCGGTCGTTTACGACAATCCCCTGTTCGCCGCCTCGGCCGAGGTTGTGCCCGAGTGGGAAGCCTACCTCGACGGGGTGCGCAAGGCGGGCTCCTCCATCGGCGCCGTCGTGGCGCTCGAGGTCACGGGCATTCCCGCCGGTTGGGGCGCGCCCCTCTATGGCAAGCTCGACGCCGAACTGGCCGCCGCCATGATGTCGATCAATGCGGTCAAGGGCGTCGAGATCGGCGCGGGCTTCGGCTCAGCCGAGCTGTCGGGCGAGGACAACGCCGACCAGATGCGCCTGGGCGAGGACGGCCAGATCGTCTTCGGTTCGAACCACGCGGGCGGCGTGCTGGGCGGCATCTCGACGGGCCAGCCCCTGACCGCCCGCGTGGCCTTCAAGCCGACCTCCTCCATCCTGACGCCGCGCCAGACGGTGACCCGCGACGGGCTCGAGACCGATGTCCGCACCAAGGGCCGCCACGACCCCTGCGTCGCCCTGCGCGGCGTTCCGGTGGTCGAGGCCATGGCCGCCTGCGTCCTCGCCGACGCCATGCTCAGGCACCGCGCCCAGGTGGGCTAACGGCCTGATCCGGAAGAGGGTGGCGCTGTTTTCCGCACGAGCAGGCCGCCAAAGAGGGTCATCTTCCGTTCACCCTGTTCGGGCTAGATGCGCGCCATGATCGAGATCCTGTCCCGCACTGCCGCCCTTGCCGCCGTCCTGGCGGGTTCGCTGATGCTGCAGGGCTGTCTGGTCGGCGCCGTGGTCGGCACGGCCGGCGCCATCGTCGGCGGAACGGCCCGGGCCACGGGCGCTGTCGTCGGCGCGGGCGTCGACGCCGTCACCACCTCGGACGAGGAAACCCGCGCCCGCCGCGAGCGCGAACAGCGCGACTACGACCGTGAGCAGCGCCGCTGCGAGCAGCGCCGCGCCAACGGCCAGCGCTGCTGACGGCGGACCGGTGCGGAAGGTCGCAGCCGGCAGGACATCATTCGGCGAGCCAGACTTCGAACTGCTGCGGGGACACGCCGCGGATCGGGACCTCGACGGCGGACACATCTTCGCCGAGACAGGCTTCCAGCACGGCTTTTAACGAGCCCGCGCCAACCGCGTCATCCGGGCGGAAATATCTAAGTTCCGTTCGACCTGGCCCGCGACCCAGCAGTTCGTAGGGGGGCACGTCATAACCCATCGAACGCAGAGATCCCGAACAGGCGCGATACATGGCTACCTGGCCTTCAGCGCGGATCTGAAAGTAAATCCGGCCGGGCGAACCGCGATCAGGTGCGGCCGAGGGCGGCGCTGCCGCAGGCGTCTCAATGGCCGCCTGTCCCAGGATTTCAGAGGCCTGGGCCGTCTCGCCGCCGTCGAGGCTCGACCGTGCCTCGCGAACGGTCCGCTCAAGGGTCTCGACCTGCGTCATATCCCGGCGTCGTGCTGCGATTTCGTGATCCAGTCGGGTAACCTCGGCTTGCAGGCGATCCCGAGCCTGGCTCAGACTGACCAGACTGACTGCGAAGCCTCCCAGAATGGCCAGGCCGCCGAGCAGAAACGCGACACCAATCCAGCGGGACCGGCTTGTCAGGGTCGCAATCTGCGCCGGAGTCAACGGAGGCTGATCGGTCATTCGGCCGCTCTGGCATGAGGCTTTGCGATGCCCAGAAGGATGTCACGGCTGGCGTACCAGAGCTGCAGCACCCGGGCCTGGGTCACCGAGATCACCCCGGTCGGCGTCATCAGGAGGAGGAAATTGGTTACGCTGAGCTCTTCCGTAACCGTCCAGTAGATAGCCAGCCCGACCAGAGCGGCGGCTGAAACGACTGTTAGATAGAGGTAAAAGCTCCGCTCGAGCCTGTTCTGCTTGTCCAGCAGGTTAACGATCGCCACGCGTTGCTTGAATGTCAGCGCCATGGGCTCCGATGCGGAGAGGGAAGGCGACGGATCGGTCACGCTTCATTCCACGACAGGCTGTCGGTTCGCGATACCCGGACCGCTTTGGGAACAGGCGGCGGAATGGTCGCCGGCCATCGTGCGCCGACAAATCGGTCCTTGCCCACCCAGGCCAGAGAGACGCAGTCACTCTGGTTTCCACCCAGGATACGGTAGGCGTCCGCGTCTTCGCCGGCGTAGAAGCCAACATGTCCCAGTCCGCTCGACCGGGACTTCCGCCAGAAGACCATGATCGCACCGGCCGTGGGGCCGGTCTTGATGCCAAAGCTCTGCCAGGCTCGGGCGGACAGAACATTTGCCGGCGTCGGCTCACGATCCAGCGTCGATGTTATGCAATGCGCGACGAACAGGCCGCACCACGGGATGTCGTCGCCGGGGTAGTGAACGTCGATATTCTGGGCCCAGTCCAGAATAGTCGGATTGGAGCCTGTACCCGGATTCTCCTTCGTTCCGATCAGCCGGCGCGCCTCCTTGAACCAGACCAGACCGTCCTGCTCCAGGTCCTTGCCCGGAACAGCGCTGGGAAGCAGGGCTGCGATTGTGATCGGACCCAGCACGCCATCCGGCGTCAAGCCGTGCCTGGTCTGAAACTCCTTGACCGCCGCCGCAGTCTGTCGGCCCCAGACTCCATCCAGAGGCCCTGGCCGGTAGCCAAGGTTCGCCAACGCCGTTTGGACATCCAGGATTTTCATCATTGCCCCCCAGACTATCTGAAGGACAACCCCACGTGGTGTCAATCCACAAAAACCGCCGTTATGCGTGAAGCTTCAAGCCTTCAGCGATTGAAGGCCCGGAGCCCCCCCCCTGAAGGCCTGCTTCGTCCTAGCGCACCCCGATGTATTTGTGCGTCTGGACGCTGAGCCGCCATTTCGGGTGGCGCAGGCAATAGTCCATGGCCGCCGCCGTATTGGCCGCCTGATCCGGTCCGTCCATGGGCTGAAGCCAGAAGCGTTCGAACTCCAGGTCGTCGAACCGGCCAGGCATGGCGAGCGCCTGCGGATAGACCAGTTTCAGCTCCTGGCCCGAGGTCTGGACCACGGGCGCGGCGGCTTTGGGACTGACGCAGATCCAGTCGATGCCGTCGGGCGCAGCCAGGGTGCCGTTGGTCTCCACCGCGATATCGAAGCCGCCCGCGTGCAGGGCGGCGATCAGGGGCGAGTCCAGTTGCAGCAGCGGCTCCCCGCCCGTGCAGACGACCAGTTTCGGATCGCCCTCGCGGCCGATCCACATCGACGCGACATGATCCGCCAGCGCCTCCGCCGTCCTGAACTTGCCGCCCCCGTCGCCGTCCGTGCCGACGAACTCGGTGTCGCAGAAGGTGCAGACGGCTGTGGCCCGATCCTGCTCGCGTCCGCTCCACAGATTGCAGCCCGCAAAGCGCAGGAAGACCGCCGGCCGCCCCGCCTGACCGCCCTCCCCCTGCACCGTCAGGAAGGTCTCCTTGACCGAATAGGTCATCGCGAGGCCAGCCACTCGCGCCAGCCGGCGGCGCGCAGCGCGCAGGCCGGGCAGTCGCCGCAGCCGTAACCCCAGTCGTGCCGGTGGGTGCGGTCGCCGCGATAGCAGGTGTGCGATTCCTCGACGATCAGATCGACCAGGGCGTCGCCGCCGATCCCGTGCGCCATTTCCCAGGTCTGGGCCTTGGTCAGGTACATCAGCGGCGTCTCGATCGGCGACGGCTTGTCGAGGCCCAGGGTCAGCGCCCGCTCCATGGCGTTGATCGTGTCGCGTCGACAGTCGGGATAACCCGAGAAGTCCGTCTCGCACATGCCGCCCACCAGCACCGCCAGCCCGCGCCGGTCCGCCAGCGCAGCGGCGCAGGTCAGGAACACCAGATTGCGCCCCGGCACGAAGGTGTTCGGCAGGCCCCGCGCGCCGATCTCGATGGCGCGATCCGTGGTCATGGCCGTCTCGCCGATGGCGCCGAACCCGGTCAGGTCGACGACATGGTCCGGCCCCAGCCGGTCCGCGAACCTGGGCAGGACCTCCATCATGCCCTCACGCACCTTCAGCCGCGCGGCCATCTCGACCGCGTGCCGCTGGCCATAGTCGAAGCCGACCGTCTCGACCCGCTCGTAGCGCTCCAGCGCCCAGGCCAGACAGGTGGCGCTGTCCTGCCCGCCCGAGAACAGGACCAGGGCGTCGTGGGCGGTGTCGGTGATTTGGGCTTCGGTCATGACGGGCCTGCGGTCGGCCCAAAGGCCGCGCGCATCGGTTGGTGGGCAGGAATGGAGCGGTTGCCCGCCCTCTACACCCAACCGGGCGATCCGGCAAAAGCACTACCGCATGACTGGCGAAAACAGACTGTTTTTGACTTAACCCTTTTGCAAACGGTTATCCCGCATTGTCCACCGGTATCAGGGAGTTTCGGCCAGTATGCCGACGATCGAAGTTCTGACGGAACGCGCCGAGCCCGTGCTGCCGACGACCTCGGCGGCCGAGGTCTTCGCACGCTTCCAGCGCGAGCCGGACACGCTCGTCATTCCCGTCGTCGAGAACGACCGCCCGGTCGGTCTGATCGAACGCAACGCCTTCCTCATCAAGATCGCCGGTCCCTTTGGCCACGCCCTCTACGCCAATCGCGCCGTCTCCCACGTGATGGATCCGGAGCCCGCCGTCGTCGACGCCCGTGTCCGCATCGACGCCTTCTGCGACATTCTGATCAAGAGCGGCCCGGGCGCCCTGATGCGCGGGTTCATTGTCACGCGCGGCGGTCGCTACCGCGGCGTGGGCACGGCTGTCTCCCTGCTTCAGGCCGTCAACGGGCAGCAGCGCAGCCAGAACGCCGAACTGGCGGAACAGTCCCGCGCCCTGACCGACAGCCGCACCCAGGCCCTCGCCTCGGCCCGCGCCAAGAGCCAGTTCCTGGCCATCATGAGCCACGAACTGCGCACGCCTATGAACGGCGTCCTCGCGGTCGCCGAACTGTTGCGGCGCCAGCCGCTCAATGCGGCGGCCCAGGCCCACGTGCAGACGATCGTCGATTCCTCCGAGACCCTTCTGCGCATTCTTCAGGACGCGCTGGACCTGTCGCGCGCCGAGGCCGGCGAGCTGGAGATGAACCCTGTTCCGACCCCGCTGCGCGGCCTGGTGGACCACATCGAACAGATGTGGGCTCCGCGCGCATCCCAGGACGCCGTCCGCCTGATGGTTGGCTATGAGGGCGACACAGAACTCTGTGCCGACATCGATGGCGTGCGCCTGAAACAGGTGTTCAACAACCTGATCGGCAACGCCCTGAAGTTCGCCCGCAACGGGGTGGTCGAGGCCAGCCTCAAGGCCTGGTCCGAGAACGGCCAGGTCCGCATGGAGGCCCGCGTCCGCGACGACGGCCCCGGCGTGGACGCCGACCGTGTCGACGCCATCTTCGAACCCTTCGTGCACGGCTCCGGCCCCGATGGCGCGGGCCTCGGCCTGTCGATCTGCCGCCAGATCATCGACCGCATGGACGGCCGCATCTGGGCCGAGAACAACGCCGGTCGCGGCGCCACCTTCGCCTTCGATGTCTCCGCGCCACTGTCGGCCCCGGTGGAGGATGAAGCCACCAACGTCTCGGCTCTCGCCGACCTGGAACTGCAATCCAATCCGCACATCCTGATCGTCGACGACAACGCCACCAACCGCGTGGTCGCCCAGGCCCTGTGCGAGATGTTCGGCTGCTCGTCCGAAACCGCGGAGGACGGCGTCGAGGCGCTCGAGGCCGTCCAGACCCGACCGTTCGACCTGATCCTGATGGACATCAAGATGCCCCGCATGGACGGCGTCCAGGCGACCAAGGCCATCCGCGCCCTGCCCGGCCCGGAGCGCGACATCCCCATCGTCGCCCTGACCGCCAACGCCGACCCGGACGACGCCAAACACTATCTCTCGATCGGCATGGCCGCCGTGGTCGAGAAGCCGATCAAGCCGGAACGCCTGCGCATGGCCATGAACGCGGCGCTGTCGGAACCCGCAGAGGTCGAGGTCGCCGTCGCGCCAGCCCGCAAGGGCCGCGCGGCCTGAGGTTCAGGCGGCTTCGTCTACAGATTTCGCCCGGATCGCCCACGCTCCCACGAGCGAGAGATTCCACATGGCGTGGGCGGCAGAGGTGACCAGATCGCACCTTGAGGAGTGCAGGGGCCTGAATTAATCGTCGAGATTGTACGGCGTTGGTCTGGCTAGACTCTTGAAAGCGACATTTCGGAACAATCCCAAACTGCGCTTCCGCGATGGGTTCACCTAGGCGGGGCCTGGGTCCCGAACCTGATCCTCGCGGAACGCTGGCTGCGGCGCGGGCCGAGGCCGACCCGGAGCCCTCGCTCATAGTGCCCGGCGCTCGCCCGCGATTTTGTCGCAGACCCGCTGCATTGCCTCACCCCCTTCCCTGCCGGTTATTCGAGAGCAAAACAGGGAGCGACACAGATGAGCACAAGCTCTGGATTTCTCGGGGTGGTCGAGCGCATCGGCAATCGCCTGCCCGATCCGGTGTTCCTGTTCCTGTGGCTGATCGGCGGACTGGTGGTGCTGAGCCTGGTCGGCTCGGGTCTGGGCTGGTCCGCCGTCAACCCGGTCACCGGCGAGACGCTGGAGGCGCAGAGCCTGCTTTCGCGAGAGAACCTCGATCGCCTGATCATTGGCATGCCACGCACGCTGGCGGACTTTCCGCCGCTCGCGATCGTGGTGACCATCATCTACGGGGCGTCCGTCGCGGAGCGGACCGGTCTGTTCGATTCCGCCATTCGAGGCGCGCTGCTCAATGCGCCGAAGGCCGTGCTGACGCCGGTCGTCGTGGTTGTCGGCATGATGTCGCATCACGCATCGGACGCCGCCTATGTCGTGGTCATCCCTCTGGCCGCCGTGATCTTCGCCGCGGCCGGGCGGCACCCCCTGGCCGGCCTGGCAGCCGGCTTCGCCGCAGTGTCCGGAGGCTATGCCGGCAACCTGTTTCCGGGATCCCAGGACGCCCTGATCCTTGGCATCACCGAGCCGGCGGCCCGGCTCATCGACCCGACCTACTCCGTGAACATCGCGGGCAACTGGTTCTTCATCATCGGCGTCGTTCTGATCTTCACGCCGATCGTCTGGTTCCTGACCGACCGGGTGATCGAGCCGCGCCTGGGTCGCTGGACGCCGTCCGACGCCGCCCGGCCGCCTTCCACCCCCGAAGAACAGGCACTGACGCCCGTGCAGAAGAAGGGGCTGGCGTGGGCCGGTCTTGCGATCCTGGCCATGCTGGCCGTCTGGACCGCCCTGACCCTGATGCCGGGCTCGCCCTTTATCGATCCCGAGGCCGAGCCGGGGCAGGAGTACAATCCCCTCTATCGTTCGCTGATAGCCTTTTTCGCCGTCACCTTCTTTGTCGCCGGCGGCGCCTATGGCGCGGGCGCCGGCACGGTGAAATCACACCGGGACATGGTGCGAATGATGGGCGAAGGCGTCGCGCAGCTGGCCCCCTATATCGTGCTCGCCTTCTTCGCAGCCCACTTCGTGGCCATGATCAACTGGTCGGGCCTCGGCCCGATCCTGGCCGTCAACGCAGCGGCGGAGCTTCAGCGGATCGCCCTGCCGGCCCCGGCGCTGCTGATCGCCGTCGTCCTGGTCTCGTGCGTGTTCGACCTGTTCATCGGCTCGGCCTCGGCCAAATGGTCCGCCCTGGCCCCGATCGTGGTGCCCATGTTCATGCTCCTGGGCATCAGTCCGGAGATGACGACCGCCGCTTATCGGATGGGGGACTCGGTCACCAACATCGCCACCCCCCTGATGAGCTATTTCCCGCTGATCCTGACCTTCGCCCAGCGGTGGGACCCGCGCTTTGGCCTGGGATCGCTGCTGGCGACCATGTTGCCCTATGCGGGGTGCTTCCTGGCGGCGGGCCTGCTGATGGTGGCGGCCTGGGTCGCGCTGGACCTGCCGCTAGGGCCGGGGGTGGGCGTCCACTACGAACTGCCCTCGGCCGTGGCGCCGGTCGCCTCCTCGTCTTCCTCGTCATAGCCCACCAGTCGCAGCGCCCGCGCCTTCATCCCGTTGATCTCGGCCCAGCGCAGCAGGCCTTCCTCTCGCCCATGGGTGATCCAGATCTCCTCTGGCCTGATCTCCTCGAAGGTCTGGATCAGCTCCGGCCAGTCGGCATGGTCCGAGATCACCAGCGGCAGCTCCACGCCGCGCTGCCGCGCCCGCGCCTTGACCAGCATCCAGCCCGAGGCGAAGGCCGTCACCGGATCGGCGAACCGGCGCGACCAGCGGTCCTGGATGGCCGACGGCGGGGCGATGGCCACCTCCCCGCCCAGGGCTCCCGCCTTGAGCCCGGTCGCCGGCAGGATCGGCCCCAGGTCGACGCCTTCGCGTTCGTACAGCCGGTTCAGCCGCTCCAGCGCGCCGTGGACGTAGATCGGGCGCTCCCACCCCGCCTCGCGCAGCAGTCTGATCACCCTCTGCGCCTTGCCGAGCGCATAGGCCCCGACCAGATGCGCCCGCTCCGGGAACTGGCCCAGGGACTGGACCAGCCGCCCGATCTCCTCGGCGTCCGGCGGATGGGTGAAGACCGGCAGGCCGAAGGTCGCCTCGGAGATGAAGACATGGCACGGCACGGGCTCGAACGGCGCGCAGGTCGGATCGCGACGGCGCTTGTAGTCGCCAGACACCACCATGGTCAGACCCTGATACGTCACCACCGCCTGGGCCGAGCCCAGCACATGGCCCGCCGGGACCAGCTTCACCTCGACGCCGCTGTGCGAGGCCGTCTCGCCATAGGCCACGACCTGACGTCGCCCGGTGAAATCCTCGCCATAGCGTTCCGCCATGATGGCCAGGGTCTGGTTCGTCGCCAGCACCGCGCCGTGCCCCGACCGCGCGTGGTCGGAGTGGCCATGGGTCACCACCGCCCTGTCCACCGGACGGACCGGATCGATGTAGAAATCTCCCGGCGGGCAATACAGGCCGGCCGGTGTGGGCCTCAACAGGTCTTCGGGACGGATCATGGTCGGGATATGGGGCTGCGTCGGGACTTGCGAATAGGCGCCCGCCCGATAAGGACGATCTCATGAGCGATACGTTCCTGACCACCCTGATGCCGCAGCTGGCCTCGGGCGCCGCCCACACCCACGCCCTGGGCTTCGTCTACGAGGGCGTGAACGGAGACCGGGTGCGGCTGCGCACGCCGTGGCGGCCCGATCTGGTCGGGGATCCGCAGACCGATGTGTTCGCCGGCGGTCTGGTCACCGCCATGCTCGACCACGTCGGGGGCCTCGCCGTCTGGACCAAACTGGGGCGCTACGAGCCCATTGCGACCCTGGACCTGCGCATCGACTACATGCGGCCCGCCCGGCCGCGCGTCGACCTGCTGTCCGAGGCGCGCTGCTATCGCGCCACCCGCACCATCGGCTTCGTCCGGGCCTGGGCGTTCGAGGATGATCCCGCCGACCCGGTGGCGGCGGCCCAGGCCACCTATGTCATCTCCTCCGACGGAGGACGCGGCGCCGGCGCCAATCTCAAGCCCCGGGAGGATCGCGCATGACCCTGCTGCTCGACACCATCCCCTACGCCCGGTTCCTGGGCCTGCGCAGCGAGCAGGACGGCGACGTCCTGACCGTGACCATGCCGTTCGCGGATCATCTGGTCGGCAATCCGATGCTTCCCGCCCTGCACGGGGGGTCTACAGCGGCCCTGCTGGAACTGACCGCAGTGGCCCAGGTCGCCCTGGTCTGGCCGCGACTGCGCCTGCCCCGGCCGATCACGGTGACGACCGCCTATCTCCGGTCGGGAAAGCCCAGGGATGTCCATGCCCGCGCCCGCATCTCCCGCGCCGGCCGCCGCGTGGCCCATGTTCTGGCCGAGGCCTGGCAGGAAGACCCGGCCCAGCCGATCGCCAGCCTGACGGCGCACTTCTCGATGGACGAACACGACTCGTAATCGAGAAGCCCTGCCGATCCGAGGCGCACAGGTCCCGACATGACCTTCGGCCTGGGGCGCCGGATCGCGACCACCCTCAAAGAGGGTTAAGGAACCCCTACCAATCTCGCCTCAAGCGTGTTAACGCTCCCTTTACCATTGTAACTTTTTGGAAGGGGCTAACATGGATCGGACTGAAGTCGTCGCCAGCATTGCTGGAGATCTCTACGCTACCGAATGCGCGGTTGACGCCGCGATCACCTCGGCCACCACGCTCGTTCAGTCCATGATCGGCGCCCGGACCCTGCTCAAGGCGTCGCCGGTCGCCGGCGCCGTGTCGCAAGCCAAGGCCATCGAGGCCATCGCCGCCCTGTCGGCCGCTCGCGACGCCGTCGTGGCCTGCCACGCCGAACTCGCCAAGGATCACCGTCGCATGGGCTATGGCGTCTATGCCGTCGGCCCGCTCGACAAGCCCGACGACGCCGACTGGGGCGACGGCCCGCCGCCGCCGCCGCCGCTGGTCGAGCAGCAGCTGCGCACCATCCGGCCCGTCCGCGTCGCGTGAATTCGGGTTAATGTCGAGGACTCCGGTTTTCGCTTAACCAGACTCGCAGCATGATCGCCTCCGCGTCTGTCGACGCGGGGGCGATTTCATGTTGGACACCCTGTATTCCCAGATCGGCCTGCTGCCGATGGTGCTGGTCGGCATCCTCGCCTTCACCAAGGGCGACGAGCCCGAGCGACTGGCGATGGGCGCCTATCTGCTGGGCTGGATGGCTGGAATGCTGATTCAGGCGGACAGCGCACAGGGCCCTCACTGGCAGCCCGGCCTGTTCGCCCTCGACGTCATCATGTTGCTGGTGTTCAGCGGGCTCGCGTGGAAATTCCGCCGCACCTGGCCGATCTGGGCGGCCTCGCTGCAACTCATCATCGTCATGAGCCACCTCGTGACCTTGTACGACCTGCGCGGCGGCATGATGTCCTTCTACACGATCCTGAATCTGGCCGGTTACGGCATCCTCATCGCCATCGGGCTGGGCACATTCTGGGCCTGGCAGGAGCGCCGCGCGGCGGGGCTGGAATAGAGGGCTGGAATAGGTCGATATTCCTAGCTATCCTGTCCGCCGAATCATATGGCGGATCCCATGCCCCTTTCCCATGCCCGACTCTGGGCCACGCTCGACATGCTCGCGCAACGCGCGGGCATCTCCGTCTCCGCCCTCGCCCGGCGCGCGGGCCTGGACGCGACCTCCTTCAATCCCTCCAAACGGTTCGGACCGGGCCAGCCGAGCCGCCCTCGCTGGCCTTCGACCGAGAGCCTGACCAAGGTTCTGGACGTCGTCGGGATGTCGCTGGCGGAGTTCGCCGAACTCGCCGAGGGCGATGATCGGCGCGCGCCGACCATTCCCCTGCTCGGCATGGCCCAGGCGGGGGCGGACGGCTTCTTCGATGATGCGGGCCTGCCGACCGGCGAAGGGTGGGACCAGACCGACCTGCCCCTGCCCCGCCCGTCCCTGTTCAGCCTGCAGATCTCGGGCGACTCCATGGCCCCGCTTTATCGCCAGGGCGACCGGGTTCTGGTCGACCGGGATCGAACCGATGTCCGCAAGGGCGACCGTGTCGTGGTGCGCACCGTGACGGGCGAGACGATGGCCAAGGAGGTCACCTCGCTGACGGCCAGGTCGGTCACCCTGGCCTCGATCAACCCGGCCTACGAACCCCGCGTCATCCCACGCAAGGACATCGACTGGATCGCCCGCATCCTCTGGGTCAGCCAGTAGGCTCCGTAGTCTTCGTCAGCCTCCGGCGAGCCCTGGCGAGACCGGGGGACCCAGCGGCGCGCGAGAGCGCGAACCTGTCGCGCACCCGGAAGTTTCCAACATTCTGCCTGAACAGATCGCCTTCGGCGCCTCCCCCGGTCCGATCTCCGATCGGCCGGAGGATGACGATGGCCCCCCCGGTCTGCGGCGCTGCGCGCCTTGCCGGAGGATGTCGAAAGAAAGGGCCGCCCCTTTCGGGACGGCCCTGACTTCATTCACGCTGTCGGCGCGTCAGCCCTCAGTAAGGCTGGACGTAGTTCGCGTTCACCCAGCCGCCACCGGCGATCTGCACCCACTCACCCTGCGATCCGACGGCCGTGAAGGGCTGGCCCGCCGACAGGGAGCCGGCCTGGCGATAGCTGGTGCCCGGGCCCGAGCGGATGCGCAGGTTGGACGAGGCGCGGTACTGGGCGCCGCTGGAGCTGGCCTGGCTGTTGGCGCGGGCGCGTTGCTGGTTGCAGCCGATGTAGGAACCGGCCGCGGCGCCGGCGCCGGCGCCGGCCACGGCCCCGAGGGTCCGCTCGTTGCTGGAAATACGGCTGCCGGCCAGGGCGCCGAGGACGCCGCCGATCACGGCGCCGACCTGTTGGCGACCGCCGGGGGCGTCACAGCTGGTCACGCCGTTGGACTGCTGGGCCTGGGCGGCCATGGGGGCGGCGGAAACGAGCGCGGCCAGGGCGGCGGCGGTCATCAGGCCGGTGTTGAGGATCTTCGACATGGCTCTCTCCATTCATCGAGGTTGGTCGATGGATGCAGAATGCCTGACCCCACATGAAGGCTCCCGGAGCTTCACCGTTATTTTCGGTTCATCCAGTCTTCCCCCGAGGGAGAGGACCTATCCTGCCAGTTCCCCGTTCGCCCCGGCCTCGATCAGCCGGATCGTCTGCGGCAGGCCGTAGATCGCCGCGAACGAGCCGAAGCGCGGCCCCTGCGATGCGCCCAGCAGCACCTCGTACAGAGCACCGAACCAGCCGCGCAGGGGTTCGAACGCGTGCGCCTTGCCCACGGCATAGACCTCGCCCTGGATCAGCTCGCCGTCGGTCGTGTCGGCGGGCAGGCCCTTCAGCCGCCCGGCCAGGTCCAGCAGCGCCGCCTTTTCCTTGTCGTCGGGCAGCCGGTACGACTTCGTCGGCTTCACGAAGTCCTCGTAGTAGTTGAGCGCCCGGTCCATCAGCCCGTCCAGCACGGGCTCGTTTTCCGGCGTCGCGTCGGGCAGATATTTCGCGAAATAGGCCCACAGCTGTGCCTTGGACGACGCATTGGCCACGCCGACCAGGTTCAGCAGCAGGGCGAACGACACCGGCGAGGCGACCTTCGGCGGCGCCCCCGCATGGATCGCCCACACGGCGTTGTCGATCTGCTTGGCCGGCTCCTGCGTCCCGTAGACGTCGATGGCGCCCAGATAGTCGTCGATCGCGCGGGGAATCACGTTGAAATGCAGAGACTTGGCCGACTTCGGCGACTGGAACATGTACCAGGACAGACTCTCGGGCGTGCCGTAGCGCAGCCACTGGTCCATGGTCAGGCCGTTGCCCTTGGACTTGGAAATCTTCTTGCCCTCGACGTCGAGGAAGAGCTCGTAGTTGAACCCCTCCGGCGGAACCCCGCCCAGCGCCCGACAGACCTTGGACGACTCGCGCACGCTCTCGATCAGGTCCTTGCCCGACATCTCGTAGTCGACGTCCAGCGCGGTCCAGCGCATGGCCCAGTCGGGCTTCCACTGCAGCTTCACATGACCGCCGGTGACCGGCAGCTCGGTGCGCCCGCCTGCCGGGTCGTCGAAGACGATGGTCCCCTTTTCGACGTTCCGCTCCAGCGTCGGCACCTGCAACACATGGCCGGTGATCGGGCTGACCGGGAGGAAGGGCGAATAGGTCGCAGCTCTCTCCGGGCCCAGGGTCGGCAGCATGATCGCCTGCACAGCGTCGAACCGCTCCAGCAGCCGCAGCAGGGTCTCGTCGAACCGCCCCGACCTGTAGGTCTCGGTCGAGGACATGAACTCGTAGTCGAAGCCGAACCCGTCGAGGAAGGCCCGCAGACGCGCGTTGTTGTGCGCGCCGAAGCTGTCATGAGTCCCGAACGGATCGCGCACCCGCGTCAGCGACAGATTCAGGTCCTCGCGCAGCATCTCCGGATTGGGCACGCCTTCCGGAACCTTCCGCAGCCCGTCCATGTCGTCGGAAAACGCGATCAGTCGGGTCTGCCAGTGGTCGCCGGTCAGGGCGCGGAAGGCGTTGCGCACCATCGTCGTGCGCGCCACCTCGCCGAAGGTGCCCATGTGCGGCAGGCCGGACGGACCATAGCCGGTCTCCAGCACGACAGGCTTCGCCAGGGCCTCGAACGTCGCCACCGCCTCGTCCGCCTTGCCGGCGTCGATCAGCAGTTTCGCCGCATCCCGCTCGCTGTCGGACAGGCGCTTCTTCAGCACGTGGTCGAGCAGGGCGCGGGCCTGTTCGAACGGCCAGGACCGGGCATCGCGGGCAAGGGGTTCAAGGTTCTGAAGCATGGGCCGGGTTTGGCCGCTCACGCCCCCATCGTCAACGTCGGGTCAGTAGCCCAGACCGTTGCGGACCTGTTGTTCGCGGCCGTTGGTGAACAGGTCGGCGGCCTTCAGCTTCGCCTCATAGGGGTCCGAGAAGCCCCAGGTGCGCGCCAGCACCTGGGCGTCCGAATAGGACAGTCCCGTGTCTTCCCATTCGCAGACATTGCCGTCGTTGCGGCTTTCCCTCAGCACGACCGGCACGTTCGTGCCGATGCCGTTGAGAATCTTCTGGCCGATGATGACCTTGCCGCCGTCGGCGTCCTGGCCGTAGAGGGCGCCCACCAGCTTCGCGTCGCAGTAGTTGTAGCGCGACGAGAAGAAGGCGTCGTACTCGCGCTGCTGGGGCATGGCCTGCGCCGGTTGTCCGAACACCACCAGGGCGACGGCGCTGGACATCAGCAGGGCCGCGGACAGGCGGCGGGCGCGATGGGTATTGGTCATGGTTGGTCCCCGAAAATATCAGCCCTGACTATACGGGTTTCGCATCACGCCGATAGGTGTCGCTTCCTGACGAAGCCTGTCCAGCCAATGCACTCTGGCCTGTTCGTCGATCGGCGACCGGATCAGCAAATCGACCAGGGTTTCCGGCGTCGCCTCGCCGGGCTCGCGGTCCCGACACCAGCCCAGCACGCCCTCGAACAGGCCCGCGGCCGCCATCAGCGATGCGGTCTCCAGCTGCGCGGGCAGCACCCGCACCTCGACCGTGTGTTTCTCCGGCCGCCCGGTCAGCAGGTTGGTCAGGTTCAGGTCGCAGTATTTGCTCAACCCCACCCCGCCCAAAGCCGCCTTCGCCTGCGTCCAGTCCATGGCCCGGAACGGCTCGCTCCCGGTCAACCGGACCAGCGCCGCCGGCCAGTCGCCCAGCCGCACGCAGCGTGGATTGACTCCGACCAGCCGCTTCAGCGCCTCGCCGTGACGGGTCCAGACCTCGACCAGCCCGGCCATCGCCGACGCCGAACACAGCGGCCCGCCGTCGAAATGGACATGGGTCGCGCCCTCGGCCGGAACGGTGAACCCCAACCGGCGCGCATCGGCCAGCAACCCCTCCAGCACCGCCTCATGATCCCTCTCGATCGGCGCCGTCACGATCTCGCAGGGACGCTCCCGCTCGCCGGGCAGGGGGGCGTCGATGGCGACCGACCGGCCGCGCTCATCGACCACCCGCACCATCCCGGCCTCGTGCCGCTGGGCCGCTGTGCCGAACAGGGCGGCCAGCGGTTCCAGTGTCTCGTCGCCCTCCGCCTCCGGATCGCAGTGCCGTTCGACCAGCCGCAACAGCCGCCCGTCGTCCGCCACGATCCGCCGCCACCCGGCCAGGGGCGCCCGTTCCCGGTCGAGATCGCGTTGCAGGGTCAGGTCGTCGACGAAGGAGGCGACCCAGACGCCCTGCCCGTCCCGCACGCGGAACCCCGGCGTCAGGTTCTCGAACACCGGCCGTCCCTCGACCGCACTGGGCTCGGACTGGGGGTGGAAGAAACACTCGACCGTCCCGCCGACCCGCGTCGCCGTCGCCTCCGCCAGATCGCGCCGCGACAGGCCCGGCGGGGCCATCAGCTCGATCTCGAAGCCGGTCTTCCAGTCCAGGGTGATCATCGACGCCACCCTAGCAGCCGGCGTCGGTGTGTCAGCCCTCGGCTTCGGCCTCGGCGGCTTCGGGACGGGCCACGCCCGGGATGGCGACGCAGCGCTGCTGCGTGCCGCCGCCCGGCGCGGCTTCCACACGCGGCGCGATGGAGCTGACCGTCGTCCCGTCAGGCCCATAGGTGCCCAGGAACTGGCAGCCGGTCTGGAGGTCGGTCAGCACATAGACGCCCGGCTGGTCCGTCGCCGTCTTCGAGAAGGTCGCTCCGACCGCCGCCAGCAGGGCGCCGCCGGGATTGTCGATGGCCTGTTGCACCTGGGCGGTGCGGGTGTTGACGGTCTCGAGTGTCGCCTCGGCCTTGGCGGCCGTGTCCTGAAGGTCCTGCAGGGCGGAGGTGTCGCAGGCGGCGACGGACAGGGCCAGGACGGAGGCGGCGAGCAGAATCCGGATTTTCATCGTCAGAGTATGACCGGGCCAACGGCTCGGGTCGCCCGGACACAAGGTCGCCCCCGCACTTGACCCCGCCTCGCCCGCGTGGCCATTCGCGCCGAGCATGAAAACCGCCGACTTCGACTTCGACCTGCCCGAGGACCGCATCGCCCTGCGGCCCGCCGAACCGCGCGATTCCGCCCGCCTGCTGGTGGTGAAGGACGGCGCCCTCGCCGACCACCTCGTCTCCGACCTGCCCGACTTCCTGCGTCCCGGCGACGCCCTGGTCTTCAACGACACCCGCGTCATTTCCGCCCGCCTCTCCGGCGTGCGCCAGCGCCCCAACCCTGTGATCGGGGGCCCGGAAGGCGAGACCCTGACCGTCGAGGTCGAGGCCACCCTGCACCACCGCGACGCCCCCGACGCCTGGTCCGCCTTCATGAAGCCGGGCAAGCGGATCAAGCCCGGCGACCGGGTGCGGTTCGGGGCTCACGGCGACGCCGCCTGCGCCCTCGGTCGTCTCGACGCCACGGTCACCGGCAAGCAGGAAGACGGCCTCGTCGCCCTCAAATTCGACCTTGCCGGCGCCGCGCTGGACGAGGCCATCCGCGATGTCGGCGTCATGCCCCTGCCGCCCTATATCGCCGCCAAACGGCCCGAGGACGACCGCGACCGTTCGGACTACCAGACCGTCTTTGCCGCGCACGACGGCTCCGTCGCCGCCCCCACGGCGGGCCTGCATTTCACCCCCGCCCTGCTCGACGCCATCCGCGCGAAGGGCGTCACGACCCACGCCGTCACCCTGCACGTCGGGGCCGGCACCTTCCTGCCGGTCAAGGCCGACGACACCGCCGACCACAAAATGCACTCCGAATGGGGCACGGTCCCGGCGGAGACCGCCGACGCCCTCAACGCCGTCCATGCCGCCGGCGGCCGCATCGTCTGCGTCGGCACCACCTCGCTGCGTCTGCTCGAATCCGCGACGACGCCGGAGGGGGTGATCCGGCCCTTCCACGGCGACACGGCCATCTTCATCACCCCCGGCTACCGCTTCCGCGCCGCCGACGTCCTGATGACCAATTTCCACCTCCCGAAGTCGACCCTGTTCATGCTGGTGAGCGCCTTCGCGGGCCTCGAGACCATGAAGGCCGCCTACGCCCACGCCGTGGCCGACGGCTATCGCTTCTATTCCTACGGCGACGGCTCCCTGCTTCACAGAGAAGCTTAAAGACGGGCAACCCTTGACCTGGGATCGCCCCCGGCGTGATCTGCGGCTTCCCCGCCGTCAGTCCCGGATCAGCCCATGTCGCGTCTCGCCGTCTCCGCCTGCCTCGCCGCCCTTCTGATCGCGAGCGCCTCGCCCGGAGCGGCCCAGACGGCGGGTCCGACCACCCCCGACATCGGCGGCTTCCCCGACAGCCCCCTGATCCCGGCCCCGACGCAGGAAACCTATCCCGGCGTCATCAGGTACGAGGTCGACGCCACCGACCTGGACCACCGCGTCATCTCCGTGCGCCAGACCATACCCGTCGCCAGCCGCAGCCTGACCCTGCTCTATCCGAAATACCTGCCGGGCAACCATGCCGACTCCGGCCCGATCCAGCTGTTCGCCGGCCTGACCATCACCGCCAATGGCCAGCGCGTCGAATGGCGCCGCGACGCCGTCGATCCCTACGCCTTCCACATCGACGTGCCCGAGGGCGCGACCGAGATCGTCACCGGGTTCCAGTGGTTGACCCAGGCTGACAACGCCAACTGGCGCGTGGTCATGACCCCGTCGATCGTCAACATGGAGTGGGAGAAGGCCCTGCTCTACCCGGCCGGCTATCGCTCGACCGGGATCACCTTCGCCCCCAGTATCAAGCTGCCCGAGGGCTGGAACTACGGCGTGGCCCTGGAGACCACCTCGTTCGAGAACGGCGTCGCCACCTTCGCCCCCGTCGATCTCTACACCCTGGTCGACAGCCCGATGTTCGCGGGTCAGCACTATCGCCGCATCGACATCGACGCCGAGGGGGAGGACGTTCACCTGAACATCGTCGCCGACACCGCCGCCAACCTCGCCCCCACCGACGAACAGATCGGCCTCTACACCGACATGGTGACCCAGGCCGACCGTCTGTTCGGCGCGCGCCATTTCGACAAATACGAGTTCCTGCTGGCCCTGACCGACCAGCTGGGCGGTATCGGCCTGGAGCACCATCGCAGCTCCGAGAACACCGCCGGTCCGAACTTCTTCACCAGCTGGAGCGCCTCGGCAGGCAACCGCGCCCTGCTGCCGCACGAATACACCCACTCCTGGAACGGCAAGTTCATGCGGCCGGCCGACGAGCTGACCGCAAACTACAACGTCCCGACCGAGAACAGCCTGTTGTGGGTCTATGAGGGCCAGACCGAATACTGGGGCGACGTCCTGTCGGCCCGCTCGGGCCTCCATACCAGGGCCCAGGCCCTGATCGGCCTGGCCGATCGCGCCGCCTTCTACGAGAACCAGCCGGGCCGCGAATGGCGGAACCTGCAGGACACGAACAACCACAACCTGCTGGGCTATCGCATCCCCGGCCAGTGGCCCTCATGGATGCGCGGCACCGGCGACTACTATGACGAAGCCGCCCTGATCTGGCTGGACGCCGACACCCTGATCCGCGAGCTCAGCCGCGACCGCAAGTCGCTCGACGACTTCGCCCGCACCTTCTTCTCGCCGGAGGGCACGGATGGGTCGTGGACCCCGCGCGGCTACACCTTCGCCGACGTGGTCGCCGCCCTGAACGCGGTCCAGCCTCATGACTGGGCGACCTTCCTGCGCACCCGTCTGGACGCCGCCGGCCCCGACGCCCGCGCGCCGCTCGACGGTCTGGAGCGGGGCGGCTATCGCCTGGTCTATGTCGAGGAGCCCAACGCCGACGAGAAGGCCATGTCCTCCAACTGGGGCTCGGACTTCCGCTATTCGCTGGGCTTCAGCCTGGCGGGCCCGAGCCAGCGCATCTCCGCCATCCAGTGGGGCGGACCGGCGTTCGAGGCCGGCATCGGCGCCGGCTGGGACCTGATCGCCGTCGGCGACCGCGTCGCCACCCCGGAAGTCCTGCGCGAGGCCGTCACCGCCGCCAAGACCAGCGAGGCCCCCATCCGCCTGATCCTGAAGAACGGCCAGCGCATCCGCACCCTCGACCTCGCCTACACGGGCGGCCTGCGCTACCCGCGCCTGGAACGGATCGAGGGCACGCGCGACCGCATCGGCGACATCATGACCGCGCGGGGGCGGTGACCTGACTTTCCCTCCCCATCCGCCGGAGCCGATGGGGAGGGAGCGGGTCTACGAGGCCTTCAGCAGGCCCAGCATGGCCTCGGCGGCTTCCCGCGACGAGCCTGGGTTCTGGCCGGTCACCAGCTTGCCGTCGACCACCACATAGGAGCCCCAGTCCGGCCCTTTGGAGTAGTCGCCGCCGTTGGCGATCAGGACGTTTTCGACGAGGAACGGAACAATCCCGGTCAGGCCCACAGCCTCTTCCTCGGTGTTGGTAAAGCCGGTCACCCGGCGCCCATCGACCAGCGGCTTGCCGTCCGCCCCGTTGACGGACTTCAGCACGCCCGGCGCGTGGCAGACGAATCCGGTCGGCTTGTCAGCCTTGGCGAAGGCCTCGATCAGGGCGATGGAGTCCCTGTCATTGGCCAGATCCCACAGCGGCCCGTGCCCGCCCGGATAGAAGACGGCATCGAAATCCTCGGCCTTCACCGACGACAGTTCAACCGTGCTCGCCAACGCCGCCTGCGCGGCCGGATCGGCCTTGAACCGGTGAGTGTCCTCGCTCTGGGCGTCGGGTTCGTCGCTCTTGGGATCCAGCGGCGGCTGACCGCCCTTGGGCGAGGCCAGGGTGATCTCGGCGCCAGCGTCCTTCAGCGCATAGTAGGGCGCCGCGAACTCCTCGAGCCAGAAGCCGGTCTTCTTGCCGGTGTCGCCGAGCTGGTCGTGCGAGGTCAGCACCATCAGGATGTTCATGGCGGTCGGCTCCGTGGATCAATGAGAATGAACCAGGTCTGACGCTGGTAGTGCCGGAACGCAGAAAAGGCCCGGCGGTTTCCCGCCGGGCCTTCCAAAGATCCTCTCGACCCGAAGGTCGCGACGGTCTTCTTACTTGATCTGCACCTTGGCGCCGGCTTCCGACAGCTTCTTGGCGACTTCGTCGGCGACTTGCTTGGAGACGTTCTCGACGACGGGCAGCGGAGCGCCTTCGACCAGGTCCTTGGCTTCCTTCAGACCCAGGTCCGAACGCACGCCACGGACTTCCTTGATCACGTTGATCTTCTTGTCGCCGCCGTCCAGCAGCATGACGGTGAATTCGGTCTGCTCTTCGGCGGCTTCAGCCGGAGCAGCGGCAGCGCCGCCGGCAGCGGCGACGGCGACCGGAGCGGCGGCGGAGACGCCCCACTTTTCTTCCAGCAGCTTGGACAGTTCAGCGGCTTCGAGGACGGTCAGCTTGGACAGGTCGTCGACGATCTTGGACAGGTCGGTCATGGTCAGTTTTCCTTCGGAGGATGGGGTTCAGTAGAGGTTTGCAGAGATGGAAGAGGGTTCGCTTACGCGGCGTCCTTGGTGGCGTACGCGTTGAACACGCGGGCCAGTTGGGCGGCCGGGGCTTGAACGACGCCGGCGATACGGGTCGCAGGCGTGTTGAGCAGGCCCAGGAACGAAGCGCGGATCTGATCCAGCGACGGCAGTTTGGAGAGGATCTCCACGCCCTTCGCGTCCAGAATCTTGTCACCCATGAAGCCGCCCAGGACGACGAACTTGTCGTTGCCCTTGGCGTATTCGGCAGTGACCTTGGCGGCGGTCACGGCGTCGGGTGCGTAGGCGATGGCCACCGGCCCCTTGAACAGGGCGTGATGGTCGGAACCTTCAGCGGCTTCGAGAGCCTTCAGCGCCAGGCGGTTCTTGACCACCTTGAACGCTCCGCCCGCGGTGCGCAGACGGCCCCGCAGGTCTTCCATTTCCGCAACGGTCAGACCCAGGTTGTGGGTCACGACCACGGCGCCGGCGTCGCTGAAAACGCCCTTCAGCGTTTCGATCGACTCGGCCTTTTGTGCGCGGTCCATTGCGGTCTCCAGTCTTGAGGTTCGACGCCGGGCTTATTCCCGACGGCGAGAGGTCAAAGCCCAATGCGTCGCCGCATTGCGTTCTGGCCGGTAGCGATGTCCGAAAGGATGCTCTGACGGGGTTCCGTCCCGGAAACCGGGCCGACCGTGCGTCGTCTGCGTCGCTATCTCCCCACGGCGTCAGAGGGCTCTCTGACATTTATGGCCTGGGTGACCCCCAGACCCCGAAGTTCTCGGACAGGACCGGGACAGGCAGAACCCATCCCGGGAAGCGGCGCTCTTAGCGAACCCCGCTCGAAAAGGCAACGGGCGACGATCCGAAGATCGCCGCCCGTGTCCCGATAGTCTCTGATCAGGCCGTCAGCGAGGCCGGATCGATCTTCACGCCCGGACCCATCGTCGACGACAGGGTGATGCGCTTGACGTAGGTGCCCTTGGCGCCGGCCGGCTTGGCGCGTTGCAGCGCGTCCACATAGGCCTTCACGTTGGCTTCGAGGGCTTCCTGGGTGAAGGAGGCCTTGCCGATGCCGCCATGGGCGATACCGGCCTTCTCGACGCGGAACTCGACCGCGCCGCCCTTGGCGTCCTTGACGGCCTGGGCGACGTTCGGAGTCACGGTGCCGACCTTGGGGTTCGGCATCAGGCCGCGCGGGCCGAGCACCTTACCCAGACGACCGACCAGGGCCATCATGTCCGGGGACGCGATGACGCGGTCGAAGTCCATGAAGCCGCCGTTGATCTTCTCGTACAGATCCTCGGCGCCGACGTGTTCGGCTCCAGCGGCGCGGGCCTCATCGGCCTTGGCGTCCTTGGCGAACACGGCCACGCGCACGTCGCGGCCCGTGCCGGACGGCAGGTTCACGACGCCACGGACCTGCTGGTCGGCGTGACGGGGATCGACGCCCAGGTTGACGGCGATCTCGATCGACTCGTCGAACTTGGCGGTGGCGTGTTCCTTGACGGTCTTGATGGCGTCCGAGAACGGCATCAGGGCTTCACGGTCGACGGTCCACGCCTTGATGCGCTTGGCTTGGTTGCTCATGTTCAGCGCTCCACGATGTTGAGGCCGATGGCCTTGGCGGAACCTTCGATGATGCGCGCGGCGGCATCCAGATCGTTGGCGTTGAGGTCCTTCATCTTCTTCTCGGCGATCTCGCGCAGCTGGGTGCGGGTGATCGAACCGACCGTCTCGCGGCCCGTCAGCTTGGAGCCCGAGGTGATGCCCACGGCCTGCTTGATGTAGTGGGTGGCCGGCGGGGTCTTGGTGACGAAGGTGAACGACTTGTCCTGATAGACCGTGATCACGGTCGGCAGGGGGGTGCCTTTGACTTCCTTCTCGGTGCGCGCGTTGAACTCCTTGACGAAGCCCATGATGTTGACGCCGCGTTGACCCAGAGCGGGCCCGATCGGGGGGGAAGGCGTGGCCGAACCGGCCGGCACCTGCAGCTTGATATAGCCCAGAATCTTCTTGGCCATTGGTCTCTCCTGTGAATGACCCCGAAGCTAATCGGGGCCGGTGAGCCGTGGTCGGGCATGGCTGCCTCCCACGGATTTATCCTTTGCCCTTGGGCGAAGGAGGCGCGCGTGTAGCAGAGGCGCGGGTCTGAGGCAACGCCTTCTCCCTCCCCCTCGGGGGAGGGTGGTCGGAGCGCAGCGGAGACCGGGCGGGGGCGGCCGAGCGATCCAGACACCGCACAGCAAAAAGGCGGCTCGTCGCCGAGCCGCCCCCACCCGGTCGCCAAGGCGACCTGCCCTCCCCCGCAGGGGGAGGGAAAATCCGTGCGCTTAAGCCGCGTTCTTCTCGACCTGGCTGTATTCCAGATCCACCGGCGTCGGCCGACCGAAGATCGACACGGCGACGCGCAGGCGGGCGGCGTCCTCGTCGACGCTCTCCACCTGGCCGTCGAAGCTGGCGAACGGGCCGTCGATGACCTTGACGGTCTCGCCGATATCGAAACGGATCGTGGGCTTGGGACGCTCGACGCCCTCCTCCACCTGACCGATGATGGCCTGGACCTCACGTTCCGAGACCGGCAGGGGCTTGGTGCCGCCCGCGGCGCCCAGGAAGCCCGTGACCTTCGGCGTGTCCTTGACCAGGTGATAGGCGTCGTCGGTCAGTTCCATCTTCACCAGCACATAGCCGGGGAAGAATTTGCGCTCGGAGTTGACCTTGCGGCCCCGGCGGATCTCGACGACGTCCTCGGTCGGCACCAGGGCGCTGCATCCGTCATGGGCGCGTCTCCTTCTTTTTCTTTATTGGCCGAGGGCGAGGATGTAGCGCGAGGCGAAGCCCAGGCCCGTATCCACGATCCAGAAGAAGGCCGCCGCCAGCAGCACCATGATGAAGACCATCACCGAGGTGATCCAGGTCTCCTTGCGGCTGGGCCACACGATCTTGCGGGCTTCGGCGCGGACCTGGCTGGCGAACTGGGCCGGCGAGGTGCGCGGCTTGGCCACGGGCGCATCGACGGTCACCGTCGAGGCGGAGGCCGAAGCGCCGGCCATCTGCGGCTTGGCGCCGGCGGCAGGGTTGCCGGTGCGGCGTCCGCCGGGAAACTTGGACTTGGCCATGGGCTCTCGGGGTCTCTTCGTAAACGCTTGATCCTGTCCCCGCAGATGGGGAGGCCCAGTCTGCGGGAACAGGGGGAAGTGGCAGGAGCTGGGGGATTCGAACCCACGACCCCCGGTTTTGGAGACCGGTGCTCTACCAGCTGAGCTAAGCTCCTAGACAATACAGAAGCGCGCCGCGGGAGAACCCAACGGCGCGTCTGCTCGCCAGACCGGGGGCTATGCCTGACGCGGCCGGGCATTTCAAGGCTAATCCTCCCCCACTGGGGGCGGTGACGCAGCGCGCTTGCGCCGTGACGGAGGGGCCGGCCGCAAATTCGGCGTCTGGGGCCAGCCCCCTCCACCACGTCGCGACCCCCCTCCCCCCATGGGGAGGATTCTAGTGATCCAGGTGGGCGGCGACCGCGTCGGCCTCGTCTTCCCGCTTCACGAGCTGTTTGAACATCAGCTTGTCGATGCGGCGGTCGTCCATGTCGATGACCTCGACCTCGAACCGGCCGAGTTGAAGCGTCTCGCCCTCGTCCGGCACGCGCGAAAGATGGTGCAGCACCAGACCAGCCACGGTGTGGAAGCCGTCCTGGTCGCCGAAATCCTCGCCCAGCACGTCGGCCAGCTCCTCCAGGTCGGTCTGGCCGTCCACCAGCCAGGTGCCGTCCTCGCGCTGGCGAATCCAGGCCTCCTGGTCATCGTGACCTTCGTCGAAGTCGCCTGCGATCATCTCCAGCAGGTCCGTCGCCGTCACCACGCCCTCGAAGGCGCCGTACTCGTCGACCAGGAAGGCCATGTGGACCTTGGACGACTTCATGATCTCCAGCGCCTTCAGCACCGAGGTCGATTGCGGGATGAAGGCCGGGGTCTGGACGTGCTTCTCGATGTTGAACTCGCCGTTGGTCAGAAGACTGTCCAGCAGGTCCTTCTTGTGGACGACGCCCAACGGATTATCGACGTCGTTCTCGCGCGCCACGACGATGCGGGAATAGGGACATTTGCGAACCTCGTCGCGCAGCTCCTTTTCTGTGTCGTCAAGGGCGACCCAGAACACCTCGTGACGCGGCGTCATGGCCACGCGGATCGGGCGATCGCCCAGGGTCAGGATCTCCTCGATCATCGTCTGTTCTTCGGGCTCGATCAGACCGGCCGAGGTGCCCTCGGCGATCATGGTCTCAACCTCTTCCTGGGTGACGTCGGAGCCGTCGCGGTCCTTGACCCCCATGATCTTGAGAATGCCCGAGGTCGAGGCGGTCAGCAGCACCACGAACGGATGCAAGACGATGGCCACGGTCGAGATCGGCGCCGCCATCTTGGCCGCGATCGTCTCGGGGAAGATCAGCGCCAGCCGCTTGGGCACCAGCTCGCCGACGATCAGCGAGACATAGGTGATGCAGATGACCACCAGCAGGGTGGAGAAGATCTCGGTATAGGCCGCCAGCGCCGGAAAGGACGTCTCCAGAATCAGGTTCAGCTCGCCCGCGATCGCCGCCTGACCGAAGGCGCCGGCCAGAATGCCGATCAGGGTGATGCCGACCTGGACCGCCGACAGGAAATGGGTTGGATTTTCGGACAGCTTCAGCGCGGCCCGGGCGCCCCGGTCCCCGCGTTCGGCACGGCTTTGCAGCTTGGATCGGCGGGATGAGACGACCGCCAGCTCGGTCATGGCGAACAGGCCGTTGAGCACCACGAGGAGCAGAACGACGACAATGGCGATAAGTAACATCTAGGGGGGGGAGAACCGGCGCGGCGCGACAGTCGGCGTCCGCTGGTGCAGCCTAGCCGAATTGGACCGGTTTCGCCACGATTTCCTTGAACGGAGAGATCAGCGGATCCGGCCGGCCTCGATCGAGCCATAGGCGCCCGATTGGCCGCCCTCGACGGTCGCGCACGCGGAGACACCGATCAGGGTGCCGATGAACAGGCCGATCCGAAGTGCGCGTCGCATAGGGTTACCAAAAGACTAACGTCCAAGTCGGAACGTAGGCCTTGGTTCGAGGTTGCACGCAAGCCCCCGCCCCCGCCGGTTGTGCGGAACGGTAAACAGGCCTGCGGGTTGGCTAGCTCCAGTCCGCCCGAGAGTTGAGTCTTGATCCGCCGGGCCTTCGCCGTCGCCCCCCTCGCCTCCGTTTCCCTGGCCGCCTTCGGTGCGCCCGATCCGGAGAGCCAGGCCACGGTCCCAACAATCCGGCAGGCTCGGTCTGGAGCGAACTGTCGCGCGACACCTATGGCATCCACAGCACGCCGGAGCCGTCGCAGATCGGCAGGACCGCCTCCAGCGGCTGCGTCCGCCTGACCAACTGGAGCGCCGAACAACTGGCCGCCGCGGTCAAGCCGGGCGTCGAGGCGATCTTCAGCCAGGCTCGACCGCGCCCAGCGCCGTCCCGCCCCAGAAGCCGCAGTGATGCCGGTCGTGGAAGGTGGCGTCGACGCGATCGCCTTCGGGATGGAAGACCACGATCGGTCCACCGCCGTCGTTGACGCGCGGCCAGTCCTGCTCGAAGTCCGGATCGTGCCCGAACCCGGCCCACAGCCGCATCATCCTGTCCGACAAGGCCCGCTGCTCCGGTGTCCATCGGCCCGTGTCGGCGAACAGCCAGCTCGTCCCGAACACATAGGCCAGTTCCGAGGCGTGATAGGCCCCCATGTCCAGGCCGCTGATCCAGTCGGGCAGCAGGAACGGCGCCTCGGCATCGGCGAACTCATACCCATGCACCGGGACATGCCTTGCCAGCAGCCGCCTCAAGGCTTCGGCCGGGCACGAGAACCGGCTGTCGGTGAAGCTTTGAGCGATGGCGACCGCCGGACCATCCGCACCCACCGGGTACCGCTCCAGCGCCCGCTCCCCGTCGGCGCCGTACAGCCAGACCGTCTCCTTCTGGTAGCGCTCCATGTCCTTGACCTCGACGGCGAACAGCCGGCCCTCGTCGGTGTTCGTGCCCACGATCACCGGGACCCAGGTGAACCGGCCGCTGGCGAAGGCCTCAGGCGGACTGGTCGGCACGGTCGCGTCCGTATGCACCGGACCCCACGAGCCCGGTCCATTGATCCCGGATCGCAACGAGGGCGCCCGCGCGAGCCGCCAGGCGGGCAGGGCTCTCAGGCAGGCCACCTGTCCCTGCTCCGTACAGCCAAGGGCTTCCGCGAACGGCGGCCCGCCCGGCGCCTGGTCCTTGGCGGCGTTCAGCGACTGCGGCTCCAGGCACGGCCCGCTCTGCAGGATGACCCGATGGAACAGCCCCTCCGACCCGGGCGAGGCCATCAGATAACAGGCGCTCCATGCCCCCGAACTCTCGGCGAACAGGGTCACGTCGCCCGGATCGCCGCCGAACGCCCCGATGTTCTCATGCACCCAGCGCAGCGCTGCCTGCTGATCCATCAGGCCCCAGTTGCCCCCCAGATTCCGGGCGCCGCCGTCGCCCTCGGCATCGAAGCCGGGATGGGCCAGCCAGCCGAGCGCGCCCAGCCGGAAGTTGACCGTGACCACGACCCGCCCCTGTTCGGCCGCCAGCCGCGACGGATCGTAGTTGGCCCCCGATCCGATCGTGAAGGCCCCGCCGTGCAGCCAGACCATCACCGGCCGCAGCCTTGAAAGATTGTCATCCAGGACCTGATCCGGGACGGGCCCGTACACATTCACGAACAGACAGTCCTCCGACCCGACGACCAGCCCGCCGCCGCCGCCGAGGATGGCCTTCCTCCCCAGGGCCTGAACGCAGTCGGACCCCAGCCGCGTCGCATCCCTGACGCCGTCCCACGGCTCCGGCGGTCGCGGTCCTCGCCAGCGCAGGTCGCCGACCGGCGCCTTGGCATAGGGCACGCCGAGAAAGGCCCGCACCCCCGCCCCCTCGACGCCGCGCACCACGCCCGCCTCCGTCCGCGCCTCGACGAACGACCTGTCCGACGCGAACCGCACCGAGTCGACGGCGCCCGGGTGTGTGACCACGCAGCCGCCCAGGGCGAGCGCCATCACGGCGATCGCCGCCTGCCGGAACCAGGATCTCGTCATTCAGTCAGGCGGCCTCAGTAGTAGCCGTAGCTCCCGCGCCTCGGCACGCGATCATAGCCATAGCGGCCGTCGCGATTATAGCCGCTGAAGCCATAGCCGCAGGGATCGTCCCGCTCCGACAACTGGTTGCCCAGCAACCCGCCGGCCAGCGCCCCGATCGCCGCGCCCCGCTCCCGGTCGTTCTCCCCGGCGATGGCCGCCCCGGCCAGGGCGCCGAGCGCCGCTCCGCTGGCGGTCGCATATCGCCTGTTCTCTTGATAGTCCCGCTCGCACTGTGAGGCGTAGTTGCCTGTGGTGGCGCAGGCGCCGGTCAACATCGTCACGGCCGACACGGCGGCCAGGGTCCAGATCGTTTTCATCGAGGGCTCCTTGAGGAAACACTCGTTCGCCAACGCCGTGCAGGAAGGCGCGTTCCGTCGCTGCTTCCTTCTCCCTCAAGGCGAGAAGGGCAAAGAAAAAGGCCCCCCGGCTTTCACCGGAGGGCCTCGTTCAGTCAGTCCATTCGGACCGTCGTGTTGACTACTCGACGATCTTGGCGAC
>NZ_NCEQ01000006.1 GCF_002280785.1 Brevundimonas subvibrioides
ACCAACCGCGGCCTGCAGTTCCTGGACCTGATCCAGGAGGGCAACATCGGCCTGATGAAGGCGGTCGACAAGTTCGAGTACCGCCGCGGCTACAAGTTCAGCACCTATGCGACCTGGTGGATCCGTCAGGCCATCACCCGCTCGATCGCCGACCAGGCGCGGACCATCCGCATCCCGGTCCACATGATCGAGACGATCAACAAGATCGTCCGCACCAGCCGCCAGATGCTGCACGAGATCGGCCGCGAGCCGACCCCGGAAGAACTGGCCGAGAAACTGGCCATGCCGCTGGAGAAGGTCCGCAAGGTCCTGAAGATCGCCAAGGAGCCGATCAGCCTCGAAACCCCGATCGGCGACGAGGAAGACAGCCACCTGGGCGACTTCATCGAGGACAAGAACGCCATCCTGCCCATCGATGCGGCGATCCAGTCGAACCTGCGCGAGACCACCACCCGCGTGCTGGCGTCCCTGACGCCGCGCGAGGAGCGCGTCCTGCGCATGCGCTTCGGCATCGGCATGAACACCGACCACACCCTGGAAGAGGTCGGCCAGCAGTTCTCGGTTACCCGCGAACGCATCCGTCAGATCGAGGCCAAGGCGCTGAGGAAGCTGAAACACCCGAGCCGGTCGCGGAAGCTGCGGAGCTTCCTCGACAGCTGAGGTCAGGTATCAGGGCCCGGCGCCCCGTCGTTCAGGAATGGCCAGAACAACGGGGCGCCGCAACGCCAGAGCGCCCGTCTCAGTTTTCCGGCTGGTCCTCGGGGCGGCACCCGGCCGCCTGTTCGATCGCGCTGTCGGCCAGACGGTCCCCGATCGACGGGCGGTCCGGATCGCGACGGGTCTGCCCCGATCCCCGCAGCATTCCGATCACGGCCCGGGCGGCCTCCCGTCGAAGCGTGGCCCCGAGTCCGGTGCAGCCGGGCGCGTCGGTCGCAGCGGCCGGAGGTTGCTGCATCTTCTGCACAGCGGGCACCAGCAGGGCCACCGGTGCGTCGCCATTGAGATCGCCGGAGGCGACCGAGACCCCTCCCTGGCTGGCGCTGCCGGGGTCTGGCTGCTGGACCTGCGGCTCGACCTGTCGCCGGGCCTGGGGCCATGCTCGTTGCTGAACCCGCTGGACGCGCTTGGTCACCCCAGGCAGCGGCACGGCCGCAACGCCGCCCGGGGGTTGGCGCGTTCCGGGATCGCGTCCGCGGGCCGGCGGGGTCCGGCGCGCGGGCGGCGTTGCGCGGGGCGGGGGTTGCGCGGGGGCGAAGGACGGTCCCGGACCCGGGGTAGGCGCCTGGACAGCGCCGGGCGATCCGACGCTGACGAGGGCGTCCTCGATGTCCGGGTCTCCGTGATAGAAGATGTGCACCGGGACGTCGAACTGGCGAAAACCGGCATAGCGGCCGTCAAGATTCTGGCTTTCATACTCGCACCAGCCGACGACGCTCACCCGGATCGTGGTCTCGAAGACGTCATCGACGCGCAGGAAGTCCGCCTCGGAGCCCGCGCCGTTCTGAACGAAATGCTGCAGGCGCTCCTCGACTTCGCGCACCGGATTGAGGCCGAGTGTGATGAACCCTCCCGTCCAGTGATCCGGGAAATTCACGGGCGCATTGATGGTGTAGTTGCGCACCTCATCATTGCCCCCCAGTTCAACCAGGGGCGAGGAGGACCATCCTCCGACGAAGTCCGCGCCGCCGGGCGAGGACGCAAGCCCGCCATTGCCGAACACCACGCGGGCGGCGTCCGCGCGGGTCTCGGCGTTCGGGAACGATTTGCACCAGACCTGGCCGGCGACGTTCACCACCGGCCTCTGGGAGACGACGCGCAGGTTTCGCTGGGAGGGGTTGGTGCTCTGTGACTGATTGCGCACCGAGATGTTCAGGGCAGGAATACTGGAGTTCACGATGATGTCGTGAACGGGGAAGGACATGGCGGAGTCGTCTGCGGCGACGATAGCCGGGGTCAGCGCGATCAGAGTCGCGCCGGTCATTAGAGCGGTCAGGGTCTTCATTTCGGGCCTCACGGAAAGGGTGAAAGGGGTGGCGCCCCGGCCGTCTGCTGGTCGTCAGCGGGCGTCAGTGATGCGGGCCGGCTTCTGACGTCTCCGGGGCCCGTCGGGCAGGTGCAGCGCCGCGCGCCGACGCGCGCCGGGGGTTGCATTCAGGTTGCATGAGAGGTGGGCCCGTGAGAGCTTCCGGCCATGAGGCGGGACTCCTTTGCGGAAAAGCTCCGTGTGGTGCTCAAGGCGCTCGTGCTCAGCCGCACGGGACTCGCCTCGGCCCTGAATGTCGATAAGTCCCTTGTGGGACGCTGGGCGGCGGGAACCGTCACCCCGTCCGAGCACAATCTGGCCAACCTCACCCGTTTTGTGGCCAGTCGGGTCGAAGGTTTCACCATGCTCGACTGGGAGCGATCACCGGTCGACTTTGTGGCGAGGCTGGGGGGCGGCGCCGCTTCCGAGTCGTCAGACCAGGTCCTGGACTGGATCCCGGTCCCGATCCTTGAGGAGGCGCGGCGGGGCGCTCGTCAACGCGGCTGGGCCTATGAAGGGCTCTGGCAGAGCATACGGGCTTCGAACGACCTGCCGGGCCGCTTTCTTCGGGACATCGTCGAGATCCGCCATCGTCCCGGGGACGTCATCGGGTTTCGCAGCGGCATAGAGGGAATTCGCTATGAGGGGACGGCACTGCTGCTGCAGAATCAGTTCTTCTTTTCCGGCGCGGATGCCGTGCACGGCACGGTCATCTTCGGGATCTTCAGCGGCGTGACGCGCCAACGGGCCGAGGTGATCGAGGGGCTGTCGCTGGGGACCCTGAGGGACGCCGGCGGATCGCCTCTGGCCTCGGCCTGTGTGATGTCGCGGATCGGACTGCTGTCGGGTGATCCGGAAGAGGACGATCGCCGGTTCGAGGCCGCCGTCTCCAGCCTGACACCGCTCGTTCCTGAAGGCGCGGTTTCGAAGGCGGTGCAGGACCGGCTGGCGCGGACCTACACGCCGGACATACCCGGAAACATGCGCCTGTTGTTCGCCGACTCGCTGTCGCGCGGGGCAGTTCTGGCGGACGACACACCCTGACGCCGCGCGAGGAGCGGGTCCTGCGCATGCGCTTCGGCATCGGCATGAACAGCGACCACGCCCTGGAAGAGGAAGGCCAGCCGTTCTCGGTCACCCGCGAACGCATCCGCCAGATCGAGGCCAAGGCGCTGAGGAAGCTGAAGCACCCGAGCCGGTCACGGAAGCTGCGGAGCTTCCTCGACAGCTGAGGCTTAGGGCTCAGGAAACAGGGCCGCTTCCGCAAGGAGGCGGCCCTTTCCTTCTCCCTCTCCCGCCGGGAGAGGGAAAGCCGTCTTTGCACCCTCAATCTACGAACCGGGACCTCGGGGAGAATTCGGGGACGCCATTCCTGCAAACAGCGGGACAGGCGGGACGCAGATACGGCCAAAACTGACGTGGCGGTGTGCAAAGACCGCCGTCATGGACCACTTCAGACTTCGCAAATATCGCGGCCCGGAGACCTGGACCAGGGTGCGGGAGGCCTATCTGGCGGGCGAACCGGCCCCGTCGGTGGCCCAGCGTTTCGACGTCAGCCTGGCCAATATCCGCAAGAAGGCCAGCCGCGAAGGCTGGACCCGCCACGCCATGGCGCGCCGCTACGACCTCAAGCCCGTTCGCGGCGCCCCCGACGGCCCGCGCCCGGCTATTGGGCCCTTGCCCGACGCCCTGAACCTGCCGTTCGAGCCGAACGAGCGACCGGTCAAGGTTCGCGAAGCGATCGAACGCGCCGGCGCCCGCGCGGCCTGGCTGTTGTCCGAAGGGCGAGCCGGGGAGGCGGAAGTCCTGATCCGCGCAGCGAGGGCGCTGTCGGAGCTGTCCGTCCGCTATTCGGGGATGAGGTGATCAATCTTTGCCGTCGCGGCCGTCCGATTCCGGATTTTGTCAGCCGGGCGCGCTTGCGACCCCTTGTCTCCGCCACAGAGTAGCATGAGGCCCCTCTCCCGCCGGGAGAGGGTTATTCGACCACGCCGCGCGCCTGGCGGCGAAGGTCCCGTTGGGCAGGGGGGTGATCCCGGCTTAGCGGACCAGGGTGTTGAGGGCCTGGACGACCCGCTGTTCGATCGTCTTGCCGCCGCGCTGAAAGGCGAGGGAGACGGCGGCGGCGTCCATGGGGCGTCCGGCCACCTCCATGGAGGTGGCCGGGTTCAGGTCAGGCCGCCACCTTCATCGTCTGCGGCAGCAGGGAGCCGACGACGAGCCGGCTCAGCATGCGGCCGTCCAGGGGGAGGATCGCATCGACAAACCGTTCGGCCTCCGGCGCATCCACGTTGGGCGGCGGCTGCATGAGGCCGGGGTCGACCTGGAAGGTTTCCTGCACCCCGTCGACCAGAAGGCCGGCGATACGGGTTTCATCGTGGATGACAACAATGACGTGCCGGGATGAGGGCTCCGTGCGCCCCAGCCCGAGGCGACTGCGCAGATCGACGACGGGGATCACGGCGCCCCGCAGATTGATCATGCCGCTGATATAGTCGGGAGCCTGCGGAACAGGGGTCGCGGGGGTCCAGCCCCGGATTTCCCGGACGCTGCGGATATCGATGCAGAATTCCTGTTCCGCGATCTCGAACGAGATCAACTCCAGCGGGGATTCGGGGGTGCGGACGTGATCGTCCATCCTAGAATTCCTCCCACTCATCGGCGACCGGCTGGGCGCCGCCCCCCTTCATGGCTGTCGCCAGCTTGGCCTGGGCCCGTCCGACCGGATTGATGGGTCGGGCCGATGATGCCCCGGCCTTTGGCCGCCCGCGGTCGGCGACGACGACGACCGAGCCCGTTCCCAGCCGGAACCGCCGCATCAGTGTGGCCATTTGATCCGCTTCGCCTGACAGGCTGGTCGCGGCTGCGGTCGCCTCTTCCACCATGGCGGCGTTCTGCTGTGTCACCTGGTCCATCTGGTTAATGGCGCTGTTGACCTGAAGGAGCGCCGTCGACTGTTCCTGCGAGGCCTTGGCCATCTCGGAGACCAGGGCGTGCATCGACGTCACCTTGGCGGAGATGCCGTTGAGCGCCTGTCCGGTGTCGCCCACCAGTTTCACGCCGCGTTTGACCTGGTCGGAGCTCGACGCGATCAGCGCCTTGATCTCCTTGGCCGCCTCGGCGGACCGCTGGGCCAGGGCACGGACTTCCTGGGCGACGACGGCGAAGCCCCGGCCGGCATCACCGGCGCGCGCGGCCTCGACCCCGGCGTTCAGGGCCAGCAGATTGGTCTGGAAGGCGATCTCGTCGATCACGCCGATGATCTGGGTGATCTGACCGGAGCTCTGCTCGATCTCCCCCATGGCGGAGACGGCCTCGTCCATCACCCGCCCGGAGGTGACCACGTCGGCCTTGGCGCCGGACGCGGCTTCGCTGGCCTGCTTTGCCCCCTCGGCGCTGCGTGTGACCGTGGCGGTGATCTGGTCGAGCGCGGCAGCCGTCTCCTCCAGACTCGCCGCCTGCTGTTCGGTTCGCCGCGACAGGTCGTCGGACGCCGCCGAGATCTCGGCCGTTCCCGACTGGATGACGCTGGCGCTCTGGGTGACGCCCTGCATGGCGGATTCCAGACTCTCGAGCGAGCGGTTGAAGTCGTTGCGGACGGTCTCGAACTCGGGTGCAAAGGCGTGGGGCAGGCGGCACTGGAGGTTGTTGTCAGCCAGCTGTGACAGGCCCTCGCCGATTTCATTGACCGCGCGAACCCGCTCCGTGACGTCGGTGGCGAACTTCACCACCTTCAGCACCTTGTTGTTCATGTCGAAGATCGGATTGTAGGAGGCCTGGATCCAGACCTCGTTGCCGGCCTTGCCAATCCGCTTGAACTCGGCGGCGACGAATTCGCCGCCATTAAGCTTGCGCCAGAAGTCCTGATACTCGCTCGAGCGCGCGTAGGCGGGCTCGACAAACAGACTGTGCTGCTTTCCGCGGATCTCATCGAGGCGATAGCCGAGCGTCGTGAGGAAATTCTCGTTCGCCGTGATGATCTCGCCGGTCGGCGTGAACTCGATCATGGCCTGAACCCGCGAGATGGCGTTCAGCTTGCCTTCGAACTCGGCATTCTTCAGCTTCTCCTGGGTGATGTCGGTCGCGACCTTGACGACCTTGACCACCTTGCCGCGCGAATCCTTGACCGGATTGTAGGAGGCCTGGATCCAGACGTCCCGGCCGCCCTTGCCCAGGCGTCTGTATTCGCTGGCGTCGAAGTCTCCGCGGCCCAGCTTGGCCCAGAAGGCTTTGTACTCGGGAGCCCGGACTTCGACCGGATCCACGAACAGGCTGTGATGCTGTCCCTTGATCTCCGAAAGGCTGTAGCCCATGGCGTCGCAGAAATGCGGGTTCGCCGTGAGAATCTGGCCCGTCGGGTCGAATTCGATAATGGCGAGTGACTTGTCGAGTGCCCTCAAGACCGCATCAGAAGAGCTCGAAATACCGAACATGTTAGCCTTCCCCTCCAGAAGCATTGCCTGGATGGCAATGCGCCATCGCTGCCGACCGTCTGACCAGACTGGTTAACGCGGCTGCGCGTTTGGAAGAGATTGCACCCGTCGATGAAGGCCGCCTGAACCCGGGGTTACGTAGTATTCCGCATGTTCCCCGACGGGGCCTCGAAAATGGTCTCGAAGCCGCCCCACATCATGCGCTTGCCGTCGAAGGGCATGTCCATGTCCGCGAAGCGGGGATCTTCCATCATCCTGGCCCAGGCGGCGTCGGCGGTCGCCTTGTCGGGCCACTTCAGCCAGGAGAAGACGACGACCTCGCCCTCTTCCAGCTTCACGGCCAGGTCGAAGCCGGTGACCTTGCCGGCCGGGACGTCGACACCCCAGGTCTCGACCTGTTCGAGGGCGCCGAACTCCTTGAACAGGGGGGCGCTGAACTCGGCGGACCGGATGTAGCGGTCCCTGTCCGCGGCCTTCACGGGGGTCAGGAAGCCGGTGATGTAGGACATCGTTCTTCTCCTTCTGAGAGGGCTGCCGCCGGCGACGCCTTCCCGCCTGCGCGGGAAGGCCGACGCTGGCTGCCTGAGCCCCGGATGTGGAGGATGACACAGGCAGGCGTCTTGTAAGAAGGCGTCACATCTAGGCGTTCAGCCTGCCCTTCGCGCGGCTGGCGTCGAGGATCACGCCCTTGTCGACATGGCCGATCCTTGCGCCGGGCCGCCCCAGCCGATGCAGGATGTGGCGGATGATGTTCAGCCGGGCCGTCTTCTTGTCGTCGGTGGCGACGATGGTCCAGGGCGCGTCGCGATGGTGGGTCTCGGCCAGCATGCGGTCGCGGGCGGCGGTATAGGCGTCCCAGCGAATCTGGGCCTCCGCGTCGAGGGACGAGACCTTGAACTTTTTCAACGGGTCCTGCATCCGCTCCGCCAGCCGCCGGGCCTGTTCGTCCTTCGAGATGTCGAGCCACAGCTTGATCAGGATGATGCCGGAGCCGGTCAGCGACCGCTCGAACCGTGGCGCGTCGTCGAGGAAATGCTCGTGCTGCTCGGGGGTGCAGAAGCCCATGACGGGCTCGACCCCCGCACGGTTGTACCAGGACCGGTTCAGCAGGACCATTTCGCCTGCCGCCGGCAGATGGGAGACATAGCGCTGGAAATACCACTGTGTGGATTCTCGCTCGGTCGGCTTGGGCAGGGCGACGATGCGGGTCTGGCGGGGCGAGGCGTATTCGGTGATCCGCTTGATCGCGCCGTCCTTGCCGGCCGTGTCGCGGCCCTCGAACACGACGAGGATCTTCAGCCCCTGTTCGATGGCCCAGTGCTGGGTGTCGACGAGCTCCACCTGCAGGGCCTCCAGCGTCTTGTCGTAGTCCTTGGCCTTGCCCATCGTGATCGCTCCGTGTTCGGCCGCAGGTTTGAGCGGTTTGGGCCCGCGCGTCGAGATGGGGACATGGGAAACGCGCGCGCGTGATTGTTACCTTTCGCCCGTCCGTCCATTGTCATCGGGCATGAAGCGCGATTTCGCCGATTTCTGGAACCTGATGTGGGAGCTGGCGCTGGGCGTCTGCGCGGCCTTCGCCCTGATGAACGCCTTCGCCCCGCCGCAGGATCTGCCGTGGAAGCCGCTGGACCTCAACCATCCGCTGGGCCAGGCGACGGAGGCCAAGGTCGCGGACTTCGAGGTTCCGTTCGCGGCGTCGCCGGAGGAGGTCAGGGGCGCGACCGACGCCTGTATCCAGACCCTGCGCGACGCAGGGGTCGAGGTGCGGCCCGCCGGGGACAGGGACGACGGCGGCTTCTGCCAGGTGCGCGGCGCGGTCACCATCACCGGCGGCGCGGTGACGCCGCTGAAGCCGGGCGGCCTGACCATGCAATGCCCGCTGGCGGTGCGCTACGTCATCTGGGACCGGCAGGTGCTGCAGCCGGCGGCGGAGGCGATCTATGGCTCCCGCGCCGTCGCGGTGAACAACTACGGGACCTATTCCTGCCGCCGGATCTACGGCTCGACCGAGGTCTCGGACCGGCCCAGCGAGCATGCCAGGGCCAATGCGCTCGACGTCGCCTCGGTGACCCTTGCGGACGGTCGGACGGTGTCGGTTCTCAACGACTGGGACGGACAAGGTCCAAACGGAACAGAGGGTTCCGGGCTATTGAGACGCATCCGCGAAGGCGCCTGCCGGGTATTTTCGACGGTGCTCAGCCCCGACTATAATGATGCGCACAAGGATCATCTTCACCTTGATGGGGCGCCCCGAGGGCTGTGCGCGTGAAATCCTTCTGCCGCGGCCTGCCTGGCGCATGATTCGTTTCCGGTTGACCGGGCTTTGCGGCTGAGAGAAAACATCCGCGCAATCCGGATTTCGCGTGGGGTCCAAACCTGCGTTTCGCTCCTTCGCCTGAACGAGCTGTCCAGATGGATTGTCGGACCCCCTCGACAGGGCGTCCGCCTGGAAAAGCGCGTTTATGGAGACGCAACAATGGCGACCGGTACGGTCAAGTGGTTCAACCCCACGAAGGGCTTCGGCTTCATCCAGCCCGAAAGCGGCGGCGCCGATGTGTTCGTTCACATCACCGCCGTGCAGAAGGCTGGCCTGACGGGCCTCGATGAGAACGCCAAGGTTCAGTACGAGCTGGAATCCCAGCGCGGCAAGACCTCGGCCGTGGACCTGAAGCTTCTCTGATCCAGACCGGATCGGGATCGCTGACGTGATCTAGGCGGGCGCGGTTCCTTCGGGAGCCGCGCCCGTTTTCGTTTTCGCCCGGTTCGACCACTGGGCCAGGACGATCGCCGCCAGGACGAGGGCGCCGCCCAGGGCCTGCACCGGCGCGAGAGTTTCGCCGAAGACGACCCAGCCGAGGGCGGCGGCCACGATCGGCTGGATCAGGATGGTCACGGCGGTGATGGAGGCCGGCAGCTTGCCCAGGGCCCAGGCGACGCCGCCCTGTCCCGCCACATGCATGACGCCCATGCCGGCGCAGGCGGCCCAGCCGGCGGCGGTGGCGGGGATCATGTCCTCGCCCAGCAGCAGCGCCGCCCCCGCCATGACTGGAATGCCTGCGACCGTGGCCCAGAGGGTGATCCGCAGAGCGCCCGCCGTGGTGCGCGCCTGTTTTACCGCCAGGAAGTAGCCGGAGTACCAGAGGGCCACGGACAGGGAGAAGATGTCGCCAAGCACCGGGTTGGTCCCCTGACCCGGCGCGGCCCCGGCGGCCATGGCGAAGGCTCCGCCCATGGCCAGGGCCAGGGCCAGGATGAACAGCCGCGCCGGCCGCTCCTTGAAGAAGAACCAGCCCACCAGGGTGACCACGACCGGCGTCAGGTTGCACAGCACCGTCGCATTGGCGACCGAGGTCATGACGATGCCGTAGTGCCAGAAGCTCAGGTCGAAGGCGAAGAACAGCCCGGCCAGCAGCATCCATTTCGACGGCCGCCCGAAGCCTTCTCCGCCGGGACGACCGACGAGGATGAGCAGCAACGGCAGGGCGAACAGGAGCCGCCAGAAGCCGGCGGCCGCCGGACCGGTCTCGGTCAGGCGGACGAGGATCGGCGCGAGGCCGAGGATGCTGGCGGAGGCCAGCACGACCAGCAGGGGGATCAGGCGGGAGGGGGAGGGAGGCATGATGTCGCTTACCCCTTACCCTCTCCGATAGGGAGAGGGGTCAGAAGCCGAGTTCGGTCCGCAACGCCTCCGCCGTCATTCCGCCGTCCCGCAAGGCCTTCAGAGTCACCGATCCGTCCCGCTTGGCATAGCGTTTGCCGTCCGGTCCCAGCAGCAGCCGGTGGTGGCGATAGACGGGTGTCGGCAGGTCCAGCAGGGCCTGCAGCACGCGTTGGATAGACGTGGTTTCGATCAGGTCCTCGCCGCGGATGACGTGGGTCACGCCCTGCAAGGCATCGTCGACGACCGAGGCGATGACATATCCGGCGCCGATGTCCTTGCGGCCGAGGACCATGTCGCCGAGCGCCTCGGGCCGCGCGGTCCTGATGCCCGGACAGGCCGTCTCCTCGACCCAGGTCAGTTTCTGGAAGTCGCCGAGACGGTCGCGCGCCGCTGCGAGCGACAGACGCCAGGCGAAGGGTTGGCCGGAGGCGAGCTTTTCGGCTTCTTCGTCGACGGACAGGGGGCCGCCTGCGAAGGCCTGGGCGTCGGTCGGGTCGTCGGCATGAGGCGCCATCCCGGCCAGTGCCATCAGCTCTTTGCGCGTGCGAAAGCAGCGGTAGAGGACGCCCATGTCCCGCAGGCGGTCCAGTGCGGCGTCGTAGTCGGCGCGGTGTTCGGACTGGCGACGGACGGGGGGCTCCCAATCGAGACCCAGCCAGACGAGGTCGTCGAGAATCGCGGCCTCGTACTCCGGGCGGCAACGGGTGAAGTCGGTGTCCTCGATCCGCAGCAGGAAGCGACCCTTCGCGCGCCTTGCCGCCGTCCAGGCGGTCAGGGCGGAGAAGGCGTGGCCGCGATGGAGCAGGCCGGTCGGCGACGGGGCGAAGCGGGTGACGAAGGTCAAAGCCGGACCAGGGCGCCCGTCCTGACAGCCGCGTCGATCATGGCGCGGAGCTCCGCCTCGGGCACGAAGTCGAACTGGGCGATCATGTCCTCAAGGGCCAGACGCGGCTGCGACAGGGCCCAGTCCAGCGCCACGGCGGCGGGGCCGGCGACGGCGGGCGCCGGCCCCTGGCCGAGACCGTAGAGAGTCAGTGTCGGACGATGAGGCAGGGCGTACCCGGGTTCGCGCGCAATCAGCCGTTCCTGGGCCATGGCGATCTCGTCGGCGAAGACGTCGCTGACGGCCAGGGCGGACAGGCGTCGGCCCAGGTCGGCGAGTTGGGCCTTCAGGACTTCGGATCCCGCGGGACGCAGGAAGTGGCGGAAGGCGGCGTCGTCCTGTGTCAGCCGCTTCAGGACGTCGAAGACGGTGCGCCCGTCGGCCGGAGTGATCGACCAGGTGACGTGCAGGGACGCGCCATCGGTCGCCAGGGCGTCGTGATACCAGCCGCGGGGAAGATAGAGGACGTCGCCGGGCCGCATATGCACCTGGGTCATCACCGGTCCGCGCTGGGCCGCCAGCCAGGCGCGGGTCTCATCGTTGTCGATCGGGAAGGTGGTCGGGGCGTCTGCGCGGTTGGAATAGAGGGTCCAGACCTTCTCGCCCTCGCACTGGACCGCGAAGACGTGGTGCAGGTCGAAGTGGGTCCCGAACGCCTGCACCCCGCCGAAGGAGCAGTAGAGGTTGGCGCTGACCTGGCCGGCGAAGGCGCGGCCCAGCGCCGGGGTCAGGGCGCGGATCGAGGGGACCAGGTCCTGAACCTCGTCGAGTACGAGGCTGGCGCCCTGGGCGAGCAGGACCTTGACCTTGGCGGGCGAGGGCCGGTTCGCCACGCCCGATCCGGTCGCGGCGTCGTGACAATACCGGGGCGGCGGGACCCGCTGGCCGTTGTAGAGGACCTTCAGGCTCTGGGCGGTCCAGATCGAGGTCTGGTCCAGCAGGGCGTTGAAACCTTCCCAATCCAGCAAGGCGTGTTTCGGCGCTCCTGGCGCGGCCGGAATATGCAGCGGTTTCCGGTCGTCATAGTCCGCGTGGAACACCTCGGGGGTGATCGGGGCCAGGAGATCGTCCAGACTGAGCATGGTCGGACGCTAGGGTCCGGCCCGCCGTTTGTCGACTGGACCGGAATGCCTCTGACACCCGAACAGTTGGTCGTCGCCCGCGAGGACCTGGTCTGTATCGACCCCGCTCTGGCCCGGGCCCATGCCCAGACGCCGCCCTTCGAGTGGCGGGTCGGGGACCGGGGGTTTCCCGGCCTGTTCAGGATGATCGTGGATCAGCAGGTCTCGCTGGCTTCTGCGGCCTCTGTCTGGGCGCGGCTGCAGGCGGGGCTGGGGGAGATCACGCCGGAGACCCTGCTGGCCCACGACCTCGACAGCCTGCGCGGCATGGGCCTGTCGCGTCAGAAGGCGACCTATGGCCAGGGCATCGCGCGGGCCCAGCTGGATGGGACGGTCGATCTGGAGCATCTGTCGACGCTCGATGACGAGGCGGCGATCGCGGCCCTCGTCTCGCTGAAGGGCGTCGGGCCGTGGACCGCTGAGGCCTATCTGCTGATCTGTGACGGGCGGCTGGATGTCTTCCCGGGCGGCGACATCGCGCTGCAGGAGGCGATCAAATGGGCCGACCTGCTTGAGCAGCGGCCCGATACGAAGGCCGCCTATGCCCGGGCCGAGATGTGGCGGCCGAACCGGGGCGTGGCGGTTCATCTGCTCTGGGCCTGGTACGTCGGGGTGAAGACGGGCCAGATCGTGCTAGATCATCCCCTCAACCCGGCGGGCGCCAGGCCGAGACCCAGGGAACGCAGACAGCCGTGAACGCACTGGTCGACCCCACGATCCTGAGCCCTGCGCTCGCCTACCCGGAGACGGTGCTTGGCGCGCTGGACTTCGCGGGCGTTGCGGTGTTCGCCGCGACCGGAGCGCTGGCGGCGGCGCGGGAGAAGCACGACCTCGTCACCTTCGCCTTCTTCGGCGCCATCACCGGCGTGGGCGGCGGGACCCTGCGGGACCTGCTCATCGATGCCCCGGTCTTCTGGGTCCAGGACTGGCGCTACATCGCCGTCTGCCTCGCCGCGGCTCTGGCGGTCTGGCTGGTCGGGGCAGGGGCCTGGCGCTTCCGGGCGCTGTTGTGGCTCGATGCGATCGGGCTCGGGGCTTACGGCGTGCTCGGCGCCGCCAAGGCCGAGGCCTTCGGGGCGCCGCCCCTGATCTGCATCGTCATGGGTGCGCTGACGGCCTGTTTCGGCGGCATTGTGCGCGACATCCTGGCGGGGCAGCCGTCAATCCTTCTGCGGCGCGAGATCACCGTCTCGGCGGCCCTGGCTGCGGCGACCATCTATGTCGTGGCGCGACAGTTCGGCATCGATCACTGGCCCGCTGCGGCGATCGCAGCGCCGATCGGGTTCGCGCTCCGGGCCGGCGCCCTGGCCTGGGGCTGGAGCCTTCCGGCCTTCCCTGGCGGCCTCCTCAGAAAGGGCGCGTCATGAAACCGCTGCATCGTCGTCATGGCGGTGCGTGCGAATCGGGAATAGGCTGGCTCCACTAGAGAGAAGGAGAGACGTTTTCAGTCCGATTTCCTCGATATCCGGCGTGAGCGGGAGGGTCTGATGCAGGTCCTTCACAAGCCGCCATCCGGCTTTCCAGCCCTGGTGCTGAACGCCGATTTCCGTCCGCTGTCCTACTATCCGCTGTCGCTCTGGCCGTGGGAGGAGGCGGTGAAGGCGGTCTATCAAGAGCGCGTGGACGTCGTCTCGACCTATGACCGGGTCGTGCGCAGTCCGTCGATGGAGATGCAGATCCCCAGCGTCATCGCGCTGAAGAGCTATGTCGACCAGAATCGCAGCCCGGCCTTCACCCGCTTCAACGTCTTCCTGCGCGACGGCTTCACCTGCCAGTACTGCGGCGACACCGCTGAACTGACCTTCGACCATGTCATTCCGCGCAGCCGGGGCGGACGCACGACGTGGGAGAACATCGTCGCCGCCTGTTCGCCCTGCAATCTGAGGAAGGGCGGGCGGACGCCGCAGCAGGCGCACATGCCGATCCGGCGCGCGCCCAACCGGCCCAACGCCTTCCAGCTCCAGGACGCGGGCCGACGGTTCCCGCCCCACTACCTGCACCAGAGCTGGCTCGACTATCTGTACTGGGACATCGAGCTGGAGCCGTAGACGGCGCCACTATCCTGCGCCGCATGACCTGCTAGAGCATGGCGTGATCCGGAACGGTCGCCGTGCGCGACGTTGACGGCTCGCCCCTCACATCAGGTCGTCCATGAAAATTCGCGTCCGCGCCGAGCTCGTCTATCGCTTCGATCCCCCGACCGACGCGATCTACAAGATTCAGGTCGCGCACTGGCCGGGTCAGGACATCCTGGAGGAACGGCTGACGATCACGCCGCCCCAGGCCTTCCATCAGGACGAGGACGAGGAGTTCGGCGCCCGCACCCTCCGTGCGCGTCTCAGCGGCGACGTGGCCGTGTCCTACGAGGCGGTGGTCGATAACGGCTCGCTGCTGGGCCTGCCGCCGGGCGTGACCCAGCACGACTGGAACGACCTGCCGGCCGAGGTGCTGACCTATCTGTGGCCCAGCCGTTATTGCCCCTCGGACCAGTTCGGCCGGTTCGTGGAGCGTCAGTTCGGAGAGACCTCGGGCGGCGAGCGGGTGCTCGCGATCCTGAACTGGATCACCGCGAACATCGACTATGAGCGCGGCGTGTCGGACTCCGAGACGACGGCCGCGCGGACCTTCATCGATCGGGCGGGCGTGTGCCGCGACTTCACCCATATGGGCATCACCCTGTGCCGGGCCTCGGGCATTCCGGCCCGCGCGGTCAGCGCCTTTGCGCACCAGCTGAGCCCGCCCGACTTCCACGCCATCTTCGAGATCTGGTTGTCGAACGGGTGGTGGCTGGTCGATCCGACCGGGCTGGCGCCGATCGAGGGACTGGTGCGGATCGCCTGCGGCCGCGACGCCGCCGACATCGCCTTCCTGTCGACCCAGGGGACCTGCAAGATGGTCAGCCAGTCGATCACCGCCGAGGCCGCCTGAGACCCGTTCAGGGTCAAGGGGCGGCCGGCTGTTGCCGACCGCCCCGCAACCCGCAGGATCCTGACCGTTAGAAGCGCAGTGTCACGGCCGCGCGCCAGGACTGGCCCAGAACCGGGCGGGCCAGATAGTAGCGGGCTCCGGCATCGCCGGAGATGAACTGGCCGGCCCGTGGATTGCCCTCGGTCAGACCGATCTCATTGGTCAGGTTGGCCCCGGCCACAGAGAAGGCGACGCTGTCGCTCATGTTCCAGCGCAGGTTCAGATTGACCACCGTATAGGCGTCGAGGGGCTGACTGTTGGCCACATCGGCGAAACGCTCGCTGTAGTATTCGACGGGCAGTTCGATCCGCAGGCTGTTACCGAGCAGGTTCAGGCCCGGGACCATACGCGCACCGACCTTGGGGACCCGGATCAGCTGATTGCCGCCGAAGTCCCTCACGGTCGGGACGCCGCCGACGTTCTCGGTATAGCGGAAGGTGTCGTACTCCGGGTTCTGCCACGAGAGCGCAGCGGACAGATCTGCCCATTCGACCGGCCGGATGATGCCCTCGAGTTCCAGACCGATCGTATTGGTGTCGCCATAGGCGACCCGGGTCGTGAAGCTGTTGGTGGCCGAGTTGAACACACTGTCGTTGAAGCGGATATTATCGAACTTCGTCTGGAAGGCGGTCGCATAGACGTCAAACAGATCAGACTGCCACTTCAACCCGGCTTCCAGCATCTTGACCGGCGTTTCGCGGATGTCCGTGCGCAGGGCGTCTGCGGCGCTGCCCTGGAATTCCGAGGGGGCCGGCAGGCGGACAGTTTCGGTATAGCGGCCGAACACGCCCGCTCTCTCTGACAACTGATAGTTGGCCCCCAGAGTCCAGCTTGTTCCATCGAAGTCGCGGTCGATCGGGGTAAAGGCGCCCGTGCCGGTGAGCACCTGATTGTCGGCAAGCGTGCCCGCCACGCCCAGATCCACGGTCTGCTTGCCCTCGACCGAACCGGTGAAGTCGATCCGCTCGTGACGGATGCCGGCATCGATACGAAGCTGCGGCGTGACCTGCCATTCGTCCGAGGCATAGAAGGCCACGGAACGGGCATCGATCGTGGCATTGTCGAACAGTGAGCCGTGGCGAAGGAAGCCGTTATCGGTCACCCGGCCGACAATCGCGCCGGTGGCGTTGACCGCCACGATGTCCAGTCGACGGGCCTGGTCACGGACTTCCAGGTTGGCGGTCGCCATGAAGCGATCGTAGTCGTAGCTGTAGTTGGAGACATAGGCGCCGAAGGCCACGTCATGGGTCTGGGCGCCAAGGTCGAATGTCTTGACGAAGCGAAGGTCATTGGTGAACTCGTCCAGCGGCACCGAGACGCTGAGCAGGTTGCCGCTGACCACCAGGCCATTGCCATTTGCGGTCAGCGGGTCAAAGGCCGCACCGCTCGTCGCATAGCGGTACTGCAGGTCCGTTGCTCCGGGGTAGGCTGCGAGCGCCGCCGTCCGAATGCTGTTCAGGCGGGCGGTTGCCGTCTCGATATTTCCGGTCGGGAACAGGCCGTTGCGGACAATATCGCTGGTTCTGTAGCGGGCGGTGTTCTGGAGACGCCAGCCATCGCCGATTTCCAGATCCAGTTTGGCCGTAATCGCTGTGAGGTTGACATCGGTGCCGCGCCCCAGGTCGAAGCCGAACGGACCATTGACGTTGCGGAAGCTGACCAGACGGTTGTCCGGGCCCGCCAGGGTGCCGAAATTCCCGTCGAATCCTGGCACTTCGGCCACGTCGCCGGAGCCGTTGAACGTGAGCGGCACGGGCAGGAGGAAGCCGACATTGTCGTCGATCTGCTTGACGTTGAGCTCGAAGCGGCCGCGTTCGAAATCACGCGACAGGCCAACGCGGATCTGGCCGCCCTGGTTCTGGGTGAAGCCGGGGCTGCGCACACCCTCGTCAGAACGGTAGAAACCACCGACGGTCAGGCCCCAGCCGTCGCCGAGCGGCGCGCCGTACCAGAAGTCTCCACGATACATTCCGTAGTCGCCGACAGTCGCCTTGATCAGACCCTCAGGTGTGTCGCCAGCCTGGCGGGTGATGAAGTTGACCGTTCCGCCCGGAGAGTTCGATGCGAAGATCGAGGCCGGTCCGCCGCGAACGGCTTCGACGCGGCCGATGGTTTCGTCCAGACGGAAGGACTGGTCGGCATTCAGCCAGCCAAGGCCGCCATCGTGTTGAATGGTCAGTCCATCTTCCTGGATGGTGACCGAGGAGTAGCCATCCGTCGGAATGCCGCGCGTGCGGACGTTATTGGAGGCTTCACCACCCGAGGCCTCGACCCAGAAGCCTGGGATGGCCTTGAACACTTCGGCTGTCGAGAGTGGCGCCTGCAGCCGCAGAGCTTCGGCGGTCAGGGTCGTAATGGCATAGCTCGCCTCGGCGCGACGACGCTCGGAGGCGCCGGCCCGACCCGTGACGATGACCTCGTCGAGTTGGGATGAGCCTGCGACGGTGATCGACTGGGCCAGGACCGGCGTCCCCCCGATGAAGAACGTCAGTGCCGCAGCGCCCGACAGTAATTGGTGTGAAAATCTCATAGGAACCCCTCCAGAAAGAGAAGGTGCTCGCCTACTGCCTAATGCCGATGGTTGGTGGTGAAATATTGAGAGTGTTTTTAGTTACAATCAGTGAAAAAATATCGGGTTGCTGATCAATACAATGTCACCATCAAGGTTTCTTATGTTCACCCTTAGCCATTTTTTCAGCTCCGATTTTCTGAAAGATAATTCTATCTTCTCTTCATTTGTTGTAATCGACAGGTCTGTCAGCCCGGACGATCCCGCGGTCCCGGACACCAGTTCGACGCGCCCGCCGGCAACACCCGAGACGGCAATGGTTAGATGGACCTCCTGGTCCTCTGCGACCTGAAGTCGTCCTCCCATCACGGCCGATGACTCTCCGGCGGTGGCCGAAAGATCGACCGACGTGCCCGGCCGGCCGACCAGATCAATGAACACACGGCCGCTGCGGACGCCGTCCAGAATCGCGATCTGGGACAGGTCCCGTGCATAGACGACCGTCGTCGGCGTCCCGACCGGCAACTGTCGCTCCAGGGGGGCGTCGGGATCGTGGCTGTCGCTTCCGGCGATTGCGGTGGTTCGGCAGCCACGGTCGAGAAGCGCCTCCCAAAAGGGAAGGTGAGAAAACTGCCCTTCGGCCGAACCCGTAAGGCGCATCGTGCCGCCATTGGCGACCTCGACCGCCGTGATGCGGGTGCAGTCCGGCATGGGCACGACCCAGCCACAGCCCATACAGGCCTCTCCCGAAGGCATGCCGGGATGGTTGATGGACACGATCCCCCCCTGGGCTTCGACGGCCCCCAGGAGGTCGGAGAAGTCAGGCAGGCGGGGAGAGCCCAGTTCGAACGGGAGCGGCCCGGTCGGGCCGATCGCGTTCATGTGGCCGAAGAAGGTGGTTATCTCCCGTCCCGGCAGGATCAAGAGAGTGTCGTAATAGGCCTGAAGACTTCTCAGCTCGGCAAAGGCCGAAGGTGTGTTGTGTTCGGTGACCGCCACGAAATCCAGACCGGCGGCGCTGGCACGCTCCAGGGTGCGAAAGGCAGGGCATGGAATGCGCCGGCCCGTCCGGCTGTCGCATGAACCGTCGCTCTGGCCGGTATGGGTATGGAAGTCACCTCGATACCAGCCCGGGCCAGGGCGGACTGCCCCGTCCATGAAGGCGGATTCAGGCGGAGGCGCTTCGGCACTGATCATGGTGATCCGGGCCGTCCAATTGGCCGTCACACCCTGGCGGATGTTGGGGACCCCGAGGATCAGATTCCATCGGCCGGCAATAACCGGTCCCGGCACATAGGAAGGCGTTGCGTCGCTGGTCGCCACTGTAATGGTCGACTTGTTGCCTCCGCTCCAGCCGCGCAGCCCGTTGGGATCGCGCAGGCCGAGGTCGATGACGGTGCGGTCTGCGCGATCATACTCGAACGACAGGGTCAGCCGCTCCATGCCCGCCGGGACATCGAACGGCACCTCGACATAGGTCTGGTGATCCGCGCCAGTCAGGGCGCCGGTCAGGGTCAGATTGCGGGAAACACCCGGATCGGTCTGGACGGAGGGCCTGCCAGCCTCTGCCGATGCCGGGCCGGAACCCACCACCAGCCCTGAACAAAGCAGGATACCGGCCAGAGCGACCGCCCACACAAGGCCTGCTGATATCGTGCTCAGTCTGCGCAGCATCAGCTTTTCCCCTGATCAATGCGCGGCCTTATGGCCAGACATTGTGACATCCGATCGATGTCGCTGGCCAAACGCGGCCTTGCGCAAATTCCCTGTGGCCCGGTCTCCGTTGACGGCGCCGTTCTGCACCCCCAAGGCGGGTGTATAAAGGTGTGCCGCATGGTCGAGGCCGAGATCGTGGCACACAACGGTCCAAGGGGGTGGCAGACAAAGTCTGCGCCGCCACTGGGATCCGCCGTAGAGTGGCGAGGAACTCAGCCGGCCGACCGCGCAAGTCGTTCGGCGGCGGCCCGCTCGCGTTCGGCGCGGTTCCAGGCCTGCCAGTCGTCGACCACGTCGAGCTGGCGCAGCAGCTTGTTCTGCGGATCGACCAGCAGGGTCGCGCCCGCCGGCACGGCGACCGCCGCCCGGCCATCCCGCATCGACACGGTCTGGGTCACGCCGTCGACCTCGATCTCCACCGGCATCGGGAAGGCCGAGCCGCCCCCGGTGGTCCAGGCCAGGGTCAGCCGGTCGCCCTCGCGCGCCGAGGTCAGGACCGGCAGGGCCGCCTGATACAGATAGGCGTCGAAGAACCAGTCGTAGTCCTGACCCGTCACCTGGTTGACGATGGCGTTCATCTCGCGCGTCGAACTGGTCCGGGGCGCGAAGTTGCCGGGTCGCGGGTCGGGGCGGCCGTACACCAGACGGCGGATAACCTCGTAGAAGTCGTCGTCGCCGATCGTCATCCGCAGGGTGTGGGCGATCAGCGAGCCCTTGGAATAGATGTCGCCCCCGGGGCCCTCAGAGCCGCCATAGACCTGGTTGACCGTGCGGTTGGTCTGCGAGACGACCGGGAAGGCGTTGACCAGGCCCTCGCGCTGGCGCTGCAGCTCGGACTGCATGAACCGCTCGCCATGCAGGTAGCGGGCGTAGAGGGGCTGCATATAGCTGCCCAGCCCTTCGTGCAGCCACATGTCGTCGGCGTTGCGGTTGGTCAGCTGGTTGGCGAACCACTCGTGGCTGAACTCGTGCTGCAGCAGGGTGTCGTAGCCGCGCGTCTCGATCCTGTAGGCATTGCCGTAGGCGTTGATCGTCTGGTGCTCCATGCCGAGATAGGGTGTCTCGACCACCCCCATCTTGGAGTCGCCGAACGGGTAGGGGCCGATGGTCGATTCGAAGAAGTCGAGCATGGGCGCGAACTCGGCGAACAGCCGCTGGACCTTGGCCGGGTCGTCGGACCGCAGGTGCCAGTAGTGCATCGGGATCGTGTTGCCGAACCGGCTCTGGTACGGGGCGGTGATCTCCTCATAGGGGCCGACGTTGATCATCCCGGCATAGATGTTCGGATGGGCGATGCTCCAGCTCCAGGTCTTCGTGCCGTCGGTGTTTTCGGTCACGCCCTTGAACACGCCGGGTCCCGGCGCCGAGACATTGCCCGGCGTGGTGATGTGCATGTCCAGCTGGCCGGGCTCGGCGTTGGAGTTGTCGATACAGGGCCAGACCAGGTCACAGCCGTTGAGCTGGACGGCAGAACCGATCCAGGGCTCGCCCGTCGGGGCGGTGGCCCAGACCCAGCCGCCGTTCCAGGGCGCACGTGGAGCGACACGGGGCTGGCCGGCATAGGCGATGGTCAGGGTGGGGGTGGCGCCCTCGGCCAGACCCGCCGGAACCTCTACGGTCAGACGGCCTTCGGGATTGGACCAGCGATCGGCGGGCACGATCTCGCCGTCCAAGCGGATCTCGGAGATAGTGAAGAGGGTGTCCAGCTCGACCGCCAGACGCTGGATCGGCTGCAGCACGGTGAAGTCCAGCACGGCCACGCCGTCGATCGCCTTGTCCTCGGGCAGGATCTTGATCGACAGATCGGCCTTGTCGAAGCGGACGGCCTCCTGCTCCGGCGTGCGGGGATTGTCGGTTTCGAGCGTGAAGGCGGTCGGCTGGCGGGCGGGGGCGTCCTGGGCCGTCGCGGGAACAGACAGCATGCAGGCCAGGACGGCCATGCTCGCCGCACGCAGACTCGATCCGGCCATCAGCGTCTATCCTCGTCAGAATTCCTGTTCACCGTGCACCCCGGCGAAGGCCGGGGTCCAGATGGAAAAAGCGATCTCCGGGTTGTGGAGGGTCTTTGATCCCGGCCGACGGCGTCCGCGATCTGGACCCCGGCCTTCGCCCGGGCGCACGGGGAGATATGCGGCAAAGAAAAAGGCCGGTGTTTCCACCGGCCTCGTTCAGAATTCGGGGTCCGCCAGGACTCAGGCGGCGGCTTGTTCAGCCAGCTTGGCCTTGATCTGACGCTTGATGCGCTGTGCCGTGATCGACAGCTGTTCGTCCTTGGCCTTGACGATGAAGGGGTCGAGGCCGCCCTTGAAGTCGAGCGTGCGCAGCGCGGCGTTCGAGATGCGCAGGCTGTACGACTGGCCCAGGGCCTCCGACGCCAGCTTGACCTTTTTGAGCGACGGCAGGAAGCGGCGCTTGGTCTTGATGTTCGAGTGGCTGACCGAGTGGCCGACCATCGGCCCGACACCGGTAAGTTCGCAACGACGCGACATCGTCTTATCCTTGAGGTGGCGCCGCTCCAAAGGAGAGAGGGCGCATGAAACGAATGCGCGCGAGGGTGGACCCCCGCGCGAGAGGGGGCCGTATAGAGGAACCGATCCCGCGCCGTCAAGGCTTCGAGGGCCAGATTGGACTCCCGGGCCGAGTCTTCGCGCCGGGACGTTCATGCGTCGTTCAATCGCCGCGTTTCAAAGCTAAAGCTATACGGGACTGTCCCGAGGATGAGATCCACGATGACCCTGCCTTCCTTTCTGAGGCGCACTGTCGCCGTCGCCGCCCCTGCGATCGCAGGGGCCGTCCTGCTGGCGGCGCCTTCGTCTCCGTCGCAGGCCCAGGGAGCCGTCAGCGAGGTCCTGCCGGGCTACTGGGAGTATACGACCAGCGCCGTGGGTATCCGCAGCACCGAAACCAAATGCGTGCGGCCGTCGGAGATCAACCGCTTTTTCGGCGGCCTGTCGACGCGCCGCTGGCAGTGCGTCTATCCGACCCGCGTCGTCGGCGGCGGCTCGGCGCGGTTCGAGGGGACCTGCACCGACCCGCGCGGACGGCGGGTGAACGTCCGCCTCGGCGGTTCGTACCAGCAGGAGAATTTCCGCTTCACCGGCGGCGCCCAGCTCGCGCGCGGCACGCCCTATCTGCCGGCTTCGATCACCGCTCGCAGGCTTGCGGCGGTCTGCCCGGCCGAGGCTGAGTATTTCTGAGCAGAGACGCGGCCTTTCCCTCCCTCTCGGGGGAGGGAGACGAACGAAGAAAGGCCCGGTGTTTCCACCGGGCCTTTCTCACATTCAGCCAATGCCCCGAAGGATTATGCGGCTTCAGCCTCTTCCTCGGCTTCCGCGGCTTCCGCAGCAGCGATGACGGCCTTCTTGGCGCTCAGCGACTTGGACAGCAGCTGGACGGCGGCGTCCTTGTCGATGCGGTTGGCGGCGGCGACTTCGCGAGCCATCCGGTCGAGGGCGGACTCATAGAGCTGGCGCTCCGAGTAGGACTGTTCCGGCTGCGAGTCTGCGCGGTGCAGGTCGCGGACCACTTCGGCGATCGAGACCAGGTCGCCGGAGTTGATCTTGGCTTCGTATTCCTGGGCGCGGCGGCTCCACATCGTGCGCTTGATGCGGGCGCGACCCTTCAGCGTCGTCAGGGCCTTGGTGACCACGTCGTCGGTGGCCAGCGAGCGTAGGCCGGCGGTCTTGGCCTTCTTGGTCGGGACGCGCAGGGTCATCTTCTCGTGGTCGAAGGTCACGACATAGACCTCCAGCGACATGCCGGCGATTTCCTGGACCTCGACCGCCGCGACCTTGCCGACGCCGTGCGCCGGATAGACGACTGCATCGCCAACCTTGAATTCCAGAACGCTCTTGGTGGTCATGTCATTCCTTTCCCGGACTCAGGGACAGGGCATCGAAGGCACGACGGACAATTGCTCCCGGACCGGCGACGGGGGTCGCCGATCGGAATGATGCAGTCGTCAGTCGTGGAAACGGATCACCCAACCTCTGGCCGACCCCGTCTTCATGGACGAGGTTCTGTCGCAAACGCGGGCGGCGCGCATGAAACGCATACCGCCCGACCCAATGTGAAGGAACATATCACAAAACGAGGCAATTTCAAAACGTCGCAAGCGTCCCTTGCGAAACCGGCGCTATTCCTGACCCGGCGCTTTATCGGCGGTCGTGAGCGTTCAGGAACCCTTGCCGGGCTTGGGCGAGAAATATTTCTCGAACTTGCCGGTCTCGCGCTCGAACTGTTCCTTGTCCGCGGGGGGCGTGCCCTTGACCGTGATGTTGGGCCAGACCTTGGCGTATTCGGCGTTGACCTGAAGCCACTTGCCGTCCGGTTCGTCCTCGGTGTCGGGCACGATGGCGTCGACCGGGCACTCCGGTTCACAGACGCCACAGTCGATGCATTCGTCGGGCGCGATGACGAGGAAGTTCTCGCCTTCATAGAAGCAGTCGACGGGGCAGACCTCGATGCAGTCCATGAACTTACATTTCACGCAGGCGTCGGTGACGATGTAGGTCATGGGCGGGCGGGGCTGACGTTCTTCGGGTTGGGCGGGAGAGGCCCGGCAGATGACCCCGCGAGGGTCCGCTGTCAACCGGAGCGACGGTTCGGCGGCTCTATCGCTTGCTTCTGCGGCAAGAGGCCTTATTTGTATCAGTATCGATTGCAGATAAGCCGTCGCCACCGCTGATCCTCCGGAGCTCTCATCATGCTGAACCGCCGCCTGCTCGCCCGCACCGCCGTCGCCGGAGCCCTGGTGCTCAGCCTCGTCGGCGGGGTCGTCACCGCCCAGACCGCCGCGACGCGCGTGCCCGCCGAGGTCCAGGCCGGGACCTACAAGCTTGATCCAGGCCACGGAAAGATCACCTGGAAGGTCAATCACCTCGGTTTCTCGACCTACGTCGGGCAGTTCGTCAACGTCTCCGCCGACCTGACGCTGGACCCAGCCAACCCCTCAGACTCAACCCTGACCGCCACTGTGCCGCTGGCGGACGTGGCTCCGAACGACGATGGTCTGAAGGCTCACCTGCAGACGCCGGATTTCTTCAACACGGCCGAGTTTCCGACCGCGACTTTCGTCGCCAGGTCGATCATGGTCGATCGTGAGAACGCGACCGAGGCCGACGTGGTCGGCGATCTGACCCTGCACGGCGTGACCCGGTCAGTGACGATGGAGGTCGCGTTCAATCAGGCCGGTCCTTCGATGGGCAACACCTACAGGGTCGGCTTCGACGGCGAGGCCACGATCCGTCGGTCGGACTTCGGCATGAGCTACGGCCTGCCCGCCATCGGTGATGAGGTCGAACTCCACATCGAAGGCGAGTTCGTCAAGCAGTAGAGGAGGTTTCCTCTCCGAGGTGGACGTAGAGGGCGCGGGCTTCCGCTGGAGGTCCGCGCCGTTCGCCCAGGGCCTCGATCCGGACAGCCGTGACCCGGCCGTCGAGGGCGAAGGTCAGTTCGTCGCCCGGGTGGACGACGCGGCTCGGTTTGTCGAGCCGGACCTGTTTGCCGTGATGGGTCAGCCGCACGGCGCCCCTCTCGACCAGATCGGCAGCCAGACCGCGAGTCCTGGCGAACCGGGCGCGCCACAGCCAGAGATCGACGCGGACGCTGTCCAGTTCCTTCGTCATCCTCCGGCAAGCCGCATGCGGCGCAGACCGGGGGACCCAGCGGCGCGCGAGAGCGCGAACCTGCCGCGCCCATCACTGCGCCCGGCGTCGTACCTGAACAGATCGCCTTCGGCGCCGCTGGGTCCCCCGGTCTCCGCTTCGCTGCGCCGGAGGATGACGAAAGACGAGAGGGCCGAGCTCACGAGGCCGCGGCCGTCTTCCGCCTCGGCCGTTTGCGGCGCGCGGGTTGGGCGGGAGCCGTCAGCTCGGCCAGTTTGGCGAAGGGAGAATCCGGTCGGGCGACGACCGGTTTGCCCTCGCGGTCCGGCATCCGGGCGCGGACGGTCTTGAGAGCGGTCCAGATGGCCTTGGCGTCGCCGATCGTCCAGCCGAGCGATTTCAGGGCCTCGTCGGACAGGTTCCCTTTGGTCTCGCGGCGGAGGTCCGAGGCGCGTTCGAGATCCTCGACCGGGACAGCCCAGCGGCCGGCCGTGCGGACGCCGAAGGCGGAGAGGGCGCGGGGCGACGGGGCGGCGCCGGGCAGGAGGGTCAGGCCCTCGGGCCTGGCGCGGAACGGTTCGGCGGCGGCAAAGGCCTGGGACAGGATCCGACTGCGCGGCTTCAGGGCCCCGGGCAGCCAGACGGAATGGGTACCGACGCGAATGGCGAAGGCCTTGATCGTGCGGCGCTCGACCTGGCTGAGGGCGGCGAGATCGCGTTCGACGTCGCGCCGGTCGATGACGCCCCCGGCCTCCAGCAGGCGGAAGGCGATGCCGCGCGGGAGGCCTTTCAGGGCGCCGGATTCGACGGCCTGTTTGAGGCGCCGCAGGTCTCGCAGCGCCCGTCCGGCTTCGGATGCCAGCCAGGCCTCGATGCGGCGCTGGGCCCGGTCGCGGGCGGCCTGGGGACCGAGGTCGCCCATAAGGCGCACGCGGGGGCTGAACGGCTCTGTGTTGATGATCTTTGCGGCGAGCGCGCCCGACCACAGGACATCGCCTTCCGGCGTGACCGAGAAGGCGTCGTCGCCATCGCCGGCCAGCGCGCCGAGACGGCGGGCGATCTCGGGGCCGACGGCGCGCAGGGCGGCGGTCTTCAGGGTGCGGTCGGCCAGGGCCGAGCCGCCCGAGGCAATGGCGAACCGCACGCCGTCCAGATGGCCGACCGCCTCTCCGTCGACGGTGACGACGCCGTCGTCGGCGACCTCGGCCATGGTCTGGGCGTGGTCGTGCAGCGACCGCATGAGGGCCGTCGTCTTGCGGTCCACGAAACGGGCGGTCAGGCGTTCGTGCAGGACATCGGACAGCCGGTCCTCCAGCGCCCTCGTGCGCTCGCGCCAGCCCTTCATCCCGTCCAGCCAGTCCGGCCGGTTTGCGATGTAGGACAGGGTGCGGACGCCTGCGAGCCGGGCCGACAGCTGGTCGATCTGGCCGTCGTCGCGGTCGACTTCGGCGAGGCGAGGCGCGAACCAGTCGTCGGTCAATCGGCCGCGCTTGCCGGTCAGGGCGTGGAAGACGTCGCGCGACAGGCGGGCGTGTTCGTCCAGCGTCGTTTTCTGGAAGTCGGGCAGCTGGCAGGCTTCCCAGAGCCGCATGATGGTCCCGCGCGAACGGCCGATCCGCTTGACCTCATCGTCCTGCAGGGCGCGACGCAGAAGGGTCTCGTCCAGCGCCTGACCGGTCAGCTTCAGGCCGGAGACATTCGGCGGCTGGACCAGCGAGCGCAGGAGATCGGGCAGGGTGTCGAAGTCGAGGCGGGCGTTGCGCCACTCGATCGCCTGGATGGGGTCGAAGCGGTGCTCCACGACCTGTTCGACCAGATCCTCGTCCAGCTCCTCGGCCTCGCCGGTGACGCCGAAGGTGCCGTCGCGGATGTGGCGTCCGGCGCGGCCGGCGATCTGGGCGATCTCGTGGGCATGCAGCCAGCGGGTGCGGCGGCCGTCGAACTTTCGCATCCCGGCGAAGGCGACATGGTCGACGTCCATGTTCAGCCCCATGCCGATAGCGTCGGTGGCGACCAGGAAATCGACCTCGCCCGACTGGAACAGGCCGACCTGGGCATTGCGGGTGCGGGGGCTGAGCGAGCCCATGACCACGGCCGCGCCGCCGCGCTGGCGCCGGATCAGTTCGGCGATGGCGTAGACCTGCTCGGTGCTGAAGGCGACGATCGCGCTGCGCCGGGGCAGGCGGGTCAGCTTCTTGGACCCCGCATAGGTCAGGTTGGACAGCCGCTCGCGGGTGACGATCTCCAGATCGGGGATCAGCCGGCGCATCAGGGGCGCCATGGTGGAGGCGCCCAGGAACATGGTCTCGAACCGGCCCCGCGCATGGAGCAGGCGCTCGGTGAAGACGTGGCCGCGTTCCGGGTCGGCGGCCAGCTGGATCTCGTCGATGGCCAGGAACTCGACCTCGCGCTCCAGCGGCATGGCCTCGACCGTGCAGACCCAGAAATGGGGCCGGGCCGGGATGATCTTCTCTTCGCCGGTGATCAGGGCGACGGCATTGGCGCCGCGCTGTTTGACGATCCGCTCATAGATCTCGCGCGCCAGCAGCCGCAGCGGCAGGCCGATCATGCCCGAGGCATGACCCAGCATCCGTTCGACCGCCAGATGGGTCTTGCCGGTATTGGTCGGCCCCAGCACCGCGACGACGCGGGATGGGGCGAGGCCGGTGGGGCGGTCGCTCATGGTTTCAACAAGGTGGCGATTCGGTCGGGGTTTCTCAAGACGTTCTTCCCTCTCCCCTTGTGGGAGAGGGAGCTCGCGCACGGCGGCGATAGCCGTCGTTCTGGCGCGATCGGGTGAGGGGTGACACCCGGCTTCGAAGGGCGTTCTGACTGGCCCCAATCGGTGAGGCCCTGCGTGACCCCTCACCCGCCGGCGCAAGGACGATCGCTGCGCTCTCGTGCGCCGCCTCCCTCTCCCGCAAGGGGAGAGGGCTAGGAAAGCATCGCCTCGATCTGGCCGAGCCGTTCCTTGCCGAAGAACATCTCGTCGCCGACGAAGAAGGTGGGGGCTCCAAAGGCGCCGCGTTCGACCGCAGCGGCCGTGTTGTCGGCCAGTTTCGCCTTCACCGCATCGGTCTGGGCCAGGGCGATCAGCCGTTCGGCGTCGAGGCCGGCCTCGGTCAGGACCGAGGCGAGGACGGCCGGGTCGCCCATAGGGAGGCCACGCTCCCAGAAGCCGGCGAGGACCGCGTCGAGATAGCGGTCGAATTCGTCGCCGGGTTCGCAGGCGCAAAGGCCGCGCATGGCCAGCAAACTGTTGACCGGGAAATGCGGGTTCATCTGGAAATCCTCCAGCCCGTGCGCCTTCACGAAGCGGCGGATCTCCAGCATCTCGTAGTCGAGCTTGCCCTTGATCCCGGCATAGGCGCTGAACGGCGCCTGGTTGCCCGTGGCCTTGAAGATGCCGCCCAGAAGACAGGGGATGACGTTGATCGTCGCACCCGTGCGCCCGACCAGCCCTGGCAGGGCGCGCTCTGCGAGATAGGCGTTGAGGCTGGCGAAATCGAAGATGAAGTCGATGGTTCTGGTCACCAGTTTTCCTTCCATGGGCGCAGGTCGAGTTCGAAGGTCCAGGCGCTGCGTTGCTGGTTGTGCAGCCAGACGTAGTTTTTCGCGATCTCGTCGGGCTTCAGGATCGCGTCCTCGTCCAGCAGGGTCTGGATGTCGGGGGCGATGGAGCGGGCGAAGGTCCCGTCGATCATGCCGTCGACGACGACGTGGGCGACGTGGAGGCCCTGGGGGCCCATCTCGCGGGCCAGGCTCTGGGCCAGCTGGCGCAGGGCCGCCTTGGCCCCCGCGAAGGCGGAGAAGCCCGCGCCGCCCCGGGTCGAGGCCGTGGCGCCGGTGAACAGGATGGAGCCTTTGCCGCGCGGGCCCATGACGCGGGCGGCCTCGCGTCCGGTGAAGAAGCCGGCCAGGGCGGCCATCTCCCAGACCTTGGAATAGACCTGGGCGGTGGTCTCGACGACCGGGAAGCGGACGTTCGCGCCGATATTGAAGACGACGACCTGAAGCGGGCCTATGTCGGCCTCGATCCGGTCGACCAGGGCGATCATCCCGGCCTCGTTCCGGGCGTCGACGCCGAAGGCGTGGGCCTGACCGCCCTCTACGCGAATCGCGTCGGCGAGCGCCTCAAGCTGTTCCAGATGACGCGGACGGCGGGTGACGCAGACCGCGAGGCCTTCCCGGGCAAAGGCGCGCGCGATGGCCGATCCGACGCCGTCTCCGGCGCCGACGATCAGACAGGACGGGGTGGACGACATGGCGATCTCCCGGGAGGAGAAGACCGTTTCATATCGAAACTAAGTCGTCAACGCGGCATGGCCGCCCTGGGCAGGCGGCGCTTAACGGCAAACGACGATGCGGTGGAACAGGCGCGAAACGAATCAGGACCGAATCAGCGACACGGCCAGATTCGGGGTTTGTTCACCCCAAGATATTGTATCTTAAGACCGATTAACCACAAACTGATTTCGCCAGGACGCGGCGACTGTTGCTCCACGGGTTTACGGAGCGGGGCGCAACCCGCTAGGGACAGCCCGCGTGGCCCCGTAGCTCAGCCGGATAGAGCAAGGCTTTCCTAAAGCAGAGGTCGGGGGTTCGAGTCCCTCCGGGGTCGCCACCCTTTCAGCCCGCTATCGCCACTTCGAGCCTTCGCCGTGGCCGCCGATGCTTTCCCATTCGGGCGGGGCGGCCTTGTGGACGTATTGCTCGGACACCATCCAGCCCTTGAACGGTCGCAGGACCAGCAGGCAGGCGGCCGCGATCAGGGGGAAGGTGAAGGCGAAATGAACCCAGATCGGCGGGTGGACCGTGAACTCGAAAGCCATGAAGGCCATCATGCCGAGGATGCCGATGGCGGACATGGCGAAGAAGGCCGGGCCGTCGGCGGGTTCGGCGAAACCATAGTCCAGATCGCAGACGGGGCAGGCGGGCCGGATGGTCAGATATCCCTGCAGTAGCGGACCCTCGCCGCAACGCGGGCAGCGGCAGCGCAGACCGGTCGAGAGGGTCGAGAGACGGGGATAGGCGGGGGCTTCGGCGGGGATCATGGTGGCTCCTGACGCCTCTCACGTCGGCGCTTCGACCGGGCGTCGCAAGGGGGCCTTCGGTCACATCCCATTAACCGCCTCTAAAGGGCGATCGCGCGAGTGTGCGCGCGAATGGCAGGCCCGCGCACCAGCACCGCGATAGGACGAACCACGGCGGCGCTCGGCGTCGCAGGGACGATTGCGCTCGCCCCGATCGCGGGCGCCGTCGTTCCGGCCTTCGCCCAGGAGGCCGCAGCCGCCCTGGATCCCATCACCATCCGCATCGGCGCCAATGACGGCTTCACCCGGGTCGAGTTCGCCGGGATCGTCGGATCGCGGTCGCGCGTGCGTCGCGACGGCCAGACCGTCGTCGTGCGGATCGGCTCGACCGCCGCCCCTGACGTCAGCCGCCTGAAGAACGATCCGCCCCCGGGCGTGGAAAAGGTCGAAACCCGCGCGGCCCTCGACGCCACCGAACTGGTCATCACCCTGGCGGAAGGGTCGGACGCCCGCACCGGAAGCGCGGATGGTGCGGTCTGGCTGAACCTCTATCCCGCCGGCGCCACGCCGGCCGCGCCGGCCGGTCCGGCCGTGCCTGCGGGCGGCGCGGTGCCTGTCATCGCGACCAAGGCCGCCGAACAGGTCAGCCTGTCGTTCGCCTGGGGTGCGCCGGTGGGCGCGGCCGTGTTCAGGCGCGGCGACGCGGTCTGGGTGGTGTTCGACACCGCCGCCCGCATGGACATGTCGAAGGCAAGCGACCTGGGGGTCGCCGGGGACGCGCGCTGGGCCGTGGGGCCAAACTATACCGCCATCCGCATCTCGGCGCCGGAAGCCCTGTCGGTCTCCGCCAAGGGAGAAGGCGCGACCTGGACCGTCACGATCGGCGGGCCGACAGCGCCCCCCGCCAGCGTCGTGATCGATCGCGACGACACGGGCGACACGGCGCTTGTGGCCCGCATGGCCGGGGCGACCCGGACGGTCTGGCTGACCGATCCTATGGTCGGCGACCGGTTCGCCGCCGTTACGGCCCTGGCGCCCGGCAAGGGGTTCGCCGACACGCGCCGCACCATCGACCTGACCCTGTTGCCGACGGCCCAGGGGCTGGCGATCGAGACGCCGACCGACGACCTGTCGATCAAGGCCGAGGGCGACCTGGTCACCCTGTCGCGGCCGGGCGGCCTGCTCCTGTCGCCGCCTTCGATGGCGCTCGAGGCGGCCGAGCCCGCCCATGCCGAGGCGCCGGCGAAGGCCAAGTTTCCCGCCCTGATCCTGAGCGAATGGGGCGATGCGGGCGAGGAGGGCTTTTCCACCCGTTACCGCAAGCTCCAGGACGCCGCGGCGCTGGAGGCGATCGCCGCCTCCGACAACCCGCGCGCGCCGATCGAGGCGCGGTTGGCCCTGACGCGGTTCCTGGTTGGATCGGGCCTCGGTTTCGAGGCCATCGGCGTGGTCAACGCCATGTTCGCGAAGACACCGTCCCTGCAGGGCGAGCCGGAACTGCGCGGCCTGCGTGGCGCGGCCCGGGCCTCGATCGGGCGGCTGGAAGAGGCGACGCTGGACTTCTCGTCCGGGGCTCTGGCCGGTGATCCCTCGACGAAGGTCTGGCAGGGCTGGCTGGCGGCCGAGCGGGGCGACTGGGAAGAAGCGCGCCGCGCCTTCGCCGCCGGGGCCGCCGCCATCGACGACTTCCCGCCGATCTGGCGCGCCCGCTTCGGCGCGGCCCACGCCATGGCGGCGCTGGAGACCGGCGATCTGGACGCTTCGAAGTCGCTGCTGGCCTACAGCTTCTCGCAGGAGGCGCCGGCCGCCGACCAACTCGTGGCCCGCCTGGTGCAGGCGAGGCTGTTCGAACTGGAGGGGGCCACCGACCGGGCTCTGGCGGTCTACAAGGCTATCGGCCGGGCGCCGCTGGACGCCATCGCCACCCCGGCCAAGCTCGGCGTCATCCGCATTGAACTCGCCAAGGGCACGCTGACGCCGACGGCCGCGGCCGCCCAGCTGGAGCAGCTGAAGTGGCGCTGGCGCGGAGACGCGACCGAACTGTCGGTCATCCGCACCCTGGGCGGCCTCTATCTGTCGCAGGGGCGCTATCGCGAGGCGCTGGATGCGCTCCGCGGGGCGGGCAAGCGGCTGGGCGACCTGCCGGGGGCCGTCGAACTGCAGACCGACCTGTCGAACGCCTTCCGCGCCCTGTTCCTGGACGGCGCCGCCGATGGGCTGCAGCCGGTGCAGGCGCTGGCCCTGTTCTACGACTTCCGCGACCTGACGCCGGTGGGCGCCGACGGGGACGAGATGGTGCGTCGTCTGGCCCGGCGTCTGGTCGATGTCGACCTGCTGGACCAGGCCGCCGAGCTGCTGAAATACCAGGTCGATAACCGGCTGGAGGGTGTCGCCAAGGCCCAGGTCGCGACGACCCTGGCCACGGTCCTCTTGATGGACCGCCAGCCAGAGCCGGCTCTGCAGGCCATCTGGGCCTCGCGCACGACCCTGTTGCCGACGGCCCTGAACGCCGAGCGTCGGGCGCTGGAGGCGCGGGCGCTGATGGATCTCGGCCGATACGACCACGCGCTGGAAACCCTGGCCGACGACCGCAGCCCCGAGGCGCAGCAGGTCCGGGCCGACATCTTCTGGAAGCAGGAGAACTGGACCGGGGCGGCGGCGCTGTACGAGGCCCGGCTGGGCGATCGCTACAAGGATACGGCCACTGCATTGACGCCGGCCGAGGAAAGCCAGGTGATCCGGGCCGGCGTCGGCTATTCGCTGGCGAGGGATGCGGCCGCGCTGTCGCGACTGTCGCGGAACTATGCCCCGTTCAAGGATCGTGCGCGGTCGGGGGCGGCCCTGCGCATCGCCCTGGACGGGCTGGATGGAATGGAAGGGGCGGCGAACGCCCAGGACTTCGCCGGCCTGACTGCCGGCGCCGACACCTTCACCGGCTGGGTCAACCAGATGAAGACCCAGCTCAGAGAAAAAACGGGCGGGAATCGCGCTGCCGCGACGCCCGCCCGTCCCACTGTTCCAGCCGCCGCGGCGCCCGCGGCCGGCTAGGGCCTTGTCTTACGAGTTGACCGCATCCTTGAGCGGCTTCGACACGCGGAAGCGCACGGCCTTCGACGCGGCGATCTTGATGGTCGCGCCCGTGGCCGGGTTGCGGCCTTCGCGAGCGGCGCGGGCGGCGGTGTCGAAAACACCCAGGTTGGAGATGCGGACATCGCCGCCGCCGGTCAGCGACGAATGGATGTTCTTGACGATGGCTTCCAGCACGCGGCCGGCGTCGGCCTGGCTGACACCGGCATCCTTGGCAACGGCGGCGATGAGTTCAGCTTGAGTGGTCATTATGGGTCGTTTCCCGAAAAGCTCGCCCGTGATTCCGGGCGACGACGGATGGATCAACACGCCTTTTGGGCGACTTGGCAAGCGCCAATGGCGCGCAAAGCCTTTGAGGGTGGGAACCTAGCCCGTTCCGGACGCCTGTCGGAAGCTCTCGACCAGGCTTCCGGCGACCAGTCTCCAGCCATCAACCAGCACGAAAAAGATCAGCTTGAACGGGAGTGAAATCACCACCGGCGGCAGCATCATCATACCCATGGACATGAGCACGCTGGCCACCACAAGATCGATCACAAGGAACGGAATAAAAAGAAGAAATCCGATTTCGAAGGCCTTCTTCAACTCCGAGATCATGAAGCTGGGAACGATGACCCGCAGGGGCAGTTCGGCGGCCGTCGTGGGGACCTCCAGACGGCTCAGCCGGGTGAACAGGGCGAGGTCTCCCTGGTCCACCTGGGCGAGCATGAAAGTCTTCACAGGTTCCGACGCCAGGTCGAAGGCCTGGGGCAGTTCCATCTGCTGATCCATCAGGGGGCGGATGCCCGAATCATAGGCGTCCTGCCACGTCGGAGCCATGACGATGGCGCTCAGGAACAGGGCCAGGGACACGAGGACGGCGTTCGGCGGCGACTGCTGCATGCCGAGCGCGGTGCGCAGCAGCGACAGCACCACGATGATGCGCACGAAGCTGGTGGTCATGATCACGATCGACGGCGCCAGCGACAGGACCGTCATCAGACCGACCAGCTGGACCACGCGCTCGGTCAGGCCCGCGCCGGTGCCGAGATCGACATTGATCGCAGAGCCCGCGCCGCCGGCGGCCGCCGCATCCTGGGCGAAGGCGGCCAGCGGCCACATGAGGCAGAGCAGGGTGGTGATCGCGGACAGTTTGAGCGCGTTGAGGAACTCCGCGCGGTTGGGGACGACGAACCACTTCTCCCTCCCCCTGCGGGGGAGGGTGGTCGCGGAGCGACCGGGTGGGGGGTGCAAGGCGGAACGACTACGGGCGGAGTTTGCCCTGCCCTGACGCCCCCACCCGCCTTCGCTTCGCTCAGCCGCCCTCCCCGAACGGGGAGGGATAAGATCGTGCGGTCCGCTCATTTCTCGATGCCTCGCGGCTCGATCAACTCACGGCCTTCGCCCAGCAGGAGGAGGCGTTCCTCGTCATCGATACTGACCAGGACGAGGCGGCGGGCGGGGTCGAGGACCAGGGTCTCGACGACCTTCAGCCGGCGCTCGCCGCGCTCGGCGTTGAGCCTGGCCATCAACTGGGGCGCATAGCGACGCGCGGCCCAGGCGGCCAGGCCGATCAGGCCCAGGGTGAAGGCGAGGCCGAAGATGGCGCGCGCGAGATCGAGGAAGTTCATTCTGAAGGGCCCCGGAGAACACGGGGAACTTTAACCAACGTGGTTAACGTCGCGTTTAGATAAGCCCTCGTTAACCATACCGGCGGCATTTTCTGCCCATCGATCAAGGAACGATCCCGATGGGCGTCGCCGACATCCCCCTTCTGAGCCAGATCAAGGGCCGCATGACCTGGCTGGACGAACGCCAGCGTCTGATCGCCCAGAACGTCGCCAACTCGGATACGCCCGGCTACGTCGGTCGCGACCTGAGAGCCCCGACGGACTTCGCCGCCGCCATGCGGGACGGGGGAGGACTGCGCATGGTCCAGACCTCGGCCGGCCACATGCCTGTCGGCGGACCGAACGGCGCGCCGGTGGCCCGCTTCACGTCGGAGGCCTCGCCGGATTCCGAAACTACGCTCGACGGCAATGCGGTGGTGGTCGAGGAGCAGATGCTGAAGATGGCCGAGAGCCGCATGGCCTATGACGCCGCGATCGGCCTCTACAGCAAGGCGATGGCCATGATCGGCCTGGCGGCCAAGGTTCCGGGTCGATGAGCCGTAAGGGAAGCGCCCGATGAGTGATCCGATCAACGGCCGCAACGGCACGCCGCGCAACAGCGCCATGGCGGTCGCGGCCTCCGCCCTGACCGCGCAGCAGTCGCGCATGCGGATCATCGCCGAGAACATCGCCAACGCGGAATCCACGGCTCCGACGGCCGGAGGCAATCCCTATCGCCGCCAGATTCCGGTCTTCGAGGCGCGGGGCATCGACGGCGCCACCGGGGTGTCGCTGGCCGAGGTTCGGCCGGACCAGAGCGACTTCCGCCGCGAATACGACCCGACCCATCCGGCGGCCGACGGCGAAGGCTATGTCCTGCGACCCAATGTCGACACCCTGATCGAGGCCATGGACATGCGTGAGGCGCAGCGGGCCTACGAAGCCAATCTGAACGTCATCGAGACGGCGCGGTCGATGGAAAGCCGCACCCTCGATATCCTCAAACGGTAGGGCCTGATCGATGTCGATGAACCCGTTGATGGCCGCCCGGGCCTATGCCCAGGCCCAGGGAGCCGGCGGAGCGACGGCAGGCGCCGCGGTCGCGGGCGGTCCCGAGTTTTCGCAGCTGCTGTCCAACGTCATGGGCGACATGACGCAACAGACCCGCGTGGCCGAGACCAACATGACCCAGGCCGTCCAGGGACAGGGCTCGATGATCGACGTGGTGACGTCGATTTCCAGCGCCGAGGCCTCGCTGCAGACCGTGATCGCGGTGCGTGACCAGGTGATCTCCGCCTATCAGGAAATCATGCGGATGCCGATTTAAGGGCAGGACGCTATCGCTCGCCGCGCGGCGGCTCGCGACCATTCTTCAGGGCGCTACCGCTCGGCTCGCGGAGCCTCGCTGCTTGAGCGCAGGATCGGCGCGGCAGCCTCACCTGGGCTGCACGTCGAAGGCGACGGTCAGGCGCTCGCCGCCGCCCGTGAACGGTTCGGTGCCGTGCCACATCCACGACGGGAACAGGGCGACGCGGCCGGGCTTCGGCTCGATCCAGTGTTCCGGAGCCAGTTCCAGCCCGATGCCCAGCCGACAGGCTCCGAACCGCAACCAGCCGGCTCTGGGCTGGTCCGGCGACGGCTCCGGGGTCTGGACATAGAGGGCCGAGGAGACCCAGCCGTTCGGATGGATGTGGTCGCTGTGGCGCCCTCCGGCGGTAAGCCGCACGGACCAGGACCCGATGATCTCGAAGCCTCCACCCGCACGGAGGCTCATCGGGTCGTCCCGGCCGGCCATGGAGCCGATGTAGCGTTCGATGGGGTCTGTCAGGGCGCCGAAGATCGCGTCGATGGCCGGATCGCCGGCGAAACGCGGGTCCAGCGCAGCCTGCGCGCCGGAGCGGATCGACTGGCCAAGGGGTTGGGCCCGGAAGGGATGAAGGGCGCGCAGCCCGGCGGTCGCTTCGGCCAGCCACGCCTCGCGATCCTGGCCGACGGGCCCGGCCAGATCGAACGCGGCGGTCAGCCGGCGATAGTCGTCGGCGGAAAGCGCACGCGGGTCGCCGACCACCCTCCAGGCGACGTAGCGCAGGGCGAGGGCGTACTGATCGCCCGGCTTGGTCGCAAGGTGCGCCTCCAGCCCCGGCAGGGCCTCGCCGGATCGACCGCAGGCCATCAGGGCCGCCAGCCGCGCCACCCGGGCCTCGGCATCGCCCGGCGCGGCGCCTGCCGCAGCCTCGGCATGCTTCAGGGCCAGGGCCGGATCGAAGCCCGAGGCGGCGGCCGAGGCTGTCGCGTCGAGAGACGCAGGGTGGGGTCCGGTCAGCCACGGTTCCAACCCGCGGTAGGCCGCCTCGTCGCCCACGATGTCTCGCGCGATCGCTGCGCGCAGGCCGGCCAGCGGCGCGGTCGGCGCCGACTGGAGCCGGGCGTCGATTGCGGCCAGAGCCGCATGGGGGTCACCGCTCCGCATCCAGATCAGCTGGGCCTGGTCCCGCAGGGCGTCGGTATAGTCCGGGCGACGCATCAGGGTCTGGCTCAGGGCCTCTTCGGCCTCCGCGAGCCGGCTCGACGAGATCAGGGCGCGGGCGAACACCAGCCAGGTCTCAGGCGCGTCCCCGCCCTTGGCGAAGGCGCGCCGGACAGCCGCCAGAGCCCCCTCGGCGTCACCCATGTCGCCAAGGGCCGCGGCCAGATTGTGCTCGGCCACGGCGCTCGCGGGACGGGCTGCGACAGCCTGCTCGAGGGTCTGGAGACGCGCCGTCGATTCGGGGCCATGGCCTTTCACGGCTTTGACGGCGGGCTCAGCGTTCGCGACGGACGCGAACCGACCGCGCACCGCCGACGCTCAGCAGATAGCTGCCCACCGCGCCCTGACGGATGCGCACCGCGGCCCCCGGCGCGACACGGGCGGTGACGCGCTCCATGTCGATCTGACGCCAGATCGCGCCGTCGGCGAGGACGAAGGTCCACTGGCCCCGTCCATCCTGGCGTCCGCTGGTCAAAGTCGTCTCGATCGCGTCCACCGGGTCATCCTGTCGCAGGCGACCGAACAGATTGGCGGTGGCGAGGTCGAGACCGAACAGGCGGGCGCGGGTCTCGCGCGCCTGGACCCGGTCGATCACCGTGACCTCGCCCTGTTGTTCGGCGGTGTCGAACGCGGCCGCCGCGACATCGAAACAGGCCAGCCGCGCGTCGGTCGCCGTGATCGACCGACAGGCCAGCAAATCCTCAAGCAGGGCGGGTCTGACGGTCGCCGCGTCCTGCGCATGGCCGGTCAACGGGGCGGCGAAAGCCGCCGCGGCCAGGATGAGCCCCGACACTGTCAGAAGCCGAGCTTTCTTGCGCATGTTCGTATCCCCGAGAAGAGTGATCCCCCCTTCTTACGCGATATTTTCCCCGTAGCGGCAATGGGGCTGGTGCGTGGTCTGAATGTGACAATCCTTTACGAAAGCGTCGTGTTTCGGCCATGCTCATTGACCGAGCCCCGGTGTGAGGTAACGCTCCGCGCAAGTTCCAGATTTGCGTCCGCGCGGGTTTCGGGACGGGCGGGCCAAAGGTCCGGCCTAAAAACACACTGCTCATGGAGAAGCCCCTTTGACCGACACCACCTACCGTCGCCGACTTCTCGGCACCTCGATGTTCGCCGGCGCGGCCCTGGTCGCCGCCGCCAGCCTGATGGCCGCGCCCGCCATGGCGCAGACCGCACAGGCCGATGACGACCAGGTCGACGACATCGTCGTGACCGGTTCGCGCATCGCCCGTCAGGACTATGTCGCCAACTCGCCGATCGTCACGGTCACCGCCGAGGACTTCCAGGCCACGGGTTCGGTCAACATCGACACCCTGATCAACGACCTGCCGCAGTTCACGCCCGCCGCGAACGCGACGTCCAACAACCCGTCCAACGGCGGTCAGGCCAACGTGCAGCTGCGCGGCCTGGGCACCGGCCGCACCCTGGTGCTGCTGAACGGTCGCCGTGTCGTGGCCTCCAACGCCTCTTCGGTCGTCGACCTGAACGTCCTGCCGACCTCGCTGATCAGCTCGATCGAAACGATCACGGGCGGCGCCTCGTCCACCTACGGCTCGGACGCCGTGGCCGGCGTGCTGAACTTCCTGCTCGACGACGATTTCGAGGGAGTCCGGATGGACTTCCAGTACGGCGAAAGCGACCGTAACGACGCCGACTCCAACTCGGTCAACCTGACCATCGGCGGCAAGTTCGGCGACGACCGCGGCCACGCCGTCCTGTCGTTCGACTATTCGCACCGTTCGCCGATCTTCAACGCGGCTCGCCCGTTCTCGGCGATCTCGGGCTTCTCGGGCGCCTCGCCCCTGGGTTCGACCGTCTTCGACGCCCAGAACCTGCCGACGACGGCCGTGGTCAGCGGCTTCATCACCGGCGCCATCGCCGGCAACACCTTCGGCTTCAACAACAACGGCACGCTGTTCACGTATCAGGGCGCCCGCGACTACGTTTCGCCGGGCGGCATCGACTTCGAAGGCTTCCGCACTGCAGGCCCGCTGCAGCAGACAGACTTCGCCTACAACACGGGCCCGCTGAACTACGGCGTCCTGCCGCAGAACCGCTACAACGCCTTCGCGGCGGTCTCCTATGAGATCAACCCGTCGGTTGAGGTCTACACCGAGTTCCTGTTCTCGCAGTACGAAAGCTCCAACCTGCTGGCCGCCTCGCCTGCTGCCGCCGGCACCGGTTTCCGCGTTCCGTCGACCAACCCGTTCATCTCGTCCGAGCTGCGCGCGGTCCTGAACAGCCGTCCGAACCCGGCCGGCACCTTCCGTCTGGACAAGCGCTTCAGCGCCCTCGGCTCGCGCGTCGGCAACGAAGCCACCGGCGTCTACCAGTTCACCACGGGCGTCCGCGGCGATCTGGAAGGCACGCGTGACTGGACCTATGACGCCTATCTGTCCTACGGCCGCGTCGACAACACCACGACCCAGACCGGCAACGTCTCACGTTCGGCGGTCCAGCGTCTGCTCGATGCCGCTGACGGCGGCGCGTCCCTCTGCGCCGGCGGCTTCAACCCGTTCGGTCAATCGACCCTGAGCGCGGCTTGCCAAGCCTACATCGGCCGGAAATCGAAGAACACCACCGTCAACGACCAGCGCGTCTTTGAAGTGAACCTGCAAGGCGGCGTCTTCGACCTGCCGGCCGGTGAAGTCCGCGTCGCTCTCGGCGGCACCTATCGCGAGCAGAACTACGACTTCATCGCCGACGCCGCACTGGCGGCCACGGCCCTGCTGCCCTCGTTCAACGGCACGACCACCGTCCTGACGACCCAGAACGACATCGCCGGGTTCAACGCGGTGAACTCCCTGTCCGGTTCGGACCAGGTCTTCGAAGGCTACGGCGAAATCCTGATCCCGCTGCTGGCCGATCTGCCGTTCATCCAGCGCCTGGAAACGAACCTCGGCTACCGTGTCTCCAGCTATGACTCGGTCGGCGTGGTCGAATCCTACAAGGCGGACGCCAACTGGGTCGTCTTCGACGGCCTGACCGTTCGCGGCGGCATCCAGCGCGCCGTTCGCGCTCCGTCGATCGGCGAACTGTTCAGCCCGCAGAACACGAACTTCCCCTCGATCGGTTCGCCCACCTCGGGCGGCGCTCCGGCCCTGTCGGCGGATCCCTGCGACATCCGCACCGCCTATCGCTCGACCTCGGGTTCCAACCTGGCGGCCTCGACCAACGCTGCGGTCCGCGCCCTCTGCCTCACGCAGGGCGTTCCGAGCCAGGTTATCGACACCTACACCTACCCGAACCAGCAGGTTCAGGGTCTGTCGGGCGGCAACCCGAACCTGTTCGAGGAAACCGCCGACTCCTACACCGTCGGCATCGTGCTGCAGTCGCCGTTCCAGAACCCCTGGCTCTCGGGCTTCTCGGGTTCGGTCGACTACTACAACATCGAGATCGCCGACGTGGTCGGCACCGTGTCGGTCACCGAGCAGCTGCGTCGCTGCTTCAACTTCGACGGCGCGTCCAACACGACCTACGATCCGAACAACGTCTACTGCCAGCTGTTCAGCCGCGACCGCGCCTCGGGCCAGGTTACGAACACGTTCGAAACCAACGCCAACCTGGGCGCACTCCTGACCTCGGGCATCGACTTCCAGGTCGACTGGCGCGCCGCTCTGGTTGACCTCGGTCTGCCGGACTGGGGTTCGCTGGCCGTCAACGTCACGGGCACCAAGCTGGAAGAGTACAAGCGTCAGGACCTGCCGGGCGGCACCTTCACGGACCGCACGGGCACCCTGTCGAACTCGTTCGGCCTGACCCTGCCTGAGTGGAAGTCGCTGACCTCGGTCAACTGGAACATGGGCTCCTTCGGCCTCGGCGTCCGCTGGCGCTACCAGGGCTCGGCCGCGAACTTCAACAACCGCGCCCAGGTCATCGACGCGATCGACTACTTCGACCTGAACGGCTCCTGGGCCGTGAACGACACCGTCGCGATCCGCGCCGGCATCAACAACCTGACCGACGAGATGGCGCCCGTCTATGCGCCGGCCGTCGCGGCCAACACCGATCCGTCCGCCTATGACGTGCTCGGCCGCCGCTACTACGTCGGCGTGACCGCCCGCTTCTAAAGGCGCGTCGAAGCTAAAACGTTGGGGGCGGCCGATGGTATCGGCCGCCCCTTTCTTTTGTCCGGAAGTCTGGGGAAGTCTGGCTCAATCGGGTTCGGCGAGCAGGGCCAGGAGGGCGAAACTGGCCAGCCAGTGCTCGCCCATATAGTCGCCGGTGACATGGGGCAGGGCGGCGTTGAGGTGGACCTCTGCCGCCTCCAGGGCGACAGGGCGACGCGGGTCATCCAACGCCAGAGACGATGCGACGCCGCGCCAGCACCAGGCCCGGCTGAGGTTCAACCCATCCAGATGGGCGATCTTGCCGTCCGACCGGTCGCTGACCGTGGCGGGGGCGAACAGGGTCGCGGGCTCGCGCTGTTCGAGGCGCGGAAGATAAAGATCGAACCAGGATCCGAAGTCCTGATCCTGCATCACGCGACGCATCAGTTCCGACACCATCAGCGTCGGCGACAGGAACTCGTCCTGCGACGGCTCCCAGGCCTGGCAGTCGCGATCGCCGGAATACCAGCGCAGGGCAGCGGCGTGGCACAGGTCGGCCAACTCCGCGTCGGCGGCGCTCTCCGCGTAGTCGAGCGCGAGCCGCAGGGAGAAGGCGGTGTTGTAGTGTGTCCCGGTCCGCACCGGATAGGTCGAGATCGGCAGAAAGGCCTTGAACCGGTCGGCGAAGGCCTCGGCCAGAGGTCGGAGGCTCTCGGCCCAGGCGCGGCCGCGCGGGTCAGGGTGGCGACGCAACTCGGTCTGCAGCATCAGCAGCCAGCCCCAGCCGTAGGGGCGTTCGAAGCCTCGGGCATTGGGCCGGACGAGATAGGCGACCTCCGCCGCGACGTTGGCGGGCGTGAACAGCTCGTCGGCCAGATCGGCGATGGCGACGGCCTCGGCCATGTCCGGATACAGGCGGCGCAGGGTGAACAGGGTCCACCAGCCGTGGACGCAGGAGTGCCAGTCGAAACTGCCGAAGAAGACCGGGTGCAGGGCGCGCGGGCCAAGCGCGTCCTCCGGCCCGTTCAGGACGTGATCCAGCTTGTTTGGATACGCCTTCGTCACATGGCCGAGGGCGGCGCGGGCGAAGCGGGCTGCCGTGGCGGCGTCGAGAGCTTGGGACATTTCAGAACCGGAAAGCGAGGAAATACATCAGGGCGATGTTGACCCCGAGAAGGATCAGGGCGGTCGGGGCCTGGGCGCGGATGACGCCGTTGAAGGCGGCGTTACGGTCGGGCAGCTCCAGCAGATTCGCCGGCACGACGTTGAAGTTGGCGGCCATGGGCGTCAGCAGGGTGCCGCAGAAGCCGGCCAGCATGCCGATGGCGCAGACGATGGCCGGATCTCCGCCGAACTGTCCGACCACAAAGGGCAGGCCGATGGCGGCGGTCATGACCGGGAAGGCGGCGAAGGCGTTGCCCATGATGATCGTGAACAGGGCCATGCCGAGGCAGTAGGCGAGGACGGCGATCAGGGGCGAACTCATCGGCACGGCCTGGGTCACCACCTCTCCGACCACGCCGCCGACGTTCGAGGCGAGGAAGATGGCGCCGAGGGCGGCCAGCATCTGGGGCAGGAGCACGGCCCAGCCGATGGAATCGATCAAGCGGCGCCCTTCATGGAGCGGCGCGGCGGCTGGCGGCCGCAGCCAGGCCATGGCGGCGCCGAGCGCGATCAGACAGCCGAGCGCGAGGGCGATCAGGGTCGTCTGGGTCGAGGAGAAGAGGGCCGCGCCCCATTCCGTGTGCTTGGCCGCGAGTGTGCCTCCGACGGCGACGACCGGGACGATCAGGGCGGGCAGGAACAGTCCGTCGCCGCGCCGGGCGGCGCCCTCGCGGCGTTGCTCCGTCGTGGTGGTTTCGGGCTTGCCGACGCCGAGCTTCGACAGGCCGCCGAGCGCAACCAGGGCGACGACCAGCAGGCCGTTGCCCAGGCCGCCGAGATACGACCCGAACAGCATGGATCCGGCGAGCAGGCCCCAGAACAGGGCGCTGCGGATCCGCGTCGGGTGGGCGGGGTCGCGCAATGTCAGGATGGCGAAGGCCAGGAACATCAGTCCGACGAGGATATAGACCTGATCCAGGGTGATCATTGGCCCGTCTCCGTGCGGGCGTCAGAGATCGCCTTGCGGATCGACCGGTCGAAGATCAGCAGGCGGGCGCCGTGGATGAGGAAGGCGGCGATGGCGGTGGGGATGGCCCAGACCGACAGCTGCAGCGGCTCGACGATGATGCCGGCCTGCTCGAGGAAGCCGACCATCAGGATGATGGAGCCGATGGCGATGAAGATGTCCTCGCCGAAGAACAGGCCGATGTTGTCGGTCGCGGCCGACATGCCCCGGATGCGGTGACGGACCGCGTCGGGCAGGGTCCCGCCGGCCTCGACCTCTGCGGCGCCTTCGGCCATGGGGGCGACAAGGGGACGAACCATCTGGGGGTGGCCGCCGAGCGAGGTCAGGCCGAGGGCGGAGGTGGCCTGACGGAGGATGAGATAGGCGATCAGGAGGCGACCGGCCGAGGCGGCGCGGACCTTGGCGATCGACATGCGGGCGCGCTCCTGCAGACCGGCGCGCTCCAGCAGGCCGATGACCGGCAGGATCAGCCAGACGACGTGGAAATAGCGGTTGTCGTTAAAGGCGTCTCCGAAGGCGGTCAGGGTCGCGACGCCGGCCTGGAACAGGGCGCTCGCGCTGACGCCGGGCGCAATGGCGGCGCAGACACCGGTGACGATGGCGGCGGCCAGGATGACCAGCAGCGGGTTGATCCTGGCCACGAAGCCCGCGACCACGACCAGTATTCCGAGCAGCACGAGCATTGTTGTCCCTCCCTCTCCCGGTGGGAGAGGGCTTGAGGCTCGCAGAGCGTAGCGATGCGTCAAGCCGAAAGGGTGAGGGCCGTGCGCTTCCGGTGAGATCCGACCCTCACCCTTTCGCGCAAGTCCGATCGCTACGCGCTCGGGCGCTCAAGCCCTCTCCCACCGGGAGAGGGTCATTTATGGCCGAACCCGCCGCCGCCGGGGGTCTGGATGACGAAGACGTCGCCGGGCTGCATGGACGTTTCGGCGGTCGATCCCAGGATTTCCACTGACCCGTCCGCCCGCTCGATGCGGTTCGCCCCGACCGAGCCGGGTTCGCCGCCCGCCGCCCCAAACGGCGCGATGCGGCGGTGGCCGGACAGGATGGCGGCGGTCATCGGTTCGAGGAAGCGAACGCGGCGGGTCGCGCCGTCGCCGCCTTTCGCCGCGCCCGCGCCGCCGGAGCCTCGGCGAATCGAGAACTCTTCCAGCAACACCGGGAAGCGGGTTTCCAGCACCTCCGGATCGGTCAGCCGGCTGTTGGTCATGTGGCTCTGGACCGCGCTGGCGCCCGGCGCGTCCGGGCCGGCGCCCGCCCCGCCGGCGATGGTCTCGTAGTACTGGCGGGTCGCGTCGCCGAAGGTGAAGTTGTTCATCGTGCCCTGGCTGGCGGCCAGGATGCCGAGCGCGCCGTACAGCGTATCCACCACGGCCTGACTGGTCTCGACGTTTCCGGCCACGACCGCCGCCGGATAGCGGGGGTTCAGCATCGACCGCTCCGGCACGATCAATGTGATGGGCTTCATACAGCCCTCGTTCAGCGGGATGGCGTCGTCCACCAGCGTCCGGAAGACATAGAGGGTCGCCGCGCGGGTGATCGACAGGGGGGCGTTGAAATTGGTCGGGCGCTGGTCGCTGGTTCCGGTGAAGTCGACGGTCGCCGTCCGGGCCTCGGCGTCCACGTCGATGCGGACGCAGATGACGGCGCCGTCGTCCATCTCGTAAGCGAACGAACCGGGCTTGAGGGCGGCGATGGCCCGGCGGACGGCTTCTTCGGCATTGGCCTGGACGTGGGCCATATAGGCCTCGACCACCGGGCGGCCGAACTCGTCGACCATGCGGTTGAGTTCGTCGGCGCCGCGCTGGCAGGAGGCCACCTGGGCCTTCAGGTCGGCCATGTTCTGGTCGACGTTGCGCGACGGATACGGGCCCGAGGCGAACAGGGTCCGGGTCTCGGCGTCGCGGAGGCGACCGCCCTCGACCAGCAGGAAGTCGTCGATCAGGACGCCCTCCTGTTCGACCGTGGTGGAGGAGGCGGGCATGGAGCCGGGCGTGATGCCGCCGACGTCGGCGTGGTGGCCGCGCGCGGCGACGAAGAAGGCGGGCGCCGCCTCTGCGTCGAGGAAGACCGGCATGATGACGGTGATGTCGGGCAGATGGGTGCCGCCGTTGTAGGGGGCGTTCAGCATGATCACGTCACCGGGCCGCAAGGTCGCGCCGCGCGAGGCGATGACGACGCGGATGCTCTCGCCCATCGAGCCGAGGTGGACAGGAATGTGCGGGGCGTTGGCGATCAGGGCGCCCGCCCCGTCGAAGATGGCGCAGGAGAAGTCGAGCCGCTCCTTGATGTTCACTGACCAGGCGGTGGCGCGCAGGGCCTCTCCCATCTGTTCGGCGCAGGCCATGAAGCGACTGTTGAACACCTCCAGCAGGATGGGGTCGGCGTGGGTTCCGACGGGCGCGCGGTTGGCGAGCGGGGTGGTGCGCTCAAGGATCAGGTTGGCCGAGACGTCGACGCGGGCGGACCAGCCGGGTTCGACGATCGTGGTGCCGGTGGATTCGAGGAGGATGGCGGGGCCCGGGATGAGGGCGTCGGGGGCGAGGGTGTCGCGGTGATGGACGGGGGTGTCGTGCTCGGCGCCGGCGAGGCGGACGGGGACACTTTTTCCCTCCCCTTCATGGGGAGGGTGGCCGAGCGGAGCGAGGTCGGGTGGGGTTTGTCCGTCCCTGCGAACTCTCGATTCGGACCCCACCCCGTCGCTGCGCGACGACCCTCCCCATGAAGGGGAGGGAGAACTGATTGCCTCGACCTCCAGCATCTCCACGATCAGCGGCTTGTCCTCGGCGAAGAAGCCGAAGCGCTGGCGGTGCAGGGTCCCGAAGGCGGCGGCCATGTCGGCGGCGGGGCCGAAGGCGACGGTCAGGGGGGTGTCGCTACCGGCGAACTTGATCTCGGCGCGGGCCTCGGTGGTGATCGAGGCGGCGGGCAGACCCTGGGCCAGGAGGTCGGAGCGGGCCTCGGCCTCGAGGGCGGCGATGCGGTCGGTGAAGACGGGGTCGGAGACGGGGATGAGCGGGGCGGCGACGGTCGTCTGGCGGATGGTCCGCACCGAGGCCAGGCCCATTCCGTAGGCGGAGAGGACGCCTGCAAACGGATGCAGCATCACCGTCGTCATGCCCAGGGCGTCAGCGACGAGGCAGGCATGTTGACCCCCGGCGCCGCCGAAACAGTTCAGGATATAGCCGGTCAGGTCATGGCCGCGCTGGATGGAGATCGACTTGATCGCCTCGGCCATGTTCTGGACGGCGATGGCGACGAAGCCTTCGGCAAGATCCAGAGGGTCGGTCGGGCGGCGGGTGGCGGCTGTGACCTCGGCGGCGAGGGCATCGAACTTACTGGCGACGGCGTCGTGGTCCAGCGGCTGGTCGCCGTCGGGGCCAAAGACGGCGGGAAAGAACTCGGGCCGCAACTTGCCCAGCAGGACGTTGCAGTCGGTCACCGTCAGGGGGCCGCCGCGACGGTAGGCGGCGGGGCCGGGCACGGCGCCGGCCGACTCGGGGCCGACGCGCAGGCGTGATCCGTCGAAGCGGCATATGGAGCCTCCGCCCGCCGCCACGGTGTGGATCGACAGCATGGGCGCGCGCAGGCGCACGCCCGCGACCACGGCGTCGGAGGTCCGCTCGAACGCACCGGCATAGTGGGAGACGTCGGTCGAGGTGCCGCCCATGTCGAAGCCGATGACGCGATCGAAGCCGGCGGCCTGCGCCGTCGCCGCCATGCCGACCACGCCCCCGGCCGGGCCGGACAGGATGGCGTCCTTGCCCCGGAAGGCGGAGGGGCTGGCGAGGCCGCCGGACGACTGCATGAACATCAGGGGGACGTCGGGGCCGAGGGCCTTGCCGACGCGGGCGACATAGGCGTCGAGCACGGGCGACAGATAGGCGTCGGCCACCGTCGTGTCGCCGCGTCCGATCAGCTTGATCAGGGCGCCGACCTCGTGGCTGACCGAGATCTGGCTGAAGCCGATCTCGCGGGCGATCCCGGCGAGGCGGGTCTCGTGATCGGTGAAGCGCCAGCCGTGGACGAGGACGATGGCGAGGGCGCGGTAGCCGTCGGCGAAGGCGGCGGTCAGGGCCTGGCGAGCCGAAGCCTCGTCCAGCGGGCGATCGATGGCGCCGTCGGCCCGGACGCGTTCGTCGATCTCAATGACCCGGTCGTGCAGCGGCTCGGGCAGGACGACATGGCGGGCGAAGATGTCGGGCCGGGCCTGCCAGCCGATGCGAAGCGCATCGCCGAAGCCGCGCGTGATGGCCAGGACCGTCGGCTCGCCCTTGCGTTCGAGCAGGGCGTTGGTCGCCACCGTCGTGCCCATGCGGATGTCGGAGACGACGCCCGCCGGCAGGGGGCCGGGACCGGCGCCGAGGATGCGGCGCACGCCCTCGACGGCGGCGTCCTCGTATTGATCGGGGTTGTCCGAAAGGAGCTTGGCAGTGGTCAGGGCGCCGTCGGGCGCGCGGGCGACGATGTCGGTGAAGGTGCCGCCCCGGTCGATCCAGAACCGCCAACCCTCGGTCGATGTCGTGTCGCTCGCCATCCCCGATCCATCGCGGATCGGGACGGCGGCGGCAAGGCTTCAGACTGCCAGACGCTTCCGGTCGGCCTCGAGGAAGGCGACGATGTCGGGGATGGTCGTACGTGGGTTGCGGGTGTGCGGATAGGCATGGGCGGTGCGGGGTTTGCGGTCGAACCAGATCTCGTCGACGACCTCGGGCGGACGGGTCGCGGCCAGCCAGTCGATGGTGTCGGCGCCCTCGTGGTCGTTCCTCAGGATCGGGGCGAGGATCCTGCGGAACTTCGGCAGGCTGGTCTTCACCCCGGCGGTGTCGGCCCAGCCGGGGTGGACGGCGTAGGTCCTGATCCCCTCGGCGGCCCAGGCCCCGCGCCAGTGCTCGGCAAGGGCCAGTTGCGCGCGCTTGTGGGCGGCATAGGCGGCGAAACCGTTGAAATGCTCCTCGGGAATGTTGAGCATCTTCTTGTTGAGGGCGAGGTTATAGAGGCCGCCGGAGACGACGTTGATAATCGCGGCGCCGGGCTTGAGTTCGCCGGCCCTGTGCAGGTCCTCGGTCAGGATCCAGTGGCCCAGCAGGTTGGTGGCGTAGGAGGTCTCCAGCCCCTCGTGGGTCGCCTGATAGTGGCGCATCAGGAGGCCGACGTTGTTGACGACGACGTCGAACTTCACCGCGGCGATCTCGGGCCGTTTCGACAGGCCGGCGACGGCGGCCATCGATGACAGGTCGCAGGTGACGGGCACGATCTTGCCGGGACCTTTGGCGTCACGCACCAGGTCGCCGAGGGCCTGCACATTGCGGCCGACGGCGTAGACGGTCGCGCCCTTGGCGGTGGCGCGCAGCGCCGTGGCCTTGCCGAGGCCGCCTGTTGCGCCGGTCACCAGCCAGTTCTGGCCGGCGTAGTTCGCCTTCACCGGCTTGAACGGCAGGCCGCGCGCGACATAGCCGACGCGGGTGAAGGACGGCGCGAAGCGGGCGTAGAAATTCACCGACTTCATCAGCGCCTGCCAGAAGGGGGGCTCGGCCATGGACGTCTCTCCGCGCGACCCGCTGTCGCTTGCGTAAGCACACTAATCGTTCGGAGGCGCTTGGCAAGCGGCTTGCGTTTCTGGACTTATCGCTTCACCGTTGATGCAGAAGGCGCGTCGACTGCGTCGGGAGGCGCGATGACCAGACCCATCCGGGTGATCCAGTGGGCGACCGGCTCGATGGGCAAGGCCTGTCTGCGGGCCGTGCTGGACGACGACCGGTTCCAGCTGGTCGGCCTGTTCGTCTACGGCGAGGCCAAGGCCGGACGCGACGCGGGCGACATCGCGCGGCGGCCCGAGACGGGGGTGATCGCGACCCGTTCGATCGACGAGATCCTGGCGCTCGAGGCCGACGTGGTGATCCACGCCCCGATGCTGTCCGCCCCCTATGTCGGGCATGACGCCGACGTGAAGCGGCTGCTGGAATCCGGCAAGAACGTCGTCAGCATCAACCACTATTTCGAGCCCGCCGCCCTGGGCCTCGACTATGCGAACGGGCTGGCGGACAGCGCGCGCAAGGGCGGGGCGACCCTGGCGGGGACCGGCGTCAATCCGGGCTGGGTGGCGGAGCGGATGGCGGTCAACGCCGTCGCCCTGTGCCTGTCGCACAGCAACATCGCGACCCGGGAGATCATCGACTGCACAACGGTTCCTAACCCCGACTACGTCTTCGGGGCCCTGGGTTTCGGCTCTGCGGCGGGAGAGATCGATCTGACGAACGGGCCTCTGGCCGAGACTTTCACGGCCATGTTCTCCCAGAGCGTCGAGGGGCTGGCCCAGAGGCTCGGCCTGTCGCTTGACCGGTTCGAACCGGACCATGACGTCAGCCTGGCCGAGCGGGACCTGACCATCGCGGCCGGGCTGATTCCCAAAGGCACGGTCTCGGCGACGACCTGGCGCGTGCACGGCCTGATCGACGGCGTCCGGCGCATCACCCATGAGGTCAACTGGATCATGGATCCGGCCCAGGCGCCGTTCGCCGGCAAGCCGCACTGGGGGATCGAGGTCGACGGCCTGCCTGGCGTACGGATCGCCATAGATCTGGTCGACACGGCCCCTGATGGGGTCCGCACCCGGCCCGAACAGTTCGCCGTGGCGGCCATGGTGATCCAGGCCCTCCCGCGCGTCGTCGCGGCGCCGCCTGGCCTGCTGAGGCTCTAAAGCGGCCAGGCCGGCTTGCCCGCTAACGCAAGCCATGTCACTTTTTTTTCAAGACTGAATAATCGTCACCGGAGGATATCAGGATGGCCGACCGCGACCCCGAGGTGCAGGCTCTGCTCGACAAGAAGGCGATCGAGGAGGTGCTGCTGAAGTTCCTTCGCGGCTGCGATCGCGCCGACCTCGACCTCGTTGAACGCGCCTACTGGCCCGACGGCTGGGAGGATCATGGCGGCACCTTTGACGGGCCAGCGTCCGAATGGGTGGCCGTGATCAAGGAGCGACTGCCCAAGGCCGGGCTGATGAACCACATGGCCGTGAACCTGATCATCGATCTGAAGTCAGCGACCACGGCGACGGCCGAATGCTACATCCTCACCGCCTCGCGCCTGACGGTAAAGGGACAGGAGTTCGACACCCGGACACTGGCCCGCTGCGTCGATCAGATGGAGAAGCGGGGCGCCGAATGGCGCATCTTCCGCCGCACCATGTGCTGGGAATGGAACGAGGAGCACGAGCTCTCCGAGACCTGGGCGCGCGGCGCCATCACCCGGGACGCCTCGGTCCTGCGGCGCGGGGCCAAGAAGCCTGACGACATCATCTACACTGCGGCCTGAGGCGAGCGCATGGACATCCAGGGCTGTGTCGCCATCGTCACCGGCGCCAACCGTGGCATCGGCGAAGGCTTCGTCCATGTACTGATCTCCGAGGGGGCGGCCAGGGTCTATGCGGGCGCCCGCGACCCGGCCTCGGCCAGACACCTCGAGGAGCAGTATCCCGGCAAGGTGGTCGCGGTGCGCCTCGATGTGTCGAAGCCGGACCAGATCGTCGCCGCGGCCGCCGCCTGTCCCGACGTCTCTGTGGTGGTCAACAACGCCGGAGCGTTCCACAACAAGTTGCTGATCGGCTCCGACGACATTTCCGCTGCGCGCGACGAGATGGAGGTCAACTATTTCGGGCCGCTGCAGATGGCGCGGGCCTTCGCTCCGGCGCTCAAGGCCAACGGCGGGGGCGCGATCCTGAACGTGCTGTCGGTCGGGGGCATCGTCGCCGTGCCCAACATGGGCGGCTACAGCCCGTCCAAGTTCGCCATGCGCGCCGCCGGATCCTGCATCCGCGCCGAGCTGGCCGGGCAGGGGACGAGCGTCACCTCCCTGATCGTCGGCTCGGTCGACACCCGGATGGCCTCGCATGTGAAAGGCGCCAAGGAGGCGCCTGAGGATATCGCCCGCGCTGCCATGAAGGGCATTACCCGGGGCATCGACGAGATCGACACCGACCGGTTCGCGATCGAGAGCCGCGCCGCCCTGGCCCGCGATCCCAAGGGGATGGAGCGGGGCATGGCCAAGATGCTGCACGCCAAGGAACTGTCGACCGGCCGCTAGACGCCGGATCAATAACGGGGAGACCAGACCATGCCGCCCATCACCGAAATCCTGAGCATTCTCGGGATCAACTTCCTGATCGCCCTGGCGTCCTTCGTGATCCTGTGGCGGGTCGGGTGCGCCATCAAGGACGTGTCCTTCATCGACGCCTGGTGGGCGCTGGGCCTGGCCCTGATGGCGGTGACGACCTTCTTCATGGCCGACGGCGCGCCCGAGCGGATGCAGTTGATCACCGTCCTGACCTGCGTCTGGGGGCTGCGCCTTGGGCTCTACATCCTGTGGCGCTGGCGCTCGCACGGGCCGGACAGGCGCTATGTGAAGATGCTGGACCGGGCCCGGGAGGGGAAGGGCTGGAGCTTCGGCAAGGCGTCCTGGCGCCTGGTCTTCATGACCCAGGCGCCGATCCTGTGGGCGACCAGCCTGCCTGTGCAACTGGGTCAGATGTCATCGACGCCGGTCGAGGTCGGGACCCTGGGCTGGGCGTGCGCCGGGCTCGTGGTGCTCGGCATCTGCTTCGAAAGCCTGGCCGATTATCAGCTTGTGAAGTTCAAGGCGGACCCGGCCAACGCAGGCAAGGTGTTCGACAGCGGCCTGTGGCGTTATACGCGGCACCCGAACTATTTCGGCGATCTGTGCACCTGGTTCGGTCTGTTCGGCATCGCCGCCGAGACGACGCTGGGCCTGTTCGGCATCGTCGGGCCACTGCTGCTGCTGGTGCTGTTCCTCAAATATTCGGGTGGTCCCTCGTACGAGAAGCGGCTGACCTATCATCGGCCCGGATATGCGGACTACATTGCCCGGACCAGTCCCCTGATCCCGTGGCCGCCCAAGCGCGCGGCGGCGGCTGACGGGACGAACCCCGCCTGATGGAAGCCGCGATGCGTCGTCCGAACCGCCCCCGCACCCTGTCGACGGCGATGACGGACCTGTCCGGGGTGCGGGCGGTCGGCATGCTGTTGAACATCCATGCGGACCGTGATCCGGACCGCCCGGCCCTGACCTTCGAAGGCGTGACCCTGACGCGGCGCGAGCTGGCGGACCGGGTCAACCGGCGGGCGCGGACGTTGCAGAAGGCGGGGGTGGTCGAGGGGGACTTCGTCGCCATCGCCCTGCCCAACTGTCCGGCGTTCCTGGAACTGGCGTTCGCGGTATGGGCGCTCGGCGCCACGCCGGCGCCCCTGTCGCACAAGCTGCCGGCGGCAGAGCTGGCGGGGATAATCGAACTGCTCCAGCCGCGCCTGATCGTCATCGACGATGCGGCCAAGGCCGGCGCGAGAAGGCGGCTGTCGGAGGCGGAGACCTGGGACGCCTCTGCCGACGCCTCTCCCTTGCCGGAGATCGCATCGAAACACCTCAAGGCCATCGCCAGCGGCGGTTCGACCGGGCGGCCCAAGGTGATCGTCGACATGGCCCCGGCCATGGCGGATCCCGACATCCTGCTGCTGGGCATGATCCCCGAGGACGTGCTGCTGAACCCCGGGCCGCTCTATCATGCGGCGCCGTTCGGCATGACCTGTCTGGCCATGGGCTGGGGCGTGCACATCATCCTGATGCCGCGCTTCGATGCGGAGGAAACCCTGCGGCTGGTCGACCGGTACAAGGTCAGCTGGCTGTTCCAGGTGCCGACCATGATGCACCGCATCTGGTCCCTGCCGGACGAGGTGAAGGCGAAGTACGACATGTCGTCGGTGGACGCCGTGATGCATATCGCCGCCGCCTGTCCGCCGTGGCTGAAGCAGAAGTGGATCGACTGGGTCGGACCGGAAACAGTCTGGGAAATCTACACCGGCACCGAAGCCCTGGGCGGCACCGGTATTCGCGGCGTCGAATGGCTGGATCACCCCGGCTCGGTCGGCAAGGTGCTGCCTGGCTTCGAGATGAAGGTGCTGGACGAGGCGGGCGCGCCCTGCGCGCCGGGTGAGGTCGGCGAGATCTATTTCATGCCGCTGCGGGGGCAGGGGACGACCTACAAATACCTCGGCGCCGAACCGCGCGCGAGCGGGACGTTCGAGACCCTGGGCGACATGGGCTATGTCGACGAGGACGGCTGGCTGTATCTGGCCGACCGGCGCGTGGACATGATCGTCTCGGGCGGGGCCAACGTCTATCCGGCCGAGGTCGAGGCGGCGATCGACAGCTTCCCCGGCGTCCTGTGCAGCGTGGTGGTGGGCCTGCCCGACGCCGACTTCGGCCAGTGGGTCCACGCCATCGTCGAGACGGCGGACGGGGTGCTCGACGAGGCGGGGCTGAACGCCTTCCTCGCCGAGCGGATCGCGCCCTACAAGCGGCCTCGGTCGCTGGAGGTCACGACCGAACGCCTGCGCGACGACGCCGGCAAGGTGCGTCGCGGGGCGCTCAGGGCCGAGCGGATGCCGGCGGAAACCTAGAGCGGGATTCACGGCATCAGCGAGAGCCTGAGTCACGCTTTCGACAGAAGGGCGAAGCGCTTCTGTCTCAAACGACCAGCCTCTAGGACGCGGCCGGGTCCTTCATCTGGAAATAGTCGCGCCAGGCGACAATCTTGCCGTCCCGGAATTCGATGATTCCCATGTAGGGATGGGAGACGCTGACGCCGTCGGCGTTGACGTAGTCCTCCTGCCCCTCGGTCAGCACCTTGTCGCCGTTCTCGGCCCAGTTCATGAGCGTCCACTTCGTCGCCGAGTGGTTGGCCCAGTATTTGGTGATGAATCTGTCGACCCACTCCTTCCCGACCAGGGGGCGGGTGCCGACGTGGTAGTGGTACTCGACGTCGTCGGCGAAGAAGTCGAGGAAGGCGGGCTTGTCGCGCGCCTCCGACACCGCCATCAGCGCCCGCAGGCTTTCGATCGGCGTACTCATGCCGAGGCCGTCTGCGCTTCAGGCCTGGCCGGGGCATGGACCTGTGACGTGTCGTAGTAGTCGCGCATCCGGTAGATCAGGCCATCGCGGATCTGGAAGACCTGGACGAAGGGGTTGTCGATCTTCACGCCCGACGCGCGGTCGACCAGGACTTCCATCCCCTCGACGAACAGGACCTCGCCGTTCTCGGCCGAATGGGTGACGCGCCAGTCCTGCTGGTCGAAGCCGGCCTCGTAGTTGGAGAGGAATTTCCGCATCTTGTCCTTGCCGACGGCCGGACGTTTGGTGGGGTGCCAGTGGTATTCGATGTCGTCGGCGAGGGTGGCGATGAAGCCTTCCACATCGCGCTTCTTCCAGGCGGCCATCATGGCCTCCACGACCTTCATGTTCTCAGCCACGCGTCGTCTCCCATGCGTTCTCGTTGGAGAAACGCTAGGACGATAAGTCTGTTAATGCAAGCGCGTGAAGGCCGCTTTCAAACCCGGACTGATCTCAGGCCGAAGGCTTGATCCGCCCCGCCTTCATCACCACGGTCTCGAGTGTCAGACGGCCCTTGCATGCGCTGCAACTGATCTGCGGATTCAGCGGCTCTCCGCACACGTGCCGGATCTTGACGGGCGGCCCGGCCCGATCCTTCAGGTGGGTGTCGGCCCAGGTCATCATGGCCAGGGCATGGGGATAGAGATCCTGGCCCTTCTTGGTGAGCCGGTACTGATAGCGGGGCGGCGTCATCTCATAGAGGCGTCGCTCGAAGATCCCCGACATCTCCAGTGTTCGCAGACGGTCGGTCAGGATGTTGGACGCGATGCCGAGAACGCCCTGGATCTCGTCGAAACGGTGCAGGCCGAAATACTGGACGCTGACCACAAGGGCGGTCCAGCGGTCGCCGAGCAGGTCGACCAGTTCGATGGTCGGCGCCTCGTCGTTCGGCTGGCGGCGACGATGCATCCGCTGCACCGGCAACCGCTCCATCCCCTGTCCGGGGCCTTCAGTGTAGGTGCAGGTGTGCAGGGTAAGGGGCTCGCCGCAGCCGCCACAGCGCAGTTCGGGCAGCATGGGCTTGCCGCACTCCGTGTGGGTGAAGACGGTGGGGGCCCGGCCGCCGGTCACGCCCCAGCGCACGCCCCAGCCCCACATCAGCATCATGGAATCGAACAGGCCGAGGCCGCGCGGCGTCAGGTGATAGGCCATGCGCACACCCTCGTCGCGGTGGGGCTTCTTGACCAGGATGCCGTGGCGCTCGAGGGCGGCGAGCCGGCTGGACAGGGTCGAGCGGGCGCCGCCCAGACGGGCGTGGAATTCCTCGAACCGTGTGGCCCCCAGAAAGGCCTCCTGGACGACCAACAGGCTCCATCGATCGCCCAAGGCGTTGAGGGCCCGGTTGACGGAGCTCTTTGGCACCAGACGAATTTTCGGCGCGACGCGGGGCATTCCCCCTCTTAGGCGACGCCGTCAGGTCTTATCAAGCAACCGTCAATTTCTGGCGTCGAACCACCAGCCCGGCCGCCTCCCGGTCGAAGGTCGCGGCGGTGACGCCCTCATCGCGCAGGCCGGTCTTCTGGATCTTGTTGGTCGGGGTCTTGGGCAGTGCGGTTTCGACCCGGACGTAGCGGGGCACCATGAAATGGGTCATGCGCGGGATCAGCCATTCGATCAATTCATGCGGGTCGATCCGGGCGCCGTCGACAGGCGCTACGGCCACCATGACCTCCTGTTCGCCGCCTGGGAGGTCGACGCCGTAGGCGGCGCATTCGCGGACGGACGGGTGGGCGACGACCTCGATCTCGATCTCCAGTGAGGACATGTTCTCGCCGCGTCGGCGGATCGCATCCTTCTTGCGGTCGACGAAGAAGAAGCAGCCCTCGGCGTCGCGCCACATCAGATCGCCGGTGTGGAACCAGCCGTTGCGCCAGGCCCGGGCTGTCGCCTCCGGATCGCCGAGGTAGCCGCTGAACAGCGTCCAGGGATTGTCCGAGCGGATCACCAGTTCGCCGGGCTGGCCGTGTGGAACCTCGTTGTCCTGGTCGTCGACGATGCGGCACTCCATGCCGACGCGCACCCGTCCGCAGGAGCGCATCACCGGATCGTTGACAGCGCTGATCAGCGGGCCCGACACCTCGGTCATGTTGAACCCGGAAAGGTAATCGAAACCGAACCGCTTTGCGAGCGCGACCGTATCCTCGTTGATCGGCGACAGGGTCACCATGCGAAGGGGATTTTCGGCGTCGTCGGCCTTGGGCGGCTCCTTCATCAGGAAGGAGGTGAGGGCCCCGATCAGGCCGGAGCAGACCGTCGAGCCCGTCTCGCGCACCGTGTCCCAGAACCTGCGGGTGTCGAAGGCGTCGAACAGGGCCACCGAGCCGCCGCAGGCCACCGCCGCCGTGATCGCCGCGATGCCGCCGACGTGAAACATCGGCAGGTTCACCAGCATCCGGTCTGACTGGACCATATAGCCGTAGGTCACCCTGGCCGTGGTCCACTCCTGCACATAGGAGGTGATCACCGCCTTCGACGGACCGGTGGTGCCGGAGGTGAAGATGATCACCGGGGGGTCCCAGGGGTTCTGGGGCACGGGGGTGCAGGCCGCGGGATCGCCGTCCAGAGCGGACGCGCCCTCGATCGTTACGGGCAGGTTCAGGGGCTCGGAAGGCCCGGTCAGGATCAGACGTTCGGCGGCGCCCAGCGACAGGCCCTCAAGGCGCGGCGCGAGATCGGGGTGGACGATCATCACCTTCGCGCCGGTCTTGCCGACGGCGTGTTCCAGCAGCTTGCCGCGGAAACTGGTGTTGATGGGCGCCAGGACCGCGCCCGCATAGTTGGCGCCAAACCAGGCCCGCAGCAGGGCCGGTCCATTCGGGGCCCAGGCCGCGACGACGTCTCCGCCGTTCACGCCGCGCGCCTGCAGGGCGGCGGCGGTTGATAACGCTCGCCGGCGCGTCTCGGCCCAGGTCCAGGTCTCGCCGCTCTCGAAGCGAATGAAGACCACGTCCGGCGTCTCGGCCGCCCAGCGGTCGATCAGCCGGGGAATGACACAGTCCTCAGCAGAGGGCGGCGCCGGGTCGAACCAGGGGAGGGAGAGGCGCTGATCCTTGGTCAGGTCGCTCATCGGGCCGGCTCCTGCCACTCACGGGCCTCCTCCACGCTGTCCCGGAAGGGTTTCAGCGCCCGGCCCAGAAGGAAGGCGGCGATGGCGATGGTGACGCCACTGACGATGGCCAGCGACAGGCCGATGTTCTCGTCGCCGCCCAGCAAATTGTCGCTGATCGCGGCCACGATGGTGGGGCCGAGGCCGAGGGAAATCAGGTTGCCGATCAGGAAATAGATGGCGGTGATCTGCGCTCGCAGCTGGTTCGGGGCGACGGCCTGCAGCGCCGTGGCCGGGAGGCTGTTCATAACGGCGACCCGGACCGGCGCGTCGGACCGTCCCTTGTTGGCGAACCAGTCGGTCATCCAGCCGCCGACCAGAACGCCCGGCGTGGCGGCGGCCAGCAGCACGGCCCCGTAGGCGAATCCGACTTCGGCGGGAGTCATGCCGTGCTGGCGGATCAGCACCGCCGGCGCCCAGGCCAGATAGGAGATCCCGGCCATGCCGAAGATCGAGAAGGCCATGATCAGGACGTAGAAGGTCGCCTTTCGGGACCACATGTATTTGAGGACCCCGGCCTGGGCGCCCGACCTGGTCACGCCGTGACGCGGCGGTTCTCGAACGATGATGAACAGGGCGGCGATCAGCAGGCCCGGTGCGCCCACGAGGACGAAGGTCTGCTGCCAGGGCGCCAGTTCGCCGACGAAGGGCAGTTGCATCGCGCCCGCCTGGGCTATGGCGTCGATCACCGCTCCGCCGATCATCAGGGCCAGCCCGGCGCCGAGGTAGGGGGCCATCGAGTAAACGGCCAGGGCGCGTGCGCGCTGACGCGGCGGGAAATAGTCGGAGATCATCGAATAGGCGGCGGGCGACAGGGCGGCCTCGCCGATGCCGACGCCGATGCGCGCGGCAAACAGGGCCCAGAAGCTGTTCGCCAGACCGCAGGCCACGGTCATCACGCTCCAGACCACGATGCCCCAGAAGATGATCCAGCGTCGGCTGCCCCGATCCGCCAGCCTCGCCAGGGGCACGCCCATCACGGTGTAGAACAGGGAGAAGGCGATCCCGGCCAGCAGGCTGAACTGGGTATCGGTGATGGTCAGATCGGCCCGGATCGGCTGAACCAGAAGGGTGAGGATCTGACGGTCGATGAAGCTGGACGTATAGGCCACCATGAGGGCCGCGACCGCGAACCAGGCCCAGCCGGAATGGGGCCATATCCTCGCCGCCGCCGGTTGCCCTGCGCCCGTCACACCATCACCCACGCTCATGCCGCGACCCCGTTCAATCTCAAGATGAAAGTGACTTTCGCAGTTGCGAGATGACCGCCCGTTCGTTTCGCACTCGCGTCACCGATCCTGTCGGTCGATCGTGGCGCGAAGGTGCCTGAACAGCGATAATACACTCGCAACTCCTTGTTGTCGCACAAGGTATCGCTCGAAAATCCGCCGAATCTCTGTTCGGTCGCGACCGACACAACCTCCGTTTGGCTGAACCGTGTCACCTTGCTCACACTGAAGCACACAAGTCGGTCTGATTACAAAAGCTATTTGACAGTCTCAATTCACCAGTGACACATTGCCACCAGAAGCACCTCGGCTAACGGGGGCTCATGGGAGGATTGGGCGTGAATATCAGAGGCACAGTCAGCGTATCCGCATTGCTCATCGCCGCGACGCTTTCCGCGACACCGACCCTGGCCCAGACTGCCCCCGCCGGGCAGGAGGCGACGGTCGTCGATGAGATCATCGTCACCGCCACCCGCCGCGCGCAGCGTCTGATCGAGGCGCCGGTCGCCGTGACCGCAGTCAGCGGCGAGCAGCTGGAGAACTCCGGCGTCAGCGACATCCGTGAGTTGACCAGTCTGGCCCCCAGCGTTCAGTTCCAGACGCCCGGCGGCGGCTCGGACTCCTCGATCCGCATCCGGGGCGTGGGCACCACCTCGACCAACCCCGGTCTGGAATCCTCCGTCGGCGTCATCATCGACGGCGTCATCAGGGCCCGCACGGGGGTCGCCCTTTCGGAATTGGGCGACCTGCAGGGGATCGAGATCCTCCGGGGCCCGCAGGGCACCCTGTTCGGGCGGAACACCTCTTCAGGCATCATCAACGTCACAACGAAACAGCCGGATTTCAACGGTATCAGCGGCAATATCACCGGGTCCTACGGCAGCTTCAACGATCGCCGGATCTCGGGCGCCGCGAACTTCCCGCTGGTCGACGATGAACTGGCCCTGCGTATCGAGGGCAGCTACGAGCTGCGTGACGGCTTCCACTCCGACGCCAACTCGGGCGAGAGCCTGGACAACCTCGACCGCCAGTTCGTGCGCGGCAAGCTGCTGTGGCGTCCGTCCGAGACCCTCAGCTGGACCTTCACGGCCGACTATACGAACCGCAACGAGAACTGCTGCGTCGCGCTTCTGGCCATCGCCGGCCCGACCTACAATCTGGTCAACCAGCTGGCTGCCGCGCGCGGCGGCATCGGCTATCCCTCGACCAATCCGTTCGACCGGCGCGCCTCCAAGAACAACATCCGGCAGAACCAGGAGGACATCGAGGATATGGGCGTGTCCGCCTCGGCGGAGTGGGATCTGGGCTGGGCCACGCTGAACTCGGTCAGCGCCTTCCGCAGCTGGGAAGCCTTCCGCTCCCAGGACTTCGACCACTCGGGCGCCGACCTCGGCTTCTTCGCACCCGACGGTCTGCACCAGGGCTTCGACGTCCTGACCCAGGAACTGCGTCTGCAGGGTGAGAACGGCCGGCTCGACTGGCTGGTGGGGCTGTTCTACTCGGACGAGACCGTCCTGAACGACAGCGCCTACCGGATGGGCGCCGACTATCCGCTGATCTACGGCGGTGCGGCGACCTTCCAGGCCTCGACCCTGGCCGCCTTCCGTCCCGGCGATGGCGCGCGCGGCATCGGTGAGCAGAGCGGGCAGGACCTTTCCTTCTTCACCCACAACGTCTTCCGCGTCACGGATGCGCTCAGCATCACTGCAGGCCTGCGCTATACGCAGAACGACAAGGAGATCAGTTACCGGGGCGAGAACTTCAACCCTGCCTGCGACAGCGCCGTCCGCACCAGTGACGCCGCCGGCATTACCCGGTTCTGCGCCCCCTTCTGGGATACGCGGCTGAACCCCTCGGGCGACACGGACGCGCGCACCGAAGAGGCCACGACCGGAACGGTGAACATCGCCTATCGGGTCAGCGAGTCGCTCAACACCTATGCGTCCTACTCGCGGGGCTACAAGTCGGGAGGCTATAACTTCGACCGCGCCGCCTTCACCACCCCGGCCACGCCGAACGCCCGCGATCTGGCCTTCGTCGAGGAGACGGTCGACGCCTATGAGATCGGCATCAAGGGCGAGTTCTTCAATCGCTCCCTGCGCGCCAACTTCGCCGCCTTCCACCAGACCTTCGAAGGCTTCCAACTGATCGAGTACACGGGCGTCAGCTTCGTGGTGCGCTCGCTGGCCGAGCTCATCACCAAGGGCGCCGAGCTGGAAGTCACCTGGGAGCCGACCCCCGGCCTGACCCTGACCAACGGTCTCAGCTATACGGACGCCGCTTATCCGGTGAACGTGCTGAACCGTCAGTATTCCGGCCTGGAGCTGGAGCAGTCGCCGGACTGGGTCAACGTCTCGTCGGTCACCTGGGAGTTCCCGATCGGCGATAGCCTGACCGGGGTCGCCTATGCCGACGCCCGCTACTCGTCCGAGTTCTTCACCGGCGGCTTCGACCCGAACCGGGTGCAGGACAGCTTCACCACCGCCAACGTCCGCTTCTCCCTGCGGGACGCGAACGAGGCCTGGCAGCTGGACGTCTTCGCCCGGAACGTCTTCGACCAGGACTACTATCGCCGCGTGATCCCCGCGACCTTTCAGGCGGGATCCTACTCGGCCTTCCTAGGCGACCCCCGCACCTACGGGGTCACCCTGCGGCGCAACTTCTGAGCCGCTTCTTCCGGGTTTTCCTGACCTGAGACACCTGGGCCCCGCTGTGTGAGCAGCGGGGCCTGTTTTTTGCGGTGCCGGGGTGGCTAGAACCCCATCTGCTTCGCCGCCAGGTCGCGCAGGATCTCTTCCGAACCCCCGCCGATGACGAAGATGCGGGCCTCGCGATAGATGCGTTCGACCCGGTTGCCGCCGGTGTAGGCGCGGCCGCCGAGAACCTGCAGGCTCTCACGCGCGCAGTGCTCCAGCGTCGTCGTCGCCTGGACCTTCAGCAGGGCCAGGTCCGCGACCGGGACCTCGCCCAGGCCGAAGCGCCAGACCAGGATGTCGAGCATGGCGTAGGCGACCTTGATGCGCTGGACCATGTCCACGATCTTGTGGCGCATGACCTGGTGGTCGATCAGCCGTTTGCCGAAGGTGTGGCGTTCGCGGGCGAAGGCGATGGCCTCGGCGACGCAGGTCCGGGTCATGGCCAGGGTGGCGGCGATGCCGGAGAACCGCTCAATGTTGAACTGGCTGGCGAGGCCGGCGAAGCCGCGGTTCTCGACGCCCACCAGATTGCTCACGGGCACCTCGACGTTGTCGAAGTTCAGCCAGCCGTTGTTGCGGTTGTACCATTGCAGGCCGGGCAGGGAGCCGCGTGTCACGCCTGGCCGGTCCGTCTCGATCAGCAGCATCGACAGGCCGCCCATGCCCGGGCCGCCGGTGCGAACCGCCGTCAGCAGATAGTCGGCCTTCATGGCGCCTGAGATCAGGGTCTTGCCGCCGTTGACGACGAAGACGTCGCCCTTGCGCTCGGCGGTCGTCGTGAAGCCCGACACGTCCGACCCGCCGCCGGGTTCGGTCACGGCGAAGGCGATTTTCTTGTCCCCGGCCAGCACGGGCCGGGCGACGCGGTCCAGCATTTCGGGCGTTCCGCCGTTGATGATCGGCGGCAGGGCGATCCAGGGTGTGGCGAGGTCGGCGAAAACCACGCCTGAGCCCATGCGGAAGAACTCCTCGGCGAAGATGATCCGATGCCACAGGTCGACGTTCTCGCCGGTGCCGCCCAGGTCCTCACGGAAGCCCATGCCGCTGATCCCTTCCCGGGCGGCATCGTTGTAGAGGCTGTCGGGGAAGTCGGAGGCCGCGTCCCATTCGTCCAGATGCGGCGCGATATAGCCGTTCACGAACCCGCGCAGCTTGCCTCGCCAGGCGTCATGCTCCGACGTCATGAAGGGGCTGGGCGGCCTGAGGCCGTCGAAGTCCAGCGCGGGCGGGGTATGATCGGCCATGGTCGTTTCCCTCAGGCGCCGGCGTGTCCGGCATCGCTTTCACTTTCATACTAATCTGCTCTCGCCATTCGCCGCAAGCATGGTATGCTAACGCAACCCACTGGGCGACGGCCCGGCGGCTTGAGGAGCGACCGATGGGACTGGAACAGACGGGCGAGGCCCGCACATCCTTCAAGGACGGCGTCGCACAGGCGCCGCTGAAGATCACGCTGACCGACCGCGAACACCCCTATATGCAGGGCGCCTGGACGCCTCAGCACGAGGAGCACACTGCCGACGACATGCAGGTCATCGGGGTGATCCCGACCGATATCGACGGCGTCTATGTGCGCAATACCGAAAACCCGGTGCATCAGCCTTTGGGCCGCTATCATCCGTTCGACGGCGACGGCATGCTGCATGCGATCTCGTTCAGGGACGGCAAGGCCAGCTATCGAAACCGTTTCGTCCGCACCAAGGGTTTCGAGGCGGAGCAGGAGGCGGGTCGCGCCCTGTGGGCCGGTCTGGCCGAGCATCCGTCGCTGTCCGAGAAGCCCGGCTGGGGCGCGCACGGCGGGCTGAAGGATTCGTCCTCGACCGACGTCATCATTCACGCCGGCGCCATTCTCTCGACCTTCTACCAGTGCGGCGAGGCCTATCGGCTGGATCCCTATACGTTGGAGCCGATGGGCACGGACGGCTGGTGCCCGCCGGAGGGCATCTCGGCCCACCCCAAGGTCGATCCGAAGACGGGCGAACTGCTGTTCTTCAACTATTCCAAGGCCGCTCCCTATATGCACTACGGCGTCGTCGGCGCCGACAATCGGCTGAAGCACCTCACGCCCGTGCCCCTGCCTGGGCCGCGCCTGCCGCACGACATGGCCTTCACGACCCACTGGTCGATCCTCAACGACTTCCCCCTGTTCTGGGAGCAGGATCTGCTGCCCAAGGGCTTCCACGTCGCCCGCTTCCATGCGGACATGAAGTCCCGCTTCGGCCTGATCCCCCGCTTCGGAACCGCGAAGGACGTCCGCTGGTTCGAGGGCGACGCCACCTATGTGCTGCATTTCCTGAACGCCTGGGAAGACGGCGACGCGGTGGTTCTGGACGGCTATTTCCAGGACAATCCGGTGCCCAAGACCAGCCCGGACGCCTGGCCCGGGCATGAGCGGATCATGACCTTCCTCGATCAGAACATGCTGCAGCCCAAGCTGCACCGCTGGCGCTTCAACCTGACGACCGGCGAGACGACGGAGCAGCGGCTGGACGACCGGGTGCTGGAGTTCGGCATCATCAACAACCAGTTCGCGGGCGTGAAATATCGCTGGGCCTATTCCGCCGTGTCCAAGCCGGGCTGGTTCCTGTTCACCGGCCTCGTCAAGCACGACATGGATACGCTCGAGAGCTGGGCCATCGACTTCGGGCCGGAACGGTATGGCTCGGAGCCCGGCTTTGCGCCGCGCGTCGGGGCGACCGAGGAAGACGACGGTTACCTGATCACCTATGTCACCGACATGATTGAGGACCGGTCCGAATGCGTCATCTATGATGCGCGCAAACTGGCCGACGGTCCGGTGGCGCGCATCATTCTGCCGGGGCGGATCTCCAGCGGCACCCATGCGACCTGGGAACAGGGCGAGACCATCCGGGCCTCGAAGGCGATGCTGGCGGCCAAGGCAGCGTAAGGATAACCTGACATGACCTATATCCTCGGCGGCTGGCAGTCGGACTTCGCGCGCAACTATGCCCGAGAGGGGCTGGAGATCGGCGACGGCTTCGCGGAGGCTGTCCACGGCGCCCTGGCCGAGACCGGTCTGGAGCCCGAGGACATCGACGTGGGCCACGTCGGCAACTTCGTCGGCGACCTGTTCACCGGGCAGGGGATGCTGGGCGGCTTCTTCGCCATGACCGACGAGCGGTTCACCGGCATGCCCGCCTCGCGCCACGAGGCCGCCTGCGCCTCGGGAAGTCTGGCCATCATGGCCGCCGCCGCCGACATCGAGTCCGGCCGCTACGGCACGGCCATGGTCCTGGGTCTGGAGATGATGCGCAACGTTCCCGGCGTCACCGCCGCCGAGCATCTGGGCGCTGCGGCCTGGGCCGGGCACGAATATCTGGACGCGACCTACGCCTGGCCGCGCGCCTTCTCGGACCTGACCGAGGAATACGACCGCCGCTACGGCATCGACGAGGCCCATCTGCGTCGCATCTCGCAAATCAATTTCGAGAACGGCCGGCGCAATCCGAACGCCCAGACCCGGAACTACAGCTTCTCGAACGCCAGCTTCACCGACGACGACGAGGCCAATCCGGTCATCGAAGGCCGGGTAAGGAAGACCGACTGCGGACAGGTCACCGACGGCGCCGCCGCGGTCATCCTGGCCTCACCCGAGCGCGCCGCTGAGTATGCCCGGAAACGCGGCATCCCGCTGGAGAGCATCCCCCGCATCAAGGGCTGGGGCCACCGCAACGCGCCCATCGACTATGGCCGCAAGATCAAGGCCAGCGAGGGCCAGCCCTACGTCTTCCCCCAGGTGAAGCGCGCCATCGATGACGCCCGCGCCCGGGCCGGTCTCGACCTGTCGGGCATCGACGCGGTGGAAACCCACGACTGTTTCTCCATGACCGAATATATGGCCATCGACCACCTGGGCCTGACCGCTCCGGGCGAGAGCTGGAAGGCGATCGAGGCCGGCGAGATCGAGATGGGCGGGAAACTGCCGATCAATGCGTCGGGCGGGCTGATCGGCTGCGGGCATCCGGTGGGAGCCACCGGGGTGCGGATGGCGCTGGATGCCTTCAAACAGACCACGGGCACGGCCGGCGACTATCAGGTCGAGGGTGCGAAGACCGTCCAGACCCTGAATATCGGCGGATCGACCACGACGACGGTCAGTTTCGTGGTGGGAGTTTAGCGCGCCCTTCCTCCCCCGTCGGGGGAGGGGGACCGCGAAGCGGTGGAGGGGGCTCGCCGCGAATACGGCGTTTGGGGTGAGCCCCCTCCGTCACTTCGCTGCGCTACGCGCCACCTCCCCCAATGGGGGAGGATCTATCTCGCCGCCCGGATCGCCACGCCGACGGTCCCCTGCGCCACCACCACGCCCGTATCAGTCCGCACCTCGGCCGCGACCACGGCCTTGCGGTCGTCCCGGTAGGTGACCGTCCCCGTCGCCTCCAGCCGCGCTGTGTCGCTGGGCGCGGCGTTCAGGAACCGCATTGTCAGATCGCTCGTCACCAGGGTCTGGCCGGGCTTCAGAATGCTCATCACCGCCGCCCCGCCGGCCATGTCGATCAGGGACGCCGTCACTCCGCCATGGACCAGGCCGATGAAGTTGGCGTGCCCCGGGTCGATGTCCAGCGCCACCCGCACGAAGCCCTCGCGCCCCTCGACCGGATGCGCGCCCAGTCGCTTCAGGAAGCCGCCGACCCCGTCGCCCGCCTCCATCCAGCGTCGCAGCAGGTCCAGCCCGTCGACGGTCGGGTCCAGTTTGAACCGGACGGGTTCGCTCACGCCGCCCCGCACAGAGCCGGCCGTCTGAACGTCTTGCGTTCGAAGCGCTCGATTGCGGCGATGTACTCTCGCTCGAGCTGGCTGACGACGTCGGCGACCGGCTCCACGGCCTTGACCGACTCGATGCCCTGGCCGGCGGCCCAGATGTCGCGCCAGCGCTTGTTGTCGCCGCCGGAGGCATAGTCGCGCACGGCCGGCCCGCCCAGATTGTCCGGGTCCCGACCGGCGGCCGCCAGCGATGGCTTAAGCCACGAGGCGGCAGTGCCGGTGACCGAGTCCGACACCACCAGATCGTCCGGCCCGGAGTCGATGACCATCTGTTTGTAGGCCGGCTGGGCCATGCTCTCGGTGGTCGCGAGGAAGCGGGTGCCCATATAGACGAAGTCCGCCCCGGCCGCGACCGCACCCGCGATCCCGGCCCCGTCGCCCACGCCGCCGCCTACCGCGATATAGCCGTCGAAGAACTCGCGCACCGCCGAGATGAAGGCGAAGGGCGACAGGTGCCCGGTGTGTCCGCCCGCGCCCGCACTCACACAGGCCAGGCCGTCGACCCCGGCAGCTGCCGCCTTCTTCGCCAGGGTCATGGAGATGACATCGGCGAACACCAGCCCGCCGTAGGCCTTGACCGTCTCCATCACCGGCTTCGGCGACCCCAGGGCGGTGATCACGACCGGCGGCTTGTACTGGGCCACCAGGCGCAGATCCTCGGCCAGACGCGCATTGGTCGAATGCGTGATCAGGTTGGCGATCCAGGGCGCGTCGCCGGGCTTCAGGGCTCCGGTGATCCGGGCCATCCAGCCGTCAAGGTCCTCGACCGTGCGGCAGTTCGTGGTCGGGAAGGCCCCGCCGATCCCGGCCTTGCAGGCGGCGATGACCATCTCCGGCCCCGAGACCAGGAACATGGGCGCGGCGAAGACGGGCAGGCGAAGCGTATCGAAGGGGGGGGTCATACGGTCTCGGTCTGGTTGAAGGCGGCGCGCAGGTCGCGTTTCAGCACCTTGCCCACCGGATTGCGGGGCAGGGCGTCCAGCGTTTCCAGCCGCTCGATCTGCTTGTAGACGGCGACCTGACGCTCGACGGTGAGGAAGCGATTGATCTCGTCCATCGTCGCCGTCTGGCCCGGCCGGAAGACGACGAAGGCCGCCAGACGCTCGCCGAGGTTCGGGTCGGGCGCCCCGACGACGGCGGCCTCGGCCACGGTCGGGTGGGCGACGAGGTGGTTCTCGATCTCCTCGGACGAGATGTTCATCCCGCCCCGGATGACGATGTCCTTCAGCCGGCCGACGAACTTCAGATACTGCAACCGGTCGCCGGCCAGTTCGAACAGGTCGCCGGTGCGAAACCAGCCGTCCCTGTCGAAGGCCCGGGCGTTGATCTCCGGCGCGCGCCAGTAGCCCGAGAAGATGGTCGCCCCCTTGACCCGCAGCTCGCCGGGCTGGCCCGATTGCGTGATCTCCCGCTCCGTCTCCGGATCGATCAGCCGGGTGAAGATCCGGTCATGGAGCAGGCAGTTCCATTTGAACCCGTCGCCCAGGCGCGGAAACAGGGTGGCGCGCTCGGCCGGGTCCGGAATGTCTTTCAGGGCGCTGGGGAAGGAGGCGCCTTCGTTGGAGCCGAAATAGTTGACGATCTGCACGCCATGCTTCTCGTGGAAGGTCCGCACCATCCATTCCGACAGGGGCGCAGAGCCCGAGCCGATGGACTTCAACCGTTTGAAATCGATGCCCTCCAGCAGCGCCTCGTTCTGCAGCAGCAGGTTCAGAATGGCGGGCGGGGCGACGGTGTAGTCGATCCTCTCCTCGCGGATCTGGCGCAGCAGGATCGGCAGGTCGAAGGGCTGGTGCTGGATCAGCACGCCGCCCAGCAGCAGCCAGCCGATGAAGGCCGTCGAGATGCCGGCCATATTGACCATCGGGAAGGGGTTCAGAAGCCGCGCCCCCGGCTCCAGGTCCGCTGCGTCGATGACGCCGGCGCCCATGATGATCCATTCGTTATGGCTGCGCGGCACGCCCTTCGGCTGGGCCTCGGTGCCGGACGTCCAGCAGATGGTGAAGATGTCGTCGGCGGTGATGCGAGCGTCCCTGGCCGCCTTCTGCGCCGCGCGGTGCTGTTTGCCGGTGACCCCGTCCATCAGGGGTTCGAGATCGAGCGCGCCGGTCGGGCAGGTCTCGCCCAGGACGAAAACGGTCTTCAGCGTCGGGCAGCGGGCCTTGAGCGCGACGATCATCTGGCCGTGCTGCTGCTTGCCGATCCGGTCGGCGGTGATCGCGGCGACGGCTTCGGTCCTGTCGATGATGTAGGCCAGCTCGCTCTCGCGGTACTGGACCGGGGCCGGGCTGGCGATGACGCCCAGCCGCAGACAGGCCAGATAGGCGATGCTGAGTTCGGCGATATTGGGCAGCTGGATGACGACGACCTTGTCCTTGGTGATCCCATGCGCGACCAGGACCGCCGCCAGCCGATCGACGGCGTGGGCGGTCTCGCGCCAGGTCAGGCGGTCGGGCTGGCCGCCGACGACATCGGCTGCGTTCAACGGATCGACCAGAGCCTCGATGTCAGGATGGGCGGCGACATGTTTCTGGAACAGGTCGTCCAGCGTCTGGTCGCCCCACCAGCCCTTCGACTTCATCTCCTTGATGCGGTCCTTCGGGATCACGATCATCGGGCAAGCTCCAGCGGTCGGGATTGGGATCCGCGGCACAGGGCGCGGACGTCGTCTCGCACCACCTTGCCGACGGGGTTGCGGGGCAGGGCGTCCAGCAGGTGCAGCCGTTTGGGCGTGCGCACCGGGCCGATCCGGTCCCGGACGAAGGCGGTGATGGCGGCGGCGTCCGCATCGGGGGCTGCAGAGACCGCCGCCTCCAGACGCTCGCCCCAGACGTCGTCGGGCTCGGAAAAGGCGCACGCCTCGCGCACCATCGGATGCAGGTTCAGCGCCGCCTCGACCTCGCCGGGATAGACGTTGTAGCCGCCGGTAATGATCAGGTCCTTGGACCGGCCGATCAGATGCAGCAGACCGTCGTCGTCGATCCGGCCGATGTCTCCTGTCTTCAGCCAGCCCTCGTGGCGCGACGCCGCCGTCAGCTCGGGCGCATCCAGATAGTGGGTCCGGGTCAGGTCGCCGCCGACCATGATCTCGCCCTCGCCCCGCTCGACCAGATCTCCGTTGGCCGTCAGCAGGCGGACGGGCGTGTCCGCGAACGGCCGTCCGACGCTGGCCCTCATATCGGGATCGGCCATCTCCGCGGGCGACAGGCCGGTGATGGTCATGGGCGCCTCGGTCTGGCCGTACAGGGTGGAGACGACGGGGCCGAAACGGAAGATAGCCTGGGCGATCCGGTCCGGCGACATGGGCGCGGCGGAATAGGTCAGGTGGCGCAGGCCGGGGAAGTCGTCGGGCTGGAACCCGGCTTCGCCCATCAGCAAGGCGATCAGGGTCGGCGGCATGAAGACGGTGGTCACCCTCGTCTTGAGTTCGGTCAGTATCGCCGCGCGGTCGGGTTCCGCCAGCAGGATGTGCGCTCCGCCCGCCGCCAGCACCGGCAGGACGTAGTGCGATGACCCGTGGGTCAGGGGCGCGACGGCCAGGTTCATGTCGCCGGCAGTGAAACCGTAGAAGTCCGACAGCGAGCGCAACGCCGCCGCGCCGCTGGCCTGGCTCTGGACGACGCCCTTGGGCACGCCGGTGGAGCCGCCGGTGAACTTCAGGGCGAACGGCGCGCCGGGATCATCCGTGATCGGAGGCGGAGGCGGAGTCGGAGTCGCGGCGCCCAGGCCATCCAGCCAGGTCTCCAGCGACAGGGGGTTGGCTGAGGCGCCGGCGGACTCGCTCGATGCGGCGTCGATCAGGGTCAGGGCCAGATTCGCGCGCGCCTGGAAGTCGCTGTTCAAACGGGCGCCGTTGCGGGGATTGAGCGGCGTCCACACCGCGCCGGCCCGGAGGATGGCCAGATAGGCGACGACGTGGCGCCAGCTGTTCCGCGCGCAGAGTCCGACACGGTCGCCCGGTCCGACGCCGCGCGCCGCCAGATCTCCAGCCGCCGCCTCGACCCGTGAGATCAATTCGCTGTGGCTCAGGGTCACATCGCCATCGAACAGGGCGGGACGATCGGCCTTGGCGGCCCGGTTGTCATAGAGGGCGCGGATCGGGTGGGTCATGCCGCCCGCTCCAGAATGGTCACGACGGTCGCGGCTTCCTCGACGCCGAGGAAGCCGCCGCCGTTCTCGGCCGCGGCGATGCGCGCGCCCTCGACCTGCCGCGCCCCGGCCTCGCCGCGCAACTGGGTGGTCAACTCGAACAGCTGGGCGATCCCGGTCGCCCCGACCGGATGCCCCTTGGACACGAGACCGCCTGACGGATTGACCGGCGTCCGGCCGCCCAGGGCGAAGTCGCCTGCGCGAAGGCGGGCGCCGACGGTGCCCGGTTCGGCCAGACCCAGGTTCTCGATTTGCTGCACCTCGGCATAGGCGGTGGCGTCATGGACCTCAACGAGATCGACGGCGACCGGCCCGATGCCGGCCTGTTCGTAGGCCTTCGCCGCCGCGCGGCGGCCGATATGATTCTCGAAGTCGTTCGCCGCCCGGTCGCTGGCGCTGACGAGGACGCAGGCGCGCACGCGGACAGCCCGCCCCGGCCCGCACAGGCGCGCCAGACCGGCCGCCGAACAGACCACCGCCGCAGCCGCACCGTCGCTGACAGGGGCGCACATGGCGCGGGTGAAGGGGAAGACCACGGGCTTGTCGGCCAGCACCTGGTCGACCGTCATGGGCGTGCGGTACTGGGCGCGCTCGTTCAGGGCGCCGACGCTGTGGTTCTTGGACGCGATACGGGCGAAGTCTTCCTGGGTCGTGCCGTGGCGAGCCATATGGGCGCGGGCCTGGGCGGCATAGAGGTCCATGAACAGGCTGCGATCGGGCCCAGGGTCTTCGCCGCCCATCGACCGGATATAGGCGACGACCCCCTCGCGGTCGTGGATGTCCGTGCCGCCGGCGAAGGCCGCGGCGACGCGCTCGGGGCGGTCCGGCCAGACCATCTTCTCGACCCCGACGATCAGGGCGATATCGCCCGCGCCGGCCTTGATCCAGTGGATTGCCGAGAGCAGCGCCGTCGAGCCGGAGGCGCAGGCGTTCTCGACGTTCACGACCGGAATACCGGTCAGGCCCAGCGGCCGCAGGGCGATCTGGCCCCGCACCGTGTTCTGGCCCTCCAGCATCGGCTGGCGCGTGTTGGAGAACCAGGCCGCCTCGATGTCGCCGACGGCTGCGCCCGCGTCGGCAAGGGCCGCCGTCACGGCCTCGGCGGTCAGGGACTTGACGCTGTCGTCCGGCCGCTTGCCGAAGCGGGTCATCGAAATCCCGGCGATGAAGACGTCGCCGCTCACGCCGGTCTGCGTCGCTGAACGATGCGGAAACGCGAGGCGACGAAGGCGAGGTCCGCGAGGCAGGCATTGCCCGCCGGGTTCAGCCCCGTGACGTGATAGTCGCTGTATGCGGCGGCGAAGTTGATCCACATCGCGCCGGTCAGGTTGATCGACAGATTGGCGCCGGCGGCCTCGTAGGCGGGCGTGGCGCTGTCGATGAAATCCTCGTCGGTCGAATAGAGGTAGGACGAGATCGAGCCCTTGGTGCGGGCGAGCCAGGTGGCCTCCATCACCGCCTCGTCGGCGTCCTTTCTCACCAGGAACAGGACCGGACCGAACCGTTCCTCCGCATACAGATCGACGTGTTGGCCGTCCTCCACGGCGATGACCAGCGGGGTCAGGGTGCGGGCGGCCGGGAACTGCGGATGGGCGTAGGGCGCGGGGTCGCGGATCGTCCGCACCCCGGCCAGGTCTGTGACGGCGGCGCGCGCCTCGGCCACGACCGTCAGGGACACCTCGCCCTGGATCGCGCCCATGATGCCGGCCGCCTGCGCGGGGTCGGAGGCGATGGCGTCGATCTGTTCGACGATGGCGGCGGACATGGGCTCGAACAGATCGGGCGCGATGTAGATCACCTGCGGGCTGGTGCACATCTGGGCCGAGAACAGGCTGGACGAACGGGCGACGGCGCGGGCGACCGCGTTGAGATCGGCGACGCTCTCGATGACCACCGTGTTGACCCCGGCCGTCTCGGTGAACAGCGGCTTGCCGACGACCGTGCGTTCCAGATAGCCGCCGTAGCGGGGGCTGCCGGTGAAATCGATGATCTGCACCCGCGGGTCGTCGACCAACATCTGCGCGACAGGATCTGTGAGGGTATCGACGGCGAGCGTCACCAGGTTGGGATCGAAGCCGAACTCGGTCAGCACGGCGCGGCTGGTCTCGACCACGATGGCCATGGGCAGGATGGCGATGGGGTGCGGCTTGACGATGACCGGATTGCCGGTGGCCAGGCTGGCGAACATCGCCGGATAGGCGTTCCACGTCGGGAAGGAGGCGCAGCAGATCACCAGCCCCACGCCGCGCGGGACCAGCACATAGGTCTTCTCCAGGGTGACCTCTTCACCGGCGAAGGTACGGCGCCAGGTCGCCGACGGCGCCACATCGCGCATCGCCTTGGCGGCATAGGCGAGCGCCTCGACCCCCCGGTCCAGCGCATTGGGGCCGGAGCCGCTGAACGCCTGGGTATAGCTCTGGCCGGCGACATGCATGACCGCGTGGGCCATCTCGAAATTTCGGTCGTAGAGACGCGCCGCGATCTCCAGGCACAGGGCGATGCGCAATTCGAAATCGGCCTCGCGCCAGTCGCCCATGGCGCTCACGGCCGAAGCGACCAGGGCCTCCGGATCGCTCTGCGGATAGCGGATGCCGAGCGGCTTCTGGGTGAAAGGCGAGACCTCCTCGCCGACCTCGCCGACGACGCCGGGTTGGCCCAGGTCGAAGGTCGTGCCCAGACGCGCCTCGAACGCCGCCTTGCCCGCGCCCGGCTTGTCGGGGCCGTGGATCTTCGTGGACGGACTGTCGCTGTAAGGGCTCCAGCTCTTGCGGGTCTCGACCGCGTCGATGGCGGACGCCAGCGTCGGCGCATGGCGCGCGATCAGCGCGATGCGACGGTCGTCCAGACTGGTCGCGGACCCGTCCATCAGCCCAGTCGCTCGACAATCATCGCCGAGCCGACGCCCTGGGCTCCGTGCGCCACGACGATGCCGTAGCGTCCTTCGCAGGCGTCGAGCGCGTCCAGCAGCGACGACAGCAGGATGGCGCCGGTCGCCCCCATCGGGTGGCCCTTGGCCATGTGGCCGCCGCCGACATTGACCTTGTCGGGGTCGACCTTCCGCTCGCGCATGAACTTGACGATGGTGACGGCGAAGGCCTCCATGAACTCGATCCGGTCCATGTCGTCGAGGCTCAGGTTCGCCCTGGCCAGCGCCCGGTCCATGGCCGTGAACCCGGCGGTCAGGGACGCGGCCGGGTCGCCGCCCGCCTCGGCATAGGCGACGATCTTCGCGCGCGCCCCGGCCGCCTCGCCGGTGACGATGGCGAGGCCGGCGCCGTCACACATCGGCGGGGCGTGGGCGACGGTGTGTCGGTGGTCGATGACCCTGCCTTCCAGAGCCTCGGCATACTGTTCGCCCAGCGCGCCGAAGGCGGCGGGCATGGCGGCCAGGCTCTCGGCGGTGGTCGAGCCCCGGGCCGGTTCCTCCTTGTCGAGGCCGTTGAGCGGAATTCGGGATTTGACCAGGGGCGTGCCCTCGGCGGCGGCCGTCCTTTGCTGCGAGGTGAGGGCCGCGGCGTCCATCTCCTCGCGGCTGACGCCGAGGTCCTCCGCCAACCGGTCGGCGGCGACGACGACGGGGATGTAGCGGGTACGCGGCGGGAAGCTGGCGTCCTCGTAGTAGTCGGCCTTGTCACCCATGAAAGGCACGCGCGACATCATCTCGACCCCGCCGGCCAGAGCGGTTTTCGCCCCGCCCGCCTCGACCATCTGCGCCGCCTGCCCGATCGCGGTCAGGCCCGAGACGCAGTAGTTGTTGATCGAGAAGGCATAGGCCTCGTCCGGCAGCCCGGCGTACATCTTGGACACCAGGGCGACGTTCGCCCCCTGCGCCCCGACCTGGCCGACGGCTCCCAGGATCAGGGCGTCGACCTTTCGCGCCGCGCCGCCATTGCGGGCGTCGAGGGCGTCGATCAAACCGCCGATCAGCTCATGCGGCTTCATCGAGGCCAGGCCTCCGTCGGGGCGGGCCTTGGCGCGCGGCGTGCGCACGGCGTCCAGAATGTATGCGGTCATAAGCTACTCCCCGAGGTTCGGATCAGGCCGCGATCTGGTCGCCGGGCGCCCAGGTTCCGTGGAATCCGGCGGGCACGCGGACGGGCAGGGGGATGCGTGCGATCGGGCCCTTGTCGAAGTCCTGGGCGTTCAGGACCTGCACCTCCGAGGTTCCGTCCGGCGCCGTGGCGAAGACCACGACATAGCCGTCGTCTTCGGACGTCGATCCGACGCGGGGTGCGAACACGGGCTCGGACCCGCCGATGCCGCCGCCGAACTTGTACTCCTGCGCCTGACCGGTGCCGAGGTCGTACTTCAGCAGACCATCGAACCGCTGCAGTTCCTCCGGCGCCATCGACACGTGGTAGGACCATTTCGACCTGGCGCCGGTGTGGTCGAGGTTGATCACAGGGAATTCGCCGATGCGGTCGTCGAGCTGGCGTTTCTTCACCTCGCCCGTGACCATGTTCATCCGCCACTCGACGGGCACGGCGTTCAGCGCCAGAACGTTGACCATCGAGGCGTAGGGGCCATAGGCCGGGTTTGGCGGGAAGCCGTTCGGCTGCATCATGCAGGCGGTCATGACGACCTCGTCGCCGTCCTCCCAGGCGTTGACGACATGATAGATGTAGCAGGTCTCGGTCTCGAACCATCTGATCTGGTCGCCCGTGCCGTATTTGGGCGCGACTCCGAACCGGGCCGGCTGATCGGCCACCTTGATCTGCCACATGTGGTTGCGCAGCCCGCCCTCGGTGAAGACCACCGGCAGGTCGTGCAGGATGACGTAGTTCTCGGTCAGCCCCATATCGTGCGGCAGGCGCGGCCCGGGCAGGTCGACGCGCTGGAAATTGGTCAGGACGTTGTCCTTCGACACCACGCCCCAGGTCATCCACGGCTCGGTCAGGGAATAGTCGAAGAAGCAGAACTCGCCCGTCCTCGGATCGACCTTTCCGTGGGCCGAAACATGGCGTGGCAGGGCGCCGCCGAAGGTCTCGTTACCGAGCGTCTCAAGGGTGCGCGCATCGACCCGCACCGGCTTGCCGGAGATATACCACAGGGCCATCAGCGAGCCGTTGTGGAAGACCAGGTCGGTGTTGGCCGTGTCCTTGTAGACAAGCTCGCCCCGCGTCGAATCCGGCCGCGACTTCGACGACGGCATCAGGACGCCGCCGGCGCCGATCGCCTTGCCGGCCTTCTCGGCGCGATAGTCGTCGGCGCCGATATAGCGGTTGCGGTACTCCGCCTTTCCGTTCTCGAAATAGACGGCGTGGATCATGCCGTCGCCGTCGAACCAGTGGTGCATCCCCTCGGGCGCCTCATGTGGATTCGGGCCATTGCGGACGAAGGACCCGTGCAGATCCTTCGGGATCTCGCCGATGACCGGCAGTTCCAGCGCCGTCGTCTCGGCCGCGACGGGCTCGTACAGGCCCTGCAGATAGGGATTCAGGGTGTTAAGGCCGGTCAATTCGCCGGTCGAGATCCTGCGGGCTACGGCGGCGTCGTCGGCCATGGCTCAAGCTCCATCCATCCAGAAAGGCAAGTTACGCGTGGCGGTATCTTAACGCAAGTCAGGTCTCACGCCCTGGGAGGCGTGGCGGCCAGGAACTCCTTGTGAGCGGCTATGCCGTCATGGGGACGCGTCCAGGTCTCGACAGACATCATCGCCTCGCGGCCCGCGTCGAACCGCTCCAGCGGCATGTCCGGATCCCGTCCGAAATCCAGTCCCGGCCCCTCGACCCGCCAGGCGGGCCGTACCTTGCCGGCCCCGGCGACCAGGGTCTCGCCGTTCAGTTGACACCCTGCGCTGACCAGCCAGCTGACCACAGGCGCGACCAGTTCGGTCGGCATGGCTGCGGCGGTGGCCTCATCGACGTATTTCTCGGTCATGGCGGTCAGGGCGTAGGGCGCGACGGCATTGGCGTGGACGCCTTTGGGCCCGCCCTCCAGGGCGATGACCCGCATCAGGCCGATCACCGCCGCCTTCGACGCCGAATAGGCCGCCATGCCGTGCACCCCGTGCAGGCCGGCTGCCGAGGTGGTCATCACGATTCGGCCCGACCCTTGTTCGCGCATGTGCCGGTAGATCGGCAGGGTCGCCGTAAGGGTTCCGAAGAAGTTGATGTCGAAGACGCCCCGCACCTGTTCGACGCTCTGTTTGTGCAGGCTCATCGCCTCGGGCACCCCGGCGTTGTTGATCAGTCCGTCGATGCGACCGAACCCGTCCAGAGCCGCCGCAAGGAGCCGGTCTCCGGCTCCGTCCTGCTCGACGGCCAGGGCACAGGCCACGGCCTTGCCGCCCTCCGCGCGGATTCGGGCGGCCACCGCATCGGCTGAGGCCGGTTGGCCCTGAGCCCTGGGTCGGGTGTTGACCACCACACTCGCGCCCCGCGCCGCCAGATCCAGCGCATAGGCCAGACCCAGGCCGCGCCCTGCCCCCGTGACGATGACAACACGGTTCTCCAGCGATCGGTCGGCCATGAACTCTCCTCGCTCAACACTTGCGTAAAAGGACTTGCAAATCTGGTCTGTTGGCGCAAGCCTCTCGGCAGAGCTTCCGGCAACAGGAGGCCAATCATGGGAACGGGACCGCCAACATGAAGACCATCATCGGGAAGACCGCGTCCGCCGCCGTGCTGATCCTGGCCGCCGGCCTGGCCACGCCGACCTTCGCACAAAGCACTGGAACGCCCGCACCGCAGGACGAGGCCGCCTCGCTGGACGACATCATCGTCACCGCCCAGCGGCGCGAACAGTCGCTGCAGGACGTGCCGATCGCCATCACAGCCTTCGACGCCGAGACGTTGGAGCGTACGGCGGCCCAGGGCATCCAGGATGTGGCGTCCAAGGCGCCGGGCGTGACCCTGACCCAGTTCAATATCGGCGAGCCCCAGCTCTACATCCGCGGTGTCGGCACCACGAGCGACTCGGCCGCCAGCGACCCCTCCATCGGGGTCTCCATTGACGAGGTGTCCATCGGTCGAGCTGGAGCCAGTTCCCTGGCCTTCCTCGACATCGAGCGGGTCGAGATCCTGCGCGGGCCCCAGGGCACCCTCTACGGCCGCAACGCCTCGGGCGGCGCGCTGAACGTCTATACCCGCAAGCCCCCGGCTTGAAGACACGACGATGGCGCTGCTGCGCTATGGCAGCTTCAACGAATGGGGCGGCGAGGCGGTGATCAACCGCATGATGGGCGAGGCTTCGGCCGCCCGCCTGGCCGTCCGCGTCAACTCCAACGACGGCTATGCCGAGAACGTGCCCTCAGAGCGAGGGCTGGAGGGCGGCAGCCAGTTCGGCGCGCGAGTCTCGCTGATGACCGAGGCCGGTCCCTGGACGCTGACCGGATCGGTCGATGTGTCTCGCGACCGGATGGACGGTCACGCCCGTATTCCGGTCACGACGTCGAGCACGGCTCCGGCCTTTGTCGCCCTCATCAACGGCCTTCGCACCGGGCTGGATGTTCGCCAGAGCTATTCCTCGCCCGACAACTATCAGGACCGCGACAACTGGGGCGCCACGGTGCGGGCCGAGTATGCCGCCGAGGCGTTCGACGTCGTCTCCCTGACCTCCTATCGCAACAACGAATACAGCTGGCGCGATAACCTCGGCGGGCTGCCGTTCCCGAACTTCCCGCTGATGGTCGACGACCGGGCCACGGAGGACGCCAGCCAGTTCAGCCAGGAGTTCCGCCTGGTTTCCAAGCCGGACTCGGCCGTCAGTTGGGTCGCCGGTGTCTACTACTTCAGCGAGGACGTGGACCGCTCGGAGCGCTTCGTCGTCCAGGCCGCCCTGCCGATCGCGCCGCCGTCGTTCGGCGGTGACACGACCTTCAACCAGACCGCCGCGAACTCGAGCTACGCCGCCTTCGGTCAGGCGACCATTCCGTTCGCCAATATCTGGGAACTGACCCTCGGCGCCCGCTGGACCCATGACGAGCGCGAGATCCATCAGGTCGCGCTGGACAATGACCTGGGTCTCAACCCGCCCGTCGGCATCCCCCTCGGGCCGACCGGGTCCCCCTACAACGTCCGCGCCGACGCCAGCTTCGAGGAGCCGACCTGGAAGATCGCCCTGGCGGTCGAGCCGTTCGACAACGTGCGCCTCTATGCTTCCTATGACCGGGGCTACAAGGCCGGGTCCTTCCCGTCAGGCGCCCAGACGGGCGTCCAGGCCGGCACGCCGCTGCGCTCGGAACTGCTCGACAACTACGAGCTCGGACTCAAGTCGACGGTGATGAACGGCCGGCTGCGCTTCAACGCCGCCGCCTTCAAGCTCGAGTACGACGATCTGCAGGTCTATGAGCTGCTGGGTCTGAACCTGGTCACGTCCAATGCCCAGGCCGAGGTCAATGGCTATGAAATCGAGAGCGCCTTCGCAGTCACGAACAACCTGACGATCGGCGGTTCCTACACCTCGCTGGACGCCCAGTTCACCTCGAACGCCGTCTCTGGCGCCTCGATCCTCCGCTACAACGGCCTGATCCTGCCGCGTTCGCCCGAGAGCCAGTACACCCTGTACGCCGACGGCGAGTGGGATATGTGGGGCGGCGAGCTGGCTGCCCGCATCGACTATCAATGGACGGACGACTTCTTCTTCGACCCGTCGAACAATCCTGAGGTCCGCTCGCCGGCCCACAGCCTGGTCAGCGCCTATGCGTCATGGGAGGCCGCGAACGGGGTGAAGATCGCCGTCTACGGCAAAAACCTGGGCGACGAGGAATACCAGCAGCACATCATCAAGAACGTCGGGGTGGGCTTCAGCGTCTTCGGCCCGCCACGCTCCTACGGCATCGCGATCAGCCGCAGCTTCTGATCGGACTCAGGCGGCGCTGGTCTCGACCGGCGCCGCCGCCTCGACCTCCCAGCGGATGTTGCGCGGGTCAATCTTCCGCCCGGTCGCGATGTCGCAGACCACTGCCGAGATCGGGTCGACCGTCCCGGTTTCGATCAGCCGCAGCGGCGAGCCGTCCGGGCACAGCCATCGCTCCGACCAGCCGTGCATGGCCATGATCATCGGATAGAGGTCGCGGCCCGCCTCGGTCAGCCGGTATTCGAACCGCGGCGGCGCCTTCTGATAGAGGCGCTTCTCCAGCACCCCCTGCAACACCATGGTCTTCAGCCGGTCGGCGAGGATGTTGGTCGCCACGCCCAGCGCTTCGTGGATTTCGTCGAACCGCCGCAGGCGGAAGAAGGCGGCGGCCAGCACGGCCCAGCTCCAGTAGTCGCCCATGATGTCGGTCGAGCGATCGATGATCGCCCGGTCGGTCTCGATCGGCTGGGTACGCCGCCGACGCGAGGTCGGCGGGGCGATGGGGACCAGGCCCTCGCGCACCTCCCAGCGGACGTGATGCGGCTCGATCGGTCGACCGCCCTCATGGTCGAAGACCGCAGGCGTGACCCGCGCGCCCGTCTCCCGGTCGAAGAAGGCCATGGCGTAGCGTTCCTGAAGCGGCGAACGCGCCCATTTCCGCTCCCACTGACCCTGCATGACGGCGACCCCGAACATGTCGAGACCCATCTCGGTCAGCCGGTATTCCATCCGCGTCGCCGACCCCCTGGCCTCGCGCTGTTCCAGCAGGCCTGCGGCCGTCAGCCGGTTCAGCCGGTCGGTCAGGACGCTGCGCGGCATGCCCAGCCGATCGCGCCAGTGCGAGAAGCGCCGCGCGCCATAGAAGGCCTCGCGCAGGATCAACTGGGTCCAGGCGTCGCCGGTCACGGCAAAGGCGCGGGCCACGGGATTACCCATGATCAGGTCGCGGGTGGAGGGAAGCGTCACGCGGAATCGTCTTTGTCTTCAACCCGATCTGCGTCGGGCCGAGTCGATCCTAGCACCAGATCGCGCCATACGTCGCCCGCCGATAAATCCTGATTTGCAAGTGACTTGGCCGGGCTTAGGATCGCGCCATGACCGACACGCTTTCCGCCATCGACCTGACCGCCGCGCCCTGTCGTCCGGTGCGGTTCGGAGAAGTGGGGGTGGAGATCGAGCGCCGTCCCGACGGGGTGGTCATCGTCTCTGCCAGGGCGCCGCTGAAACCCTACGACCCCAACCTGGCCGCCACCTTCCGGCGTCATGCCGATGCGACGCCGGACCGGCCGTGGCTGGCGAGGCGAGAGGGACCGGAGCGGGACTGGACCCGACTGACCTACGGCGAGGGTTGGTCGCGCGTGGCCTCGGTCGCCGCCTGGCTGATGGATCGCGGGGTGACCGCCGACCGGCCGATCCTGGTCCTGTCGGAGAATTCGCTGAACCACGCGGTCCTGATCTTCGCCGGAATGGTGGCGGGCGTCCCGGTCACCTCGGTCAGCGTCAACTATTCGCTGCTGTCGACCGACTTCGAGCGGCTGCGCCACGTCGTCGACCTGATCCGGCCAGGCGTGGTCTACGCGGAACAGGGCGGGCTCTTCGCCGCAGCCATCGCCGCCGTCGCGCCCGATGACGCGATCATTGTCACCGCCGCGCCGGGGATTCCGGGCGCCGTCGACTGGAGCGAGGCTGTCGGCTTCCCGGCGCCGGACCTGTCCGCTCACATCGCCGCCCTCGACCCGACGAAACCGGCCCGCTACCTCCTGACTTCCGGCTCGACCGGACGGCCCAAGGCGGTGATCCACACCATGGCCATGGCGACGGGCAACACCCACTCGGGCTTCCAGGCCATGGGCGACGCCTTCGCCTGGGACCGTCAGGCGCTCGACTGGCTGCCCTGGAGCCACATCGCCGGCTCGTCGCTGATGACCAATATCACCTGCCTCGGCGGCGCCCTCTACATCGACGACGGGCGACCGATGCCCGGCAAGTTCGACGAGACGATCCGGAACCTGAAGGAGATTCCGCTTCGCTACTACGGGACCATGCCGAACGGCTATGCGATGCTGGCCGATGCGTTGGAGGCCGATGGAGACTTCGCTCTCCGCTTCTTCACCGAGCTGCGCGCCATGCTGTTCGGCGGCGCGGGCCTGCCCCAGGCGCTGCATGACCGGCTGCAACGGATCGCGGTGCGCGCCACGGGACGGCGGTTCGTCTTCGTCTCCGGCTACGGCTCGACCGAGACCGGTTCGGCGATCAGCTACACATGGTGGGAAGACACCCGCGTCGGCATCGGCCTGCCGGTCCCGGGCGCGGCGTTCAAGCTGGCGCCCTGCGACGGCGTCTATGAGGTGCGGGTCAAGGCGCCGTCCGTCACGCCCGGCTATTTCGCCGACCCGGACCAGACCGCTGCGGCCTTCGACGAGGAGGGGTTCCTGCGCATGGAGGACCTCGCCGACTTCCACGACCGTGACCGGCCGGAAGGCGGCCTGTATTTCGCCGGCCGCCGTGCGGAGCAGTTCAAGCTTATGAACGGCACCTTCGTCATCGCCGGTCGCCTTAGGGATTCCCTGCTCGGCCGGCTCGCCGGCGTGGTGCGCGAGGTCGTCATCTGCGGTGATGGCGAGGCCGAGGTCGCCGTCCTTGCCTGGGCCGATCTGGAGGGTGTCCGTCGCCTGACCGGGGGGGCGGACACGGATCATCCGGCCGTCGTCTCCGCCGTCGCCCAAGCGCTTGCGTCTCACAACCGCGACAACCCCGGCCAGTCCAGCCGTATCGGTCGTCTGTTGTTCCTCGCCGATCCGCCAGACCCGGAGGCGCACGAAGTCTCAGACAAGGGCTCGATCAACCGACGGATGGTGCTGAACCGGCGGGCGGACGACGTGGCGCGGCTGTTCGCGGGCGAAGGGATCGGGCCAGCCTGACCTGTTCCTTCTCCCGCAAGGGGAGAAGGAAGATCAACCCAGCTCCGGTCCGCCCGTCGGGTCCCTCGGATCCAGCGGCAGCCCCGCCGCCTGTCTCGCCTTCAGCACCCGCAGCCAGCCGTGCATGGCCTCGCAGTCCAGACCGTGCATCATCAGCCGGAACCCCGCCTGCAGCGTCGACAACGTCACCAGCGGGTGCCCGTTCTTGACGAAATGCATGTGGTAGTCGGTCCCGAGAATCCGGCCGATATAGATGCCCACGATCTCGTCCAGCTGCAGCGAATGGCTGGCCCGCATGAAGTCGGCGCGGGGCAGCATCAGGGCATAGAGCGGGGTGTAGAACTCGACCGCCGTCTGGATGTCGATGCGGTTCAGCGGGCCGGTCGGGAAGGTCTCGAAGTCCGGCTCGATGTCCGACAGCATGGAGAAGTCGACCCGCTCGGGCGGCGTGATCTCCTTGCCGGCGGCCCGCAGAGCCATGTTCAGCTCGATGATGAAGTTGAAGATGTTCAGGTCGTGCTGGAGGAAGACATTGTCCTCCAGGTCCTTCAGGGTCAGGGGCTTCAGCGGCACGGTCTTGACCAGGGCCGGATCGACGCCGGCATTGGCCTTCATGAAGGCCAGCAACTCCGTCCCGACGTGGAAATGCCGCAGAATCAATGTGTTGCACTCGGGGCTGCCGAAGGTCCGAAGGCCCCAGTGGATGGACTTGTGCAACAGGCCGTTCAGGTTCGGGTAGCGCGGCGAGATCGCCCGCAGCACCTTCACGAGGCCGAAGAACAGGAAGACCAGCGGCCGCGAGACCGGGAACAGCCAGCGCCGGGACCACGACCGCGCGCCCAGCAACAGCGCCCGCTTCGCCTGCGGATCGATCGGCAGGGAGTGGTCGAGATAGAGCGCCAGCCACGGGTCGGGATCGTTGGCGTCATAGCGGCGCGCATCGAACGGATCGGTCTTCCACCCGGCCGTGTCGCCGCCGTCGGACAGGCTCACGCCGCGATCTCCTCGATCTGCAGCGCATACAGCCGCGCTGTGACCTTGGCGGTCATTACGATGCGTTCGGCCACGGCGGCGTCGGGGAGGACCATGCGCAGCATCTCTTCGAACTCGCGCATGTGCTCGGCGTCGTTCTCGCCGTGATAGAGCAGGAACCGCACCGCCTCGTCGGGCAGGTTCAGACGCTCCTTGACCAGCCGGCCCCAGGGCGCGGCCTTGATCGAGCCCAGCCCCTCGATGATGAACATGGCGCCCAGCAGGCCGAACGGGTCGGGCTTGGACGCCTCATGGAACATCCAGGCCGAGAGGGCCTCGGAGCCGACGTTCTTGGGCGCCGAGCGGATCACCTCGACCTCGCCGCCGGAACAGACGAAGTCGGCTTCCAGCAGGCGGAAGTCGCGATGTTCGGTCACCGCATGGCGCATCAGGGTCGAGCGCAGTTCCAGATGGGCCTCGCCGACGTTCGACGCCGCCCGGCTCATCCACAGCGCCCCGTCCTTCACCTGCTGGCGCAGGTTGATCAGGAACAGCTGATAGTCGGCCAGTTCGAACCGGCCGCGCGTCAGCTTGCGGATCAGGGGCGTCGCCTCCAGCCGTTGTTCGAAATCGGCGAAGACCACGGCCAGCTTGCGCAGGGTGTCCGCGACCTGGTCGTCCCCCCGCTGCTCAATGCGTGAACCGTCCGCCATCACACTACCTCGCACATCATGAACCCGACCATGGCCCGTCCGCTCTCGGGCACGATCAGCAGGACCTTCTCGCCCCGCTTCGCCCGCCCCGATTTCATGAACGCGTCCAGCATGACCCAGATCGAGGCCGCGCCGATGTTGCCCACGGTCGGCAGGTTCGAGAACCACTTTTCCTCGGGGATCATGGCGGCGGTGCTGTTCAGGACCGAGACGATCTCCTCCCGCAGCGACCGGGCCGAATAGTGACACAGCAGGTGATCGACCTCGTCCGGCACGATCCGCCCCTGATCGACCTTCTCCAGCCAGACGCCGATCCAGGCGCGGATGACGATCTTCAACAGCTCGAAATCCTGCACCAGGGCGATCGACCCCGACGCATGGGCTGCGACCGGCCCCGCATGGCTCCAGGCCGACTTCATGTCCGCCCGGTCGGCGAAGGTGGAGCCCGCCCACATACAGGGATCGAACCTGCCGGCCAGCGAGGTCAGGTCGATCCAGTCGATCTTCAGCGACAGGCCGTCCGGTCTGGGTTTCGGCTCCATCACCACCGCGCCGGCCCCATCCGACAGGGTGAAGCGCAGGAAGTCCGCCTCGACCCGCGCCCGACCCTTGGCGTCGACCAGCGACGTGCCCTCATAGAACTCTGGCCGGAACCAGCGAGACGAGAACTCGCCCGCCGCCGCCGCCGCGACCTCGGCCTCTCCGGCCCGGACCTGCAGCCACGCCCCCTTGGCCGCCATCAGGGCGGAGGCGCAGACGGACTGATAGCTGGCGATCTCGATCGGGCCGGCGCCCAGTTCCGCATGCACGGCGCTGGCGTGGCCGGGGACGATGTAGTCGCCCTGGGTCGTGGCCGTGGCCAGGTGCCCGAGGTCGCCGACCGACAGCCCCGCATCCTCCAGCGCCGCCTTCGTCGCCTCAGCCGTCATCGAGGCGTTGGAATGCAGCGGGCGGCCCTCGGGCGTCAGGGCATAGTGGCGCGTCTCGACCCCGTTCCAGCGCAGGGCCCGCCGACCGACTGCGGAGCTGCGCCGTCCGATGCGGCCGATGAAGTCCTCCATCACCTCGACGCCGACAGGTTCGCCGGGCAGGAACGCGCCGGTTCCCGTGATGTAGACGTCGCGAAGCAGACCCGGAGACATGGTTCCCAATGCGCACAATTGCGCCTCCGCCCGCAAGCCGACGATCCCTGACGAGGCTGTGAGTGGAACGTCAGACCCAGGCCGAACGCTATCAGTTGTGAAGCCGAAGAAGCCGCCCCGCGTTCTCGGCCTGCCCGATTTGCGCCGCATTGCGTGTGGTAGCCGGGCGGGCATGAAGTACCTCATGCTCGCCATAGCCATCATCGCCGAAGTCATCGGCACCACGGCCATGAAGCAGTCGGACGGCTTCAGCCGCCCGCTGTGGACCGTGGTGACCATCGTCGGCTACGCGGTCGCCTTCTACTTCCTGTCGATCACGTTGAAGTCGATTCCGACCGGCGTCGCCTACGCCATCTGGTCGGGCGCCGGCATCGTGCTGATCTCGGCCGCCGCATGGGCCTTCAATGGCCAGAAGCTGGACGCGCCCGCCGTCATCGGCATGGCGTTGATCATCTCAGGCGTGGTGGTGATGAACGTCTTCTCAAAGATGTCCTCCCACTAAAGCCGATCATCCCTCGATCGAGACCACCGCGCCCTGTTCGACCGGTCGGCGCGAGGTCCGGCCGCGCGCCAGCCGGCGCTTGATCCAGGTCTGCATCGGGTCGTCAATCACGGCGTGGAAGGCGAAGGCGAAGCCGACGGCGGCCAGCAACCCCGCGCCCCAGATGGCCCATTGGACTTCGGTCGACAGGGCGTATTTCGCGATCAGGACATTGGCGACGCCGAACCAGGCGATGCGAACCACCTCGTTGGTGATGAACATCGAGAAGGAGACGACGCTGGCCCGCTCGATCAGCTTCGAGGGTCGCAGCACCGGGATCGCGCCCGCCGCCAGGATGATCAGGGAGATGAAGGTCAGGCTGATCAGGGCGTTCTTGCCGTAGAACTGCACGATCGCCAGCCCCACCGCCGCCACGATCCCGACGATCCGGGCCAGGCGCGGCGCCACGAACACCTTCTCCGAAAACACTGCCAGCCCCATGCCCAGCACGAACAGCGGCAGGGCTCGCAGGAAGCCGAACTTCAGGGGCATCTGATAGACGGGGTAGCCGAGAAAGGCGTGGCAGGCCTCGTTGGCGACGAGATACAGCAGGATGACGCCCGCCAGCGCGCCCCACGGCCCGACGCTCTTCAGCGTCCGCAGGATATAGGGGAACAGGACATAGCAGCCGACGAGGGCCGAGACCGACCAGCTCGGTGCGTTCCAGCCCAGGCCGCCGTGAATGCCGAACGCCTGCGTCAGGGTCAGCTGCGCCGGCAACTGGTCCCAGGCGAACCATTCCGGATTGCGCGGCGACATGCCGAACGCGGCGCTCAGCAACACCAGCGCCACCAGGGCCAGACCCATGATCAGGTGCGCCGGATAGACTCTGAGGAACCGCTTGATGAAGAAGTCGCCCGGCGACATCGCGCCGCGTCCCACGGCGCCGCCATAGACGCGCATGAGCACATAGCCGCTGTCGATCAGGAAGAAGTTGGTCAGCAGGAAGCCGCCGCGCTCGAACACCGGATGCAGGCTTTCCGCCAGCGGAACCGGGCCCGCCGCCTGGAAATGATGCAGGATGATCATCGAAGCCACAATGAAACGCAGGGCGTCGAGCCAGCCGCCGCGCGCGATGGGCGGTGTCTCGTTTCGGGTCGAAATCGCGGTCCAGACCATGGGAAATCTCTCTTCCGAGGCGAAATCCGCAAGGACCGGGCCGCTTTGCCGCCGCCGAACATCGGTCTAGTCTGGCGTCTTCAGGGGGCTGGATGACCGACGAAGATCCGCGCGAGGGACGCATCCGGCTGGGCCGGCGTCGCGACAAGGCGACCGAGAGCCTCGACGCCATCGAGATGGCCGAGAACGCCATGGAGGCCACGGAAGAGGCCATGGGTCCGCCCGACCCGGCCGTGCTTCTGGTCGAGGAACAGCGCCGCCTGATCAAGGCCCAGGTGTCCAACGAGCGGATGGGATTCGTCCTGCGCGTCATGACCGCCCTGGTCGGAGTCGCCTTCGTCGCAGGCCTGGCCATGATGGTCTGGACCGCCGCCCACTCGCGCGCGGTGGTCGTGGATCCGTTCGACAGCCCCTATGGCCTGACCCGGAGGGGGCACACGGGCCAGGTTATCGCCCGCGGCGTCGCCGACGTGGTCACGACCATCGGCACGGACGCTCGAAACTCAGCCGAGAACCGCGCCGTGGCCCTGAACTGGACGCGCGACGTCGCTGTCGTCGTGCCTTCGACCGGGGTCTCGCTGGGCGAGATCGACAAATTGCTGCGCGGCTGGTTCGGCAAGGAGACCCACATCGGCGGCGCCGTGACCGTCAGCCAGGACGGCGAGGTCTCCCTGACCATCCGCGCCGACGGCGTGCGCGGCCGCACCTTCACCGGCCCGGAATCGGAGATGCCGCGCCTGATCACCGAGGCGGCGGAATATATCTACGGCCGGTTCGAGCCCCAGCTGTTCGCCAGCTACCTGCTCGAGACCCGGCGTTACGAGGACGCCGAGCGGTTCATCCCCGACGCCTATGCGCGTCACCCCGGATCCCGCGCGGCCCTGGCCTACGACTGGGGCATCCTGCTGGCGACCCTCGGCCGCCCGACGGAAGCGGCCGACAAGCTCCGGCTCTCGCTCAATATCGAGCCTGACGACCCGGATGTCTGGGAGATGCTCGTCACCACCCTGTTCGACGCGGAGGGCGAGGAAGCCGCCGCCCGCGCGGCGCGCCAGATGGCGGCGCGATCGACCCCCGACGGCGAACCGATGCTGAGCGCCAACGGCCTGTTGCTGACCCAGGACTGGACCGGCGCCATCGAGCGCGCCGAGGCCGATATCGACCGGACCGGCGGGGAGGGCGCCCTGGGCGGTCAGGAGGTCAGCCTCGCCGATTCCGAAGGCCGCCGTCATGACTACGCCGGCGCATTCCGCCATCTCGCCGGCGCGGCTCCCGACGCTCCCCTGACCCTCGCGGCCCGGCGCATGATCGAGACCTACCGCGCTCTCGGCTCAGGCGACCGCGCCGGGGCTCTCACCGCCGCCGAGGCTCTGGATGGGATCTGGCAGTCCGATGACGATGTCGCCTTCACCTTCTACGAGGCGCCCTGTTTCCTCGGTCTCGCCGAGGGGCTGTCCGGACGGTATGCCCAGGCCGAGGCGGGCTTCCTGCGCGGAGACCGCTACGTCGCCTGCGCCGCCTTCCGCGCCGATGTGCTGGAGGCGCGCGGCCTGCACGCCGAGGCCGACCGCCAGTACGGAGTCGCCATCCGCCTCGCTCCGTCCCTGCCGTTCGCCTATCAGCGCCGCGCCCTGACCCTGCTGGGGCGCGGCGACACGGCCCGCGCCGTCACCCGCTTCCGGGACGCCCACCAGCGCGGCCCGCGCTGGGCCGATCCGCTCAAGGGCTGGGGCGACGCCCTCGCCGGCCAGGGACGCTGGGCCGAGGCGGCGGAGAAATACGCCCAGGCTGAACCGTTCGCCCCGCACTGGCGGGCGCTGCATCTGGCGCATGCCGCGGCGCTCGACCGGCTCGGGCGACGTCAGGACGCCGAAGGGCAGCGCGAGAAGGCGGCAGCCTAGAACCAGGCCTTGAGCCCGACGACCTCGAGGGCGTCGTCCGCCTCGCCGCCTCGCCGCCTCGCCGCCTCGCCGCCTCGGGCCTGGAAATGGTCGGCGCTGTCTCCGAGCGCGCGGCTCCCTTCGACGCCGAGATCGCCGTCGTTCGACAGGAAGGCGGCGGCGCCCACGGGTGGCGCGGGCGTGAATAGACCCGTTAAAGGCAGGGGTTCCGTCGTCGCGCTAACCCCCCGTTAACCACGCTCCCGGCATTTTCTGCCCAGTAGTTACCAGGGTTGGACAATGAGCGGCGCGGAAGTTCTGGATGTGGGCCGCGACGCCCTGTGGCTGACGATCCAGCTCTGCGCGCCCGTGCTCCTCGTCGGTCTGGTCGTCGGCGTCGGCATCGGTCTGTTCCAGGCCCTGACCCAGATCCAGGAACAGACCCTGGTCTACGCCCCCAAGATCATCGCCATCTTTATCTCCCTGCTGCTGTTCCTGCCGCTGATGGGAGGCCTTCTCGGCGCCTTCATGCGGACCATCGCGGCGCGCATCTCGAGCATGTAGCGGGGCGGAATGGAGCCCTACGCCACCGCCGATCAGGTCTGGGCCGGCGGGCTGATCTTCGCCCGCATCGGCGCGATGATCCTGACCCTGCCGGGCATCGGCGAGACCTATGTCCCGCCGCGCATCCGCCTGTCCCTGGCCCTCGTCATCTCGCTTTGCCTGTGGCCTGTCATCGGCGGGTCCCTTCCGGCCCTGCCCGACAGCCTCGGCGCCACGGTCGGTTGGGTCATCCGTGAGGTGATCACCGGCCTGATGATCGGCTCCATCCTGCGGATCTTCACCAGCGCCCTGTCGACCGCCGGCGAGATCGTCTCGCTGCAGACCACGCTCAGCTTCGCCCAGACCGCCAACCCGCTCATGGGCGGCCAGAACACCACCATCGCCGCCTTCCTGATGCTGTTCGGCACGGTCCTGGTCTTCGCCACCAACACCCATCATCTGTTCATCGCCGGGCTGGTGGGGTCCTACGAGCTGATCGCCCCGGCGCGTCCCTTGATCGCCGCCGACTTCGCCGAACTGGCCATCCGCACGGTGGGCGACAGCTTCATGCTGGGCGTCCAGTTGTCGGCGCCGGTGATCGTCTTCGCCCTGATCTTCAACCTCGCGGCGGGCCTGGTCGGGCGGGTGATGCCGGCCTTCCAGATCTTCTTCGCCGCGGCCCCGCTCAGCATCATCCTGGGCCTGTCGATCTTCGCCCTGTCGCTCGGCGTGCTGGGAACGGTCTTCATCGACCGCTACCGCAACCTGGCCAACCTGTTCGTCTCGGGAGGGGTCGGTGGCTGACGACAAGGATCCCGACTCGAAGACAGAAGAGGCGACACCCCAGAAACTCGAGGAAGCGCGAAAAAAGGGCGACGTCGCGAAATCCGCCGACGTCGCCCCGGCCCTCAGCCTCCTCGGCGCCACCGCCGTCATCGTCATGGGTGGCGGCTATTTCGCCACCTCGATCGGCGAGGCCTTCATGCCCTTCATCGCCTCGCCCCACCTGCTGATCGGCGGGCTGGAGGCGGGCGCCGGCGTCGAGATCGGCATGAACGCCGTCTGGGCCGTAGCGCCCTTCCTCGGCGCGGTCATGCTGGCCACCATCATCGGCGGGGTGGGCGGGAACGTCTTCCAGTCCGGCTTCCTGTTCTCCGCCGAGAAGATGAAGCCCAAATGGGAGAAGGTCAGCCCGATGGGGGGGCTCAAACGCATCTTCGGCCCGGACGGCCTGATGCAGTTCGCCCAGACCTTCGCCAAGCTGATCGCCGTGTCGGTCATCTGCTGGATGGTCCTGAAGCCGCACATGCGCGAGTTCGAGAACATGGCGGCGATGTCGCCTGCCGCGATCCTGCCGCTCACACGCGACCTGATGATCGCCCTGATGGCCTCGACCCTGGTCTTCCTGGTTCTCGGCGCCGGTGCGGACTTCATCTGGCAGCGGATGCGGTTCGCCAAGCGTCAGCGCATGACCAAGGAAGAGGTCAAGGAGGAGTACAAGAACACCGAGGGCGACCCCCATGTGAAGGCCAAGCTGAGGCAGATCCGAATGCAGCGCAGCCGCCAGAGGATGATGCAGAACGTCCCGAAAGCCACGGTCATCGTCACCAACCCGACCCACTATTCGGTGGCCCTGCGCTATGAGGCCGGCGACGCCGCCCCCGTCTGCGTCGCCAAGGGCGTCGACGCCCTGGCCCTGCGCATCCGCGAGGTCGCGCGCGAGCACGACGTCCCTATCGTCGAGAACGTGCCTCTGGCCCGCGCCCTCTACGCCGCCGTCGACATCGACGAGACCATCCCGCGCGAACATTTCGAGGCGGCGGCCCGGATCATCGGCTTCGTCATGCAGAAGCGGAAGCGGCGATAGCGCTGTATGATCAGCCTACTGATTCGCGGGGCTGACTTGCCATGACCGTCTCAAACGCGCCGCCGGCGCCGAAGTTCGACATCACCGTGATCCTGATGGCGGCCGGTTTCGCCGTGGCCATCGCCGCCCTGGCCTGGCCCGCCTTCCAGGCCGGGCCCCTGACGACGCCGCACATGATTCTGCTGGTCACTGTGGCCGCAGTCGCTCTGATGGGCCTGTTCGCCTTCAACCGGATCGATGTCCACAGCAGTAGCGACCGGCCCGCCGGCGACGTGGCGGTGGAGATGCTGGACGCCATGGCCGAGCCCGCCGCCCTGGTCTGGGCCTCCGGCGCCGTGCTGGCCTACAACGGCGCCTGGGCCTCCCAGAATGGCGCGACCGTCAATCTGCCCAAGGGCAAGTCGGCCCAGGCCCTCTACATGGCCTTCGCCCAGGCCCGCAAAGGCGAGCAGGGCCGCGCCATCGTCCTGATCGGCGACCGTGAGATCGAGGTCCTGATCGGTCAGGCCGGGGAGGGGCGTTTCCTGGTCCGGGAGGCGCCCGAGGCGACCCTCAGCCACACCCCGACCGCCGTCCCCGCGCCCGCCTATGCCGCCTCGAACGGAGACGCGCGCGCCATGGCCGCCGGCGCTCCGTTCGGCTCGGCCGTCATCGCGGGGGACGACATCTTCGCCGGCCGCGCGGAGGAGCCCAATCCGGCGCTGGCGACCCTGACCGGCCCCGCCTCGGCCCGCGACGCCGCCTTCGGCCATCTGTTCGATCCCGCCGGAGTGACCGAGGCCCGCGCCCGCATCGCCGCCGGCTCGACCGGCCCGATCGAACTGGTCGCTCGCGCCCATCCCGACAGGATGCTGCACCTCTATGTCGCCCCGGAAGGCGACAAGCGCCGGGTCTGGCTGTTCGACGTCTCGGCGCAGAAGTCGATGGAGCTGCAACTGTCGCAGGCCCAGAAGATGCAGGCGGTGGGTCAGCTGGCTGGCGGCGTGGCCCACGACTTCAACAACCTGCTGACCGCGATCCAGCTCCAGCTGTCCGAGCTGCTGGAACGCCACCCGGTCGGCGATCCGTCCTATGACGGCCTGAACCAGATCCGCCAGACCGGCATCCGCGCCGCCGACCTGGTGCGCAAGCTGCTCGCCTTCTCGCGCAAGTCCACCGTGCGTCGCGAGCGGCTCGATCTCGGCGAGCTGGTCGGGGAGTTTGCGGTCCTGCTGCGCCGCCTGCTGCGTGAGGACGTGCGGCTGGAGACGGACTATGGCCGCGACCTGCCGGTGGTCATGGCCGACAAGTCCCAGCTGGAGACGGCGGTCATGAACCTTGCCGTCAACGCCCGCGACGCCATGCGCGGCGTGGTCGAGCCCGGCGCAGGCGTCGTCACCATCAAGACCCTGCGTCTGACCCAGGCCGATGCGCGGACCCTCGGCTGGCTTGAGGCGCCCGACGGCGAGAGCGCCTTGATCGAGGTCTCCGACACCGGCCCCGGCGTCCCGCCCGAGCTGCTGGACAAGATCTTCGAACCCTTCTTCACCACCAAGGCGGTCAATGAGGGCACCGGCATGGGCCTGGCCACCGTCTACGGCATCGTCCAGCAGGCCGGGGGCCATATCGGCGTCACCAATCTGGAGGGGGCGGGCGCGGCCTTCCGCATCTTCCTGCCCGCCGCCTCGGAACAGGAGCTGATCGAGGTCGGCCCGGTCGTGGCCAAGGTCAAGAGCGCCCCCCGCGACCTGTCGGGCAACGGCCGCATCCTGTTCGTTGAAGACGAAGCCGCGGTGCGCGGAATCGCCGCCCGTCTGCTGCGCCAGCGCGGCTACGAGGTCATCGAGGCCGCCGACGGCGAGGAGGCCCTGTTGCTCGCCGAGGAGTGGGCCGGCCAGATCGACATGATGATCTCCGACGTGATCATGCCGGGCCTCGACGGGCCGAGCCTGCTGAAAAAGGCCCGCCAGTACCTCGGCGACGCCCCGGTCATGTTCATCTCCGGCTATGCCGAGAGCGACTTCTCCGACCTGCTGCAGGACGAGGCTGGGGTCTCCTTCCTGCCCAAGCCGCTGGACATCAAGACGCTCGCCGAACGGGTGAAGCAGGAACTTCGGCCGGGGTGAATTGCTGCCCTCTCCCCTTGCGGGAGAGGGAGATCGCGCACGGCGGCGTTAGCCGCCGTTCTGGCGCGGTCGGGTGAGGGGTCACACCGACTGGAAAAGTCATCGCGCGATCCGCTCATCTCGACCATCGGTGTGACCCCTCATCCGTCAGCCTTCGGCTGCCACCTTCTCCCGCAAGGGGAGAAGGACCGTCGCGGTCGCCCCCTTGCCTCCCGGCCCTGCTTGCGCCCCTATGCGCCCGTCCCAGTTCCGGAGTTCCCATGTCCGTTCGTCGCCTGCTGACCGCGTCCGCCTGCTTCGCCGCCCTGACCTTCGGGGCCGGCCTCTCACACGCCCAGGATTACGACGTCAGCTTCGACAACGCGGTCCACCACGAGGCGCGGATCACCGTCACCTATCGTGAGGTCGGTTCGGCCCCGGTGCGGTTCCAGATGTCGCGCTCCTCGCCCGGCCGTTATGCGGTCCACGAGTTCGCCAAGAACATCTATTCCGTCTCCGCAGTCGACGGGCGCGGGCGTCCGCTGACCATCGATCGGACCGATCCCTACGGCTGGACCGTTCCGGGCCATGACGGCACGGTCAGCCTTTCCTACACCCTGTTCGCCGATCGCTCGGACGGCACCTATTCCCAGATCGACGCGAGCCACGCCCACCTGAACATGCCCGCGACCCTCGCCTGGGCGACGGGCTTCGACGACCGGCCGGTCGTCGTGCGGTTCAAGCCGTTCTCGCCCGACTGGATCGTCGCGACCCAGCTCCAGCCGCAGGCAGAGCCCAACACCTTCGCCGCTCCGAACCTGCAGTATCTGATGGACAGTCCGACCGAGCTCAGCGCTCACATGGTGCGCGAGTGGACGGTCGATGACGCGGGCGTTCCCCGCACCATCCGCATCGCCATGCACCATGCCGGCACGGACGCGGAGATGGACACATTCACCGAGCGCGCCCGCCGCATCGTGGACCAGCAGATCGCCGTCTTCGGCGACGTGCCCGACTACGATTTCGGGACCTATAGCTTCATCGCCGACTACCTGCCCTGGGTGAACGGCGACGGGATGGAGCATCGCAACTCCACCATCATCAACGATACCCGTTCCCTGAAGGACGCAAACTTCGACCAGCTGGGAACCCTCAGCCACGAGTTCTTCCACTCCTGGAATGTGGAGCGCATCCGCCCCGAGGAACTGGAACCGTTCGACTTCACCCGCGCCAATCCGACCCCTTCCCTGTGGTTCGCCGAAGGCTTCACCAGCTACTACGGCCCTCTGACGATCCGCCGGGCGGGCGTGGCCAACACCGACGCCTTCCTCGGTGAGATGGGCGGCCAGCTGGACTTCGTTCAGAACGCGGCCGGCCGTCGCTTCGGTTCGCCCCAGGAGATGAGCCTGCGCGCGCCGTTCGTCGATGCGGCCACGTCCATCGACCCGACCAATCCGAACATCTTCGTCTCCTACTATCCGTATGGCGCGGTCATCGGCTTCGGTCTGGATCTGACCTTGCGCCAGCGGTTCCCCGGCGTGACGCTGGATGACCTGATGCGCGCGATGTGGCGCACCCACGGCGTGCCCGAGCGGCCCTATGCGCCCGCCGACATCGAGGCCGCTCTGGCCGAGGTCACCGGCGATCCCGCCTTCGCCCGGAACTGGTTCGCCCGCACGATCGAGGGTAGCGACCTGCCCGACTTCGGCCCGCTGCTGGCCCAGGCGGGGGTCCTGATCCAGCCCGTCCGTCCGACCGCCGCCTGGGCGGGAGCGGTCCGCCTTCCGGCAATGGGCGCTCCCGTCATCGCGGCCGCCCTCGCGCCCGGCACGCCACTCTACGCCGCCGGCCTGGATCGTGGCGACCAGATCGTCGCGGTGGGCGACAAGGCCATCGCCGGCCAGACGGACTGGACCGCCGCGCTCGCCGCCGCGAAGCCCGGCGACGAGGTCTCGATCCGCTTCCTCCAGCGCGGGGTGGAGCGATCCGCCATGTTGCGCTTCGCCCCCGATCCGTCGTTCACCCTGGTGCGCGTCGAGGCTGGCGGCGGGCTTGTTACGCCTGCACAACTGGCCTTCCGCGAAGCCTGGCTCGGCGCCGCGACGGAATGACGATCAAGGATTTTATTCCGATTCTACCCTTGCGCCGAATGGGACCGACAACCATCTGAAGGCGCGTGATCTTTGAAACGTCCCAAGGTTTTCCGTCTGTCCGTTTCGTCCAAAAATTTCCGATAATCCCGCCGCCGGCCCCTTCGGGCTCAGGCAAGTCTCTGATTTTACTAGAACGGCTCGTCAGTTCGTCCGTTTCGTCACCCTGTTTTTGGTCCGGATAATGCCGCCGGACCCGCGTTCTGGAAGGTTCTCCCATGCTCGATCGTCGTAGCCTCATGCTCTCCGTCGCCGGCGCCGGCCTCATCGCCGCCCTTCCGGTCACGGCCTTCGCCCGGTCGCAGCAGGACGCCGCGCTCGACGCCCTGCTGACCGAGTGGTTCTACGACAACGTCGAGCGCAGCCCGACCTTCGCCACCAGCCTGGGGATCGACAAGGACGACCGCGCTCATCTGGCGGGCCGTCTCGGCGACCTCAGCCTCGAGGCGGAAGCTGAGGACAAGGCGCGCGACATCGCCCGCTGGGAGCGGCTCAAGGCCTGGTCGAGCGAGGGCCTCTCGGACAGCATGAGAGTCACCCTGGCGGTCTCGCAATTCCAGGCCGAGACGGCCGCGATGCGCGCCGAACTGCCCTTCGTCGGCTCGCCCTATATCGTCGCCCAGAACGGCGGCACCTATTTCAGCGTCCCCGACTTTATGACCAACCAGCACCGGCTGGAGACCACGGCCGACGCCGAGGCCTTCCTGTCGCGGCTCAAGGCCTTCGCGGTCCAGCTGGATCAGGAGAACGCCCGGCTTGAGGCGGACGCCGGGGCGGGCATCACCCTGCCGGCCGTGATCATGGACAAGACCCTGACCCAGCTGAAGACGCTGCGCGATACGCCCGCCGCCGAGATGGCCATGGTCCAGGCCCTGGTCCGCAAGACCGGCGAGAAGTCGCTAGCCGGAGACTGGGGCGCCCGCGCCGCCGTCATCGTCGACGAAGAGATCAGGCCGGCCCTGACCCGCCAGATCGCGGTGTTCGAGGCCCAGCGCCCGACCGCCTCGAACGATGTCGGTGTCTGGCGCCTGCCGCAGGGCGAACGGCTCTACAACCTCGGCATCCGGGGTTACACGACCACCACCTACACCGGCGCCGAGATTCACGAGATCGGCCTGCAGCAGGTCGCCTCGATCCAGGCCGAGATCGACACCATCCTCAAGAGCCTCGGCATGACCGAGGGCACGGTCGGCGAACGGGTCAATGCGCTCGGCCAGGACCCGCAGCACCTGTGGCCCAACACCGACGAGGGCAAGGTCGCCCTGATCGCATCACTGAACGACATGGTCGCGGCCATCACGCCGCGCCTGCCGGAGGTCTTTTCGACCCTGCCCCAGGCGCCGGTCGAGATCCGGCGCGTGCCGGTGTCGATCCAGATCGGGGCGCCGGGCGGCTACTACCAGGCGGCGTCGCTGGATGGCTCGCGACCGGGCGCCTATTACATCAACCTGCGCGACACGGCGAACCGGCCGAAATGGTCGTTGCCGACCCTGACCTATCATGAGGCGGTGCCGGGCCATCACTTCCAGATCTCGGTTGCGCGCGAGGCCGGGACCCTGCCGATCTATCGCCGGGCCAGCGGCTTCTCGGCCTACAATGAGGGTTGGGCCCTGTACTCGGAGCGCGTCGCTGCCGATGACCTCAACATGTACGAGGGCAACCCGCTGGGTCGGATCGGCTACCTCCAGGCCTACCTCTTCCGCGCCGTCCGCCTGGTCGTCGATACCGGCCTGCACGACAAGCGCTGGAGCCGCGGACAGGCCATCGCCTATATGATCGCCGAGGCCGCGACCCCGGCCAACTCGGCCCAGTCCGAGGTCGATCGCTACATTGTCTGGCCGGGTCAGGCCTGCTCCTACAAGCTGGGTCAGACCGTCATCGAGGGCCTGCGTCAGGAGGCGGAAGCGAAGCCCGGCTTCGACATCAAGGCCTTCCACGACCGGATGCTCCTCAACGGCTCGGTGCCGCTGGCGGTGCTTCAGGGCATCATGCGGGCGTAATCCTCCCCCATCGGGGGAGGGGGACCACGAAGTGGTGGAGGGGGCCGGCCTCAAACTCTGGCGTCTGGGGCGAGCCCCCTCCGTCTCTACGCTTCGCTTCGAGCCACCTCCCCCGACGGGGGAGGAAGAAGCGCGATCTCGGCGGCGATGTCGGGATCGGCTGCGGCCTCGGCCAGCAGCCAGTCGCGGAAGCGGGCGATCTTGGGCGATCGCCTGCGGTCCTCCGGCCAGGCGATGAAATAGCCTTTCGACAGTCTCACCGTCTGGCGGAACGGCCGGACCAGCAGCCCCGCCCTGATCTCCCGGGCGAACAGGATCGGCGACCCCAGGGCGACCCCCTGACCACCCATGGCCGCCGCGACCTCCAGCCCCTGGATGTCGGCCCGCAGCCGGGACGCGGGCGTCGCGGCCGTCGTGACCCCGGCGCAGGCGAACCAGGCCGCCCACTCCTTCTCATCCCCGACCCGGGGCGCATCGACCAGGTCGGCCGGAGTCTCCAGCCCCAGCCGCTCGCACAGGGCCGGACTGCAAAGGGGGGTGAACACGCTGGGCATCAGCATGGCGCATTCGACGCCCGGCCAGTCGCCGTCCCCGGACCTCAGGGCGATGTCCATGTTTTCGCGCGCCAGGTCGATGATGGTTGGACTGGTGTCCAGCCGCACCGCCAGCCCCGGATTGGCGACCTGGAACGCCCCCAGCCGGGGCGCCAGCCACTGGGTCGCGAGGGTCGTCAGGGTGGTGATCGAGAGTACGCCCTGATCCGCCTCGGTCACCTCGGCGAAGGCGCGGCGGAGAAGGGTCATGGCCTCGGTCGCGGCCCGCGAAAGCCGCTCACCTGGTTCCGTCGGCTGCACCTCCCTCGGCAGGCGACGGAACAGGCTGAAACCCAGCCGCGTCTCCAGCGCCTTGATCTGCCAGCTGACCGCCGCCTGGGTCATGCCCAGTTCCTCCGCCGCGCGGGTGAAGCTGTTCAGACGCGCAGCCGCCTCGAACACGCGGATCGACGAAAGGGGGAGGCCGGCAAGCGGATCAGGCATAAGGGCACCTATGGCTAACCTGTCATACTACTGGTTTGCGAACGGGTGTTGTCAAGCCGATACGTCCAATATCGAAGGCAATCGGAACGGGAGACCGCCATGGAAGAGATCCATCATAAACATAAGGACACCGCGTGGGGCTGGCTGGCTGTCGTCGTCGCCGTCCTCGACGGATTTCCCAGGCGCCGCGCGCGGACGCCGGCGGCGCAGCGCCGTTCGACGGACGTGGTGACCCCCTGGAGCCACCATTCGCCCAGCGGCTGGTCCGCCTGACGGATTTGTAACGACAGAGCGCTTGTCCAGGCGGCGTGGTTGGTGACCAATGCTCCCGTCATTTTCGGGAGCCCGCCATGATCGATCGTCGCCGCCTGATGTTCACCGCCGCCGCCGGAGCCAGCCTGCTGGCGGCCGGGCAGGTCATCGCCCGGCCCCAGGCCGGAACGGCATCGGCGGCCTTCACGGCGGTCATGAATTCGATGGTTCAGGAGACGCTGATGACGTCTCCGGAGCTGCTGACCTCGCTTGGCTTCGACAAGGGTCCGAACGCGCCGATGAAGGCCCGGCTCGACGACCGGTCCCAGGCCAAGATCGATGCGGACAAGGCGACCTTCCGCCGGCAGATGACCGAGCTGAAGGCCATCGACCGCGCCGCCCTGAGCACCGACGAGAAGGTCTGGTACGATTCGCTTGAGTATTTCGGCGACACGGCCATGATCGGCTACGCCTTCCCCTACGGCGGCGGGTTTAGCCCCTCGCCCTATAGCGTCAGCCAACTGACCGGGTCCTATCAGGGGATTCCCGACTTCCTCGACAGCCAGCACTCGATCGAGACGTCGGAGGATGCCGAGGCCTACCTCAGCCGCGTCTCGGCCTTCGCCACGGCCCTGGACCAGGAGACGGCGCGAATCGAGGCCGAGTTCGAGGCCGGGGCGGTCCCGCCCGATTTCATCATCGCCCGCACCCTGAGCCAGATGGAGTCGCTTATGTCGCCTGGCGCGGCGGGGACGACTCTGGTCCAGTCGGTCGTCCGCCGGACGGGTGAGAAGTTGATCTCCGGCGACTGGGGCTCGCGCGCCGAGGCCATCGTCAACGACGCCGTGTTCCCGGCCCTGAGCCGTCAGGCGGACGCGCTGCGGGCGCGTCAGGCCGGGGCGACCCATGACGCCGGCGTCTGGCGCCTGCCGAACGGCGAGGACTTTTATCGCTTCGGCATCAAGAGCTACACGACGACCGACCTGTCGGGCGACGAGATCCACGAGATCGGCCTGGCCCAGCTGGCCGAGCTGTCGGCCCGCGCCGACGAACTGCTGAAGGCCCAGGGTCTGACGCAGGGATCGGTGGGCGCGCGGATCAAGGCGCTCGGCGAAGACCCGGCCCAGCGCTATGCCAATACGGACGAGGCCAAGGAGCAGTTGCTGCGCGACCTCAATACCCAGACGGAGGAGGTCCGCCGCCGCATGCCGCAGTATTTCGGCCGCCTGCCGCAGGCCGCCGTCGAGATCCGGCGCGTGCCCAAGGCGATCGAGGCCGGCGCGCCGGGCGGCTACTACAACGCGCCCGCGCTGGATGGGTCGCGGCCGGGCATCTACTACATCAACCTGCGCGACACGGCGGAGTGGCCGAAGCTGCAGCTGCCGACCCTGACCTATCACGAGGCAGTGCCGGGCCATCACCACCAGATCAGCCTGGCGCAGGAGAAGGCGAACACGCCGCTGCTGATGAAGGTGCTGGGCTTCTCGGCCTATTCGGAGGGCTGGGGTCTGTACGCCGAACAGCTGGCCGACGAGATCGGCATGTACGAGAATAATCCGACCGGGAAGATCGGATACCTGCAGTCGCTGATGTTCCGGGCCACGCGTCTGGTGGTCGACAGCGGCATGCACGCCAAGCGCTGGAGCCGCGAACAGGCGATTCGCTTCATGGTCGATGCGCTGGGCGACGCCGAGAGCGCGGTGACCACGGAGATCGAACGCTACTGCGTCTGGCCGGGCCAGGCCTGCTCCTACAAGCTGGGCCACACCAAATGGGTCGAGCTGCGCGAGAGAGCGAAGGCGACGCTGGGCGACAGGTTCGATATCAAGGCCTTCCACGACACGGGCATGAATACCGGCGGGGTTCCTTTGACGGTGCTCGAGCGGGTCATCACCGAATGGACGGCGGCCCAGGCGGCCGCCTGATCCTCGAACCTCAAGGATACCGACATGATCGACCGTCGCCGCCTGCTCGGCTCCGCCGCCGCCGCGGCGGGGCTCGCCGCCCTGCCGACCCTGGCCTTCGCTCGTCCTGCGGATGAGGACGCGCGCCTGGACGCGATCCTGTCCCGCCAGTTCGAGGCCGACCTGAACGACGCCCCGCAGCAGGCGACATCGCTCGGTCTGGATGTCGGCGCGCGGGCCGGCCAGCGCGCCCGCCTGAACGATCGCTCCCTCGCCCATGCCGAGGCCGGCCGGTCCGAGGCGCGGGCGCAGCTGGCCGAACTCCAGACCATCGATCCGGCCGCCCTCTCGAACGCAGGGCGACTGAGCTACGACATCCTGGGCTTCCAGAAGGAGGTCGCCGCGGCCGCGGCCGACTTCCCGTGGCACACGGCCAGCGGCTGGCGGCGCACCCCCTACGCGGTTAGCCAGATCAACGGCGCCTATATCGACGTGCCGAGCTTCCTCGACACGACCCATCCGGTGAAAACCCGCGAGGACGCCGACGCCTTCATCGAGCGGCTTAACGCCTTTGCCGGCGCGCTGGACGGCGACACCGAACGCAGCGTCGCCCACGCGGGGATGGGGGTGGTCGCGCCTGACTTCATCCTCGACACAACGATCCGGCAGTTGACGGCGCTGCGGGACCAGCCGGGCGCAGACCAGGCCATGGTCAGCAGCCTGGCCCGCAAGATGTCGGAGGCCGGCATCGAAGGCGACCACGTCGAGCGGGCGACGACCCTGCTGGACGGACCGGTGCGCGCCGCGCTGGAACGCCAGATCGAGGCCCTGAAGATCCAGCGCGAGAGCGCCGTCCACGACGCGGGCATCGGACGGCTGGCGCGCGGCGACGCCTACTACGCCCTGAACCTGAAGGCCTTCACCACCACGACCTCGACCGCCGCCGAGATCCACCAGCTGGGTCTGGACCAGGTCGCCGAGATTCAGGCCCAGGCCGATGAGCTGCTGAAGGGCGAGGGCTATTCCCAGGGGTCGGTCGCCGAGCGGATGGCGGCCCTGCGCACCGAGGCCCGGTTCGTGTGGCCCAATACAGACGCCGGTCGCGCGGACCTGCTGACTTACCTGAATGCGGAGATGGACCGCGTCCGCGCGCGCATGCCCGAGGTCTTTGCCCGGGTTCCGATCAGCGAGTTCCTGGTCAACCGGGTCCCGCCCGCGATCGAGGCCGGGGCGCCCGGCGGCTACGCCCAGGGCGGCAGCCTGGATGGGACGCGGCCGGGCATCTACTTCATCAACCTCAAGGACACGGCGGACTGGCCGCGCTGGACGCTGAAGACCCTGACCTATCACGAGGCGGCGCCGGGTCACCTGTTCGAGGGCGCGCTGGCGCTGCAGTCGGCGGACCTGCCGCTCTATCGCAAGACGGTGGGGTTCTCGGCCTATGGCGAGGGCTGGGGGCTGTATGCGGAGCGGCTGGCCGATGAGCTGGGCCTGTACGACGGCGATCCATTCGGCCGCATCGGCTATCTGGAGAGCTTCCTGTTCCGTGCCTGCCGTCTGGTGGTCGACACCGGCCTGCATTCCAGGGGCTGGAGCCGCGAACAGGCGATCCGCTACATGGCCGAGAACGTCGGCGATCCGAACGAGACGGAGATCGACCGCTATTGTTCCGCGCCGGGTCAGGCCTGTTCCTACAAGATGGGCGAGATCGCGATCACGGCCCTGCGTGAGGATGTGAAGGGCCGTCCGGGCTTCGACCTGAAGCGGTTCCACTCGGCCGTGCTGGAGGGCGGGCGGATGCCGTTGACGGTCCTGGAGCGCCGGGTGAGGGCGGCCTTCGCCTGATGCTTCTTGGAGCGCTACCGCTCGACGCGCCCCCCGGTCCGATCTCCGATCGGCCGGAGGACAGGCTCTGTCTCGCTGCTTGAGCGCTTTGTCCGGATCATCCGGACGAAAAACAGGATGACGAAACGGACGAACCGGTTAGTCGGTTGAGAGAAATCAACACCTTGTTCCACCCGAAATGTCCGGTTCGACCGCAGTCCCGGCATTTGCCACCGGTGCTGAATTGAACCGTCAAAGATTCATTCCGGACGTGGGAAGCAGGGTCATGCTGCGCAAGGGGTGGGTAAGAATAAATTCTTTACCCCGGTTTGGGCAGGGAAACTAGACGGTCTGCCCATCCTGCTGACGCAGGGTATTGTGGATGTCCGTGGCGGCGACAGCGGCCTCGGCGGTGGCGACAGCAATCTGGTTGAGGCCGCGCACGACGTCGCCAGCCGCATAGAGGCCGGGGACGCTGGTCTTCTGATGCAGATCGACCTCGAGGCGGCCGTCGTCGGCCAGTCGTGCGCCGAGCGCCTGGGCCAGCCCGGCGTTCGGCGACGTGCCCAGCGCCGAATAGACGAGGTCGAACGATCGGTCGGCGCCGCCCCAGCAGAAGGCGGTGACCCGGTCGCCTTCCAGTCGAACGGCTTCGATCGGCGTCTCGACCAGTTCGATGCCCAGACGCACCAGCGCGTCGCGCTCGGTCAGGTCGCCAGGCGGTCCGACGTGGATCAGGGTCACCCGGTTCGAATAGGTGCGCAGAAAGGCCGCCTCGCTCACGCCCTTGTCGCTGTGACCGAGGACCGCGACCGCCTTGTCGGTGGCTTCATAGCCGTCGCAGATCGGACAGATGCGGACGAGCGCCCGCTCGATGGCGCGCTCGACGCCCGGCAGATCGGGGTGATGGTCGACGACGCCGGTCGCCAGCAACACAGCCCGCGCCCGGACCTCGCGGCCGTCGATCGACGCGGTGAACCCCGCGCCGTCGCGGACGAGGCCCTGCACCCAGCCGGGCTCGATCCGCGCCCCATATTCCTCGGCCTGTTCGCGCATCCGGGCGAGGATGGCGTCGCCGCTGATCCCGGCAGGAAAGCCCGGCGTGTTGTGGCTGAGGGGGATCCAGCTCGCTCTGGGGCAGCCTCCGTCCGCGACAAGGACCGAGCGACGGAAGCGGGCGAGATAGTTGGCGGCCGTCAGCCCCCCAGGACCGGCGCCGACGACGAGGACGTCGATGTCCGTGCGAGCTGTCACTCGCTGACCCAGGTTGTCGGCCAGTAGTCGCCGGGCACGCCCCAGCATTCGGACATCTCCGACGACGACTTGAGGACGAAGCCCTGGCCGGTCCAGGTCCAGCTGTCAGCCATGCCGCAGTCGCCGAGGCCGCGCCCCTTGTTGAAGGCGTCGATTACCCGCGTCGCCGGGTCATAGGCGGCGTTGACCAACTGATCCTGAGGCTCGCCGGACGCAGTGGGGAAGGTGACCCGGCGCGGGTTGGCGCCCTGGGGCGTCGCGGTGAACCAGGCGCTGGAGAAGTTGTAGGCCCCGGCTCCGCACGGCACGCTCCACAGGACGGTGTTCGCGTCCAGCCGGGCGGAAGAGATCACCTTCTGCAGGTCGGGGTTGAAATCGGTGTCGGCGCGGCACTGGACCACGGCAGGCAGGGCCTCGATCGCGGCCGGCAGGGTCTGGCCCTCCTGATCGCCGTATCCTGTCTGGGACACGGCCGGCGCCGGCGTGACGCGGGGGACGGGAGCCGCCGCGGGGACGGCGGAGGCGGGGCGCGATCCCTTGCGGATCAGGGCGGTGGTCGTGTCCAGCCGTCCCTGATGCTCATCGATCCACAGGAGGGAGGCGGCGGCGCCGCTCAGGGAGATCGGCACGGTCTCGGCGCCGGCGTTCAGGGTCATGGTCTGGCCCTGAGCCATCTGATCGACCAGGGCGCGGGCCATCCCGGGACCGACCGTGGCGAGGGAGGGGGCGTCCTCGCCGGTCGCCGCCGTCAAGCCGTTGAAGGTGGTCGTGTCCACTCGCGCCGTTACCGGCCCGCTGAACCTCCCGTTCTCGGGCCAGAAGCCGACGGCGATCCGGGGCGTCGCCTCCGGTCCGGCGGCCATGGTGATCCGGACCCAGCCGGTTCCCTCGGTCGCATGACCGAAGGCGTGGCAGGTCCCGACGTTGTCGCAGACGACCAGCCAGTCGCGGAAGGTGCGCTGGTTCGGGTTCCGGGCGGCAGCCTCGGCGCCCGCCGACGCGCCGCGCACGCCGCCCCCGGGATCAGCCATGGCGGACTGGCCATCGCCACAGGAGGCCAGCAAGGCGGCCATGGCCGTCAGTGGGATCATACGCATCGGTCTTTCCCCCCAATGCGCAGAGGCTGCCTCAGGCCTTGCGCAGTTCCGACGTCCTGTGTGCGGCGCGGGCGCCGGTCTTGCCGCGTTCGACCCGATATTCGGGGTTATCAGGGGAGGCCGCAACCTTGTGGGTCTTGATGGCTGCGGGGCGGGTCAGCTTGTGGACGATCCTGCCGGCCGTGGTCCCCTGGCCGTGGCCTGTTCTGCCCGTTCGCCGGCCTGAAGGTCTTTTCAGTCATGGGGTCCGTGTCTCCTGCTTCGCTTCGACATCGGCAAGCACCGTCCGCATCAGATCCGCGTCGACCAGGATCGGCACTTCGCAAAAGGCGGTGATCCAGCGTTGAATCAGGCGTTCGGTCTCTGTGTCCAAGTCGCGTATCCCTCTGGAGCAGGGCACGCCCTTCCACCGCGGAAAACCCACCTGGCAGGAGCGGGTTCAGCTTGACCGCAGGCGGCTTTTTTCGGGCATGGTGAATCGCCCGCGTCTGCCCCTTTGCCTCGCGCGCCCGCGCTCGCTATACCGCCGCCACCTCCGGAAACTTGCAGAACAGGACAAAGCCGCATGGCCAAGATCAAGGTCGCCAATCCCATCGTGGACATCGACGGCGACGAGATGACCCGGATCATCTGGCAATGGATCAAGGACAAGCTGGTCTTCCCGTTCGTGGACGTCGAGCTGGACTACTATGACCTGGGCATGGAGCACCGCGACGCCACCGATGACCAGGTGACGATCGATGCCGCCTACGCCATCCAGAAGCACGGCGTCGGCGTGAAGTGCGCCACCATCACGCCTGACGAGGCGCGTGTCGCCGAGTTCGGCCTGAAGAAGATGTGGAAGTCTCCGAACGGCACCATCCGCAACATCCTGGGCGGCGTGGTCTTCCGTGAGCCGATCATCTGCCAGAACGTGCCCCGTCTGGTTCCGGGCTGGACCCAGCCCATCGTCGTCGGCCGTCACGCCTTTGGCGACCAGTACAAGGCCACTGACTTCCTGGTGCCCGGGCCCGGCAAGCTGACCATGAAGTGGGTCGGCGCCAATGGCGAAGAGCTGAACTACGATGTCTTCGACTTCCCGTCCTCGGGTGTCGCCATGGGCATGTACAACCTCGACGCCTCGATCCGTGATTTTGCCCACGCCTCGTTCAGCTACGGCCTGGCGCGCAACTATCCGGTCTATCTGTCGACCAAGAACACGATCCTGAAAGCCTATGACGGTCGCTTCAAGGACATCTTCCAGGAGATCTTCGACGCCGAATATGCCGACAGGTTCAAGGCCGCCGGCCTGACCTATGAGCACCGTCTGATCGACGACATGGTGGCCGCGGCCATCAAGTGGTCGGGCGGCTTCGTCTGGGCGTGCAAGAACTACGACGGCGACGTGCAGTCCGACATCGTCGCCCAGGGCTTCGGCTCGCTGGGCCTGATGACCTCGGTGCTGCTGACGCCGGACGGCAGGGTGATGGAGACCGAGGCCGCCCACGGCACCGTGACCCGCCACTATCGCCAGCACCAGAAGGGCGAGGCCACCTCGACCAACTCGATCGCCTCGATCTTCGCCTGGACGGCCGGCTTCAAGCACCGCGCCAAGCTGGACGACAACGCCGAACTGGCCCAGTTCGCCGAGACCCTGGAGAAGGTCGTCGTCGACACCGTCGAGGACGGCTTCATGACCAAGGACCTGGCCCTGCTGGTCGGCGATCAGCAGTCGTGGCTGACCACCGAGGGCTTCCTCGACAAGGTGGCCGAGAACCTGAAGAAGGCGCTGCCGTCGGTCGGCTAAGCGAACCCGGTTCGAATCTTTCGACCCCGCCGGAGCTTCTCCGGCGGGGTTTCGTTTGAGCGGTGAGCCTCGACGTGCATTGATGGCGTCTGCGTCGGAGGAGGGGAGACCACCGCGTGAGAAACGTATTCGGCAAACTGGTGCTGGTCGCTATCGCTCTGGCGGTGGTCAGCTTCTTCGCGGCCCCGGCCGTGGCGTTCTTCGGCATCCGCTCGGCGGCTCAGTCGGACGATGTTGCGGGGCTGCAGAGACTGGTCGATTTCGACGCGGTGCGCGCCTCGCTGCGGCCCCAGCTGTCGGGGCGGCCGGAGGCCCTGACGCCGCCGCCGTCCTTCATGAACGACCCCATCGGCGCCGTCCGCCGCCAGTTCGAGGAGGCCGCCGCGCCCCAGGGGCCGAGCCCGGATGCCTATCTGACGCCCGACGCCATCGACGGCCTGACGCGCGCCGAAGGCCGCTACGCCGCGGTGCGCCCGGCCCGGCCGGGCACGGATGAGGCCTCGGCGCCCTGGCCGAGGCCGATCTACTGGGGCATCAACCGCGCCCGGATGGCGGTCACGGACGAGGGCGGGTCGGACACGGTCTTCACCTTCGAGCGCAAGGGGCCGTTCGAGTGGAAGCTGGTCCACATCGGCCTGCCCGACGGCTCGACGCCGCAACCCGTTGCGGCAGTTGCCGCGCCTGTCACGCCCGCCCCGGAGACGACACGATGAAAGGCTTCATCAAGGGGGTAGTCGTCCTGGCGGTCCTCGCCCTGGTCGTCGCCTATCTGGCCTCGCCGATCCTGACGGTGAACGCCATCGTCGCGGCGGCCAAGGCAGGCGATGAGGCGGCGCTGGAGCGAATGGTCGATTTCCCCGCCTTCCGCGACAGCCTGAAGGATGAACTGACCGCGCGCCTGATGGCGGAGGCCCAGGCTGATCCTGACGTTCGCAACAGCGGCCTGGGCGGGCTCGGCATGATGCTGGCGCCCATGCTGGTCGGCGGAGCGGTGGACGCCCTGGTCAACGCCCCGACCATCGCCGCCATGGTGCGCACCGCCGAGACGCCCGATCCGATCGACGCCGCGACGACGACGAGGCCCGAGCCGGAGAGCGAGGACCGGGACATTCGCCAGAGCTACGCCTATCGCGACCTGAACACCTTCGTGCTGGGCCTGACCGATCCGGACCGGCCGGACCAGACGCTGAAGCTGCTGTTCAAGCGCCAGGGCCTGTTCGGCTGGAAGCTGGCGGGGATCGACCTGCCGGACGCTCGCACGACCTGATCTGTCTCCTCCCCGTCCGAAGGATGGGGAGGTGGCTCGTAGCGAAGCGGAGAGACGGAGGGGTTCTTTCTGCGTGCAAGAAGAGCCCCTCCGTCAGCTCGCCAGGGCTCGCTGCCACCTCCCCATGCGCAAGCACGCATGGGGAGGAGACGGTCACCGTGCCTGCTGCGTCGCGATCCAGGCGTCCATGCGGCGGTCGAGCAGGTCGAGCGGCAGGGGGCCGTCGACCAGCAGGGCGTCGTGGAAGTCGCGCAGGTTGAACCGTTCGCCCAGGGCCTGTTCCGCCCGGGTGCGGATGGCGCGCAGACGGATTTCACCGATCTTGTAGGCCAGGGCCTGACCCGGCCAGCCGATGTAGCGTTGCAGCTCCGTCTCGATATTGTGCGGCGACAGGGCGGAGTTGTCAGTGAAACAGGCGCGAGCCTGTTCGATGGTCCAGCCCATCCAGTGCATGCCGGTGTCGGCCACGAGGCGACAGGCGCGCCACATCTCGTAGCTGAGGCGGCCGAACCGCTCCTCCGGCGTGCGGTAGAAGCCCATCTCCTCGCCGAGGAACTCCGAATACAGGCCCCAGCCCTCGGTAAAGGCGGTGACGCCCGCATTGCGGCGGAAGGCCGGACCCGCCGCCGCCTCCTGCTGCAGGGCGATCTGGAGATGGTGGCCGGGGACCGCCTCGTGCAGGGTCAGGGCCGGCAGTTCGTAGAGCGGCCGCTGGTCCAGCTTGCCGGTGTTGACGATATAGCCGCCGGGCACCCCCTCCTCGAGCGAGCCGCCGTTGTAGCGGCCGGTCGTATAGTTGTCCTCGATGTCCAGGGGCACGGGCCGGACGTTGTAGGTCAGGCGCGGCAGGGTGCGGAACAGGGCGGGAAGGCCGCCGTCGGCCCGCTTGGCCATCTCCGAGGCCTTCTCCAGCATGTCTTCGCGCGAGGTGGCGTAGAACTGCGGATCGGTGCGCAGGTGGTTGAGGAAGCCGGCGAAGTCGCCGGTCCAGCCGGAGGCGATCATCTCCGCGTCCATGCGGGCGCGGATGCGGGCGACTTCGTCCAGGCCGATCTGGTGGATCTGGTCGGGGGTCAGGTCGGTGGTGGTGTAGCGGCGCGCCTCGAAGGCGTAGAAGTCGCGGCCGCCGGGCCGTGAGCCGATGCCGACCTCGGCGGGGGCGGCCGGCAGGTATTCGTTGGCGGTGAAATCGACCCAGGCCTGGCGACGGGGGACGATCTCGGCGGCGACGATGGCGGCGGCGCGGGTGCGCAGAGCGTCCTGGTCGGCCGCAGGAATGGACGGGGGCAGGCTGGCGAAGGGCCGCAGCAGGGGGTCGGTCGCAGGCGTGAAGGCCGCCTCGTTGCGGAAGATGGCGAGGGCGCTTTCGACCACGGACCTCGGCTGGACGAAGCCGGTCGCCAGACCCCGGCGGGCGTCTGCGAGGCCTTCGTCGTACCAGGCGGACAGGCCTTCAAGGCGACTCAGCCAGGCGTCGGCGTCGGCGCGATTGGTGATGCGCGTACCGGCAGCGAGAAAGCCCGCGCTCTGGCCGGGCCCGCCCTCGGAGTTGAAGGCGAGACGGCCGCCGTCGAGGCCGATGGATTCGATCGACCGGTCGACGATGATGGCGAGGAAGTCGCGGTTCAGGGCATCGTTCGAGGACAGGGTCGAGACGTCGACGGCGGCGAGGCGGCGCTTGAAGGCGGTCAGCGGTTCGAGGCGGGCCAGCTCGGCGGCTCGCGAGACGTCGGACAGTCTGAACTTGGCCGACTGGTCGCCCTCACGCGCCGCCTGCTCGGGGCTGAGGCTCAGCTGCCAGGCGTCGTAGTCGGCGATGATCGAGGCGAGGGCGGGGTTCTCGGCCATGGCGGCCGGGGGTGCGGGAGTCTGGGCGGAGGCGGTCATCGCCGAGGTGGACAGAAGCAGACCCGCGACTGCGGCGACGACGAAGCGATTCATGGAGACCCCCGAACTGAGGGCGGCATGGGGACCCGAACGCGGGCGGGAGGTCAATGGGGGGGATGGTCCCTTCTCCCCTTGCGGGAGAAGGTGGCAGCCGAAGGCTGACGGATGAGGGGGCACGCCGGCGGGTGGAATGAGGGCGGGGTTCAGCGGAAGGGCTGGTGTGACCCCTCACCCGATCGCGCAAGGACGACGGCTGCGCCGCCGTGCGCGAGCTCCCTCTCCCGCAAGGGGAGAGGGGAACAGACTACCCCGCCAGCGCCGCGCGAACGGCCGCGAGGCCTTCCTCGGCTTTCGACCCGTCAGGCGCGCCGCCCTGGGCGAAGTCGGCCTTGCCGCCGGCGCCCTGGCCGCCCATCGCGATGACGGCGGCGCGGGCGAGGTCGGCCGAGTTGACGCGGTCGGTGACGTCGGACGTCGCGGCGACGGTGACCGCCGCCTTGCCGTCAGTGACGCCGATCAGGGCGACGACCCCGGAGCCGACCTGGGTGCGGAACTCCTCGGCCACGCCGCGCAGGCCCTTGCCGTCGACGCCGTCGAGGATGCGGGCGATCAGCTTGATGCCGTTGATCTCTTCCGGCGCGGCATTGGCCGATGCGCCGCCGCCGCCCAGGGCCAGCTGTTTCTTCAGGTCGGCGACCTGTTTCTCCAGCGACTTGCGTTCGGCCGACAGGGCCTCGACGCGGGCGGGGACGTCCAGGGGCTGAACCTTGAACGACTGGGCGAGCGTCCTGGCGACCCCGGCCTGGGCCAGCAGGTATTGGCGGGCGGCCTCGCCGGTCACGCCCTCGACGCGGCGGATGCCGGCGGCGATGCCGGTCTCGCCCGTGATCTTGAACAGGGCGATGTCGCCAGTGCGGGCGACATGGGTGCCGCCGCAAAGCTCGACGGAGTAGGGGCCCTTGTTGTCGCCCGTCAGGGCGCGGCCGAGGGTGACCACGCGGACCTCGTCGCCGTATTTCTCGCCGAACAGGGCGACGGCGCCGGCCTCGATGGCGTCCTGGGGCGTCATCAGCCGGGTCGTGACCGGGACGTTCTGGCGGATGACCGCGTTCACCTCGGTCTCGATGGCGGCCAGCTGGTCCTCGGTCACCGGGGCGTTGTGGCTGAAGTCGAAACGCATGCGTTCGGCGTCGACCAGTTGACCCTTCTGGGCCACATGCGGACCGAGCACGTTCTTCAGCGCCGCGTGCACCAGGTGGGCGGCGGAGTGGTTGGCGCGGGTGGTCAGGCGTTGTTCAGCATGGGCGCGCAGCTGGGCGCGGGCGCCGATGGTCAGGGTCCCGGACTCGATCTCGATCTTGTGGGCATAGAGGTCGCCGCCGGCGTGCTTCTGCACGTCGAGCACCACGCCGAAGCCTTGCTGGCCGCTCGCATCGGTCCATTCGACCTCGCCGCGATCGCCGGTCTGGCCGCCGCCTTCGCCATAGAAGGGGGTCTGGTCGAACAGGACCTCGGCCGTCTGGCCGGGCTCGAGGGCGTCGATGGATTCACCGCCGCGGACGAGCGCCAGGACCTCGCCCGAGCCCTCGATGGCGTCATAGCCGGTGAAGACGGTCGGTCCGAGGCGGTCGCGCAGGGACAGCCATTCGCCGGCCGAGGCCGTCTGGCCGGAACCCTTCCAGTTGGCCTTGCCGCGTTCGCGCTGCTGGGCCATCGCGGCTTCGAAGGCGTCGTTGTCGACGGTCAGGCCGCGACGCCGAGCCTCGTCCTGGGTCAGGTCGAGGGGGAAGCCGTAGGTATCATAGAGGCTGAAGGCGGTCTGGCCGGAGATGACGCCGCCTTCGGACAGGCCCGAGGTCGCCTCGTCCAGCAGGCCCATGCCGCGGCCCAGGGTGGTGCGGAAGCGGATCTCTTCCTGCTTCATCGTGTCTTCGATGGAGGCCTGGGCGCGGGCGAGTTCGGGGAAGGCCTCGCCCATCTGGTCCACGAGAGTCGGGACGAGGCGGTGCATCAGGGGATCGGCGGCGCCGAGCAGGTGGGCGTGACGCATGGCGCGACGCATGATGCGACGCAGGACATAGCCGCGCCCTTCGTTCGAGGGGGTCACGCCGTCGGCGATCAGGAAGGACGACGAGCGCAGGTGGTCGGCGATGACGCGGTGGCTGGCGGCCTGTGCCCCTTCAGCCTTCGTCGAGGTGGCGTCTTCGGAGGCGGCGATCAGGATCTGGAACAGGTCGGTGTCGAAGACCGAGTTCTTGCCCTGGAGCACCGAGGTCATCCGCTCCAGGCCCATGCCGGTGTCGACCGAGGGTTTGGGAAGGCTGCGAACGATCTCGTCGTTCTCCTTCTCGAACTGCATGAAGACGTTGTTCCAGATCTCCACATAGCGGTCGCCGTCCTCATCCGGCGAACCGGGAGGGCCGCCGGCGATATGGTCGCCGTAGTCCCAGAAGATCTCGGTGCAGGGGCCGCAGGGGCCGCTGTCGCCCATGGCCCAGAAATTGTCGGAGCCGGCGATGCGGATGATCTTGTCGTCGCCGAAGCCCGTGATCTTCTTCCAGATCGCGGCAGCCTCGTCGTCGTCGATGTAGACGGTGACGAGCAGACGGTTCGGGTCGAGGCCGTAGTCCCTGGTGACCAGGTTCCACGCGCGCTCGATCGCGTGTTCCTTGAAATAGTCGCCGAAGGAGAAGTTCCCCAGCATCTCGAAGAAGGTCAGGTGGCGGGCAGTGTAGCCGACGTTGTCGAGGTCGTTGTGCTTGCCGCCGGCGCGGACGCACTTCTGCGAGGAGGTGGCGCGGGGGTAGGGCGGCACGGCGGCGCCGGTGAAGTAATCCTTGAACGGCACCATGCCCGCATTGACGAACATCAGCGTCGGGTCGTTCTGCGGCACCAACGGGGCCGAGTGGACCTTCGTGTGCCCGTCGGCCGCGAAATAGTCGAGGAAGGTCGAGCGGATCTGTTTCAGGCTGGCCATGGTCGGTTCAGTCGTTTGCGCGTCGGATATCGGGGAACGCGCATATAGAGACTGGCGGGGCCGCGAGCCAAGAGTTTCCGGTCAAGGCGGGTCAGTCGGGCGTGACGGTCTCGTCCACCGCGTCGTCCTCGTCCGAGAGGAGGGCGTCGAGGGCCTCGATGATGGCGTCGATCTGTTCGGCGCTGGCGGCGACGCGAAGCACGGCGCCGTCGCTGCCGGCGATCTCCAGCAGGTAGCCGTCGTCGCTTTCGGCCAGGTTGAACTGGGTCAGGGTCGGGATGTCTTCGGCCATGGGGAGTCTCCTCGGCGAATGAACCGCCGGCAGGCGGAAGGCTCGCGTTCTAGGGCGTCGGCGTGACGCGGGGCAATGACGAGGTGGGGTGCTATGCTGGGGAATGTCCACGCTTGAAGTCTGGTTCGATGGCGATTGCCCGCTTTGCCGACGGGAAATCGCCCTGCTGCGGCGTCTCGATCGGCGGGGTGCGATCGTTTTCACCGATGTGGCGACAGGCGAGGGACACTGTCCCATCGATCGCGCCGTCTTGCTCAGCCGGTTTCACGCACGGGAGGACGGGCGTCTGGTGTCCGGCGCCGAGGCCTTCGCGGCGATGTGGCGGGCGATTCCCTTGCTGGCCCCTCTCGGCCGTCTGGCGAGAAACCGGCACGTGCTGGCGGCGCTTGAGCGGCTCTATCTGGTGTTTCTGAGGGTGCGGCCGGGCTTGCAGCGGGCCCTGGGTGGACGGGGCTGAGCGCCGGTCTGCAGATGTGGGTGACCGCCTGACCGGAACAGAAAAGAGCCCGCCCGGACGAACCGGGCGGGCGGCTCCGTCCAGCCCGAGCCCCGCGGGGGTCGGCGGCGGGTCGCAGGGACCGGCCGGGCGGAGTGTCTCGTTGGTCCTCCCCCGTCGGGAGAGGTGGCGCGTCGCTTCTTGAGCGACGTGACGGAGGGGGTCGGCCGCGGACCCGGTGTCTGGGGTTGCCCCCTCCACCGCGAAGACGCGGTCCCCCTCCCCCGATGGGGGAGGATCTAGCCGTCGAGATCCTGACCTTCGTCCGGCTCGGGCGTGCCCAGGAGCTCGTCGGCGATCCTGGAGGTCGACTTGCGGACCTTGTCCTCAATGGCGTCGGCCATGTCGGGGTTGGCTTTCAGGAAGGCGCGGACGTTCTCGCGGCCCTGACCGATGCGGGTCGAGTCGTAGGAGAACCAGCTGCCCGACTTCTCGATGATCCCGGCCTTGACGCCCAGGTCGATGATCTCGCCGAGCTTGGAGATGCCCTCGCCGTACATGATGTCGAAGATGACCTCGCGGAACGGCGGGGCGACCTTGTTCTTGACGACCTTCACGCGGGTGGTGTTGCCGACGACCTCGTCACGATCCTTGATCGCGCCGGTGCGGCGGATATCGAGACGGACCGAGGCATAGAACTTCAGCGCATTGCCGCCCGTGGTCGTTTCCGGCGAGCCGTACATGACGCCGATCTTGTGACGGATCTGGTTGATGAACAGGACGATGCAGTTCGACTTGGAGATCGAGGCGGTCAGCTTGCGCAGGGCCTGGGACATCAGACGGGCCTGAAGGCCCGGGAGGCTGTCGCCCATCTCGCCCTCGATCTCGGCGCGCGGCGTCAGGGCGGCGACCGAGTCGATGACCACGATGTCAACGGCGCCTGAACGCACCAGGGTGTCGACGATCTCCAGCGCCTGTTCGCCCGTGTCGGGCTGCGACACCAGCAGGTCGTCCAGGTTGACGCCCAGCTTCTGGGCATAGCCGGGGTCCAGCGCATGTTCGGCGTCGACGAAGGCGGCGGTGCCGCCGGCCTTCTGGATCTCGGCCACGGTGTGCAGGGCCAGGGTCGTCTTGCCGGAGGATTCAGGACCGAAGACCTCGATGACCCGCCCGCGCGGCAGGCCGCCGATGCCCAGCGCCATGTCGAGGCCGAGCGAGCCGGTGGACACCGAGGGGATCACGTCGGCGACCCCGCCCTTGCCCAGCTTCATGACCGAGCCCTTGCCGAAGGCGCGGTCGATCTGGGCGATCGCCGCCTCCAGCGCGCGCTGCTTGTCGCCGTCGTCCTTGCCCACCAATTTCAGATTCGCCTGAGCTGCCACCTTGCCACTCTCCCTTGCCATGATTCCCGTTGAGACCCTGGGGAGAGGCCCGCCTTCGGTCCGATGACCGTGACCCGCTCCCTGTGAGCAGGACTATGTGCATGGTTTGTTCTGGTTGCCAATATGTTCTTTTCGGAACGACGGACGCAGCCGTGAGGCTACGTCCGTTTCTGACGCCTACTCCTTCAGATGGGCATCCAGCAGGGTGTACCAGGTCGAGGTCAGGCGCTCGAACTCGGCCGGGCACTGTTCGGCGCGTTCCGGGGTCAGCCATTCCTCCTCGAGGAGGTTGGCGTATTTGTCGGTGTCGGAGCCGTAAACCAGGCAGGTCAGGGTATAGTAGCGCTGCTGGCTGAGGGAGTGTTCGTCGGCGAAGTCGCTCTCGTCGACCTCGGTCGCCTCTTCGGGGTCGGTGTAGAAGCTGAGGGCGCCGGCGATGGCCGATTCCTCGCCTTCATCGCCGTCGATCAGCCACCAGGCGGCCAGGCTGTCGGCCGTGTCTTCCTCGCGGCCGGTGAAGGGAATCTCGAGAACGTCGACCAGGGCGTGGCCGACCTCGTGGAAGACGGTGAACAGGAAGGAGCCGTTGACCGCGTCCTCGATCTCTTCCTCGGTTTCGTAGTAGGCGGCGAAGTTCTCGCGCTCGCCTTCGAACATCTCGATGCAGATCTGGATCTCGCGATCCTCGGGGATGTAGTAGGCGTTGTTCTCGCCGCATTCGGCGAAGCGCAGGCCGATATCGACGGGCAGGATCAGGCTCTCGTTCAGAACGTCGGCGACGTCCTCCAGCCAGCGCTCCTCGCTCAGTTGGGCGGCCAGATCGGTGTAGTCGTCGCTTTCCAGCACGGCCGGGCGGACGACGAAGTCGCCGCGATCCAGGGCAGGGCGGGCGGCGGAGGCCTCGGCCGAGGCGGTCCCGTCCTCGCAGGCGGAGATGGCCAGGGCCGTGAAGGCGATAAGCGTGAAGCGACGCGCGTGCGTCCCGATTGACATGGACATGGTGTTCCCCCTGAACGCAGGCTGTCTAGCGCCGCAGGGGCGCTACGCCAACGTCCGCGAACGGAGCGTCAGACTCCGTCAGTGCGAGGTGGGGTCGCGCACCGCGATCAGGGACTTGGTCAGGCCGGCCACGACTTCGTCGTGGTGGGCCGCGTCGGGATAGAGAAAACGGAACTGGGCCTTGTCCAGCAGGCGGGCGTGCTGGACGTCGCGCATGGCCGCGCCCATGTCCGGCGCCTTCTGCGAGAAGCCGTGGCGGCGTTTGAGCAGGGAACGGGCGCGGCTCTGTTCCGAACGCCAGTGGAAGAAGGGGGCCGAGAAATGCGGCTCCACCGGGAACCAGAAATAGGGCGTCTGGACGTAGTAGCGCGGGGCCAGGCGGCGGCATTCGGCGGCGAAGGCCTCCATCCGCGCCCAGTCGCCGACGTGTTCGATCACCGAGTTGGAGTGGACCATGTCGAACGCGTGGTCTTCGTATTGCGGCAGGGCGCAGGCGTCGCCGTCGATGACGGAGAACAGGCGGGGGTCCGCGACCTCGTCGATGCCGCCCGGATTGACGAGGGTGATGCGGACCCTCGAGGCGTCCAGGAACTGGCGATCGAACAGGGTCCAGTAGTTGGCCTCGCCGCCCAGATCGATGATGTTCACCGCGCCCTTCCCGGCGTGGATCCTGGTGATCATCGCAATGATCCTCCGTGCGCGGGCGCGGCGGAACCGCGAGACCAGCGAGTTGGGATCGGTGTTGTCCTGGAGGGCGTGGATCAGGTTCATGCGCCCCTCGTACAGGACCGGCTTTGCCGCCCGCTTAAGTGGCAGGGTTACCGGAAGCCTAAGTGGGGCCGTCGGCGGCAGGCGCGGGCGCGGGCTCGGCGAATCGGGCCGTCAGCGACAGGCCGCAGGCGAGGATCAGACAGGCCGCCGCGGCCGCCCCCAGCCTGCCCTTCGAGCGCGGGGCGAGCGGGACGAGGAACAGCAGCACCAGCACAGTCATGAGCGCGAGGACGCCGGGCAGGTCCATGCCGACGCCGAGGAAGACCTGGTGCGACAGGTTCAGGATCCAGGCCCCGCCGACGACCGTGGCGACGACCGCCGGGATCAGGGAGCGGGGGCTCTCCAGCCGCGCGCCGGTGAGGGCGCAGGCCGCCGCCGCGAGGGCCGCGAGCAGGCCCGGCCAGATGAAGATCAGGGCGGCTTCCGGCGCCGCAGCCTGGGCCATCAAGCCGAAGACGAAGATCAGGGCGATCAGGCCGAGCCAACCGCCCCAGACCGTCCTGGGCGCACTCTGCGACCAGACCGTCAGGCCCAGAGCCACGACACCGGCGCCGAGCACCACGGGATCGAGACCACCGAGGATCTGGGCGGCCGCGACCGCCACGATGATGACGCCGGCCAGCAGTTTCGACCCGAAGGCTTGACGACCCGCCAGCAGGGCGAGGGCGACGGCGGCCATGGCAAGGCCTGTTCCGGCCTCCATCCACGGCAGGCGGCGGAGCAGGGTGTAGTAGACGTCGGCGGACTCGGCGCGTGACGACATCGGCCCGGCCAGCACCCGCACGCCGTGGGCGACAACGATCCCCATGGCCACGACCCACAGGCCCGACAGCATCCCGCGTCCGACGTCGGCGGCGGTCAGCCCGGTCGCATGGCGCGCCCCCCAGGCGGCAAAGGCGCCGAGCGCCGCAGTCAGGGCCAGCAGGGTCCAGCCGAGGTCGAGCGAATGAACGATGGTGAACAGGCCCAGATAGTCGCCGTAGACGACATTGCGGCCCGGGACCGGCAAGGCGTCGGCGCGGAGCAGGGCGTCGGTCGCCTCCAGCGCCTGGGAGCCGATATGCTGGACCGCGCCCTGATCAAGGTTGTCCGGGGTGGCGGTCGGGGAGTGGTACTGGGACGGGCGGCCGATGAAGGCGAAATTGACCCCGGCGATGCCCCGGTTCCTCGAGATTGTGAAGTCGGTGCCGTTCGGCATGTTTTCATAGACGAAGATCGACAGGGAGCTGGACGAAGCCCCGCCGTCGGCCCGCCGGGCAGCCCGGCTGAACAGGTCGATGGTTTCGGCATTGCCGCGCCCGGTCTCGAACATGAAGGCGCGGCCGCCGCCGCCCCGGGCCTCCAGATTGACCACCGCCCCGATCCGGTCGCGCAGGGGATGTTCGGAGAAGAAGATGCGGGCGCCGTCCAGATTCAGCTCTTCGGAATCGGTGAACACAACGACCAGGCTGCGGTCGGCAGGGCCACGCGCCTTGATGGCGCGCACGGCTTCGAGGATCGCCGCGACGCCGGCGCCGTCATCGGCGGCGCCGGGAGAGTTCCAGGCGCTGTCGTAGTGGGCCATCAGCAGCACGGCCGGGGCCGAAGGATCGCGGCCGGGCAGGACGCCGACGATATTGACCGCCATATTGCCTGCTGCGGCCGGATCCCCGCCCCAACGGCGCAGACGCTCGATGGCTTCGGGCGACAGGGCCCCGGCCTGTAGCGCCGGGTTGAGCCCCTGCGCCGCCATGCGGCCGAACAGCCAGGATTGTACCCGCGCGTGGTCGGCCGAGCCGACGGGGTGGGGTCGGGCGCCGATGACGCGAACATCGGCCATGGCGCGGACGGCGGAGAAGTCGGCGGCGGGCGTGTCGGTCCCGCGCGCGCCGGGAACCTGAAGGGCCCACACGCCGATCAGCAGAGCGACTGCCAGCGATCCGAGAAACAGAGCCCAACGCATCGTCATCCCCTCCGACGTTGCGGCGACCATACGGGGCCGGGCGTGGCCGTGTCGACCGGGATCAGGCGGCGCGGCTGAGGGCTGAGGGCGCCTTGACGAACAGGCCCTTGCGGCCGGTCACGGGACGGAAGGCGACGGTGTCGGCGTCGATTCGCTCGTCGGCTCCCAGAATCAGGACGCCGTCGTCCACCAGTCGCCGCTCCAGACCGTCCACGACCTGGCCGCGCCTGGCCGGATCCATTTCGGAGAGGATGTTTCGGCACAGGATGACGTCGAACCGGGCGGCGTCGGCCGGGGCGTCGAGCAGGTTGTGGCGGGCGAAGCGGACGGCGGCGCGCAGGGCCGGCTTGGCGACCCAGGCGTCGTCCGCCGGATCGAACCAGTTCAGCATCGTCTGGGCCTGCAGGCCGCGCTGGATCTCGAAGGCGGTGTAGGAGCCCGCCCGGCCGCGCTCGATCGCGCGCTGTGACAGGTCGGTGGCGACGATCTCGACATTGGCCCCGACCTCGAGGCCGGCCATGGCGAGGGAGTAGGGCTCCTGGCCGTGCGAGCAGCCGGCGGACCAGACGCGCACCAGACCCTCAGGCCGGGCGCGGGCGATGGCGGGCAGCAGTTCGCGCGCAAAGGTGTCGAACACCGTCCGGTCGCGGCGGAACCAGGTCTCGGGGTTCAGCAGGGCCTCGATGACCGCCCAGCCGAGGCTGGCCACCGGCTTGGCCCACAGGCTGGCCAGCATGTCGTCGACGCTGTCGAAGCCCTCGCGACGGGCGACAGGGGCCAGCCGGTGCTCGGCGAGGTGGATCCGATCGCGCCCCAGCCGGAAGCCGGCGCGAGAGGCCATCAGGGCCTGCAGGCGGTCGAAATCGTCCTGGATCATGTGACGGCTACAGCGCGGGTCATGGCTGGGCTTCAGACCGCTCCGACTTCACTGAATTTGGAGTGGAGGATTTCCGAGTCGAACGGCTTCATCACATAGTCGTCCGCCCCGGCCGACAGGGCCTCGGCGATGCGTTCAGGCGCCGTCTCAATGGTGCAGAACAGGACCTTGGGCTTGTCGCCGCCGGGGGTGGTGCGCAGCCGACGCAGGAAGGCCAGCCCGTCCATGACGGGCATGTTCCAGTCCAGCAGGACGACGTCGGGCATCATGCCGGTGCAGTAGGACAAGGCCTCGATCCCGTCGGCGGCTTCGTCGACCTCGAACCCGAGGCCTTCCACGATGCGGCGCGCGACCTTGCGGATGATCCGGCTGTCGTCAACGATGAGGCAGGTGCGGACGTCCAACGCGGTCTTCTCCAAACGGCTCGAATCAAGCGCCGCTCCAACCGCCAATATCGCTTCCGGGCGGTTAACGAGGCGTTGGGATTCGGGATTAAGACGGCATCCGTACGGTCATCGACACGCGGCTTTCCACAGCTTCGACCGTGAGCGTTCCGCCCGCCTGATCGGCCGTGAGCCACAGCCAGTAAGGCTGAATCCACTGGCCCGCGAGGCCTTCGGTCAGCCGCTGGCCGGCCAGACCCGTCGCCGCCTCGGCCTTCAGCCGGGCCCGTGCTCCCTCGGCCACGCCCTCGATCACCAGTTGCGCGCCCTCGCGGCGCACGGCGACAGTGGCCGCCCCGCCCGTCGGCAAGGCCCCTACAGTCAGATAAGCCAGATTGACCAGGGCCCGGGCCTGGGGCTTGCCGAAGTCGCCGTCGCCGAGGTTCCAGGCCAGGGTGGCGCGTCCGCCCGCGACCACGTTATCGACCAGGGCCGTCAGTTCGGCGCCCGTGAACCGCTCGGCGGTCGTCGCGGCCCCGAAGGCGACGCGGCAGAACTGGACCAGGGCGACCATCTTTCTGGCGCTGTCGGCGATGAGGCTCATGGCGTCGTCGCGCATGTCCTGGGCCGTCGGATCGTCCAGCAGGTCCAGCCCCGACATGATCGCGCCCGAGGGCGAGATGAAGTCGTGGCAGAGCTTGGCGGCGATGAGGCTGGCCAGTTCCTGGCCATCGACGGGCAGTCCGCCCAACTGCGAACCAGACTGGGCGGAGACGGCGGCGTCGGTCATGCGGGGCTCGGGCTCGCTAGGGGCTTCAAGATCGGCCGGCACCCTCGCGTGATTTGCGCCGTCGCGAAACCGCCCGCGATGGTCTATCCCCCGGCAAATGACCGACAGACTGTCCTCCGACCTCGCCTCCGGCGCCCTGCATGACACCCTCGCCGAGATCGCGGAGGAGGCCGCCGCCGTCATCCTGCCCTACTGGCGGGCGGGCGGAGAGGTGTTCTCCAAGGCGGACGACAGCCCGGTCACCCTGGCGGACCAGAAGGCCGAGGCCCTGATCCTGTCGCGCCTGTCGGCCCTCTATCCCGAAGTCCAGGCCGTGGCCGAGGAGCAGTCGGAGGCCCAGGGCAAGCCCGAGAGCGCCGCTGATCGGTTCTGGCTGATCGATCCGCTGGACGGCACCAAGGGGTTCGTCCAGGGCAAGGAAAGCTTCACCGTCAACATCGCCCTGATCGAGGGAAACCGTCCGGCGGTCGGCGTTGTCTCGGCGCCCGCGACGTCGCTGACCTGGCGGACCGCGCCCGGCGGCGGGGCCCAGATGCGCCGCTATGGCGACGCCTGGCGGACGATCCGGGTGCGCAACCGGCCGGATCAGGGCTTCGCCCTCTTGAGCCACAGCGTCACCGACGAGGAGGCCGGGCGCCTGGCCTCCCGCTACGGCTGCACCCAGTGGCAGGGGACGGATTCGTCGCTTAAATTCTGCCTGATCGCCGAGGGGCGGTTCGACGCCTATCCGCGCACCGGCCCGACCTCGGAGTGGGACACGGCCGCGGGGCAGGCGGTGCTGGAGGCCGCCGGAGGGCGGGTGCTGGGCCCGGACGGTCAACCGCTGGCCTACGGCAAACCGGGGTTTCTGAACGGGCCGTTCGTGGCGATGGGCGGGTAGGGCGATACCAGGCGGACGGGACGGCTGGTCGCGGTTTTGCATCTGGGCGGGCCGCGCTCCAGAACTGGCCTTCCCTCTTCGCGCGTGGTCTTGTCGATTGACCAAGTCAAAGGGGCGCCTATGTCATCGAAGCGGCTTCTCATCGTTGTGGCTATGCTGCTGGGCAGTTGTACCGTCGCAGGCCCGCCGGGGAGCCTTGAGGCGCGGCAGCTGCTGGTTCAGACCGGCCAGTGTTTCCGGGGCGAAGAGGTGAACAACTTCAACGTCAAGGACGCCCGCAACGCCTATGTCGCCACCCGTCGCGGCTATGTCTATCGGCTCGAGAGCGCCGGGGACTGTTTCGGTGAGGGCGTCATCAGCCTGTCGGTCCCTCACCACCGGCTGAGCAGCCAGGGGATCTGCGTGGGAGAGGAGACGGCCGTCTACATCGCGCAGTGGCGCGGCGGGATCGGCCAGCAATGCGTGGCCCGGGTCTCGGGTCCGATCCGGGACAGCCGCGTCTCGGGACTTTGGTCCCGCCAGAACTAGGCCCGGACGGGCAAGCCCATCATCAGCCCCCTGGCGCGGTCGGCCAGCACCGGAACCCCGTGGTCGCGGGCGGCCTCGGCGGCCTCTGCGAGGACGAAGGCGGCCTGATCCGGGTCGGAACCCATCAGCTCGCTACGGGCGATCATCAGCCGGGCCATGGCGATCTGGTCGACGGCCCAGTCGATGACCGAGGGGGCGCCGGTGCGGTCGGCGAGGCGGCGACGGACGCGCGTCTCGATCTTCGTGAGTTCGGTGAGGTCGCCGGCGGTCGCGGCCGTCTCGATCTCGCGCGCGACCAGCAGGTCGAGGGCGAGGGCGCCGAGGATCGTGCCGTGGCCGGTCGTCAGGGCGACGGACTGGCGGATCGGTTCGATGGGGGCGACCGGGTCGATGGAACGCGCGATCTGGATGGCGACCCAGTCCAGGGGGCTGTGATCGACGAAGAACTGGTCGGCGGCGGCGTCGAACATCTCGTGGCCGGTCTGCATCGCGGCTTCGTCGTCAGCCATGGCGGCGAGGGCGGACAGGCCTGCGGCGCACAGGGCGAGCGCCCGGGCGCGGGTCAGGGGGCGTGTGTCCGGCGAGGAGGCTTCCACGAGGGCGGTCAGGTCGCGTCCCGCCTGGTCCAGCAGGCGGGCGTCGCGCTGGATGATGCCGCCTTCCAGCGCCAGCGCCGCGCTGTCGAGGCGCAGGTCGTCGGCCTCGAGCGGATTGTGCTTCGTGAGGGCATGCAGGGCCGCGTCCATCAGGGCGGCGGCGTCCTGACGGTCGACGGTCTTTTCGCTCAAACGGGCCTGACGCGCGCGGATCCTGGCATGGACCCCGGCGCAGGAGGCGAGGGTCGGCAGGCGTTTCGAGGTCGCTTCGCGGGCCCACTCCGCCGCCTGGACGATGGCGTTGCGGTCTCCGAACAGGTCGAATTTCGTGATCTGGGCCTGGGCCCCGGCCAGCAGGGCGCGGGCGCGTTCGTCCTCGGTGCGGGCGGCCTTCAGGGAGTCCTCGGCGGCGGAGAGGGCGCGGGCGATGCTGTCGGGGGCGCCGCTGCGACGGGCATGCTCTCGCCACAGGATCGAGGCGCGATGCCAGGTCTGGGATGGTCGCAAGCAGGAGACGCGGCCGCCATCGGTGGTCAGGGACCGCGCCTCGCGCGCAAGAAGGTCGACGCCGATCAGCTCCAGCCAGCCCAGGTCGTCGCTTTCGCGCGCCTGAACGAAGAGCCGTCTCAGATCCTTGCCGAACTCGAACATGGCCACGTCACTACTCTCCGGTCGTCCCGCATCGGGACCGTCTCAGGCGTTCACTCCCCTGTCTAGCAAACCCGACGCCGCGACCGGGTTCCATGCACGCCCTGTTGCGCCGCACAGTTGGGGCGCCTACCTCTTCGCGACCGCAACACCAGGTGTTTCACATGACGACCCTCTTCGACCCTATCGACCTCGGCGCGATCCATCTCAAGAACCGGATCGTCATGGCCCCCCTGACTCGCAGCCGGGCGATCGAGGGCGAGGTTCCGAACCCGCTGGCGGTCGAATACTACGCCCAGCGCGCCTCGGTCGGCCTGATCATCTCCGAAGCCACCCAGATCAGCCAGTCGGGTCAGGGTTATCCCAACACCCCCGGCATCTTTACCGAGGCGCAGGTCGCGGGCTGGAAGTCGATCACCGAGGCGGTGCATGCCAAGGGCGGCAAGATCGTCGCCCAGCTGTGGCACGTGGGTCGGGTGTCGATCCCCGACTATCAGCCCGACGGCGGCCAGGCCGTCGCGCCGTCAGCCATCGCCGCAGTCGGCAATGCGATGAGGCGCGACTTCTCGATGACGCCATTTGAGACGCCTCGTGCCCTGACGGTCGACGAAATCCAGGGCATCGTCGGCGACTATGTCCACGCCGCCGAACAGGCCAGGAAGGCCGGCTTCGACGGTGTCGAGATCCATGCCGCCAACGGCTATCTGATCGACCAATTCCTCAAGGATGGTTCCAACCAGCGCGACGACCGCTATGGCGGTTCGGTCGAGAACCGCGCCCGCTTCATGCTGGAGGTCACGACCGCCGTGGTCGCCGCCATCGGCGCGGACCGGGTCGGCATCCGTCTGTCGCCGTCGAACGGCGCCAACGGAACGATCGACAGCGATCCGGCCTCGATCTTCCTCTACGCCGCTGCGGCCCTGAAGCCGTTCGGCCTGGCCTATCTGCATCTGATCGAAGGCGAACCCGAGACCCCGATGTCGATCAAGGGCGGCGCTCCGCAGCTGGCCGCGCAGATCCGCGAAGCCTTCAGTGGTCCGTTGATGCTGAACGGCGGCCTGACTCGCGAACTGGCCGAGAAGGCCCTCGCTGAGGGTCGCGCCGACCTGATCAGCTCGGGCGTGCCAGTGCTGTCCAATCCCGACCTGGTCGAACGCTGGAAGCGGAACGCGCCTCTCAACGCTCCCGACTATGCCACCTTCTACGGCGGCGGGGCCAAGGGCTACACCGACTATCCGTTCCTGGAGACGGCGGAGGCCTGATCGAACCCGTGATCGCCGGCGTTCGCGCCGGCGGTCGCCTTAAGATCCGAAGCGGGCGTTCTCGGGCACGTCCTCGAGGCGGCAGAAGTTCCACAGGTCGTCCTCGGCGCTGTCGACATCGTCGCCCAGCCGGGCCGTGCGCTTGATGACGTCCGTGCCGATGACCTCATAGGTGACGTTGTAGGCGCCCGCGTCGCCGCCGCGTTCGGTCCTGCAACGCTGGGCCTCGCCCCAGCTGTTCGGCCCGGTCTGGAGGAACTGGCCCGGCTCGCAGCCGCCGAAGTCGATGGTGAAGGCCGTGGGGGTCACGAAGGCTAGGTCACCCTCGCCGGGCCAGACCTGGTCGCAGTCCTTGTCGCCCCGGACGTAGTAGCCGAGCGTCATGGGGATAGGCTCCGGCTCGGTCTCGCCGGGCGCGAGGGTGACGCCGGCGGGGCCTTCGGCGACTTGAGGGGTCTGGTCCCGTGTGGAACCCAGCAGGTCTTCCAGAGTGCGGTCGCTGGATGGCGTCGTCGCCGGCCGCGTGGGTCGGGGCGGTGCGGGTTGCGGGCGTTCGGCGACCGTCAGCGGCGGCTGGGCGTCGGGGCGGGGCGTCAGGGTCGATTGCGCCGGGGCGGTGTTCAGGGATCGGGTCGTCGCCGAGCCCGGGCCTTGCTGTGCCGAGGCGGCGTTCGCAAGCAGCAGGGCTCCGGTCGCCAGAGCCAGGGTTGTTCCGCAGGTCTTCGCTCGTTCGATCATGCCGTCCTGTCGATCATGCCTGAACGACAAAACGATGGCGGGCGACAGAGGTTCAGCCGCGTTCCTTCGTCTTGGTGAACGCCACCTTCGTGAAACGCTCCATGACGTAGCCGGTCTCCCAGCTCGACTTGGCGAGAAAGACCGGGGCCTGGTCGATATCGCGGGCCATCTGGCCGCGGTATTTGGACATGAAGTCCTCGACGTCGGCCTTCTCCCCGTCGATCCAGCGGGCCTCGGCATAGGGGCTGTGCTCGAAGATGACTTCGAGGCCGTATTCCTCACCCAGACGATCGGCCATGACTTCGAACTGCAACTGGCCCACGGCTCCGACGATGAAGTCCGCGCCGATCTCGGGACGGAACAACTGGGTCACGCCTTCCTCGGCCAGGCCGTCGAGCGCCTTCTTCAGGTGCTTGGCCTTGAGCGGATCCTTGACCCGCACGCGCTGCAGGATTTCCGGCGCGAAATTGGGCAGGCCGGCGAAGCGGATCAGGCCGCTCTCTGACAGGCTGTCGCCGACGCGCAGGACGCCATGGTTGGGGATGCCGATCACGTCGCCGGCGAAGGCGTCGTCGGCCAGTTCGCGGTCGGAGGCGAAGAACATGATGGGGGCGTTCACCGACAGCTGTTTGCCGGTGTTCTGGACCTTCAGCTTCATGCCGCGCTTGAAGCTGCCCGAGGCCATGCGGAACATGGCGATGCGGTCGCGGTGCTTGCGGGCCGGCATGGTCTTGGGCGGCGGCGCCCAGTCGCCGATGGCGGCCAGAAGCTCGTCGATGCCGAAGTGGCGCAGCGCCGAACCCCACAGCACCGGGGTCATATGGCCTTCGAGGAAGGCCTGGCGGTCGAACGCCGGGTAGCCGCCCTCGACCAGTTCTTTGGCGTCAATCAGGGCCTGATGCTCGCCCGCCTCGAAATACTCGCCGGCGTCGGCCAGCGGCAGGGCGTCCGGATGCGGCACTTCATCCTTCGAGCCGGCCGGCTTCTTGGCGTAGGGCTGGAACCGGCCGGTGCCCATCTCGACCATGCCGCGCAGGCGGTTGCCGCTCTCGGCCGGCCACCAGATCGGGGAGGGGTCGAGCTGCAGGCGCGAGGCGATCTCGTCCAGCAGGGCCATCGGGTCCTGGGCCTCGCGGTCCAGCTTGTTGATGAAGGTGATGATCGGGATGTCGCGCAGGCGGCAGACCTCGAACAGCTTCAGCGTCTGCGGTTCGATACCCTTGGCGGCGTCCAGCACCATGATGGCGCAGTCGGCGGCGGTCAGGGTGCGGTAGGTGTCTTCCGAGAAGTCCTCGTGCCCGGGCGTGTCGAGCAGGTTGAACATCTTGCCGTCGTGCTCGAACGTCATGACCGAGGCGGAGACGGAGATGCCGCGCTCCTTCTCGATCTTCATCCAGTCCGACTGGGTCCGACGGTTCTCGCCGCGTGCCCGCACCGCGCCGGCCGCCCGGATGGCCCCGCCGGACAGCAGGATATGCTCCGTCAGCGTCGTCTTGCCGGCGTCGGGGTGCGCGATGATGGCGAAGGTCCGCCTGCGGGCGGCCTCCTGATCGAGGGTCAGTTTCGACATGGGGGCGGGAGGTAGCGCGCGACGGCGCCAAAGTCACGCGGGCGGGCGGCTTCGCCGGCTCTCGAAGATGTGTCGATAGTGCAGGCTAAATCCCCTCGCCAATCAGGGTCTTTGGGGTCATCCTTCGAATGCGAGACGTTCCGGACATGAGCCGGACGCCGCAGGGAAGAAGGAAACGGCTATGGCTTTGCTGGATTCAGCACACCGCGCTTCGACCGTCCGGGCGCCGTCCAAGCGGTTCACGGAACGCGAGTTTCACCCTGCGATCTGCCTCCTCGCGGGCTTCGGCGTGATCATCGGGGCGGCGGGCCTCGTGCATGTGGTGTTCAACGTCCTGATCTAGGGACGTCAGTCGGCCGGTTCGGTCTCCTCGACCGCAGGCGGCGCCTCCGTCGATAGCGGCTCCAGACCGGCGCGCTCCCGTGCCTGCGCCAGAAGATCGCGCACCGAGGTCAGGTCCCCTCCGTCGTGCGGATTGTTCGCCAGCGGCGACAGAACCTGAACCGCCTCGAGATATTTTTCCTTGGCCATCAAAACCTGCGCGGCCCGCATCGCCGTTGAACCCAGCTGGGGCGCCAGGCGATAGGCGGACTCCGCGATCGTGAGGTCGTTGTCGCTCGGGTAGCCGGGCGCGCCCTGACGGTTCCGCGACATCGCCATGTAGATCCTGAAGTCGAACGGATCGGCCTCATAGGCGGCGCCCAGACGACGGAGGGCCTGACGCATCAGGGCCGTGCGCGCGGCGGCGTCCTCGGTCTCGTCGGCGACGTCCATCTCCGCGCTGGCCATCAGCCACAGCGCCTCTGCATCAGCAGGGTCCGCGGCGATCACCGGTTCCAGCGTCGTGATCGCCTCGGCGGGCAGGTCGGTCTTGATGAGGTATTTGGCCAGGGTCACCGTCGGCAGCCGCTCGCCCGGATGCCGCGCGGCCATCGCATGAACTCGCTGGAGCAGGGCGTCCTTGTCATCGCCGAGCGCGCGCATTGAACGCAGGTCCAGCCAGATCGCATCTTCCGTGCCGGGCGGGAGAGCGGTCACGGTCACCTCCGCTACCGGCAAGGCCTGGGTCAGGGTGAAGCCGGGCACAGTGCCGCCCAGATAGGCGCGCAGCTGCCTCTGCAGCTGTTCGGGCGTCTGGCCCGTTTGCGTCTGGAAAGCGGAGAGCGACTCCTCGCCATTCTGCACCGCTATGAGATAACGGATGAACTGGGTCCGCCGCGTCGGATCGCCGAGCATATAGTGGGTCAGAAGCCAGGCCTGGGCGTAGTAGGCGGACGCCTGCTGGGCCGAGCTCAGATCGGGGCGCTCGCTCAGGAGGGTCTCCATCGGAACCCAAGGGTTCGGAGGCGCCAGGGCGTACAGCCGCCCCGCGCGCAACAGGCCGTAACGAATTCGACCCATCCGCAGGTCTGACGGGGCGAAATACTCGGCGAACCCTTCCACGAACCAGCCGGGGTAGGCCTTGTTGTGGTACTGAAACATGTAGTGGTGGGCGTATTCGTGGAACAGTGTGGTGTCGTTGTCCTCGTTGCTGAGGTCCACCACAGCGTAGATTCGGCCGTCGTTGCGGCTGTAGAAACCGGCGACGTTTTCCGAGACGCCGGGCCAGATCTGACGCATGGTCGCATTGTTGGCCGCCAGATAGATCCAGAGCTTCGGTGCTGCGAAGTCGTCGTTCTCGGGCGGGAGGAACATTTCCAGCATCTCGTGGAAGCGTTCGACCTTACGGGCGTATTCGGTGATGTCGCCCCGGCTGACCTCGCCCTGGATGACGAAATGCTCGGTCTCGGCGCGCAGGAAGTCGGCGCGGGCCGGCGCGGCGGCGCACAGGACGAGGCCCAGGGCGAGCGCAAGACCTTGCAGGGCGACCGAGATCCGCATGACTGAACTCCCCAAGAGGTTTTCAACCTAGCGGGGCGTGCGTCCAATAGACAAGTGCAGGCGTTGCCGGTCTGGCCTCAGGCGGCCATGCGACCCCAGACGGCGCGGTCGGCGGCGACCGCGTCCAGCTTTCCCTTGCCGCCGCGAGCGTGAAGCTGGCGCATCACGTTGTCCGGCAGGGCGCAGAACAGGGGTTCGACAAGGGCGGGGTCGCAGTCGGTCTCCGGCGCCGCGAACAGGGCGGCGTTCACATCCGGCGAGCGGTCGTGGATCAGCCAGGCCAGACGCCGCGCCCGTTCCGGGTCGTTGCGGTGCAGCAGCGGGTCCTCGGCGAACAACTCGCAGCCGAGTTCCATCAGATAGTCGAAACCCAGTTTCTCGAACCGGCGCGCGTCGGCCGACGTGACCGGGGAGGCCTCGTTCAGGTCGAACACCACGTCGTTCATGAGAAACAGCATATTGGGCACTCGCCTGACGCCGACGTTTCTCGCCGACACCCTGACCCTAGACCCGAGTGGTTTTCGGTTCCGTTCCCGAACGTCGTTAAGGATTTGCGACCGGCGGCGGGCGGCTCAGTCCTGGACCTTCTCGACGATGAAGTGCCGGCCTTGCCGGTCCTCGATCTCGACGACCCAGAGGTCGGGGTCGTAACCGCGCTGGCGCTCGATATAGGCGTCCAGTTCGCTTTCGGTCCCGGTCACCGGCTGGATCCACAGGCGTTCGCCTTCGCTCCCGAACGCCTCGCTATAGAGATGCGCCGTCCGCTCCGACGTATTGTAGGCCTTCACGATCACGGTGCCGGCGCGCATGTCGCCCTTGCGCACGACGGTGGCGTTGGCCCCCTCGATCTGGGCGCGGCGGATCAGGGCGCCGACCCACAGGTCTGAGTTCAGAAGCAAATCGGTAACCCTGCTCGGAAACGGGACCGGAACGACGTGGCGCTACGGTGGGCCCATGAGGATAGGCCTTTCGACCCGCACCGCCAGAGCCATGACCGCCGCCATTCTGATGGCGACGACGCCGGTGGCGGCCTTCGCCGACGGCACGGGGACCTTCTACGACCGGACCTTCGTCCTTGCCGCGCATGAGAAATGCCAGTTGTTCCGCGCGCCGGTCGCCGGCGCCCTGTCGGCGGCGACCCTGCAGTCGCGGGGCGCGGCCCTGCGTGCCGGAACCGCCGAGACGACGCTGCAGGCCGCCGCCAGTCGGGCCCGGTCGCGGGCGCGTCAGGTGTCCTGCGCCAATCCCGAACTGGCCATGGTGCGTGATCGGGTCGCCGACGCCTTCGCCGGCTGGCAGCGTATCCCGCGCATGGATTTCAACAGCGACCATGCCACCTGGACCGCCGACCGCGTCCGCCGCGAGGTCGCGACCTGGCGTCTGGTTCAGACCTCGGTGACCGGCGCCTCGCCCGTGCGGTTCGGCCTTGGCGCCTCGGCCGAGGGCCAAGAGACCCTGTCCGCCGTCGTCTCCTTCGTCGGGCGCCCGCGTCCCTATGCGGCGCGGATGGTGATGCGCGACCCGGCCCTGGCCGCGCGTCCGTGGCTGACCGCCGCCGGCCGCGCCGTCCTGCCGCCCGAGAGCGCGCGCCAGGAAGTCTGGTCCGCCGGAACCGCCCCGGCCGCAGCGACCCTGCTGGCCATGGGCAAGACCCAGGGCGAGACCTGGACCTTCCCCGCCGCTGCCGGCGACCGCCTGTCCCGCCTCGACCCGCGCGAGCCCTTCCTGATCGAGTTCCTGTTCCGCGACGGCAGCGTGGCGACGGCGACCTTCGAGGCCGGGGACTTCGCGGCGGCGCGGGCGTTCGTGGCGCTGGGGACGGTCTAGCCGCCTGCGTTGAACGGGATGACCTCCGCCCCGCCCTCCGGCGCCTCCGGGCGGACGGCCACCGCGACCGGCAGCCGCACCGTGACCGCCGTGCCTTCGCCCAGGGTCGAGTCCAGGCTCATCCGGCCGCCGTGCAGTTCGGCCAGGGATCGGACCAGCGACAGGCCGAGGCCGGTGCCCTGCACCTTCTGCTCGACGGCGCCGGCCTGTTCGAACGGACGGCCCAGCCGCTTCAAATCCTTGGCGGCGATGCCGACGCCGGTGTCTGAGACGACCAGCTCCAGATAGGGGCCGATAACCTCGAGCGTCAGGGTCACCGATCCGCCCGCCGGGGTGAATTTGATGGCATTGGACAACAGGTTCAGCGTGATCTGCTTCAGTGCGCGGCGGTCGGCTTCGACGGCCAGGGGTTCGTCCGGGACCAGACTGGACAGACCCACACCCTTGTCCGTCGCCGTGACCCGCACCAGGGCGACGGCCGCCGAGACCACTTCGCGCGCATCGAAGGACTCGCGCGACAGCTCGTAGCGCTCGGCCTCGATCTTGGACACGTCCAGCACGTCGTTGATCAGGTCCAGCAGGTGACCGCCGGCCTCGTGGATGCTGTCGGCGTAGTCGGCGTATTTCTGGGGCAGGGGACCGAAGAGGCGCTGGCGCATGATGTCGGAGAAGCCAAGGACGGCGTTCAGCGGCGTCCTCAGCTCATGGGACATATTGGCGAGGAAGCGGGTCTTGCCGGTGTCGCGGGCCTCGGCCTCCGCGCGGGCGGCTTCCAGACCGATCTCGGTGGCGAACTGGCGGGTGGCGTCGAAGGCCTGGGCGATCACGCGCGCGCCGCCGTCGCCGTCGTCCATGCGGCGGATGATCAGATTGACGCGGCGGTCCAGTGCCATGCGAGGGGCGAACTGGGCCTGACCCTCCTGTCCTGCCAGGGCGCGGTCGATGGCGGCGAGGATCGCGGGGCGGTCGGGGGCGTGGACCGCCGCGAACAGACCGGACTGGAACAGGGTCCGAGGCTCCAGCGCGGGCGGGGCCGAGCCGTAGGCGGCCAGCACCCGGCCCGACGGCTCCAGCACCAGGGTCAGACCGGGCTGGGCGGCCAACAGGGTCTCGACACGCAGGGTCATCGCCTCGGCGGCGTTCAGCTTGTTCTCGCGGAGTCGCCAGGCCAGCGTCACGGCCAGGACGGCCGCGGCCGTGGCGAGGACGACGGAGATCGAGGCCGGCAGCGGCCGGCCTCCCGGCGGACCGACCAGCAGGGCCGACAGCTGGCCGCCCAGGGCCGCGACGCCCGCGCCGATCGCGCCGGCCTGTGCCAGCCGCACGCCGTGGCGGGGTCCGCCCAGCGCCAGGGCCGCGACGAACGGCATGATCACATAGCCCACCAGCGGCCCGGCCGGCCCGCCCGAGAGCATGGCTGCGGCGACGGCCGCCAGGGTCCAGACAACCAGCAGCAGCGACCGCTCGCCCGTGCCATCTCGCCACAGCAGGGCCAGTCCCGCCAGTCCGGGCACGACCATGGCCGTCGCGCCGAAAATCGCTGAGCCGCCGAACCAGCCCAGGCCCGCGCCCGCCACGGCGGACAGCGCGGCGCCCACGGCCCAGGCCGCGTGCCAGGCCGTCAGGGCGGACAGGCCCTCGCCCACCGCGCGCGCGGGCGGTGGAGAGGCGACCGGGGCAGGGTTGGAGACAGGGTTCAAACAGGTGTCCGGGCGGCCTTGGCGAGGAGCCGGTCAGGGGAGCGCGCCGACCGCGTAGACTAGCGTCGCAGCCGAGTCGTCTAAAGCCCGCACCCGCAGGAGGCGACTCCGTCAGTGGGCGGCAAGGCTCGCAACTGGGGATGGACGGGCAGGTTGTCGTTAACCGGCGCGCGGCCTATCTGGCGACCCATGACCGAACCCGCCGAAAGCATCGACGCGACCCTGGACGAACTGGCCGAGGACTTCGAGGTGCTGGAGGACTGGGAACAGCGCATCGCCTACGTCATCGACCTGGGCAAGGATCTGGCCCCGCTGCCGGACACCGACCGGACCGAGGCCAACAAGGTGCCGGGCTGTGCGGCGCAGGTCTGGCTGGCGTCGGGGCGAGACGGCGACCGGCTGACGTTCCGCGCCGACTCGGACAGCGCCATTTCCAAGGGCAATGTCGCCCTGTTGCTGAAACTCTATTCGGGCCGTCCTGCGACCCAGATTCTGGCCTTCGACGCCAGGGCGGCGCTGGACCGGCTGGGACTGCCCCAGGCCCTGACCCGACAGAGGGCGAACGGCCTCAACGCCATGGTGGGGCGGATCCGGCAGGAGGCCATGGCGGCCGGGTAAGCTCGCGCCCGCACTCCGGGCGGTCGGCGCAGAGGCGCGGTGACACGATCGAGGGTGACCAAGGGCGTCTCTTTCCAATCATCGGGTCAGCCAATCCGGTAGTGGTCCGCCAGCCTTCGCAGCCCTGCCTTGAGAACCGTCTTCCCTTCACGTCGACGAAGGCCTGCCTCCTGTTCGGCGAGTTGCAGGCTGCCCTGGCGGATGCAGACCTGTTCGACGATCGCGTGCGTTCGCGGATCCAGTGATGCGAGCGCGCGCGCCAGCCGCCGGCCGGCGGCGATGGCCCGGTCACCAGGTTCGACGCGGGACGACGAGCCGCTGCCGCCCGTGCGCGGCAGGGCGTCCCAGCGCATGGTCAGGGAGGGGCCGGACCGGGAGAGTTCGCCGTCCAGCCTGAGGCGTTCGCCCGCGGCGATCTCGGCCGGTGTCAGCCAGGGGCGGCCATCAGCATCCTTGCGACGGGCCAGCCAGGCGATGGGGCTTTCCCCCAGGTTGGCGCGACGCAGGGTGAGGCGGCCGTCGGGATCCATGATCGGCCGCTCGCCCTCGATCCGGCCGGGCGCGCCCGGGGGCGGCGTCGAGGAGGCTGTCGGGGCCGGCCGCCCGATCCAGCCCCCGCCGGCGCGCGCCTTCAGGCCGGGGGTCTCGATCAAGTCCCGGAAGGTGGTTTCATTGAGCGTCATCGTCGGACGCGCTCGCCGGTCGCCGCCGATGCGAAGGGCATAGGTTCCGTCGGGCCCCGCGACGTCGATCCAGCCACCGCGCGCCAGAAGGCCTCGCGCCCGCGCCGTCGGGCCGCTCACGCCACCTCCGGCAGATCGGTGACCGGCGGCGTCTCGCACAGGGTCTGGATGGTCTCGGCCAGCTGATCCAGCAGGTCGTTCAGATGCGGCTCGTCTCGCGCCTGCTCGATCCGGGTGCAGGCCGTCCCGACCGTCTGGCGGTTGATCCCGAAGGCGTGACCGACCCGTTCCAACGGCCAGCCGAGCGCCACATGGGCGAGGTAGAGCGACACCCGCCGCGTCCGGAGCGCCGACTGTGTCAGCCGGGACTTGCGTTGCAGGGCTTCCATCGGCGTGCCGAGCCGCAGGGCCACGATCTGCTGAACCAGGTCGGCCCGGTCGCGATCCTCCGACGACACGATGATCCGATAGGGTGTATTCAAGACGTCTCTCCCGATCCCGATGCGCGCGACGTCCCAGTCTGGGGCCGCAAAACAGGATGATAGGAACATTATCCTGTTCGACGTCAGAAGCGGTCGTATCTCCAGTCGTGGCGGCGCGCGCATGGACAGGACCAAGGCGAATCCAGCCTGCCGAACGCCGGGCTTTGAAATAATTCGAATCGTTGACTCGTGACTCTCGACGTCGATTCGCAAATCAGCCTAGATTCGCGTTCATGGGGCGCCGTTAACGGTTCTTAAGGTTTTGCCCGGTTAACTCCGGAACAAGGTTACCCGGAACTGCACACCGGGCCATATGGTCTAGCTTTTGCCTGGAGGGGCATGAATGCGCGTTCTGCTTATCGAAGACGATCATGCGACGGCGCAGAGCATCGAACTGATGCTGAAGTCCGAAGGCTTCAACGTCTACACGACAGACCTGGGCGAAGAAGGCATCGATCTGGGCAAGATCTATGACTACGACATGATCATGCTGGACCTGAACCTGCCCGACATGAGCGGCCTCGAGGTCCTGCGCCAACTGCGCGTCGGCAAGATCAATACCCCGGTCATGATCCTGTCGGGGTCAACCGAGATCGAGACCAAGGTCAAGACCTTCGGCGGCGGCGCCGACGACTACATGACCAAGCCCTTCCACAAGGACGAGTTGATCGCGCGCACCCACGCCGTGGTCCGTCGCTCCAAGGGTCACGCCCAAGCCATCATCCACACCGGCGAGATCGCCGTGAACCTGGATGGCAAGACGGTCGAGGTGCACGGTCACCGCGTCCACCTGACGGGCAAGGAATACCAGATGCTGGAGCTGCTCTCGCTCCGCAAGGGCACGACCCTGACCAAGGAAATGTTCCTGAATCACCTGTACGGCGGCATGGACGAGCCCGAGCTGAAGATCATCGACGTCTTCATCTGCAAGCTGCGCAAGAAGCTGGCGACGGCCGCCGGCGGCAAACACTATATCGAGACTGTCTGGGGCCGCGGCTATGTGCTGCGCGACCCGTCGGAGACGTCGGCTCCCGCGCCGCAGAGCGCCGCCGCCTGAGAGGGTTCGGCCTGACGCCAGATTGAAACGCCCGCCGGGAGACCGGCGGGCGTTTCGCTTTCAGGAGCGGTCGGGCCGGCCGTCTATGCCGAGCCCCGGCTCTATTTCGGCTCGACCCTGACCGCGACCTCGTTGCGGCGCATCGGCGGCAGGGTCCACGGCGGGTCGTAGAACCAGACGACAGGTTCCCCGGTCACGGTCCATCCGCTGCCGGCCAGTCCGGCCAACAGCTGGGCCTTGTGCGCGTCGACGGAGCGCACCGAGCCGACGCCGCTGAACCTGACGACCGCATAGGTCTCGGCCGGGACGACGACCAGCTCGACTGTCGGGTCGTTCGGAACCGGCAGTTCGTCCATCGCATAGGCTGCGGGCATGAAGAACTGGACTGTCCAGCGGTCGACCCCGGACGGTGTCTGGGCCACGGGCGCGGTCATGGCGATCGTCTGCGACCTGCCCGCGCCAGCCTGTGAGACCGGGGCTGTCATCGCGATGGAGGCTCGCTGCGCATTGCCGCCGAAGATATAGCCCGCCAGACGCCGAAAGCCCTGGTTGCGCGCCGCGTCGCTGTTGCCCGTAACCTCGGTCTGGGCGGCTATTCGCTCCCCATACAGGCGGATGTCGATCGCACCGACGGTTGCGACGCTTTGATAGGCCGGCTCCTCGGTGCCGGATCGCACGCCGACCGTCGAACAGGCGGTCGTCATAAGGGCCGCACCGACGGCCACCAGCGCATGTCTCATGATCGAAGCCTTGTTCAAGGAGCGGAGGATCGCTGGTTACCTTAACGCACGGATCGTCCCAGCGGGTGACCCGCGCTCTTTGGCCACGGGGGGCCTTTTCACGAACGGAGTTCGTGGACGGATCATCCAGCCCGCATCGCTTCGGCCACAGCGCCGAACATCGGATTGGCCCGCCCCGCGGCGTCGAAAAGCAGGGGGCTGTCCTTGCCGTCGTCGCGGGCGTCGCGACGCAGCCAGCTGTCAGTGTCGCGCAGGCCCCAGACTGTAAAGGCGAAGCGTTGAGCGGGCGGCAGGTCCATGAAGGCCGAGGTCAGTTCGGCGACGCGGGCCGTCTGTTGCTCGATCTTCTGACGCCGGGAGCGGGTGTCGATCCGGCCCTCTGACCGAAGCGAGGCGTCGAGTTCGGAGACATGGATCGGCAGGCCGAACCGGGCGGCCTCGCGGAAGAAGGCGGCGGTCTGGCCGGCGGGGATCTCGATGTCGAGGTGCGACTGGGTGCCGATGCCGCCGATGGGGACGCCGGCCTTCAGCAACCGCTCAACCAGCCGCAGGAAGGTCGCACCCTTGGTCGGGAGGTTCTCGAGATTGTAATCGTTGAGGAACAGGACCGCGTCGGGATCGGCCAGTTTCGCCTGTTCGAAGGCGCGGGCGATATAGCCGTCCTGGCCCAGGGCCTCGGACCACAGGCAGGTGCGCAGGCCATTGCCGTCCTCGGCGACGGCTTCGTTGACGACGTCCCAGCCGGTGGCGCGGCCGCGATACCTCCGGGCGACGGTCTGGATGTAGCGGTCGTACTCGGTGCGGAACCGCTGCGGGTCGAGCGAGCGGAAGAAGGCGCTGTCCTGTGAATACCAGATCAGTGTCGTGCCAAAGAGGCGCAGGCCGTGGGTCGTACAGAACTCCGCAATCCGGTCGGGCGCGTCCCAGCGGTACTCGCCGGTCTCCGACAGGATGTATTCCATCTTCATTTCCCACTCGGGCGTGAGCTGGGAGACGTGGGTCAGGCAGAGGTCGACCCAGGCCCGGTCCTCGAACTGGCCGGTCATGGCCGAGGTCCCGACGGGAAAGGGGGCCATGGATTTGAGTGGTGCCGCGGCGACGGCGGGGGCTGCTGCGGCGTTCTTCTCACACGCGGCCAGGGCGAGGGCGGAGGCGAGGAGGGCGCGGCGGTCGATCATGCCACGCAGGCGATCAGGCGCTGCGGCGGCGCAGGCCCATCTCGTCGAAGGCGGCGGTCTCGCGCTTGCCGGCGGCGATGAGGGCGTTCAGGCGGGTGGTTTCAGCGACGTGTTCGAACTTCTTCAGCTCGGAATAGGCGCCGGTCAGGGCGTCGCGGGCGCCTTCCTCTTCGGCGTCGAGGGTGACGAGGTCGCTTTCGGCGGCGCCCTTTCGGGCCTTCCAGCCGGCCATATAGGCCTGGAGCAGGAGGTTGGCCTCGGCGTCGGCCCGGGCGCGCTCGCGTTCCACCTCGACCTCGGCGTCCAGGACAGCCAGGCGCATCTCGGCGGTGACCTTGCGGCTGGAGATCTCGGCCAGGCGCTTCTGCAGCGTCTCGACCTCGTAGTTGGAGATGCGGATCAGCGAGTGGGCCCAGGCGGTCATGCGTAAAATCCAGTCACTACTGCGGGACCATGCCCTGATTCAGAATTGCCTCCAGGCGGGTAAAGGAATCGGAAAGACGCGTGGAGTCGTCCTTGTCCTGACCCAGGAAGGCCTCGAGTGCGGGGTTCAGGGCGATGGCCCGGTCGGTGACCGGGTCGGCGCCGGCGCGATAGGCGCCGATCTTGATCAGCTCTTCCATCGAGGCATAGGCCGAGAGGCACTGGCGGGCGCGCTTGTTGAGCTCGCGCTCGGTCGGCGTCTGGCAGGCGGGCATGGTCCGGCTGACGGATTTCAGCACGTCGATGGCGGGGAAACGACCGCGTTCGGCGATCTTGCGGTCCATGACGATGTGGCCGTCGAGGATGCCTCGCACGGCGTCGGCGATCGGCTCGTCATGGTCGCCGCCGTCCACCAGCACGGTGAACAGGGCGGTGATCGGTCCCGCCGTCGTGCCGTCGGGTCGCACGGGGCCGGGACCGGCGCGCTCCAGCAGCTTGGGCAGTTCGGTGAAGACGGTGGGTGTATAGCCCTTCGTCGTCGGAGGCTCGCCGGCGGCCAGGCCGATCTCACGCTGGGCCATGGCGAAGCGGGTGACCGAGTCCATCAGGCACAGGACTTCCAGATCCTGGTCCCGGAAATATTCCGCGATGGCCAGGGTCATATAGGCGGACTGGCGGCGTTTCAGCGCGGGCTCGTCGGAGGTGGCGACGACGACGACGGCGCGGCGCAGGCCTTCCTCGCCCAGTGTCTCCTCGATGAACTCGCGGACCTCCCGGCCACGTTCACCGATCAGGCCGACCACGACGACGTCGCAGGTCGCCTGCTTGGCCAGCATCGACAGCAGCACCGACTTGCCGACGCCGGACCCGGCGAAGATGCCCAGGCGCTGGCCCCGGCAGGTGGTGGTGAAGACGTCCATCGAACGGACCCCGAGATCCAGCCGCTCGCCCACCCGGCCGCGCGAGTGGGCCGGCGGCGGCGAGGCGCGGAGGGGATACGGCGCCGGGCCTTGCGGCAGTGGGCCCTTGCCGTCGATCGGCTGGCCGAAGGCGTCGATGATGCGGCCCAGCCAGGCCTTGGTCGGATTGACCGCCGCCGCCTGGCCGATGATGTGGATATCGGCGCCGGGGGCCACGCCCTCGACGGGGCCGAACGGCATCAACAGGGCCTTGGAATCTCGGAAGCCCACGACCTCGGCGGGCAGGGGCGTCGTGCCGCGCCGCCTGATCTCGGCCCGGGCGCCCACGGCCAGTCGCGACAGGCCGCCGCGCGCCTCGATCAGCAGGCCGCTGACGCCCGCCACCTTGCCGGTGACGACCAGCGGATCGATCGCTTCGACGGCGGTGACGAGGTTAAGCAACGGGGGCCTGCGAGAGGAAACGGAGGCGTTAACCTCTGGTCCAACGTGGTTAACGCGGGGTGAAGCCCGGCGGGTCGCCTGTGGACCGTGATCGATGATCAGGCGGGCCGGCAGGTTGTGATCGGGCCATGATCGAGGCAAAATCGAACGGCGTTAGGGGAGGGCTGTCATGTTCGAACGCGCCAAACTGCGCCGCGCCCTGCGAGCGGCGGCCGGCATCCTGTTGATTCTGTTCAGTGCCTTGCCGCCGAGCGCAGCCCTGGCGTGGAAGCCGACCACCCATATGCAGTTGGCGGAGATCGCGCTGCAGGACGCGCTCGACGACGGGCGGGTGACGATCATGCGGGTCGATCCGCGCACGGGGGCGATCCTCGGTCCGCTCGGCGACTTCCCGGTTTCGCCCCAGATCCTCGCCGCCCTGAAAGCTGCGCCGGATCGATATCGGGCGGGGGTTCTGGGCCCCGACGCCTATCCGGACATCATGACCGGCCAGCAGATCATCCACCCCGAGGTCGCGAAGAATGAAAGCGGCCGCGTGATCGGCAGCGACGCCTGGCTGAACCATATGTGGACCCGGTCCTATGGCGGGGACGCCTCACCCGAGGTGCGCGCCTTCGTCAGCGGCTTCCTGACCCACGCGGCCGGCGACAGTTTCGCCCACACCTACGTCAACCATTATTCGGGCGGAGCCTTCACCCTGGACCCGCGCCAGAACGCGATCCGGCACATCGTGATGGAGAGCTATCTGGACAAGCGCGCGCCGGAGGTCCGGCACGACCTCGCGGTCAGCATCCGCGGCGTCGACGGCTTCATCCATGACGAGATGATCGCGGCGCGTCCGGGCAGCGTGCTGGAGCGGCAGCTGCTGCTCGGCGACGCGGAGGCGACCAACCTGTCGGCGCCCCTGAGCTTCTCGCGGCTGAGGAACAGGCTGCAGGCCGATGTCGATGCCGGCGCGGAGAGCTGGGCGACCCTCGCCTACAAGCGGGCCTGGATCGAGGACATCGACGAAGGCCTGCGCGCCTGGCCGGCGGTCAGCGCCGAGATTTCCGCGAAGATCATCTATTACCCCGACCAGGCCGACTTCACGGGGGCCGCGGGCATTCTGAACCGCTATGCCCGCCAGCATCTGTGGTCGATGGCCGGGGCGCCGGACTTCGCCGTCGCGGTAGCCTATGCGCCATCGCAGATCGCCCAGGCCCTGTTGCCCCAGGCCCTGATCGACGCCCTGGGCGCCCTGCTGCAAAAGCCGCTCGACTATATGGTCAGGGGCGCAACGGGTCTGACGACCGAGGAATGGCGTGACTACATGGCCAGGCCGGACCACTATTTCGACGAGGTGATGAGCGGGACCTCAGCCCAGCCGAACGGTCATGCGGTGACCCTGGCCGATTTCAATCATCAGCAACTCGGCATCGCCGACGACGCCTATGCGAGCCCGGCCCTGCGCTGGACGGTCGATGGGTTCGCGCCGGCCTTCAATACGGTGCAGCTGACCAAACTGGGTTTCCTCGACGCTGATGGACTTGAGGCGGTTGAGCGGGCGCTGGGCGGACCCCGGTCGCGGGGCGGCGCCAACGTCATGCTGGGATGGCTGCACTCGCTGGACGACAGTTCGCAGTGGCGCAGCGGCCAGGCCCGCTTCTCCCATCCTGCGGTGTTCAACCAGCTTTTCCGGCCCCAGTTCGGCGCCCCCTGAGCCACACGACGACCGGCCGGCGTGACGGTTTGATCCCGGCCGGTCGTCAGGATCGCCCCGACCGAGGTCGCGACGATCCAGGCGACCGCCGGCCATTACAGACTGCTGAGTTGCTCCTGCAGCAGGGCCGGCCCCGCCACTGCGCCGATCGCCGGTTCCGCCGAGAGCAGGACGCAGACGGTTGAAGACCGGTGCCGAAAGGCGCGTCTTTCAGCCACGGTCTCCTTCCTTTGACGCCGGGTCGCCCCGGGCGAAGGTCAGCGAAGTTGGGTAAAGATCGTCACCACCGATGCGGCGAAGACTGCGGCGCCGGCGATCATGAGCACGATCGATGGGCTGATGTCGAACGTGGCCCTGGCCTGTTCTCCCAACCGTCCCATCAACTCCGGCCAGGTGTAGCTGACGAAGTCGCCCTGGCTCATCATGCTGATGATGACGCCCTGGTCATCGACGATCGGCAGGTGGCGGAATCGCTCGTTGGACATCAGGCGCAACCAGTCCAGCAGGTTGTCGTCGGCCCCCGCTATCTTCAGGTCCATCGTCATGATCTGTTCGAGCGTCGTTTCGTCGGGGTTCAACCGCTTGTTCAGCAGACGGCGCATGAAATCGCGTTCCGTGACGATGCCGAGCGGCCTGCGATCGGCGTCAACGATCACTGCAGCGCCGTAATTCTTCTCGCTCATCACGGCGATGGCTTCGGAAACCATCGCTTTTGGACCAAAGGTCAGGACGGCTGCCTTGCTTCGAAACTCCGGTCTATCCTTGATTTTCATGTCTCTCTCCAGTCGGGCGCCCGTTTCAGGCGGTTGGGTTGGCAATCAGCGATGTGTCCTGGCGGGACAGTCGGGCGGCGATCAGCGGGGCCAGCATGTGCGGCACCGTCAGGATCGACAGCGTCATAAAACTGGCCGCCATGATCCGGTCCGGGAGCGCAGTTCTCAGTTCCAGTCCGAAGATCAGAGCGGCGACCCCTCCCGCTGCCAGACTTAGCGGCAGGACCACGCCCCACCACTGTCGAAGGTTGACCCAGGACAGGGTCGTCAGGCTTTCGTGGAAATGGCGGGGCGAGTGGAACAGGCAGAAGTAGAGTGCGAACCCCAGGATGGGCGGCAAGACGATCATGGCTGTCAGCGCAGCCAGTCCGCCCAGGGCCTGGGCGCGCCGGCCGGCGCGCCACAGGGACGCCACGGCGGTCAGGCCCACTGCGATCGTGATGGGCAGGACCAGTATCAGGGCATCCGTCACGAGGGTCGCCTCGACCCGGTCGGTCAGCCCGATGAAGATCGTGTCCAACTCACCACGGTGAAACAGGGTCGGGGCCGACAACAGGGCCAGGGCGAGACCGGCTCTCAACAGGACCGAGCCCGCCCCCTGCCAGTCTTCCGAGAAATGCACGACGGCGATGCCGATGAAGGCGGCAAGGGCCATGACGGGTTCGACCCGCCACAGACCGTACATTGAGGCCGCCAGCGCCAGATAGATCGACACCAGCGCCACCATCCCCGTCCAGGGGCCGGATGCGCGGGCGCGAATGAGTTCGAGATCCAGGGTGCCGTGGGGCAGTCCGAAGACCAGCAAGGCCAGGCAGGCCAGGGTCGTTGCCGTCGGTCCGGACAGCGGCACGCCGAGCCACAATCCCACGAGCGTGAGACCCAGGGCGCCGAGCATAAGTCCCGCCCCGGGCGGCGTCCTGGCTCCAGAGCCTGGGTGGCCCGATGACGAGGTCATGACTGCGCCTTCTATTGTGACAAAGCCCGGACAGGCGCTCGGCCTGCCCGGACCCGTCATGCATTGGTCAATCAGACCGCAGCGGTTTCGTGGGTGGCTTCACCGTACTCGATCCGCGATTTGCGGACGGCGATGATGTAGATCATCACGCCGACCCCGACCTTGGCGATGATGTCGGCGATCGTGTATCCGATCTGGACATAGGTCTCGGCGGCGGCTCCACCGATGTTGGTGTAGGGGATCATGTAGACCATCGGATAGAAGCCCCACGACGCGAACGTCACCAGTCGGGCCTTCTTGATCAATCCGCGCACGCTTTCAGGCTGACGCTCGATCGAGGCGCCCAGACCCTTGAACAGTTCCCAGACGATGTAGACGAAGGGAATGCTCGACAAGGTGCCCCAGATGGCCCGGGTCGTGTTGTCGTCGGCGATCTCGCCGGGATAGCCCAGAATGATCATCAGGGCGGCGGCGAAGCCGAGCTTCAGAGACTTCGACATCGTCTCTTCCTGGCTGAGGCGCATGACCAGGATCAGCTCGATCAGCAGCAGCGGAACCGTCAGGAGCCAGTCGACGTAGCGATAGGCGTCGTTGAACGCCAGACCCGTCACGGTGATGACGCCGTTACGGATTTCGTAGGCGGACTCCCAGCTCTCGAAGATGCGGAAATAGTGGTAGGCCGCGATGGCCGTCACCAATCCGGAAATCGTCAGGGCTGTCTTGTAGGCGGGTCCGACCTGGGACCGGCCGAACCACAGGAACAGCGTCGCCGCCGCCATGGTTGCGAATGTGAATGAAAAAGCATTGTAGACGAGCAGGTATTGCCCAATTTCGACAGTCGGCATTGAAGTCATCCTCTCCTATCGGCGTTTCTGGCTCCGGATCAGAAACTGCGCGAAGGCAGCGAACTCCGGACTTTGGCCGTGGCAGAGGGTTAAGCAGTTGGGCGATGTCGCACCATACGGCCTTTAGGCCGTATTCCGGTCCCAATCGGCCGTCTTTTTGCTAAAGACCGGCCTCGACCGCCAGCCGGATGGCGTCGGCGATATTGTGGGTGCCGATCTTTTCCAGGATCAGGGCGCGGTGCATCTTCACCGTCTTCTCGCTGAGGTTCAGGCTGAACGAGATCTGCTTGCTGCGGTAACCGGCGGCGATCTGCTGCAGCACCTCGCGCTGTCGAGGCGACAGGGTCCGCACCACCTGGACCGCATGGTGGTGACGACTGGAGGAGGGTCCGACGGCGTCCTGATCGAGCTCGACCTGAGAGCCGATGAAGTATTCCAGCTCTCCATCCGGCAGGAAGACCGGTGCGACGAGGACGGCGTTGCGGAACGGCTGTCCATCGCGCTTGTAGTTGAGGATTTCGACCAGGGTCGGCTTCCGGTCCCGCGTGCCCTGACGGATGCGTTCTGTCAGCCACGGCTCTGTCGCCGGTCCGGCCAGGAAGCGGCAGTTCCGCCCCACGATTTCGTCGTCGCGATACCCCGTCAGGTCACAGAAGGCCTGATTTACCGCGATAATCGGATTGTCGGGCAGGCGAGGATTGCTGATCACCGAAGCGATCGGACTGTTGACGATAGAAGACAACAGCGTGCTGCCGTCCTCGTCCAAGTCATAGTCGATCACCGCGTCGCCGTCCCCATGGTCACAGCATAAGCCCGGAGAGAGCAAAAGCGAAGCCGAACCAGTCGTCGCAGGTTTGGCGGAATCAGAGAGCCGGTCAGCATTCGCTTGGGCGGCTCCGTGAGGAAGCGGTTCGAGCATTTCGCGTGGTGGGGATCAGATAATCTGGCTTGTGCGCCATGGACGACGGCCTATGTCACCGGGTGCGCGGTCTCGGTCGCGTCCTGTCGAACCGCACGATGCGCTCAAACCGCACCCTGTTTTCGATGGTGCATATTTCCAGCCGGAGACTCCCCCATGTCCGACTACGACGCCCCAAACGCCCGCACCACCCAAGGCCGCGGCAAGGTCTATGCGTCGATCATCGACACCATCGGCGACACACCTCTGGTCGGCCTGCCGCGCCTGTCCGCGGAATATTCGCCAAAGGCCCGGGTGCTGGCCAAGCTGGAGTTCTTCAACCCGATCTCGTCGGTGAAGGACCGGATCGGCGTAGCGATGATCGAGGCGCTGGAGGCGCAGGGCAAGATCTCGGCGGGCGGCGTCCTGATCGAGCCGACTTCGGGCAATACAGGCATCGCCCTGGCCTTCGTGGCCGCCGCCAAGGGCTATCGCCTGATCCTGGTCATGCCGGAGTCGATGTCGATCGAACGTCGCAAGATGCTGGCCCTGCTGGGCGCCGAACTGGTGCTGACCCCGGCGGAGAAGGGGATGAAAGGGGCCATCGCCATGGCCGCCGAACTGCTCGAACGCACGCCGGGCGCCGTCAGCCCGGCGCAGTTCGACAACCCCGCCAACCCCGCTATCCACAAGTCCACGACGGCGGAGGAGATCTGGAACGACACGGCGGGCGCAGTGGACATCGTCGTCGCCGGGGTCGGCACCGGCGGCACCATCACTGGCATCGGTCAGGCGCTGAAGGCCCGCAAGCCCTCGATCCGCATGATCGCAGTGGAGCCGACCGCCTCGCCCGTCCTCAGCGGCGGAGAGCCCGGCCCGCACAAGATCCAGGGCATCGGCGCGGGCTTCATCCCCTCGATCGTCGATCGCTCGGTCATCGACGGCGTCGAACAGGTCTCCAATGAGGACAGTTTCGAAATGGCGCGCAAGGTCGCCCGGGTCGAGGGGATCCCGGTCGGCATCTCGTCCGGCGCCGCCCTGACCGCCGCCTTCCGCCTGGCGACCCTCGACGAGAACGCCGGAAAGACGATCGTCGCCATCATCCCCAGTTTCGCCGAACGCTATCTGTCGACGGCGCTGTTCGAGGGATTATAGGCCGTCACCGGCGGTTAACCCGTCCGCCGCTAGGCTGGCGGCATCATGTCCGATCCGGCGCCCGTTCCAGACCAAGAGGCCCCGCAGCCGGCCTTCCGGGCGCGGCATGCGTTGCTGAAGCGCCTCGCCGATGTCGTCTCCCTGCCGGGCAGTCGGGTCAACGCCTTCGAGCGCTCGGTGACCGGCGACCTGCTGGTCGAGATGCTGAGATTGGCGGCCCCGCGTGAACGCCAGCGGGTGGCGGCGCGACTGGCGCCGCTGGCCGAACTGCCGAACAGCCTGGCGCGGATGCTGCTCAGGGACGACCCGGCGATCGCGGGGCTTTTGCTGGAGCAGTGCGCGTCGCTGACCGACGCCGACCTGGTCGCCTGCGCCCGGGACACGGGGGCGGAGCACCGCTTCCTGATGGCAGGCCGCCGCGGCCTGACCGAGGTGGTGACCGAGACCCTGATCAGCTTCGGTGAGCAGGGCGTGCTCGAATGCCTGTTGCGCAACACCACCGCCCGCCTGTCGCAGAGCGGAGTGGAGGCGATCGTGGGACTGAGCCGCCAGATGCCCCTCCTGTGCGGCCACCTGCTGCGCCGGCCCGAGCTTCGTCCGTCCGGCGCCTATGTGATGTTCTGGTGGGCGCCGGCCGAGGACAGGAAGACCATCCTCCAGCGTTTCGCCGTCAGTCGTGAGGTCATGCAGGAGGTCGTCGAGGACGTCTTCGCCATGGCCGCCGAGGAGGGCTGGCAGGATCCGGTGTCGAGGAAGGCCCTGCAATTTATTGAGCGCCGCCAGCGGAACCGTGCGGCCATCGACAAGAGCCCCTACGACAGCCTGGAACACGCGGTCACCGTCGCGGCGCGGGAGGGGCTGAACCGCGAGGTCGCGGCCGAGATCGCCTATCTGGCCGGCATCAAGCCTCTGACGGGGGCCAAGATCATGGGCGACGTCGGCGGAGAGCCCCTCGCCATCCTGTGCAAGGCCACCGGCATGTCGCGCGTCGATCTTCAGAACCTGTGGCGGTCGGTGCGTCGCCCAGAGACCACGCCGGACGGCCTGGTCCATCCCGACTGGGACCGCGTGCAGATCACCTTTGAGATGTTGGCCGTCGATCGGGCCCAGACGGTGCTGCGTTACTGGAACTGGTCTCTGTCCTCGGCCCTGTCACCGGATCTGCTGAGAGCCATCCGCGAGGGTGATGAACTGGCGCTGGATGACTATTCTACGCCGGAACGCGCGGCCATGATGGCGCTGGCGGAAAACTTCGGTCGTTAAGCGGGTTCGGATCGAGGGCAGACTATAGTTCGCCAGACTGTCCGGGAACATTATGACGCCCGATGTCTGGAGGCGCATTGCTTTCGTCGTCGAACATCCGTATTTGCCAGAGCCACAATCGCCACTGTCAGGCAAGATTAGGCAAGGAAACGCTCGTGGACGCTGCAAGACTGGACGAACGGTCCGAACTGCTCGAAATGACTGCTGACATCGTGTCGGCCTATGTCGGCAACAACAGCGTGTCGGCGAACGATCTGCCGTCGCTGATCTCCAACATCCACGCGGCCCTGTCCCAGGTTTCGACCGGCGTCATCGAGGTCGAGCCGGAGATCAAGGAGCCGGCAGTGCCGATCCGCAAGTCGATCAGCCCTGATTTCCTGATCTGCCTCGAAGACGGCCGCAAGTTCAAGTCGCTGAAGCGCCACCTGCGCACCAAATACGACATGAGCCCGGAAGAATATCGCGCCAAATGGGGCCTGGCCAAGGACTACCCGATGGTCGCCCCGAACTACGCCAAGGCCCGTTCGGACCTGGCCAAGCAGATGGGCCTCGGCCAGGGCGGTCGTAAACCCGCCCGCGCTGCTCCCCGCGCCGCCAAGAAGTAGTCTTAAAAAGTTCGAAGATCAGGACGCCCGCTTCCGCAAGGAGGCGGGCGTTTCCGTTTCAGGCGGCCGCAGCCGTGCCCCGGCGCATGCGCCAGAAGCGGAGGGTGCGCAGGGCGGCGTCGCGCTGCAGCTCGGCATAGAGTTTGGCGTAACTGTGGGCCTTGCCCATCGCATTGTCCTCACCGCCCATGATGACCACGGCGAAGGTCAGGAACAGGGAGCGATCGAGGTCGGCGGCCTTGCAGATGACCGCCAGGGCGTCGAGTTCCTTCTTCTCCACGATCTGGCCGGCGGTGTGGAAGTCCACATCGGCAAGCTGGGCCAGGGCGATCAGGAAGGAAGTCCGGCTGCCGGAACGCAGGAAGCGGGCCAGCATGGTCGGGTTCAGCTGGTTGGCCGCCTTCAGCTCTTCCACATAGGCGAGGCATTCAGAGTAGTCGGCGGGCAGGGCGCCGTCCCCGGTGGCCACGCGGGCGCGTCCGGCGGCGAGCGCGCTTTCCAGCAGGACCGGATCCATGGCGGCGTTCTGTTCGAGGATCTGCTGACGCAGCCGGCCCTCGACGACGAAATACATGTCGTTCAGGAGGTCAGCGGGCAGGCCCTTGCGCTGGACAGCCGCCTCATGAAGGTCAGGATTGACCTTGGCGCGCTCGACAGCGGTCTCGGTCGCGGCGCGCGACAAGCGGGCTCCGTCGTTGCGCAGAAGCGTGCCCAGGGTCTCGTCGTCGCCGCGTTCCACGATCACGTCGGACACGGCCTCGGACACGGTCACGCGTTCCGACACGGCGCGCAGATGGGCCTGGCCCCTCGAGCGGACGACACCCAGCAGATCGTCGTCGGTGAGGACGGTGGAGGCGCGCAGGACGGCTTCGGCCACCGCGACCTCGTCGTTCGCCAGCCGCCGGATCAGGCCGCGCGGGGCGTCGGGCGACAGGGCGAATCGGGCCGAGAGCTCGGCGCGGACGGCGGTATCCATCTCGGCGGTCAGGTCCGTCAGGACCGAGTCGTAAAGGGCGTCCTCGCCTGCGCTGCGCTGTCCGGCCCCGAAGAAATGCTCGGTCAGCTCACGCAGCAGGGCGCGGCGTTTCTCGCTGGACGTTTCCTGGGCCAGGACGATCAAATCGGGCAGGCGCGATCCGGTCTCGACCGGGGCGAAGGCGGCGTCGGTCATGGCAGGCTCGGATCGGCATTGGGAACCACACGGCGGCGGCCCTGGGCGTCCCGCATCAGGGGCTCGTTCTCGGGCGGTTCGGCGAGGTCCAGGGTGACGCTGTCGAAATAGACGGGTTCGGGCAGGACCGTGGGATCGGGGCGATGGCCTGCGTCGCGGTGCACCGAATAGTATCGGGCGCCCGACTGGCCGGACTGGACCGAGGATTGGCCGGAGGGCGCGGCCTGGGTCGGCGCAGGAAGCGAGGCCTGTTCCTGACCCTGGGGCTGGCCCTGTTGCATCTGGAAGATGCGAGCATCGCGGCGCGGGGCCATGGGGTCGCTGGTGTCGGCGACGGGTGACCCCGCCTCTTGCGGCATCGGAGCCTGCGCGGAAGAGGCCTGACGCGGGAGGTTGAAGACCGGGGCGTCGCGACGGGGCGCCATGGGATCGGCGGCGACGCGTTCGACCGGAGCGCGCGCGGCGTGCTCGACGGAGGCGGGCGGGGAGGGCGAATAGATCGGGGCCGAGGCTATCTCGGTCGTGGCGTAGCTGATCGGGTCAGGTGAGCCCGGGGCGAAGGCAGGCGCGACGCGGGGGCCCAGCCAGGCGCTGGCGGGGGTCAGGCCGCGCGACGCCGGCAGCGGCGTCGAGGCTGGCTGCATCATGGGCCGGTAAGGGGTCTGCGACGGCGCGACGCGGCGTGGGATCAAGGCGTTGCGGGCGCGGGTCTGCTCGGCGACGACACTGGCGGGCGTCGTATTGGCCGGGCGGTTGGCCCAGTTCAGGTAGCGGGCCGGCGTGGGAGTGGGGTCGGTATTGGACTGGGCCTCGGCGCCCGAGGCGGCGAGACACGCGCCCGCCGTCGCCAGGAGCAGCGTCAGAATTCGGGCGGTGCGGTGCTGCAAAGGCGGGGCTCCCGTTCGAGGCGAACGTCGCGGAAACCTTAGGCAGCCCGGGCTTAACCCCGCGCTAACATGCGTAAAGACTTCAGGCCCGGTCGCGTAGCAGGCGGCGCTCGATCAGCCTGGTCGCGCCGTTGAGCGAGAGGCCGAGAAGGGCGAGGCAGACGAGGGCGGCGAGAAGTTCGGCCGTGCGCAGACGGTTCCCGGCCTCGAGCAGACGCCAGGCGAGACCCTGTGCCGCGCCGGAGCCGGAGACGAACTCGGCCACCACGGCGCCGACCACCGCCTGACCCGCCGCGACCCGCAGGCCCTCCAGGGCGAAGGGCAGGGCAGAGGGGAGGCGGAGGCGCCACAGGCGCTGGAGCGGAGAAGCGGCGTGCAGATCGAACAGCCGCTCCAGATCCGGGTCGGCGGACTTCAACCCGGTCAGGACGCCGGAGAAGATAGGGAAGAAGGCAATGGCGGCGGCGAGCGCCGTGACTGCCCGGTCGGCATGGTCGAGCCCGAACCAGATCAGCACCAGAGGCGCGATGGCGACAACCGGCGTGACCTGGAGCGTAACCGCCAGCGGAGCCACGGCGCGCTCTGCCGGGCGGCTGAGAGAGACGCTGATCGCCAGACCACCGCCGATCAGGGCCGCCACGATCAGGGCCTTCAGCGCCATCCAGAAGGTTTGCAAGGCCGAGCCGGCAAGGATCGCGCCGTTGTCGACCAGGGCGCGGGCGACATCGCTGGGTGGCGGCAGGAAATAGACCGGCACATGCAGCAGGCGGCACGATGCCTCCCAGATCGCCAGCAGGACGGCGGTCAGGAGGAGGGCGGGCAGGGCGTCTATGAGGTGGCGTTTCACGACGCCAGCTCCATCGAGCGCGCCAGTGCCTCGGCGACCGCCTCGACCGCCTCGCGATGAGCGGGGTCGCTTCGCCAGCCTTCGGGGCGGGGCAGCGCGCCGGGCATGGCGATATCGGCGACGGCTCGGCCGTCGGCGCGGGACAGGACGACCACGCGTCCGGCCAGGTAGGCGGCCTCCTCCACGTCGTGGGTGACGAAGACCATGGCCATGGGGCGGGCGGCCCAGAGGCGGTGCAGGTCCTCGATCAGGCCACGCCGGGTGATGGAGTCGAGCGCGGCGAAGGGTTCGTCGAGCAGCAGAAGATCGGGTTCGACCGACAGGGCGCGAGCGAGGGAGACTCGCATGGCCATGCCGCCGGACAGCTGGCGCGGACGGGCTGTGGTGCGGTCGCCGAGGCCTGTGGCGGCGAGGCTGTCGTCCGCTCGGCGGCGGGCCTCTACGGCAGACACGCCGGACAGCTCCAGCGGCAGGGCGACGTTGGCGCGCGCGTCGGCCCAGGGCATCAGGGTCGGGTTCTGGAAGACGAAACCTGTGCGGCCGGGTTCGGCGGGGCGAATGACCGTCCCGGCGGCGGGGTCTTCCAGTCCGGCGAGCAGGCGGAGCGCGGTCGACTTGCCGGCGCCGGACGCGCCGACGATGGCGACGATCTCGCGCGGACCGACGGTCAGGTCCAGGGGACCGAGCGAGGCGCGGCCGGGATAGTCCATCCTGACGTTTGAAAGGCCGGCGACCGCCGCCCCGCCCCCGTCAGCCACGGCCGGGGAGGAATTCGTCGGTGAAGGCGTCGCGCCAGCGCAGGTCGGCGGGATAGACGTTCGCCTGTGAGGTCACGTCGAAGAAGGCCTGCCACCGGTCGGCGGTCATGGCCCCGAGGCCATAGAGGGCCGCATCGCCCGAATCGACGATGCCGTTCTCGCTGAGCTTGGTGCGGGCCTGGTCCAGGATGTCCTGGGTCATCTCGGGGTTGGCCTTGCTGATCAGGGCGTTCGCAGCCGCCGGGTCGCCCCGGATGTAGTCGCGCCAACCCTCGGCCGAGGCGGCGATGAAGCTGCGCAAGGCGGCCGCATTGTCGCGGGCGAACCCGTCCGGCGACATCACCATTGTGGCGTAGGAGGGGTAGCCCTCATCGGCGAGGAGGAAGACGCGCGGTTTGAAGCCCGCCTCCTTCTCGATCGTGTAGGGCTCGCTCGTCAGATAGCCCTGCTGCACGGCCCGTTCGTCGGCGAGGAAGGGGGCGGGATTGAAGTTGTATTTGCGGACCTGGTCGTCAGTGAAGCCGTATTTGGCCTTCAGCCAGACCCAGAAGGCGGTGATCGAGGCGTCGGCCAGCAGGAAGGGGCGGCCGGCCAGGTCGGCGATGCCGGTCAGGTCAGGGTCGGGGTGGGCGATCAGGACCTGGGGGTCCTTCTGGAAGAAGGCGGCGACCGCCTTCACCGGCGCGCCTTCCGCCACGAGGTTCAGGGGAATGAAGCTGTTGGAGCCCATGCCCAGTTCGACGGCCCCGGAGGCCAGCAGCTGGGGCACGTTCACGCCCGGGCCGCCCTGGATGATCTGGACGTTCAGCCCGCGCCGTTCATAGGCCCCCGACGCCAGGGCCTGATAGAATCCGCCGTGCTCGGCCTGGGCGCGCCAGTCGGTGGCGAAGCGGATGCGGACGCGGCCCTCGTCATCGACAGGCGCCTCGGAGCGGCCGCAGGACGCCAGGCCCATGACTGTCACGGCGACGCCGCCGGCAAGGACGAGGCGGCGGCTGACGACGGAATGAGTCGCGCGACGGTGCATCACGCCAAACTAGGGCCGGAGGGGTTTCAAGGGAAGCGTGACCTATTGACGGCTTACGCGGCAGGCCGGACGGCCAAGTCCAAAAAACACCGTCCGAAGCGTCCGAAGCGTCCGAAGCGGTCGGGGTCGATCCTGAAAACTGGAGTCGGGATCGTCCGTAGAGTCGGATTTGAAGCTGTGATGTCAGAGACCAGGAGCCGACATCTGGCACACGCCTGCGTCAGGCCCGGTCGTAGAGTTCCCGCGAATGCCGCCAGGCTCCAGAATTGAGCGAGGGGACGCAAGTCCGGACGAACCGGTGCTTACGTCCCCCCACCAAGTCCGGGTTGGGACTTGGCCATTGAGGTTATGGACCTTGGCGTCAGCGCCGACGGGCGAACCCGGCGACGGTCGGCTGTATCCTGGCGACTCCTGTCCGGTGGCGTCTCGTCCGGGCTTTTGACCCTCGCGTCGTCCATCGATCCCGGTCTGGTTCTCCGTCCCCCCGCACCGAAGCGCTAAAGGCTGGGAGCCTGGACCCTGCCCGGGCTTTCCGCGTCCACCGAAGTGGCTTGGAACCCTTGGTCAGAGAGCCGGACCGACCCGCTTGAAACCCCGGTCTCCCTAGGTTTCCGCGCCGCCGTGTCCCTCGGCCTGATCAAGCTCGCTCCAAACGCGGGATCCAGCAAGAGGTCGATTCGCGCGCTCTGTGCAGGATCGCCCCGGGGCCGGTGCATAACCGCGTTAACCTCTGTGGACGGATGAGATTTTTTTTGACAGATCAGCGTTCTGGCTTGTCCACAGAATCCGTTTGCGTGAGAGCAGGGTCGGCTGAGGCGGAATTGCTTCGCGATTCGGCTGATGCCGTGGATCCTGCTCCAGATATCAGCGAGAGCCTGAGTCACGGCCGACAGAAGCGCGAAGCGCTTCCGCCTCAACGATCAGGCTCAATTCAGTTCGGCGGCGTGATCGTGTAGGCGAGGTTGTTGGATTCAGACAGGGGCTCGATGACGGCGATACGGGCGCCATCGGCGCGGGTCCAGGCATTGGCGCCGGCGGTCGTCCAGCCCGAACCGGACGCGGAGAGGGCGGCGCCGATTTCGATCCGGGTGGGGTTCGTCGGCGTCGGATCTCCGCCGATCACCTCCAGGGTGCAGCCTGCAGCGACTGTCTGGAGATAGGCGATGAGCTGGCCGCGCAGCAATGCGCCGCTGAATCGGTCGTAGCCGCCGATTTCGACCTGCACGCCACCGAAGTCCGGGGTCGGGGCCGTGTCCTCGTCCTTCATGACGGCGCACAGGGCCGGAGTCGCCATCACCACCTCGCCGGCGCGACGGCGTTCAGCCGCCTCGGCGGCCGCGTAGTGGGCGCGGACCTCTTCAGGCGAGATGCTGAAACGAGTCACCGACACCGAGGCGTCCGGGATGTCGGGGAAGATCAACGTGCGCGCATCGGCGGAAAGATAGGGGATGCCGACCCCCTCCATGCCGGGTTGCTGAGTCCACGCCGCAGCGGCGGCTTCCATGCGGGTGGTCAGGCCGTTCAGGGCGTCGCCGACGCCGGCTTCCTCGTCATACGCGGCGCCGATGCTGCATCGGTCGGACGAGACAAGGACGCGGACGCCGTCGTCGGTCTCGATGCTCAAGGGTTCATCGTCGGCGCCCGGCACGGCGGGTGGCGCTATGCCCAGCGTGGCCCAGCCCGATGTGGCATCGGCGCCGTCCAGAAGGGGCAGGCAGACATCGAACACGGCGGCGGCCACGCGGTCTTGCACCTGGCGCTGGGCGGGCGTGGACGGAAGGAGGGGCTCGTCATCCTGAGCGAGCACCGGTGACGAGAGGGCCATCGCCATCGCGACGCCTGTGAGAAGGGTCTTGATCATCTGACTGGCTCCGGGCCGGGATTCCGACGCTCCGCACCTGCGCATGATTTGGACGCGCTGTGACAGTGCCGAATGCTGACGACCCTAACCGGCCAGCGCTTCCCGCTTGGCTTCCAGTTCCAGCCACTCCTCTTCGGCGGCGTGAAGCTTCTCCTGGGTAGCCTCCAGGGCCTTCATGGTGGAGGCGAAGCCCGACGGGTCGCGGGAATAGAAGTTGACGTCGTCGAGCCGCTTCTGGTGGCCGGCGATGTCCGCAGGCAGGGCGTGGATCAGGGCGTCCAGCTCCTTGAGCCGGTGCTGGTCCTTGAAGGACAGCTTGCCCTTGGCGGCGGGAGGCGGCGGGGGCGCAGCGACGACGGGCGCGGGTTTCGACCCGGCCAGGGCGGCGGTCTGGGGTTTCAGGAAGCCCGGGTTCTGGCGGATGAAGTCGGTCCAGCCGCCGGGGGTTTCGACGATGTCGCCCCGGCCGTTCATGCCGATGGTCGAGGTGGCGAGGCGATCGACGAAATCGCGGTCGTGGCTGACCAGGATCAGGGTGCCGTCGTACTGCTCCAGCAGTTCTTCCAGCTTGTCGAGCGTGTCCATGTCGAGGTCGTTGGTCGGCTCATCGAGGACCAGCATGTTGGCGGGTTTGGCCAGGGCGATGGCCAGCAGCAGTCGGTTACGCTCGCCGCCCGACAGGGTCGAGATCGGCTGGCGCAGCTGGGCGTCCGTGAAGAGGAAGTCCTTGGCGTAGGCGGCAACGTGCTTCGAGAAGCCGCGAACGATGATCGAGTCGCCGCCGCCCGGCGTCAGGGCGTCCCACAGGGTCATGTCGGACTTCAGGCCGTCGCGCGACTGGTCGAGATAGACGGTCTCGAGGCTGGCGCCGAGTTTGACCGTGCCCTCTGTGGGCTCCAGCTCGCCGAGCATGATCTTGACCAGGGTGGTCTTGCCGGCGCCGTTGGGCCCGACGATGGCGAGGCGATCGCCCCGGATGATGCGGCTGGTGAAGGGCTTGATGACGACGCGGTCACCGAAGGATTTGGTGACGCCCTTGAGTTCGGCGACCAGCTTGCCGGACGTGGAGCCGGAATCGACGCCGAGCAGCATCTCGCGCGGCCGGTCCTTCGCCTGTTCCGCCCGTTCAGCGCGCAGGGCGTCAAGCGAGCGGGCGCGACCCTCGTTGCGGCTGCGGCGGGCGGTGATGGAACTGTAGAAGGTCGCGGTCTCGCGCTCGATGGTTTTGGTCAGCTTCTGGAAGGCGACAGCCTCCTCTTCCATCGTCTTGGCGGCCCATTCGTCGAAGGCGTCGAAGCCCTTGTTCAGGGTGCGGACCTTGCGGCCCTCAAGCCAGTGGCAGGACTGGGTGACGCGGTTCAGGAAGGCGCGATCGTGGGAGACGATCAGGGCGGCGCATTTGGCGTTGATGATCTCTGTCTCGAGGAGCTCGATCGCCAGAATGTCCATGTGGTTGGTCGGCTCGTCGAGCAGCAGCAGGTCGGGCTCTTCGGCGAAGGCCTTGGCCAGGGCGGCGCGGCGGATCTCGCCGCCGGACAGGCCCTTGGTGGACTTGTGCGGGTCCATGCCGAAGGTCTCGAGCCAGGCCTCCGCCGTCCAGTGCTCGGCGCCGTTCGAAGTGGCGTAGTCCAGCAGGGTGTCGCCGGCGATCAGCGGCTCCTGCGGCACATAGGCGAATTTGACCGAGCCCTGGATCGAGCGGGTTCCGCTGTCTGGCTCGATCAGACCCATGACGACCTTCATCAGGGTGGACTTGCCGGCGCCGTTGCGGCCGACCAGGCACGAGCGGGTGCGCGGCTCAATGGCCAGGTCGACACCGTCGAACAGGGGGCGCGGGCCATCCTGAAGACGGACGTCTTTCAGGGCGACGAGAGGAGGTCTCGGAGACGAGCGGGGGGCCATGGATGCTTTCGGACGCGGAGAGGCGTATGGGGAGCGCGTGGATGTAGAGCGTACGAACCCCGAACCCAAGCCCTTCTGGCAGACGAAGCGCCTGGACCAGATGACCCGCGATGAGTGGGAGAGCCTGTGCGACGGGTGCGGACTGTGCTGCCTGATCCGTTTTGAGGATGAGGATACGGGCGAGGTCTTCCCGACACGGGTCCACTGCAAGCTGTTCGACAGCCAGCTGTGCAGCTGCACCGACTATGCGAACCGCAAGGAGCATGTGCCGGACTGCATCAAGCTGACGCCGTGGAATATCCAGGCGCTGGCGTGGATGCCGAAGTCATGCGGATACCGGCGAATCCATGAGGGGCGTGGTCTTGCGGACTGGCATCCGCTGGTGTCGGGCGATCCGGAGACCGTGCATACGGCCGGCGTGTCGATCCGGGGGCAGACCATCTCCGAGGAGGAACTGGCCGAGCCCGAGGACGCCATCGACCACGATGCGTCGGACTGGATCGAGGAGCGGGGCGTGGCGCCGACCAACCCCCGAGCTCGCTAACCAAAACTTTGGACCTCAACGGCAGTCTCCGCGGCAGGACGGAGATCCGCACATGACCGCCTCGAGCGCGTTGGTGAAAGAGACGACCCAGGGAGGAGATCAGGCGGCGTTCGACCGGTTGGTGACGCTCGCCTGCTCGATATTCGACACGCCGATCATCATGCTGTCCGTGCTGGACGGCGACCGGACGTTCTTCCGGTGCAATGTGCCGATCTCACTGGCGTCGATGCCGCGCGAGCAGAGCGTTTCGCACATCGTCACGACCATGGGGCAGGACGGCTTGCTGGTGGTCGAGGATGCCGCGGCGCTGGCCCCTTTCAACGCCGATCCGATGGTGACCGGGCCGGACGGGATCCGGTTCTATGCGGGCGCAGCGATATCCACGGCGGACGGCAGGATGGTCGGAGCCTTCTCGATACTGGACACGAAACCGCGTCCGCGTCCCAGCGACCAGATGCTGGACACGCTCAAACTGATGGCGGGGATGGCCGGCGGCATCCTCGACCAGACCGCCGCGACGCGGTTGATCGACGAACAACTGGGCGTGCTGCGAATGGCCGAGCAGATGTCGGGCGTGGGCAACTGGCGCCTGGATCTGGCGACGCGAAAGGTGTCGTGGTCCGAGGAGGTCTACCGGATCCACGGCGCATCGCCTGAAACCTTCGATCCGAGCTATCAAGACGCGGTGAGTTTCTATCATCCCGAGGATCGCGAGGTCGTCAGGGCGTCCGTGAAGCGATGCATCGACACCGGCGAGGACTATGAATTCAAGCTGAGACTCGTCCGGGCCGATGGCGATGAGCGGATCGTCATTTCGCGTGGCATGGTCGAGCGGGACGCTGATGGCCGGTCGGTCGCGGTCTACGGCGTGTTCCAGGACGTCACCGAGGCCGAAACGGCGCATGCCCGGATCGTCGTGAGCGAGGCCCGCTACCGAATGCTGGCCGACGGGGCGACGGACATTATCATCTCCTATGGGGTGGACGGGATCGTCACCTATGTCTCGCCCTCTGTTGAGGCCTCGAGCGGGAAGACGCCGGCCGAGGTGATCGGTCGTCCGGTCACCGACATGATCCTGCCCGAAGATGTGCCCGCGCTCGCGGAGAGTTTCCGCGCCCTGGTCAGGCTGCCGGTCGGGCAGTCGTGGCGCGGCGTGCGGTATCGTGGGGTGCACAGAAATGGCTCGGTGCGCTGGTTCGAGGCCCGGACCGGTGTGATCCGGGACGACGAGGGCCTGGTCATCGGCTTTCATGACGTGGTCCGGGATATCACCGAGACAAAGCGGCTGGAGGAGGAACTGATCGCGGCGCGCGACGTGGCCGAGGCCGCGGCGCGGGTGAAGTCCGAATTCCTGGCCAATATGTCTCACGAGCTGAGGACGCCGCTTACCAGCGTGATCGGCTTCTCGGGCCTGCTGAAGGAGAGTGCGGAGTTACCGGAGACGGAGCGGCGCTATGCCGAGCGGATCGCGACGGCCAGTGAGGCGCTGCTAAGCGTCATCAACGACATTCTGGACTACTCCAAGCTGGAAGCCGAGGCGGTCGGCCTGGACGCGACTGCGTTCGATCCGGCGGCAACGGCGCGGGGCGCGGCCGCGATCGTGGAGACCCAATGCCGGGCCAAGGGCCTGGGTTTGATCGTCGAGATCGCCGACGATCTGCCCGTCGCGATCATCGGGGACGAAGGCCGGTTGCGGCAGGTGACGCTGAACTTCCTGTCCAATGCCGTGAAGTTCACGGTTTCGGGGGAAATCCGGTTGGATGTGCGCCGCTGTGGCGGGCAGTTGAGAGTCGCGGTGAGCGACAGCGGCATCGGTATTGCGTCGGAGAAGATCGCCGCCCTGTTCGAACGATTCACCCAGGCCGATGCGTCGACGACGCGGGTCTATGGGGGGACAGGATTGGGGCTGGCGATCTCGCGCCGGTTAATCGAGTTAATGGGTGGGGTGATCGGGGTCGACAGCCGGCCGGGCGAGGGCTCGACCTTCTGGTTCGAGATCCCGCTGGTGGAGGCCGAGGGACCGGCGGAGGCGGCAGTCGGCGAGGTGATCTTGCTGGCGCCCGGAACGCGGATCCTGCTGGCTGACGATGCACCGGCCAACCGCGAGTTGATGCGGATCATCCTGTCGGGGTGGGGTGTCGAACTGGACATGGTGTGCGACGGCGCCGAGGCGGTCGCGGCGGCCTCCAAGGGAGACTACGATCTGATCCTGATGGATGTGCACATGCCGGTGATGGACGGGATGGACGCGGCGCGGGCGATCCGCGCGCTGAACGGAGCGAGGGCGAGCGTACCGATCCTCGCCCTGACCGCCAACGTGCAGCCCGAGCAGATCGAGGCCTGTGCGCGGGCCGGGATGGACGGCCATGTCGGCAAACCGATCCACATGGGCGACCTGATCGGGGCCATCGCCGGCGCGTTGACCCTTCGTCGACAAGAGCGACGCCGGAGTGGCGTGACTGTCGAAGGTTCGGGGATACCCATCAACGGATCGTCCGAATCCGCCTGTGATTTCAACGGCCGGAGCTTTTAAGAGCCGTTTTACGCGCCTTGTGACGCTGGTCCCCTATAGTTTGGGCATGGCCGGAAATGGGGACGAAACGGGGCGAGCCCCCGGCCCCGCGGCGCACTGGCGCCCCGACTTACTGGCTTCGGCCGCTGATAGAGCCGTCGGTGGAAGCCCCGGGCTCGGACGGACGCTTGACCGCCGCACACTACAATTCACGCCGGGGGCCCCGGCCACGGGAGAAGCCATGCCGAAATTTCCATGGCGGGTCGGCCGAGCCGCGCCCGAAATCAAGGACAGTCGGGTCGGCCCTCTGATCGCGGTGACCGGCGCAGGGCGGCCGCGGTGGACGCCGCGCGACTATGCCAGCCTGGCGGCGGAAGGGTTCGGCAAGAACGCCGTAGCCTATCGCTGCGTCCGGATGATCGCGGAGGCGGCGGCCTCGGCGCCGCTGGTCGTGTTCGTCGACGGGGTGCGGAACGACGCGCATCCGGTGGCGCGGCTGATGGCCAAGCCCAACCCGGAACAGTCGGGGCCGGAATGGCTGGAGGGCGTCTATGGCGCCCTCCAGACGGCGGGCAACGCCTATGTCGAGGCGGTCGGCGACGAGACACCCGGCGAACTGTGGAGCCTGAGGCCGGACCGGGTGCGGATCGTGCCGGGGCGGGCGGGGTGGCCCGAGGCCTATGACTATGCGGTCGGCGGACGGTCGGTGCGGATCGGGCGGGAGGCGGACGGCTGGATGCCGGTGATGCAGTTGAAGCTGTTTCATCCGACGGACGATCACTACGGATTCTCGCCGCTGGAAGCGGCGGCGTTCGCGATCGACGTGCACAACAGTTCAGGCGCCTGGAACAAGGCGCTGCTGGACAATGCGGCACGGCCGAGCGGGGCGCTGGTCTTCTCGTCGAAAGACGGAGAGCGGCTGACTGAAATGCAGTTCCAGGCGCTCAAGGCGGAGCTGGGCGAGGCGCACGCGGGGGCCGCAAACGCCGGGCGGCCGCTGGTGCTGGAAGGCGGGCTGGACTGGAAGCCGATGTCGATGACGCCGGCGGACATGGACTTCATCGCCGGGAAGCATGCGGCGGCGCGGGAGATCGCCCTGGCCTTCGGAGTGCCGCCGCAGTTGCTGGGGATCCCCGGCGACGCGACCTACGCCAACTATCGCGAGGCCAATGCCGCGTTCTGGAGAGGGACGGTGATCCCGCTGGCGCGGAAGACGGCGGGTGCGCTGACCGGTTGGCTGGGCGGGCGGTTCGACGGGATCCGGGTCGAGGCGGACCTGGATGCCGTGCCGGCCTTGCAGCCCGAACGGGACGCTCTGTGGGCCCGGCTGTCGGCGGCGAGCTTCCTTACGGACGAAGAGCGCCGCCGGATGGCGGGGGTGGGCGCGTGATGGATGATTTGAAGAAGACGGCGACGGCGCTGGGCGTCGCGCTGGCGATCCAGACTGTCGGCGGTCTGATCTGGGCCGGTGGGGCGGCTGCGCGGATCGCCACCCTGGAGGAGCGGGTCGGAGAGCAACGGCTGGTCGCCGAACGGCTGGCACGGCTGGAGGAACAAGGCGTCGGCACGCGGGCAGCTGTCGCGCGCATCGAGATGCGGCTGGAGGAGATGCGGTGAGCGTGCGGGTCCAGGCGGGATTGGCGATCCAGGGCTATGCGTCCCTGTGGGGCGTGGCGGATCTGAACGGAGACGTGGTCGCGCGCGGGGCGTTCGCCGACAGCCTCACGCGGACCGGCGCGGGCGGGGTGCGGATGCTGCATCAGCATGAGAGCCGGGCGGTGGTCGGAGTCTGGGAGGAGATCGTGGAGGACGATCGCGGCCTGTTCGTCCGGGGCCGGATCGCCGACTGGTCGGCGGAGGCGCGCTATGCCCAGGCCTTGAGCCGGGCGGGAGCGCTGGACGGGCTGTCGATCGGGTTCCGCGCGGCGAAGGCGCGCAGGGACGGGCGGTTGAGGGTGCTGTCGGGGGTGGAGCTTTGGGAGGTGTCGTTGGTGACGTTCCCGATGCTGCCGGGCGCGCGGTTCCGGCTGCCGCGACCCTAGTCTTCAAAGGCCGCTCCAAAGATCAATCGAGGCGTCTTCGGACGCTCGAAGGCCCGCAAGGCCGGCGAGACCGTGCCCGGCCGCTACCCCCTGTCCGCGATAGCGGCAGCCCTCGGTCGCCGAGGGTCACCAACAACAACGAGGAACTACGATGCCCCAAGCCTGGCAACTCTCCGACGTGCGCGTCACCGATCGTGACGATCCAGGATAACGGCCTGGTCGGCCTGCCGGTCAGTGAAGTTCTGCCGCACGACTGCATCCTGCTGGCCAGCGACCACACCCACACGGCGACAGGTTACTGGAACGGCTCGCCGTCCGTTGTGGACTGGGAGGGCACCCGTGTCATGCGCCCCCGGGACCCGAGATCGTTCCGCACTGGAGCCGCCGGCTGACGGCGACGACCCTTCGGGTGCACCCTCTGATGGCCGCAAGCGTGATCTGCGGCGTCTGAGCGAGACTGGCGACTGGTTCGCCTTCGCCAATGCCGTGATCGATGTCGGCCACGCGACGCTTCGGCTGCTGGAACAGGCGGAGGAAGCGTAGCGCCGGCTTTGGTAGCGAGCATTTCGTTCTCGCTCTAATGTCGAATTCAGTCCTGTCGTTTTGGCAAAGGCCCTCCGCGTGAATGTGTCGAGCATGCTGGCGGCGGTGTTGCTGTCGCAGGCTGGGGTTCCGCCCCAGTTGGCCTCCTTTCCCCCGGCGTCTACCGCCCTGATGGAGGCTGCCTCGGCTGTCTCGACCCTGCCCGACACCACGGTCCTGGGCTATCCCGTGACCGGTCGGGATCGACGCTCAATCCGGGCTTCGATGAGCGAGGGGCGGCCCGCGAACGCCGCAGGCGAAAAGCACGACGCCGTGACCTTCTGGCGCTATGAATTCGATGCCGCTCCCTTTGTGGACGGACAATGCCGACCGGACACCATCGAGGTCCGGTCCACGGTCCTGATCGCGCTGCCCGACCTGGTGACGCGGGATCAGATCAGCGTCCGCGAGCGCGCCGATTGGGATCGGTATTTCGTGCAGCTGGTCAGCCACGAAAGTCGTCACCGGCAGATCGCCGTCGAGGGGGGCGAACGGCTCCGCGAGATGATGAAAGCCGCTCCGACCTGCGAGGCGGCGCAGGCGATCGGTGCGGCCGAAAGCGAGCGCATCGCACAGGCGAGCGTCGCCTTCGATGCCGAAACGCGACACGGCGCGACCGAAGGCGCGGTCTACTGAAGTCTGCGCCCGCCTGGCGAGCGCGCCTCGCCAGGGAGAAGTCGACGTGTCGGAAATCACGCTCGATCGTCCTTTCAGCGCCAAGACCAGGAGTGGGCTCTGGTCGCTCGGGCTCGGCAAACACATCGTGCCCAAATAGGTCGCCGTGCTGGCTTTTCGGCGTGGCCTGATCCCCCGACCGGCGCTGGTCCCGTTCGCCGGCAACTGAACAGACGACGAGCAGATAGTCCGGCCGACGGCCGGGCGTCAAAGAGCTGCGAGCGCACCGCGCCCGTGTGGTTCCGGTCGGGTGAGCCGCCGGATTTTTCAAGCGGAGACACGATGAAAGAGACCAAACAGGCTTCCGCCTCGCCGGAGGCGCGCGCGGCCATGCATGAAATGATGGCGGCGTTCGAGGCGTTCAAAGGGGCCAATGACGCCCGGCTGAGCGAGATCGAGAAGAAGGCCTCGGCGGATACGCTGCTGGAGGAGAAGGTGGCGCGGATCGACCAGGCCGTGGGCGCGGCCCAGGCGCGTCTGGACCGGGCGCTGTCGGACGCGCGGCGTCCGCAACTGGCCGGCCTCACCGGGGCGTCAGCCCCCTCCACCACTTCGTGGTCCCCCTCCCCCGATGGGGGAGGATTGGAGGAGAAGGCGGCGTTCGAGGGCTATGTGCGGACCGGGCGCGAGCTGGGTCTGGAGCTCAAGGCCGGGCTGTCGTCGGCGTCGAACTCGGGCGGCTATGTCGTGCCGCCGGAGACGGAGCGGGCCATCGAGCGGCGGCTGATGGCGACCAGTCCGATGCGCGAGATCGCCACGGTGCGGACGGTGGCGTCGGGGGTGTTCCGCAAACCCGTGTCGACGGCGGGCATCGCCTCGGGCTGGGTGGCCGAGACAGCAGCGCGTCCGGAGACGGATCCGGCGACCCTGGCCCTGCTCGAGTTCCCGGCCGCCGATCTGTACGCCAATCCGGCGGCGACGCAGTCGTTGCTCGATGACGCCCTGGTCGATCTGGATGAATGGCTGGCCTCGGAAGTCGAGGACGCCTTCGCGGCGCAGGAGACGGCGGCGTTCGTGACGGGCGATGGGGTGAACAAGCCTAGGGGCTTCCTGGGCTATTCCATCGTGGCGGATGCATCCCAGACCTGGGGCGACATCGGCTATGTCGCCTCGGGGGCGGCGGGGGCGTTCGCCTCGTCCAGCCCGTCGGACAGGCTGATCGACCTGATCTATGCGCCGAAGGCCCAGTTCCGGCCGAACGGTCGTTTCGTGATGAACCGCAAGACGGTCTCGGCCGTGCGCAAGTTCAAGGATGCCGACGGCGCCTACATCTGGTCGCCGGCGTCGCGGCCGGGCGAGACGGCGTCTCTGCTGGGCTATCCGGTGACCGAGATCGAGACCATGCCGGACATCGCCGCCAACAGCCACGCCATCGCGTTCGGCGACTTCCAGCGGGGCTATCTGATCGTGGATCGCGCCGGTGTGCGGGTGCTGAGGGACCCGTATTCGGCCAAGCCCTATGTGCTGTTCTACACGACCAAGCGCGTCGGCGGCGGGGTGCAGAATTTCGACGCCATCAAGGTGATGAAGTTCGCGGCGAGCTGACGGTTGCTCCCTCTCCCCTTGCGGGAGAGGGAGGCCGCGCACGGTCGCGTTAGCGGCCGTCCTGGCGCGGGCGGGTGAGGGGTGACGCCGACCCTCGCCGGTTCTCGGCAGCGAGACCCCTCACCCTTTCGCGCAAGACCACTCGCTTCGCTCGCGGGCGCTCAAGCCCTCTCCCGCAAGGGGAGAGGGGCATTCTGACATCGGAGATTTCCCATGACCGCACCCGTGTCTCTCACGGAGGCGAAGCTGTTCCTGCGCGTCGAGCACGAAGCGGAGGACGGGCTGATCCAGACATTGGTTGATGCGGCCCAGGCGCGGGTCGAGGGCGAGGCGGGGCAGACACTGACCTCGACCTCGGCGGCGCCGTTGAGGCTGGCGATCCTGATGCTGGCCTCGCGGGCCTATGAGCGGGGCGAGGTCGAGATGTCGATCCGGCCGGTGGAGGCCTGGATTGCGCCCTATCGCACGGTGCGGCTGTGAGGGTGCTGGCCGAACTGCTGGAACGCGTCGAGGCGGAGACGCCCTATGGCGGGTTGGCCGTCAGCTACGAGGCGCTCGGCCCGGTCTGGCTGAGGCTGGAGGGGCGACGACGACGCGAACGGACGGAAGCCGGTCTGACCTCGGCGGTCGAGATGGCCGCGGCGGAGACGCGTGCCGATCCGCGCCTGAGTGAAGGGCGGGTGATCCGGTTCGGCGGGGCCGATTGGCTCATCGCCGCCGTCGACGGCGATCCGGACCGGCCCGGACGCGCAATCCTGAACATCGAGAGGACGCGATGAGCGACCACGAGAATGCGCTGCAGAAGGCGCTGATCGCGCACCTGCGCGCGGACGCGACTTTGCAAGCCCTGCTGGGCGAGCCGGCGCGGGTCTGGGACGAGGCGCCGAGGGGCGGGGGCTATCCGCATCTGCTGGTGGGTCGATCCGGGAGCCGGCCGGTCGAGGCGGATGGGTGTGGGATCGAGCATCAACTGAGCCTGCGCTGCGCGTCACGTTTCGCCGGGACGGAAGAAGCCAAGGCCATCTGTGCGGCCGTGAGAGCGGCCGTGCACGAAGCGGCGCTGGAGGCGGACGGCGTTCGCGCCGTGTCGATCCGGGCGACCTATGCCGACGTGTTCCGCTCCAGCGACCACAGGCGGGTCTGGGGCGTGGTGCGCGTGCGGGCGATCACCGAAGACATCCGAGGAGAATGACCATGGCCGCACAGCGCGGGAAAGACATCCTGTTGAAGATGGAGAGCGCGCCCGGCGTGTTCTCGACCGTGGCGGGACTGAGGGCGCGGACGATCTCGCTGAACGCAAGGACTGTGGATGCGACAGACGCGGACAGCGCCGGCCGGTGGCGAGAGCTGCTGGGCGGCGCCGGGGTCAAGTCCGCGGCGGTGTCGGGCCAGGGGATCTTCCGCGACGCGGCGTCCGACGCCCTGATCCGCGAGGCCTTCTTTGACCAGGGGCTGAAGACATGGCGGCTGGTGGTGCCGGATTTCGGCACGCTTGAGGGGCCGTTCCTTGTTTCGGCGCTGGAATACGCGGGCGACCACGAAGGCGAGGCGACGTTCGCGATCAGCCTGGCCAGCGCCGGCGCCGTCGCGTTCTCGGCCGCATGATCGGGGTGAACAAAGTGCGTGGCGAGGCGGTCGCGGTGCTGGCGGGGGCTGAGCGGCGGCTGTGCCTGACATTGGGGGCGCTGGCCGAGATCGAGACAGCGCTGGACGTGTCGGGCGTCGCCGGATTGGCGGAACGGATGCGGGCCTTGTCGGCGCGGGATCTGATGGCGGTGCTGGCGGCCCTGTTGCGGGGCGGCGGCGAAGGCGGGCTGGCGGGCGATCTGGACCGGGCAGCGATCGACCCTGTGGAGGCGGCCGAGGCCGTCGCCCTGGCCTTCACGGCCGCGCGTGGTTGAGGCGACGCCTTGGGCGGCCATGTTGCGGACCTCCGTGGCGATGGGCGTCGGGCCCCCCGCGTTCTGGCTGCTGTCGCTCGCCGAATGGCGGATGCTGACGGAAAGCGCGCCGGGCGTCTCGCCGCTGGGGCGGGTTGAGTTCGAGCGGCTGATGGCGGCCTGGCCGGATGGAGGCGAGACATGAGCGACGACGATCGACCGGATGCACTGGACGGGGTCCCCGCGCGGGCGGCGGAAGCCGCTGCGGCTCTGGAGGCGTTGCGAGAGCCGGCGGAGCGGGCGGCGGGGGCGATCGAGCAGGCGTTCGGGCGGGCGGGAGCCAGCCTGACGCGATCCTTGGCGCGGGCCGCGGCGGACGGGGAGGTCAGCCTGGCCGAACTGGCGCGGGCAGCGCTGGGGGCCGTCGGCGCGGGGCTGGGCGGATCAAGCGGCGGGCTGGGCGCGGCGATCGCGCAAGCCGTAGCCGGCGTCGTCGGGTTCGGCGGGGCGCGGGCAGATGGAGGCGCGCTGCTGGGCGGCGGGGCCTATCTGGTCGGCGAACGCGGACCGGAGGTGTTTCGACCTCAGGGATCGGGCGTGATCGAGACTGGCGGATCAGGCGGAGTCACCGTGAACGTCACGGTGGATGGCGGGGCGCCGGCGCTGTTGAGGTCCGAGGCGCAGATCGCCCAGATGCTGGCGAGAGCCGCCGCGCTGGGCGCGCGACGGCTCTGATCCTTGTGCGGTTTGAGCCCGGGCTACTCGCCCTTGGGGTTCGGGCCGAAACGGTTGTCGCCGCGCTGGCTGTCGGTGACGCCGATCCAGATCAGGAAGCCGATCTGGACCAGGCAGATGATCCCGATAATGCCGAACATGGGGCCGATCAGGGCCCAGATGGCGGCGGGGTCCTCGTTCTCGAGCGCCTCGTAGTTGGTGAAGATCGACGCGCCGACGGTGGCGAAGATGGCGATGAAGCCGACGATGCCGGAGGCGATGGGGATCAGGCACAGCCAGCCCGAATGTCCCATGTCGTGCAGGCGCTTCACCGTGATGGCGATGTTCGGCCAGATCAGAGCCAGTGAGATGAAGATTCCCAGGAGAGGGATCCAGCCGGCGACGACGCCGACACCGAGGCAGATCAGCCAGGAAATCCAGAAATGCTGACGACGCAGACGGCCCTGGAACGAGAAGAGGGCGGTCTTGAAATCATAGGTGTCGACCGGAACGCCGGGCGTCGCGGAGGGCGCGCCCGGGGCCGGCGCAGCGGCCAGGAGCATGACGTTGGTGGCTTCACCCGCCACAGGCACGAAATCCACGCGCAGACCCGCGGTGATGGCGGCGGGCGGCGACACCGCCTCTCGTCCGAAGGTGTAGCGGATGCCGTCGTCGCCCGAGATGAGACCGGCGCCCGAGGCGTCGTCGAAGCTGAGAATCTGACCGCGCATTGAACCAAGGCTCCCCTGCCGGCGGCCGGGGCTGGCCGCGTTCAGGCGGAGACTGGACGAGCGGCGCTCGCCCTTCAAGTGAATCGGGAGTCATAGAATGGCGTTTCACGAGGTGCGCCTGCCTGCACGTCTGGCGTTCGGATCGACCGGCGGGGTGGAGCGGCGAACCGATATCGTCACCCTGGCGTCCGGGTTCGAGCGGCGATCCAGCCCCTGGGCGATGGGGCGAAGGCGCTATCTGATCGGCGCAAATCTGAAATCGCTGGCGGACATGGCGGAGCTGACGGCCTTCTTCGAGGCGCGGCGGGGGCGGCTGTACGGCTTTCGGTTCCGTGACTTCGCGGACTTCGCCTCTTGCGAGCCGGGCGGGACGCCTGGACCGGCCGACGCCGTTCTGGGTGTCGGGGATGGCGCACGATCGGCGTTTCAGCTGGTGAAGGCGTATGGCGATGTCGAGCGCCCGATCACCAAGCCGGTCGAGGGATCGGTCAAGGTGGCGGTGGGGGACGTCGAGCTGGCGTCCTCGGCGTTCGCGGTCGATGCGACGACGGGCATGGTGACCCTGGATGCGGCGCCGGACGTGGGCGTGGCCGTGACGGCGGGGTTCCTGTTCGACACGCCCGTCCGGTTCGACGCGGACCGGCTGGAGGTGACGCTGGAGAGCTTCGGGGCCGGACGGATGGCGGCGGTTCCCCTGATCGAGGTCAGGATCTGAGATGCGGGAGATTCCGGAGGAACTGGTCGCCCGCATTGAAAGCGGGGCGGCGACGCTTTGCCATGCCTGGATCGTCGGGCGGGCGGATGGGGAGCGGCTGGGGTTCACCGATCATGACCGGGATCTGAGCGTCGACGGCGTCGTTTGTCGAGCGGCCAGCGGATGGTCGCGAGGCGCGGCGGAGTCGGCGGAAGGGTTGGCCGCCGGCGGCCTCGCAGTCGGCGGCGTGCTGGATGATGAGCGGATCGTCGAGGCGGATGTGGCGGCGGGGTTGTGGGACCGGGCGACGGTTGCGATGTGGCGGGTGGATTGGCAGCGGCCTGACCTGAAGGTGAGACTGGGCGCCGGAGTATTGAGCCGCATCCGGCGCGAAGGCCAGGGGTTCACGGCGGAGATCGAGGGGCCGCTGGCGGCTTTGGAAAGGGTCGTGGGGCGGACCTATGGGCGAACCTGCGACGCCGTGCTGGGCGATGTGCGGTGCGGCGTCGAACCCGGCGGGCGGAGCTGCGACAAGCGGTGGCAGACCTGCGTCGGGACGTTCGGTAACGGCGTCAACTTCCAGGGTTTCCCCGACATTCCAGGCGACGACTTCCTGACCGCCTATCCGGCGACGGGCGGGCGCCATGACGGCGGGAGTCGGCGATGAGCGACCCGCTGACCGCGGCGCGCGGGTGGCTCGGCACCCCCTATCGGCATCAGGCGAGCCTGAAGGGTGAAGGGGCGGATTGTCTGGGGCTGGTGCGCGGGGTGTGGCGGGAGATACGGGGCGACGAGCCGGAGGTGCCGCCCGCCTATCAACCCGACTGGGCCGAGGTGGGTGGGGAGGAGACTCTGCTGGAAGCGGCGCGGCGGTGGCTGGTCGAGAAACCGGTCGGGGAGATGCGGCCGGGCGACGTGCTGTTGTTCCGCATGGCCGAAGGGGCGCCGGTGAAACACTGCGCGATCCTGACCTCGGTCGAGGGGCCGGAGCCGAGGATGATCCACGCCTACTGGGGCCGGGCGGTGGTGGAGAGCTGGATGGGGCCGTGGTGGATGCGGCGACTGACGGCTGTGTTCGCCTGGCCTGAAGGAGAAGACTGATGGCGCAAGTTGTTCTGGGCGGGATCGGCGGACTGATCGGCGGCGGGGTCGGGCACGCCATTGGCGCGGCTCTGGGCGGGGTGGTCGATCGCGGACTGATCGGCGCCCTGTCGCCGGCGCGTCAGCGCGGTCCGCGACTGGAAACACTGAGAATCCAGTCGACGGCGGAGGGCGTGCCGATGGTCTGCGCCTTCGGGCGGGCACGGGTTACAGGGCAGGTGATCTGGGCGGCGCGGTTCCTGGAACGACGCAACGAAAGCGGCGGCGGCAAGGGCGGGCCGAGGGCGATCGACTACGCCTATTCACTGAGTTTCGCCGTGGCCGTCTGCGAGGGACCGATCGACGGAATCGGGCGGGTCTGGGCGGACGGCGCTTTGCTGGACCAGACGGGGGTGGCGATGCGGGTCTATCGCGGGACTGGCGACCAGATGCCGGATCCGCTGATCGAGGCGGTGGAAGGCGAGGCCTCCGCGTACAGAGGTACGGCCTATGTGGTGTTCGAGGACCTGCCGCTGGGCGCGTTCGGTGATCGGGCGCCGCAACTGAGTTTCGAAGTGTTCCGCAGGCCGGGCGGCGAGACGCTGGAGGAGACGCTGGAGGGGGTCTGTCTGATCCCCGGGGCGGGCGAGTTCGTGCTGGCGACCGAGCCGGTCGTGCGCCGCGAGGGGCTGACCCGGACGACAGCCGAGAATGTGCATCTGGGCGATGGGCGGACCGATCTGACCGCGTCGCTGGATCAGTTGGCGGCGCAGTGTCCGAACCTGAAGCGGGTCAGTCTGGTGATCGGATGGTTCGGCGACGACCTGAGGGCAGGACATTGCCGGGTGAAGCCGGGTGTGGAGCGCCGCGACAAGCCGACGGAGCCGCTGGGCTGGTCCGTGGCCGGGCTGGAACGCGCAGACGCGCACCTGATCTCCGAGATCGACGGGCATCCAGCCTATGGCGGCACGCCGTCGGACGAGAGCGTGCGGCAGGCGGTGGCCGCGTTGAAGACGCGGGGGTGGGCGGTGACGCTGTATCCGTTCGTGTTCATGGATGTGCCAGCGGACAATGACCTGCCCGATCCCTACGGCGGCGCTCGCCAGGCGGCCTATCCGTGGCGCGGGCGGATCAAGGGTGAGGACGGCGCGGGAGCGTCAGGGGATGTGGCGGCGATCTTCGGCGGGGATTGGGGGCTCAGGCGGCTGGCGCTTCACTATGCAGGGCTGGCGGCGGAGACGGGATGCGACGGCCTGTTGATCGGGTCGGAGATGCGGGGGCTGACCTGGACGCGGGATGCGGGCGGCGGCTATCCGGCGGTCGCGCAGTACCGGGCTCTGGCGGCGGATTGCCGGGCCGCGGCGGGGCCGGAGGTGGCTCTGTCCTATGCGGCGGACTGGTCGGAATATTCGGGGCATCGGCCAGGCGACGGGTCGGGCGACGTGATCTTCCACCTGGACCCGCTGTGGGCGGACGAGGCGATCAACTACGTCGGCATCGACTGGTATCCGCCGCTGGGCGACTGGCGGGCCGGGGACGGCGGCATCGACGCGGAGGTGTTCGGCGGGCCCGACGATGTGACCTATCTGGCCAGCCAGGTCGCGGGCGGCGAGGGATTCGACTGGTATTACGCCAGCGATGCGGATCGGGCGGCGCAGGTGCGCACGCCGATCCTTGATGGGGCGGATGGCGAGAACTGGGTGTTCCGGTCAAAGGACCTGGCGGGATGGTGGTCGCACGCACACCATGATCGTCCGGGCGGGGTTCGCAGCGCGACGCCGACGCCGTGGGTTCCGGGGATGAAGCCGATCCGGCTGACGGAGTTCGGCTGCGCGGCAGTGGATCGGGGCGGCAATGCGCCAAACCTGTTCCAGGACCCGAAATCATCAGAGAGCTTCCTGCCGCCGCACTCGACGGGTGTTCGAGACGACCGGATGCAGCGGCGGGCCCTGGAGGCGGTGCTTCAGCATTTCGAGTCGCCCGCGAGCAATCCGGTTTCGACGGTCTATGGCGGGCCGATGCTGGAGGCGGCGGACGCCTGGTGCTGGGATGCGCGACCCTATCCGGCATTTCCGGCGCTGGAGGACGTCTGGGCTGATGCGGGAGCATGGGAGGCCGGGCATTGGCTGAACGGACGGATGAGCGGGGATGCCCAATCGCTGCTGGCCGCGATCCTGAGACGCGGCGGCGTGGAAGATTTCGAGATCGGCGCAGCCTCGGGAGCCGTGTCCGGCTATGTGACCGACCGGCCGATGCGGACACGCGACGCGCTTGAGCCACTGTTGCAAGCGTTCGACATGGAAGCGTGTGAGCGAGGCGGACGGGTGTCGCTGATCGGCGTCGAGGGAGCCGGTGGAACCTTGGCGCTGGCTGATCTGGGATTGACGGACGAGCGCGCGGGACCAGTGCGGACGCGGTCTCTGGAGGCCCTCCCGGCCACGGCGCGAATCCGTTTCATCGACGAAGGCGCGGACTATCAGACCGGCGCGACGGTGGTGCGGGGCGAGGGCGACGGAGGCAGTGTGGATGCCGACCTGCCGGCCGTCTGTGGCGCGGGGCTGGCGAAGGCCCTGGCCCGACGGCTGCTCAAGGGCGAGGGCGAAGATCGGTTGACGGTCGCCCTGGGGCCTCTGGAGGCGCTGCGGCTCGAGGCCGGAGACACTGTGGCGGTCGAGGGTGAGACGGGTATTTGGCGGGCCGAGCGGGTGACGCTGGACGAGACGCCGTCGGCGGTTTTGGCGAGACGCGATGGTGAGAGCGTCGGTACCGAGCCGGTTGTGTGGCGGCGGGGGTCGGGTATCGAGTCGGCGGGAGCCCCGTTCGTGCGGATCCTTGACTTGCCGCCCCTGCCGGGCGCGGAGCCGGACGATCGGCTGATCGCAGCAGTGGCGTGCGAACCATGGCGGCCGATGACGGTGCATGTCGGGGAAAATGCGGAGACCCTGACCGCCAGAGGAACTGTCGGGGCGCCCGCGATCGTAGGGCGGCTGACACAGGCCCTGACGCCCGGCGTGCTGCATCGTTGGGACGAAATGAACGCCGTGGTGGTGCGACTGGAGGGCGCGGCCCCGGCCAGTCTGTCGGAGCGCGCGGTTCTGGGCGGGGCGAACCTGGCGGCCGTGGAGACGGCGGCGGGGTGGGAGATCGTGCAGTATCGGCAGGCGGCCCTGCTGGGCGCCTGTATCTGGCGACTGAGCGGACTGCTGCGGGGGCAGCAAGGGACGGAAGGCGAAATGGAGGCGGGGGCGCCCGAAGGCGCGATCGTGGTGCTGCTGGCCCCCCGGGCGGGACGGTTCGAGACGGCGACGGGGGAACGCGGTCTTGCGCGTATCGCGCGGGTTGGGCCGAACGGGCGGGCCCCGGGCGGGCTCGGGTTCGTCGATGCTGCCTTCACGCCGATGCGACTGCACGCGAGGCCGTGGAGTCCCGCCCTGAGGGTCGTGGAGGAGGGCGGCGGACGGCGACTGTTATGGGAGCCCAGGGTCCGGATCGGTGACGTATGGGACCAGGAGCCGGCCGAAGTCGATCCGCGCCGGTTCCGGGTGCGCATCCTTGACGGCGGCCTGCAGCGGCGGATGTTCGAGGTGGAGGAGACTTCGTTCCTCTATGCTGTGGAGGACATGGCCGAAGATTTCCCGGGCGGCGGCGGGCCGGATGCTGTCGTGGCGGTGGCGCAATACGGGCCCGGTTTCGGGTGGGGCGTCGAGGCGCAGGCGCCGCTGATTGTCTGAAAAGCATTGCGCCGCACACCGCATGCCTTAACTGACGAGACGAAGGCCGGTCGCGACACGCGAGCCGGATTCGACGAAGCGTGACGGAGCGGCGAACGGCGTGGCGGGTGATCCCTACAAGGAACTGGGTGTGTCCAGGGGGGCGAGCGCCGCCGACATCAAAGCCGCGTTCCGCAAACTGGCCAAGGAACTGCACCCGGACAAGAACCGCGGTGACAAGGCGACCGAGGAACGGTTCAAACGCGTCTCGGCCGCGTTCGACATCCTGAGCGATCCCGACACGAAATCGAAATACGACACCGGCCAGATCGACGCCGATGGCCAGCCCCAGTATCGCGGCTACAGCGGCGGGCAGCCGGGTGGCGGCGCGGGTATGGGGACAGGCGGTTTCGGCGGCTTCGGCGCGGGCGGAGGGCCAGGCGGTCGCGCGGCGTTCGAGGATCTGGATCTCGACGACATCTTCGGCCGGTTCGGCGGAGGCGGTCGGGGGCGGGCCGCCGGTTTCGGTCGTGGGCAGGACGTCCGGGCGACGCTGGAGATCAGCCTGGAGGACTCCATCGGCGGGGCGACGCGGCGGATCCAGTTCTCGGACGGCCGGACGCTGGACGTCACCATTCCCAAGGGGGCGACCAACGGGCAGACGATCCGGCTGCGTGGCCAGGGAACGCCCGGAAGGACCGAGCCGGGCGACGCCCTGATCGAGCTGCGGATCGCGCCGCATCCGGTATTCAAGGTCGAGGGCGCGGATCTGACCATGGACCTGGCGATCTCGGTCCCCGATGCGATCCTGGGCGGCAAGGTCGAATGCCAGACGCCGGACGGGCCCGTCTCCGTGACCGTGCCGACCGGGGCGAACTCCGGACAGACGCTTCGTCTCAAGGGCCGGGGCGCCTTCGCCGGCGGGGCGCGAGGCGACCTGAAGGCGCGACTGATCGTAACCCTGCCGGATGTGATCGATCCGATCCTGCACCGGGTGGCCCAAGATTGGCGCGCCAACCGCCCCTATAAGCCGGGCAAGAGTTGATGATGTCCAAGCCGAACATGAAACCCGCGCGGCCCTGGTTCGCGGCGGGGCCGACCGCCAAACGCCCGGGATGGTCGTCGCAGGCCTTGCCGCACGACCTGCTGGGGCGGGGCATCCGCTCGCCGGAGGTGGTCGAGCGGTTCGCCTATGGCCTGCGGCTGACCAAGGAGCTTCTGGAAATCCCGCAGGACTGGGTGCTGGCCTATCTGCCGGGGTCGGATACCGGGGCGGTCGAAGCCGCCATGTGGAACATGCTGGGCCAGCGGCCCGTGCAGGTGATGGCCTTCGAGAATTTCGGGAAGCAGTGGGCTGTCGACGCCAGGGATCACCTGAAGCTCGACCAGCTTGAGATCCTTGAGGCGCCTTGGGGCCGGTTCCCGGATGTGTCGAAGGTCGATCCGACGAAGGATCTGGTCTTCCCCTGGAACGGCACCACCTCGGGCGTGAAGACGCCGGGCGTGGACTGGATCTCCGACGACCGCCAGGGGATCGTGATCTGCGACGCGACATCGGCGGCCTTCGCCATGCCGATGGAGTTCGAAAAGCTGGATGTCGTGACCTTCTCCTTCCAGAAGGCGCTGGGCGGCGAGGCGGGGATCGGGGTGGCTGCGCTGTCGCCCCGCGCCGTGGCCCGCCTGGACGCCTATGAGCCCCCGCGTGCAGTACCCAAGGTGCTGCGCTTGCGCGACGGCAAGGGCTTCGACCGGAGCCTGGCCACCGGCACGATGCTCAACACCTTCTCGGTGTGGACGCTGGAAGACTGGATCGACGCTCTGGAGTGGGCGAAGGGCGCGGGCGGCCTGGCGGAACTGATCCGGCGGACGGATGCGAACGCGGCGGCGCTGAACGGCTGGGTCGAACGTACCGACTGGATCGACTACCTGGCTGAGGATGCCGCGATCCGCTCGACGACCTCGGTGTGCCTGAAGATCATCGATCCGCGCGTCAGGGCGCTGGACGACGCGGGACGGCAGGGTTTCGTCAAGCGGATGAAGACGCTGCTGGAGGCTGAACAGGCCGCGTTCGATGTCGAGAGCCACCGCAATGCGCCAGCCGGACTACGCATCTGGTGCGGCTGCACGGTTGAGACCGACGACATCGTCGCCGCCACCCCGTGGCTGGACTGGGCGTTCGAGACGGCTGTCCGCGAACTCTGAGCCGAATTCGTCCCGGTCGGGACGACATTCCCCGATTCCCCCGCTATAGGCTGCGCCCGCATCAGGCGGAGACGAATACCTTGGCGAACGTAGCGGTGGTCGGAGCCCAGTGGGGCGACGAGGGCAAGGGCAAGATCGTCGACTGGCTGTCGAACAGGGCCGACATCATCGTGCGGTTCCAGGGCGGCCATAATGCCGGCCATACGCTGGTCGTGGACGGCAAGGTCTATAAGCTCGCCTTGCTCCCGAGCGGCGTGGTGCAGGGCAAGCCTTCGATCATCGGCAACGGCGTGGTCGTCGATCCCTGGCATCTGGTCGGGGAGATCGCGAAGATCGAGGCCCAGGGCGTCACCATAAATCCCGAAATCCTGACGATCGCCGACAACGCCTGTCTGATCCTGCCTATCCATCCGGCGCTGGACGTGGCGCGCGAGGCGGCGGCGAGCGCGCCCGGGGCAAAAATCGGCACCACGGGACGCGGCATCGGCCCCGCATACGAAGACAAGGTGGGGCGGCGCGCGATCCGGGTCTGCGACCTGGCCAACGAAGACGATCTGAAGATCAAGATCGAACGGCTGAGGTCGCACCATGATCCGCTGCGCGCCGGTCTGGGGCTGGAGCCGATCGATCCGCAGGCCCTGCTGGCGCAACTTCTGGAGATCGCGCCGAAGCTCCTGCCCTATGTGAAGCCGGCCTGGCGGGTGCTGGATCAGGCGCAGAAGGCCGGCAAGCGGATCCTGTTCGAAGGGGCGCAGGGCGCCTTCCTGGACGTCGATCACGGCACCTATCCCTATGTCACCTCGTCCAACACCGTCGCCGGACAGGCGGCGGCGGGCTCGGGTCTGGGGCCGCGCGGTGTCGGTTATGTGCTCGGGATCGTGAAGGCGTACACCACCCGCGTCGGCGAAGGGCCATTCGCCTGCGAACTGGACGATGAGGTCGGGCGGCATCTGGCCACCGTGGGTCGCGAGGTCGGGGTGAATACCGGCAGGGCGCGGCGCTGCGGCTGGTTCGACGCCGTACTGGTGCGCCAGTCGGTGGCGATCAACGGCATCGACGGCATCGCCCTGACCAAGCTGGATGTGCTGGACGGGCTGAAGACGCTGAAGATCTGCACGGGCTATCGCATCGACGGCGAAGTGCTGGACTATCTGCCGTCCAGCCTGAAGGCCCAGGCGGCGGCGGAGCCAGTGTTTGAGGAACTCCCGGGTTGGAGCGAGAGCACCAGCGGGGTTCGCAGCTTCAAGGACATCAACGCCAACGCCATCAAATATGTGCGTCGGATCGAAGAGCTGATCGGGGCGCCGGTGGCTCTGTTGTCGACCAGCCCGGAGCGCGACGACACCATCCTGATGCGGGATCCGTTCCAGAGCTGAGGACACTGGGAGAGGGGGTGAAGAAATCCGTTCTCATTCAACGTGGTCTTAACCGGCGGCAGTTAGCCACAATGCTGACCTCCCCGGAGTTGCCTAGTGTTCGCAGCCGACGCCAAGACCTTGAACCGCATCGAGCCGGTCGTTCGACGCGTGTTGATCGCCGACCCGAACCTGGCGTCGGCGCGGCTGCTGCTGGACATCATGAAGAGTCTGGGCGCGCGCGAGGTCGTGACCGAGTCCGACGAGCACCGCGTGCTGGACCATGCGCGCGAGATGGAGCCGGGCCTGATCTTCACCGAGCGCTCGGGCGCGAGGCTGGATGGGGAACGTCTGGCGAAAAGTATTCGCCGCTCCAATCTGGCCTGCCGTCGGGCGCCGATCATCATGATGACCGCTGATGCGACGGCGTCCTCGATCAAGGGCGCCCGCGATTCCGGCGTCCACGAATTCCTCAGAAAGCCCTTCACCTCTGCTGATCTGTTCCGGCGGGTCGAGAACGTGGCGCTGAAGCCGCGCGACTGGATCGAGGCGGTCGGCTACGTCGGGCCGGACCGGCGCCGGTTCAATTCGGGGGAGTATGCGGGGCCTCAGAAGCGCAAGGCCGACAAGCCGGCGTCGGCCGCTGGAGCCGCCTTGGCGGTCAAGGATCAGGCGATGCGTATTCTGTCGGCGTCGCTGGCTCAGTTCGACAGCGATCCGATGCAGGCGGTGCGCGCCGTCAAACAGCAGGCGGAGACGCTCAAGGCGCTGGCGATGAAGACATCCGATACGCGGCTGGCGGTGGCCGCGGCCGGGCTGGAGGGCTGTCTCGCCGCAGGCGCTCCGACCAAGGCCGTTCTGGCCGGACCGATCGGCGCGATCCTCGCCCTGGCCGAGCCGGGCGCGGAGTTGACCCGAGCCGGCTAACCCTCACAATCGAATAGTAAAACAGGCGCGCGAGGCTCTCGTGCGCCTGTTTTTTGTGCCCGCGTCGAGCGCGTTATGCGTCGACGAGGTTCCGTTCCTCGGCGGCCGCGCGCATGGCCTTCTGCAGCTTCTCGAAGGCGCGGACCTCGATCTGACGCACGCGTTCGCGCGACACGCCGTACTGGCCGGCCAGCTCTTCCAGGGTGACCGGATCGTCCTTGAGGCGACGCTCTGTCAGGATGTGCTTCTCGCGATCGGTCAGCTCGCCCATGGCTTCCTGAAGCAGGCCCATCCGCAACGACTTCTCCTCAGAGTCGGCCAGAGCCGTCTCCTGGGACACCGCGTTGTCGTCCGACAGCCAGTCCTGCCACTCGCTCTCGCCATCCACGCGCAGGGGCGCGTTCAGCGAGGCGTCTCCGCCGAGACGGCGGTTCATGTTGGTGACCTCTTCCTCCGACACGCCCAGCTTGGTGGCGATGGCGGAGAGGTGTTCCGGATGCAGGTCGCCTTCCTCGAAGGCCGAGATCTGGCTCTTGGCCTTGCGCAGGTTGAAGAACAGCTTCTTCTGAGCCGCCGTGGTGCCCATCTTCACGAGCGACCAGCTGCGCAGGATGTATTCCTGGATCGAGGCGCGGATCCACCACATGGCGTAGGTCGCCAGGCGGAAGCCCTTGTCGGGATCGAATTTCTTGACGGCCTGCATCAGGCCGACGTTGCCTTCGGAAATGACCTCGCCGATCGGCAGGCCGTAGCCGCGATAGCCCATGGCGATCTTGGCCACGAGACGCAGGTGGGATGTGACGAGGCGGTGCGCGCTCTCGGAATCCTGATGCTCGGTCCAGCGCTTGGCGAGCATGAACTCCTCGTCCTTGGTGAGCATCGGAAACTTGCGGATTTCCGTCAGATATCGCGACAGTCCCTGTTCAGGCGACATTACCGCGAGTGATTTCAGTGCAGCCATTTGGTCCCTCCGAACCTAGATAAGAGCAGGCTCAGCGCAGACGGCCACCGAATGTGCGCCGTCTCCTCACCCCTCAACCGCACAAGTAGCTACGGGTTGCCGTCTTTGTCAGAGGCGGATCGTCACACCGCGGCGCGACCGTGACCCTGGCGCCACTCGCTCAGTTCGCGACTGTCGTAGCGGATAGTCAGTCTTTAATCAAGACGGACAAGGCGGGGAGTCGTTCCTCAGGCGCGCGGGCGGGCCAGCGCATTCCAGACAAGGGCGAAGGCCAGGCCGGAAAGGCCGCCCATCATGAAGGTCAGGCTGACCAGCAGCGCAGCTGTCCCTGGCTCGAACGCCGCGACCTGGTAGGGCGGGTCGATGAAATGCAGCCTGAAAATCAGGTCCAGGAGCCATTGCCCCCAACCGGACGCCACGATGCCCGCCCAGAGCGCGTGAAGTCCGCCGAGAAAGGCTCCGAAGACAAGTCCCGTGCGGGCGACATCAAAACGGACCATGGCAGACCTCCTTGAAGGGGATCATTTTCAATGGATCCTGGATGGCGACCTTGATGGAGATCAAGGTCGACGCGCGACTTCACAGGGCTGAAAGCGCTGCCTCAAGCGCCAGCATGTCGGTGGGGGGCTGTGTCTCAAACCGCAACGCCTCGCCTGTGACCGGGTGGACGAACCCCAGCACTGCCGCATGGAGCGCCTGGCGGGCCAGACCGGCCGCGACTATGGCGGCGCGGACAGGAAGCGCGGGGCTGCCCGAGCCATAGACAGCATCGCCCAGGATCGGCGACCCCTTCGACGCCATGTGCACCCGGATCTGGTGGGTGCGGCCCGTATGCAGGGTGCAGGCGACGCGGGCCGCCAGCGGCGCAGCGCCGGCCTTCGCCGGCACGCCGTAGCGAGCCTGAACCACATAGTCGGTGACGGCGTTGCGTCCGCCGACCTTTAGCACCGCCATCTTCTTCCGGTCCGAGGAGGAGCGGCCGATCTGGGTCTCGATCCGGCCGCGCTCGGGCAAAGGCATCCCGCGCGTCAGGGCGATATAGGTGCGTTCGATGTCGTGGGCGGCGAACAGTTTCGACAGGCCGGCATGGGCGCGGTCGGACTTGGCGGCGACCATGACGCCGGAGGTGTCCTTGTCCAGCCGGTGGACGATGCCGGGGCGAGCGACGCCGCCGATGCCGGACAGGCTGTCGCCGCAGTGATGCAGCAGGGCGTTGACCAGGGTGCCGTCCGGCGTGCCGGGAGCCGGGTGGGCGGCCATGCCGGCAGGCTTGTCGATGACGATCAGGTCGGCGTCCTCATAGAGGACGGTCAGCCTGATCGCCTGCGGCTCCGGATTGGCGGAGACCACCGCAGGGAGATCCACGCGATAGAGTCCCGGCCCGGCCCGGCCCGACCCGCTGGTGATGACCTGACCATCGACGGAAACGGCGCCCTGCAGCAGCAGGGCCTGAAGACGCGCCCGGGAGAGTTCTGGAAATGCGAGGGCAAGAGCCTTGTCGAGCCGCTCGCCGGTCGCCTCGATGCGAGCTTCGAGAATAAGAATGGGCCCAATTCCCCTCAAGCGCCGTGCCGATCTTCAGGCCGCCGGCGAGGTACCGGCCGCATGTCTGACGGGGCGAACGAGCCATGGGCTCACACCGCGCACGCACTACTGCCTTTGGGGGCGTTCAGTCGATAGGTTCGATCAATCCGGTCGTGGCGAGGCGCCGGATCACATCCTCTGCCTCCTCCCATCCCAGGTCGTGGGGCGCGAACGGCTCGCCATCGAGCGCCCGCTCGAGGACAGCCCGGGGCGCTCGAGCGAAGGTCATGTCCCCGCCCGGAACGACAAGGCGCAGTCCTGGATCCGCATCCTCGAGTTTCCAGAGCGCCGGGCGGGCACGATAGCGCGCGGCCAGGGGCCTTGAGGCGCCCTCGATCGCGCCGCGGACATCGGGCTCGCGCGATCGAATGAAAAGATCAGTGATGACATCCAGAGACGGGCCCATTTCGACGAGGCCGGCAAGCCTGGCGACCAGCTCCGAGAAATGTTCCTGGGCCTGGCTGCGGTCGAAACCAGGATTGGCGAAGCCGGGCGGGAGGCTCCGTCGGAAGCTGGGGTCCTCGACGCAGACCTGAGACACCGCTTCCAGCATGAGGTCAGCCCACGTCTTCACCAGAAGACCACATGTGATGTGCAGCGAGGCGCATTCGCCAGAGGTCGAGGCGTCATGCATCAGACCACGAGGCACATAGGCGCAATCCCCCGCCTTCAGCGTAAAGCTTTGGCGGGGCTCGCCGACCGGATGTTTGCCGGGTTCGAAGGACTCTCCCCGATAGGGGGCGTCGACCGGTCTGTCATAGAGCCGCCAGGCCTTTTCACCCTCGATCTGGAGGATGAAGACATCATGGCTGTCGTAGTGGGTGTGGAATCCCTGCGATCCAGGCGGCGTCAGATAGATGTTTGTCTGGACGTGGCAGCTGAAAATCCTTTCCACCGCCCGGCAGAAGGCCGCCAGGGTGATATCGGACTGGTGGAGCTGATTGAGAATGACTGTCCCGCCGCGACGGTACAGACGGGCCACTGCGACGCGATCGACCACGCCATTGGCGGCGACGAAGTCCGAATTCTGGATCGGCTCCTTCGCGTTGGCCATCGACAATATGCCTTCGCGCAAATCCAGCTCGGCGATCTTCCGGTCAACAGCAGCGATCGACAGCAGCGGCCGGAAGCGTTCGGCATCCCCGTGATGAATGACCACCGGCTCCATTTCGAAACAGGTGTCGAGGAACCGCCCCGCCGCGTCACCCAGGAGCCACCCGAGCGGGTCTTCCAGCCGGTTGTGCATGAGCTCGATTCCCGGCCCCGATGAGGCCGCTAGAGTTTCTGTCCATCGGGACAGCGGCCATAGCCGACGCTATCCCGACCTTCCCCGCTGTCGCTGTCGGTGCAGCCCGTCCCCCGTCCCTGGTTGGCGAGATCCGTGCTGTCGCTATCGGAGCGACCGGTCTGGTTCCGTCCCTCTCCGGCCGCATCGGTGCTGTCGCGGTCGGAGACGCCGCTCGGGGGCGGTCGGTCCCGACCCCGACCCTGATTCGCTGGATCGGCCTGTGGCCCGCTGTCGCTATCCGAGTAGCCGGTCGGGGGGCGTCCCTGATTGGCGAGATCTGTGCTGTCGTGGTCGGAGTAACCCGTCTGGTTGCGACCGTAGTTGGCGCGATCCGTTGGATCGGAATCCGATCGACCGGTGTAGGTTTGCGCCCCGGCCTGACCCGATACGAGAGACAGTGCGCTTCCCGAAATTGCCGCTCCGCCGACGATCCTTGCCATGAAGGACCTGCGATTGATCTTGCTCGCCACTCTGGTCTCCCCTGTTGACGCGCCGGTCTGGTCGCCGCACGCGAGATGAGGTCTGCCGCAATCCGGGCGGGCCTGATCGGTCCATCCGGATCATCAATGTCTTTCATCCGAGTAGGGAGCGTCCTTGATCCAGATCAATATGGTCCTGAGCCTTGACTTGGGTCTACGCATTTCAGATCAGCCCGGTGCTGACAACGGCCTCCCCGTGTTGATCTGAATCAAGGACACCCAGCAGACCAGGCGACACACATCGGCGCTCTAAAGACGGCTCACCATGGCCCACTTGGATTTCGGCGGACGTTACCTGACGTTCGGCGACCTGTTCGGCGCCTGATCAGAGGAGACCCCCGTGACGGGCAAAATCCACCGCCGGTCCTTCATGGCAAGGATCATCGGCGGAGCGACCATCTCCGGAACCGCCTTGTCTCTGGTAACAGGTCAGGCCGTGGCGCAGACCAATACGGGGCGATCCGATTCCGATTCAACGGATCGGCCCGGCTTCGGTCAAAACCAGAGCGGGGTCACCGATAGCGACAGCGGGCCAGGGGCAGATCCAGCCGGACGCGGACGGGGGCTACAGCAACCGGCTCAGAGCGGGCTAACCGATAGCGACAGCGGGCCAGGGGCAGATCCAGCCGGACGCGGACGAGGGCTGCAGCAACCGGCCCAGAGCGGGGTCACCGATAGCGACAGCGGGCCAGGGGCAGATCCAGCCGGACGCGGACGGGGGCTACAGCAACCGGCCCAGAGCGGTGTCACCGATAGCGACAGCGGGCCAGGGGCAGATCCAGCGGGACGCGGACGGGGGCTTCAGCGCCCCCCCGAGCGGGGTCACCGATAGCGACAGCGGGCCGCATGCCGATCTCCCCGGTCGTGGCCGTCCTCCAAATTGGCACGCGTTCGCGCCGGCCCGGCGGATTCGGGAATTGAGGCGATTCACAGCGAGTTGAAGGATCCACTGGAGTGGCTCCCCGGCGCGGCAGCAGGGCCGTTTCCCGTGAAGTTGAGCCGCGTGGACCAGGAAACCACGCCGCCAGATCAGGGTCTGGGCAAATTCGGACGCGTGGCAGCCACCCTTGAAACCACCCCGAGCGCAGGCGGGGTCCGATGCGGGCCGGTTGCGAAGTCGCGCTTTACGAAGCCGCCTTCAGCTCGCGGCCATAGACCGGGTCAAGGTCGCCCTTGGCGTATCGCGTTGCCATCTGGGCGGTGGACATCGGTCGGATCGACGACGCCTGCCCCTCGCAGCCGAACTGCTGGTAGCGTTCGATGCAGAGCTTGCGCATCGCCTCCTTGGCGGGCTTCAGCCAGGCGCGCGGATCGAACTCGCCCGGCTTTTCCATCAGGATCTTCCGCACCGCGCCGGTCATGGCCATGCGGTTGTCGGTGTCGATGTTGATCTTGCGCACGCCGTGTTTGATGCCGCGCTGGATTTCCTCGACCGGCACGCCCCAGGTCTGGGGCATCTGGCCGCCGTACTGGTTGATGATGTCCTGCAGGTCCTGCGGCACGCTCGACGAGCCGTGCATCACCAGGTGGGTGTCGGGCAGGCGGCGGTGGATCTCCTCGATCACATGCATGGCCAGGACCTCGCCGTCGGGCTTGCGCGAGAATTTGTAGGCGCCGTGCGAGGTGCCCATGGCGATGGCCAGGGCATCGACCTTGGTGCGGCTGACGAAGTCGACGGCCTGATCCGGATCGGTCAGCAGGGCCGAGTGATCCAGCTTGCCCTCGAAGCCGTGCCCATCCTCGGCCTCGCCCATGCCGGTCTCCAGCGAGCCGAGCACGCCCAGTTCGCCCTCGACCGAGACGCCGCAGCTGTGGGCCATCTCGGTGACGCGACGGGTGACGTCGACGTTGTAGTCGTAGTCGGCGGGCGTCTTGCCGTCCTCCATCAGCGAGCCGTCCATCATCACCGAGGTGAAGCCGTACTGGATGGCGGTGGCGCAGGTCGCCGGGCCGTTGCCGTGGTCCTGGTGCATGCAGACCGGGATGTGCGGATAGAGCTCGGCCAGGGCGTCGATCAGCTTGGCCAGGACGATGTCATTGGCGTAGGAGCGGGCGCCCCGCGAGGCCTGGATGATGACCGGCGCGTTGACGGCCTCGGCCGCCTCCATGATCGCCAGACCCTGTTCCATGTTGTTGATATTGTAGGCCGGCAGGCCGTAGTCGTTCTCGGCCGCATGGTCGAGAAGCTGTCGCAGCGTGATGCGCGCCATGGTGTGAAACCCCTTAGCCAGTGTCTGTTTGCGGCAGGCTTACCGGGCGACGGCGGCGAAGTCACGCCGTGTTACAGGGCGGATCAGCCGATGCGCCGCTGGCCGACGTCCGCATCGTGGCACTCGGCGAGCACCGCAAAAAGCAGCGGCAGCTGGATCGGTTTGGCCAGCACGCCGTCTGCGCCGGCCGCGAGATAGCGTGCGATGTCCTCGGCGAAGACGTTGGCCGTGAGCATATGTACGGCGGCGACGCCTGCGATGTTTTCGGCGCGAATCTGGCGCACGGCCGTGGGGCCGTCCATCACCGGCATGTTGGCGTCCATCAGGATCAGGTCGAATCGACCGGCTCGAAGGGCCTCGACCGCCTGAAGCCCGTTCTCGACCAGCGTCAGCTCGACGCCCGCAGGCGCCAGCAGGACCTGCAGCACCCGCCGGTTGCCGGCGTTGTCCTCGGCGGCGAGCACGCGCAGTCCCCTGGCCGGCGCGAGGGGTATGGGCAAATCCTCGGCAGGGGCCGCGTCGCCGACCGGGCAGCTGAACCAGAACCGGCTGCGTCCGTCGTCCGTACGGTCGGCGCAAATCTGTCCCTCCAGCACCCGCACATTGCCGACGCAGATCGACAGGCCGAGCCCGGCCCCGCCGATGGCACGCCCGGAGTCGGTCTGTTCGAAGGCCTCGAAAATCCGCTCCCGATCTGCCTCAGGCACCCCGGGTCCGCCGTCGATCACCTCGAGACGGAGTTGGTTGTTCGCGGAGGCGGCGACGATCCGGACCTCGGCGTCCGCAGGGGTGAATTTGAGGGCGTTTGAGATCAGATTGACGAGTGTCTGTTCGACCCGGCCCTCGTCCTGCCGGATTCGATCGAGGTCGAGGCGCGATGTGTCCAGCCGCAGCACCACGCCCATCTCCTGCGCCCGCGGCGTCCAGATGGAGATGATGGCCTGAAGCTTTGCGCGGATGTCGAAATCGCTCAACCGCGCCGTTGCCTGGTTGGCCTCAATGCGGGACATGTCGAGCACCGCGTCCAGCAGCCGCAGCAGCATTTGCCCAGAGGCGAGCACGCCGTCGTTCAATTCATGCTGAGCCCCCGTCAAGGGCTCGCGTTTCAACGCCTCGGACAGGCCCAGCACCGCGTTCAGCGGCGTGCGCACCTCATGGCTGGTGACGGCGAGGAAGTTTGACTTGGCCCGGCTGGCGGCCTCCGCGGCCTCCTTCTGCCCCTGGGCCTCGGCGTAGAGTGTGGTCAGCTCGGCGTTGTGGATTCGCAGGCGACGGGCATTGCGATAGCGTTCTACCACCCGACCCAGCTGGGCTCCGATCTGGTTGAGCATATCCAGCAGTTCGGGGTCAGGGGGGACCGCGCTTCGCTGGAAGAATTCGATCACCGCACCCACCTCCTCGCCGATCAGGGCGGGGAAGGCGAAACCGCCGCGAAGGGCGCCGCGGCCCGCGGCCAGCGCGCGCGGGAAGTTCGGTTCCAGCGTCACGTCCTCGACCCAGACTCCCGCCTTGGCCGCCAGTACCCGGCCGGGCAGGCCTACGCCGGAGGTGAAGGTAATATGCGCGGAGGCCTCGCGGAACGGCGCCAGGTGCGGTTCGTCGGCACCGTACCAGACGCCCGAAGACACCAGCCGGGAGGGGTCGTCGTCGTCGAACATGCAGACGTAGCCGACTGGCCAGCCGGTGAAGGCACAGACTTCCCGCAAGGCCTCGGCGAAGGCGATGGCTGGATCGTCGCCGAGATTGGCGGCGGTCGCGACGGCCTGGACGATCCGCAGGCGTTCCTGCTGTTGATACAGGGCCAGGATGCCGCTTTCGGCTATGGCTTCCGCTGCCATACGCGCCTCGCGCTCCCGCGCGAGGCGGCGTTCCAGGTGCGCGATCTGGGTGGCGGGATCGGGCTGCCCGGTTCGCTGCGGGGCGATTGTCACGCGGCGGCGACCCCGAGGTCTCGGGCTGCTTTCCAGCTGATCAAGAACGTGCAGTGCGGATCACCGCGCTGGGTACAGGCCGCGTGCTCGAACATGACCTCTTCACCATACCAGACGGCGGCCCCTTCAACGAAGCCCTGGGCCAGGGCGCACATGTTGCGGGTCGACAGATACTCCATGAGCAGCCGGCCATCCGTCCCATCCGAGATACGGAAATAGGGGCAGGCGGCGCCGGGATACAGCTTGCGGACCTCGGCGTGGATGATGGTGTTGACGCTGGCCGTGAACTCGCTCGCGGAACGGGGACCTTCAAAGAAGGCTGGATAGAGCTCGGCCAGAACGAGGATGGCGCTTTGGCCGAACCAGCGCAGCACCTGGTTCCGGTCCAGCGAGAGGGCCTGCATCGCCGCGGTCACCAGCGCCTCGATCTCGCTGTCGGGATAGTTGCCCAGCGAGGTGTAGGCCCCCGACACCCCGGCACTCTCGATCAGCGTGTCCCAGGTGTCGGCTCCGAACGCGCGCTGCACGGATTGCTCCAGCAGGTTGAAGATAACGCCCTTCATAAAACTCTCCTTCGAACTCGAAGGTGAACTACTCCTGATGCGAAATGGGACTCTTAACGCCCAGCAAGAAATCCAGTAATTTCAGACGTCCAACAGGAGGTTGACAGCGGGCCCGGGGCTAGGCGCGCAGCGCTTCGACCCCCGGCAGGGGCTTGCCTTCCATCCACTCCAGGAAGGCACCGCCTGCTGTGGAGACGAAGGTCATGTCGTCGGCCACGCCTGCGTGGTGCAGGGCCGCGACCGTGTCGCCGCCGCCGCCGACCGCGACGATGTGTCCGCCCCGGGCGAGCGCCGCGACGTGGCGGGCGACCGAGACCGTGGCGGCGTCGAAGGGCGGAACCTCGAACACGCCGAGCGGTCCGTTCCAGATCAAAGTCTTCGACGCCGCCACGGTCTCGGCCGCCTCCATGATCGCCAGACCCTGTTCCATGTTGTTGATATTGCAGGCCGGCAGGCCGTAGTCATTCTTGGCCGCATGGTCGAGAAGCTGTCGCAGCGTGATGCGCGCCATGGGGTGTCTCCCGAGACCCTCTATTATGCGACGATCTGGCGTTGGGCTCCGACGAAGTCCCGCATTGTTGCAGCCGGGCCCTAGTTGGCCTTTGCGGCTGGAGCGCTCGGGGCCGGGGCGAGAATCCGGAAGAGTTCCGCCACGTTGATCGGCTTGGTCACAACGCCGTCGGCGCCGGCCGCGAGATAGCGTTCGACATCGTCGACGAAGGCGTTGGCGGTCAGCATGTAGATCGGCGCGCCGTTGGCCAGGCCGTCTGCACGGATCAGGCCCACGGCTTCAACGCCGCCCATGACCGGCATATTGACGTCCATCAGAATGAGATCGAAACGCGCGCCGCGCAGGGCCTCGACAGCCTGGGCGCCGTCCTCGACGAGGGTCAGGACGACCTCGGCGGGCGCAAGCAGCACCTGCAGCACTCGGCGATTGGCGAGATTGTCCTCGGCCGCGAGTACCCGGAGGCCGCGAGGCACTTCGCTGACGGCGACCTCCTCGGTTGCTGCGCCGCCTCCTTCCTCGCAAGGCAAGAGATCACAGGTAAACCAGAAGCGGCTGCGGCCAAGCTCGTCCCGATCGGTGCCGATATCTCCGCCGAGCATGCGGGTGTTGCCAACGCAGATCGAAAGGCCAAGCCCGGCCCCTCCGGCCTTTCGGCCGGCCTGGGTCTGTTCGAAAGGCCGGAAAATCCTGTCCCGATCGATCTCGGGCACGCCCACCCCCCCGTCGATTACCTCGAAGCGCGCGCCGGCTTCCGTTGACGACGCGCGTAAGATGACCTCGGCATTCGGCGGGGTGAATTTGATGGCGTTGGAGATCAGATTGATGAGGCACTGTTCAATACGGCCCTGGTCGGATCTCACGCGGCCGGGGCCTATTCCGGCAACCTCAAGGCGGAGCTCGATGCCAAGGTCCAGTGCGCGTGGCTTCCAGATGGAGACGATAGACCGCAGGGTCGTGGCGAGATCGAAATCGTCGAGCAGCGGCACGGCCTCGCCGGCCTCAATCTTGGACATGTCGAGCACGGCATTGAGGAGCCGTAGCAGCATACCGCCCGCCTCCAGGATCCCGTCGTTCAGTTCCTTTTGACTGGGCGTCAGGGACTCCCGCCCGAGCGCCTCCGCGAGGCCAAGGACGGCGTTCAGAGGGGTGCGGACCTCATGGCTGGTCACCGCGAGGAAAGCGGACTTGGCCTGACTGGCCTGTTCGGCGGCGTCGCGTTGTGCGGCCAGTTCGTAGTTTTGCTGCAGACGCACTATGCCCCGATGACGCTCGACCACCCTGCCGAGAATGGAGGCCATGCGATCAAGGGTTTCGAGCAGGGCCTCGTCAGCCGGGGCCACCCGGCTCTGGAAGAATTCCAGCACGGCGGCCACCTCGTCGCCGACAAGAACCGGAAATGCAAACCCCGCGCGCAGGCCGCTGCTGAGTGCGGCCCGGGCGCGCGGACAATCCGCCTCGCGCGTCAGATCTTCGCTCCAGATCGCTCGACCCTGAACCAGGACCCGGTGGGGCAAGCTCATCTCCGGGATCAGGTGCGGCATGGTGCTCCCGCTGTGGAACGGCGTTGCCGACGATGAAGCCGGATACCAGATGCCGGCCGAGACCAGGCCGCTATCCGGTTGGTCATCGGCCATCACCCAGACATGGCCCACGGAACAACCCGTATGCTCGCATATGCGTTCGATCGAGAACCGGTAGGCGTCGGCCGGGTCGTCCATGTAATTTGCGGCGGTCGCCACGGCCTGCATCAATTCCAGACGGCGCTGTTGGTCGAAGAGCCTTCGCGTGACGGCCTCGGCGATGGTTTCGGCCTCTCTCCGCGCGGCTCGTTCGCGCATCAGACGCTGTTCCAGACGCCTCGTTTCCGTCGCGCCTGCAACCGCGGCCTGTTCGTCTGTCACGCTGCTGCCGTCCTCGCCTCGGGGGCTGACCAGTTCATGGCAAATGTGCAGTGGCTGTGGCCATCCTGCGTACATTGGACATGTCGGAAATCGACGGACTGCCTGTACCAGGCGCCCGCTCCCTCGACGAACCCCTGGGCCAGAGCGCACATATTGCGCGTCGAGAGATAGTCCATGACCAGATCGCCCGAACTGTCGGCATGGAGGCGGAAATGCGGGCACGCCGCGCCGGGGTAGAGCTTGCGAACCTCGGCGTGGATGATGTGATTGATGCCTTCGACGAAGTTGCGCGCATCAACGGCCCCGGTGAAGAAGCCGGGATAGAGCTCCGCAAGCACCGGAATGGCATTCTGGCCAAACCATCGGAGCACCTGGTTGCGATCCAGCGCCAGTGCCTCGGAGGCGGCCGCTACGAGCGCTTCCATCTCCTCGTCCGGATAGTTGCCGAGAGAGGTGTAGGCGCCCGATACGCCGGAGGCGTCGATCAGCCCATCCCAGGTATCGGGTCCGAAGGCGCGGTCTACAGCCTCCTCCAAGAGGTTGAAAACGACGCCCTTCATATTGCCCCTCCGATGAAGGGGCCAGAATGAACGCCGATTACCAATTCCGTCTTAACGATCAAAGCTAGCTGAACGTTGATGGGTCACCGATTGAGCGCCTCAACACCGGGCAGGGGCTTGCCCTCCATCCACTCCAGGAAGGCGCCGCCTGCTGTGGAGACGAAGGTCATGTCGTCGGCCACGCCTGCGTGGTGCAGGGCCGCGACCGTGTCGCCGCCGCCGCCGACCGCGACAAGATGTCCGCCCCTGGTCCGGGCCGCGACGTGGTGGGCGACCGAGACCGTGGCGGCGTCGAAGGGCGGAACCTCGAACACGCCGAGCGGTCCGTTCCAGATCAAAGTCTTCGACGCCGTGATCGCCTCGACCAGACGCGCGACCGTGGCCGGGCCGGCGTCGAGGATCTTGTCGTCGGCGGACAGGGTGTCCCCGGCGGGGACGGCGCGGCAGGCGACGCCGGGCTTGACCTCGGTGGCCACGACGAAGTCCACGGGCAGCAGCAGTTCGCAACCCCGCGCCTTCGCCTCGGCGATGATCTCGAGGGCGGTCTCGGCCATGTCGCGTTCGGCCAGGGAGCCGCCGATGTCGATCCCTTGCGCGAACAGGAAGGTGTTGGCCATGCCGCCGCCGATGGCGAGCCGGTCCAGCTTGCCGACAAGGTTCTTCAGCAGGTCCAGCTTGGTCGAGACCTTGGCCCCGCCGACGATGCCGATGACGGGCTTCCTGGGGTTGCCCAGGGCGGCGTCGAGAGCGTCCAGCTCCCGCCGCATCGACTCGCCGGCATAGGCGGGCAGCAGGTGGGCGACACCCTCGGTCGAGGCGTGGGCGCGGTGGGCGGCGGAGAAGGCGTCGTTCACGTACAGGTCGGCCAGTTCGGCCAGCTGGGCGGAGAAGGCCGGGTCGTTGGCCTCCTCGCCGGCGTGGAAGCGGACGTTTTCCAGCAGGATCACCCCGCCGGCGTCGATGTCGGCGATGGCGGCCCTGGCCTCGTCGCCGACACAGTCGCCGGCAAAGCGCACGGGGGCGCCCAGCAGATGCTCCAGATCATCGACCACGGGCTGCAGGCTCATCGACGGCACGACCTTGCCCTTCGGCCGGTCGAAATGGGCCAGCAGGGCCACCTTGGCGCCGGCGTCGCGCAGCTTGTTGATCGTCGGCAGGGCGACCCGCAGCCGGGTGTCTTCGGTGACCTTGCCGTCCTCCATCGGGACATTGAAGTCCACGCGGACCAGGGCGGTCTTGCCGACCAGGGAACCAGCGTCGTCGAGGGTGCGGAAGGTCATTCGAAATCTCCTCCGCTCATCCCCGCGAAAGCGGGGACCCAGTGCTTTCGTGAGGCACGATGACCCGGGTCATGAGCGGTGCGCGAAACGGAAGGCGATTGTCGCCCAAAGGACTGGGTCCCCGCTTTCGCGGGGATGAGCGGAAGAGAGCTTACATCAGTTTCGACATTACCAGCGCCGTGTCGGCCATCCGCGTCGCGAAGCCCCACTCGTTGTCGTACCAGGTCAGGACGCGGGCCAGCTTGCCGTCGACGACCTGGGTCTGGGGCAGGGCGGCGGTCGAGGACGCGGCGATGTGGTTCAGGTCGGTGGAAACCAGCGGCTCGGTCGTCGTCGCCAGCACGCCCTTCATCGGCCCGTCGGCGGCGGCCTGCAGCGCGGCGTTGATCTCCTCGACGGTGACCTCGCGACCGGCGACGACCTTCAGGTCGACGACCGAGACGTTGGGCGTCGGGACGCGGATCGAGGAGCCGTCCAGCTTGCCCTTCAGTTCCGGCAGGACCAGGCCGAGGGCCTTGGCGGCGCCGGTCGAGGTCGGGATCATCGACAGGGCGGCGGCCCGGCCCCGGTACAGATCCTTGTGCATCGTATCCAGCGTCGGCTGGTCGCCGGTGTAGGAATGGATGGTGGTCATATAGCCGCGCTCGATGCCGAACAGGTCGTTCAGCACCTTGGCGACGGGGGCCAGGGCGTTGGTGGTGCACGAACCGTTCGAGACGATGATGTCGTCGGCGGTCAGGGTGTCGTGGTTGACCTTGTAGACGATGGTCTTGTCGGCGTTGTCGCCGGGCGCCGAGATCAGGACGCGTTTGGCCCCGGCCTTCAGGTGGGCTTCGGCCTTGTCCCGGGCCGTGAAGATGCCGGTGCACTCGAAGGCGATGTCGACGTTCAGCGCCTTGTGCGGCAGGTTGGCCGGGTCGCGCTCGGCCGTGACCTTGATCTTGCCCAGGCCCACATCGATCCAGTCGTCGCCGTGCTCGATCGTGCCAGGGAAGCGGCCGTGGACCGAATCGTATTTCAGCAGGTGGGCGTTGGTGGACACCGGCCCCAGGTCGTTGATCGCCACCACCTCGATGTCGCGGCGGCCATGCTCGACGATCGAACGGAGGACGAGGCGGCCGATGCGGCCGAAGCCGTTGATGGCGACGCGAACGGTCATGGGGGCGAGCTCCTGAAGCGGCGTTTTATGGTTGGCGTTTCAATGGGACCGGCGGCGCTGAGGATCAACCCCGGGAGCGTCACAAGGGATGATCGGATGTAACGGTTCAGCTTGCGAGCGGCAGGGACAGCCGGGCCTCCAGCCCGCCTCCGGCGCGGTTGGTCAGGGTCACGTCGCCGCCCGCCGCCCGCGCCGCCTGACGCGCCACGGCGAGGCCCAGCCCCGCGCCGCCGGTCTGACGGTTGCGGGAGCGTTCGCCGCGCTGGAACGGCTCGAACACCGTGTCCAGCTCGGCCTCGGGCAGGCCGGGGCCGTCGTCGGCGACGGTCAGGACGACCCTGTCTCCCGACCGGACCGCCTCGACGCGAGCCGCGTCGCCGAACTTCAGCGCATTGTCGATCAGGTTGGCGACCGCCCGCCGCAAGGCCGCCGGGTCGCCCTCGACCGGCAGGGTCTGATCGCCCGAGAAGGTCACCGCCGCCCCGGTCTCGGCGAAGCCCGCCGCGCAGTCGGCGGCGAGATGCGCGAGGTCGAGCCGTTCGCGGCGCTCGGCCTGGACCTCGCCGCGCACGAAGGCCATGGCCTGGCCGATCAGCCCGTCCATCTCCTCGACGTCGGCGGCCATCTTGTCGCGCAGGGCCTCTGGCGCCTGTTCCGCGCGGAACCGCAGCCGCGTCAGGGGGGTGCGCAGGTCGTGGGCGATGGCGGCGATGGTCTGGGTGCGCTGGCGCATATGGCCCCGGATCGAGGCCTGCATGTCGTTGAAGGCGCCGATGGCCGTGCGCACCTCTGACGGGCCGGACGGGACCAGAGGGGGGGCGTCCGGATCGGCGCCGAGCCGCTCGGCCGCTTCGGCGAACTGGCGGATCGGGCGGGTCAACCGACGCGCCATGAGCCAGACCAGCGGCGCCAGCAACAGGGCGGTGATGACCAGGGCGATCAGCAGCCGCATCTGCCACGGGTCAATCAGGCCGCGCGGCGGCTCGACCGTGGCCCAGCGCCCGTCCTCCATCCGCACCGAGGCCGAGAAGGGCGCGAAGGTCAGCCGGTCGGCCGTGACCGTGAACCGCGTCGGTCCTTCGCCCGCCGTCACCACGCGCACGTCGTTCGAGCCAGGGGGCGAGGGTATGCCACGCTGCGCCAGCACCTCGCCGACCTCGGCCATGATGGCGTCGTGGTCCGCCCGGTGATCCTCGCCCGGCGCGGCGCGGCGGGTGAAGACAATGCTCGAACGGCTCTCGGTGATGCGGGCGCCGGCGACCAGCGACCCCTGATCCGCGGGGCGAGGCCCGCGCGGCAGGGCGGGGCGCCAGTGCGTGCGTTCCGGCGACAGCCACACCCGCACGTCGCCCGGCCCCCGGCCCAGCCTCTGGGCCAGACCCATGCTGATCGCGTGTTCAACCGGTCCGCCGCCGAGGTCGTGTTGGGGCGGCTGGTCCGAGACCCGGCGGACGAGCGCGCGGCCGTCGGAGGTCTCGGCGGGCCGTCCGGCCAGGGCGTCGGCGGCGGCCGGAATGCCGAACCCGGCGGGCTGCGGCGGCGGCGCGGTGAGAACGACAGCGAAGACCACGGCCTGGGAGGCCACGACCGCGAAGACGGAGAGCAGGGCGACCTGCATCAGGACCGACATGGAGCCGAAGGGCGAAGACCGGGGTTTCATGCCCGCGCCCCGGCCCGGGCCGCCCGTCGGACACGCGCGTCGAAGCGATATCCCTCGCCCCGGATCGTGGCGATCAGTTCGCGACCCGAGCCGTCGTCCAGTTTCTTCCTCAGGCGGCTGATCTGGACGTCCATCGCGCGGTCGAAGACGTCGGCGTCGGCGCCCCGCGCGGCTTCCAGCAGCTGGTCGCGGGTCAGGACCCGGCCGGGCCGCTCGGCGAAGGCGCGCAGCAGGCCGAACTCTCCGGCCGACAGGGCCACGATCTCTCCGCCGGGCTGCGACAGTTCGCGCCGCACGAGGTCCAGCCGCCAGCCGTCGAACATCAGGGCCGCCCCCGCCGGAGCCTCGTCCTCGCGCGGGCGGCGCAGGACGGCGCGGATGCGCGCCAGCAGCTCGCGCGGATTGCACGGCTTGGCCAGATAGTCGTCGGCGCCGAGCTCCAGCCCCACGATCCGGTCGGTGTCCTCGCCCATGGCCGACAGCATGACGACGGGCGGTGTCCCGGACAGCCGGCGCACGACCGACAGCCCGTCCTCGCCCGGCATCATCAGATCCAGCACGATCAGGTCGGTCGGACCTTCGGCCAGGGCCCGGTCCATCTCGGCCGCCGAGGCCGCGCCGCGCGCCTGATAGCCGTGCTGACCCAGGTAGTCGCACAGGACTTCCCGAATGCCGGGATCGTCATCGACGACGAGGATGCGTGGGGAGGGATCGCTCATGGCCGCCTACATGCCCTGACAGATAGACCGTACCATTTCACGGCTGAAACAATTGATCCGGAGCCTGAAATACCCCGGCAAGCCCGCCATGGTCCAAGGGCGGATCAGAAACTTGAAGGAAAAGACTTCATGTCCGTCATCGCCATCGCCCTGCTGGCCGCTCTCAACGGCGCCGCACCCCAGGATCAGGCCGCGCCCCGGGTCGAGACCCGCTCCGAGATCCGCATCGTCAATGCGGGCGGCGAAGGCCCCGGCCGGCTCGACGCGGATGGCGACGGCGTGGTGACGCGCGAGGAGTTCTCGGCTCCGATGGGCGACGCCTTCGATCGCCTCGACGCGAACGACGACGGACGCCTGTCGACCGAAGAGCTGGCCGCCGGTCCCGGCGAAGGCGGCCCCGGCCATCGCATGATGATGATGGGCGGTCCCGGCGGTCCCGGTGGTCCGGGCGTTCACATCATCACCCGCGAAGGCGGCCCGGGCGGTCACGGCGCTCCCGGCATGATGATGTTCGGGGGCCCCGAAGGCCCCGGCGGTCCTGGCGGCGATGTCCGCGTCTTCTCCTTCCGTCACGGCGGCCCGGAGGGGGGGGGCGAGGGCGGTCCGCCCCACGCCGGCCCCGGCGGTTCGAGTTCGCATCAGGTCTTCGTCCATCGTTTCGGCGGTCCGGACGGCCCCGGCGAGATGGACAAGGACGGCGACGGCAAGGTCTCGCAGGAAGAGTTCCTGGCCCCGTTACGCGAAGCGTTCCGCCAGATGGACGCCGACAACAATGGCTTCCTCGACGAAGGCGAAGGACATCCCGCACCGCCGCACGCCGACTGATCCGCTCTTGCGCCGTCGGTTTCGTGACTTGAGGCGCGGCGGTTCGCCGGTCTAGGCTGGCCGGGATGGTTCTCCCCGCCCGCCGCGCCTTCCTTGCCCTGATCGCCGGCGCCGTCCTCCTCACGGGGGCGGCGTTCGCGCCTTCGACCGTTTCCGCCCAGGCGGTCGAGACGATCGAGGCGCCCGCGATCCCGACGCGCGACCGCGCCCGCATGAACGGGCGAGTGTTCGACACAGTCTGGAACCTCGTTCGTCGCCAGTATTACGACCCGGACCTGCACGGCCTGGACTGGAACGCCGTCCGCGAGACCTGGCGACCCCGGGCCATCGCCGCCGACGACGACCGCGACCTGTACCGGGCGCTCAGCGGCATGCTGGACCTGCTGGACGACGATCACGCCGGCGCCATTTCCGCCGCCGTCGCCCGCCGTCAGGACCAGCAGCGGACCCGGCGCGCGGTGATGGGGGTCTCCCTGGCCCGTCAGGACGGCGACCAGTGGCGTATCGAAAATGTCCGCGTCGGATCTCCGGCGGCGGAAGCGGGCCTCCAGCCGGGCTGGGTGCTCCAGGCCATCGACGGCCAGTCCTGGGGTGTCGATTTCGACGTCGAGGAAGGCCGTGCGCTGCAGCTCGACCTGACCGACGAAGCCGGCGTCCTGCAGCGTGTCTCGGTCACCCCGCGCGTCATGGATCCGATCCCGGCCTTCAGCGTGGATGCGTCGCGACCCGGCGTGGTCGTGCTGCGGATCGAAGGGTTCGAGTCCGGCCTCGGCCGCTGGCTGGGGCAACGCCTTGCCGAGGTCTCGCCAGAAACCGACGTCGTCATCGACCTGCGCGGCAACCCCGGCGGTCTGTTGCTCGAGGCCGACGCGGCCCTGTCCTGCTTCCTCCCGGCGCGCCAGGAATGGGCGACGCGGGTGTCGCGCAGCGGCCGGCCGGTGACCCTGTCGATCATGCCGGGCTGCGGGACCCTGACCGGCCCCGTGGCCAACGACGTCGTCCTCCTGGTCGACGGATCAAGCCGCAGCGCCGCCGAACTGACCCCGGCGGCCTTGCAGGAATCCGGCCGCGCCCTCGTCATCGGCGAACACACCGCCGGGGCCGTTCTGATCTCGCAGGACAGTCCATTGCCGGACGGCGGCCGTCTGACCCTCAGCCGCGCCGACTACATCACCGCCGGCGGCGTGCGGCTGGAGAAGCGCGGCGTTGAGCCCGACATCGTCGTGGTCCGCACGGCCGAGGAACGCCGCGCGGGTCTGGACCCGGCGCTCGATGCGGCCATCGCGGCCCTGGCCCGTCAGGACACGGCAAGGGTGACGGTCGTCCCGGCCATCAGCTCCGAAGGCCTCTGAGACCATGATCGCGACGACGGCCCTGCGCTGGTTGCGTTCGAGCCTTGTCGCCGCCGCCCTGGCGCTGTCCGCCTGCCAGACCATCCCTTACGAGCGTCCAGGGGTCCTGCCTCCGGCGGTTCAGGTCGCCGACGGTTCGGCCGAACGCGCGGCCCTGAATGCGCGCGTCTACGATCAGGCGGTCCGCTATGTCGAACGGCTGTTCTACAGCCGCGACTTCAACGGAACGGACTTCGCCGCCGAGGCTGCGTCGCGTCGCGCAGAGGCCGTGGCGCAACCGACGGAGCTCGATTTTTACGCCCGGCTGGAGCAACTGGTCGAGTTGCTCGCCGACGATCACACCCAGACCCTCAGCCCCACCCGCCGCGAGCGTCTGGCCGCGAATGACGCGGGCGCCCAGCGGCCGGCCTACGGCGTGGTTATCCTGCCGCGCGGCGATGAGCGCTGGGTGCTCCGCGTCCGTCCCGACAGTCCGGCGGCGGAGGCCGGGGTGATGCCGGGCTGGAGGATCGAGAGCATCAACGGGGCCAGCCCGCACCTGGGTTCGGTCGCGCGCGAGGACCGGGCCGACCGGTTCGTCTTCCTCGACGAGGTCGGCGAGCGTCACGAGATCGAACTGACCGGTGTCCTGATGGACCCCCTGCCGCGCATGGAAGCCCGGCGACTCGAGGGCGACATCGCCTACATCCGCTTTGACGATTTCGACCGCGAGACCTTCGACTGGTACAAGGGCGAGTTCGACGCGCTGGCGCAAGCGCCGCCCGCCGGGCTGATCGTGGACCTGCGCTCCAATGGCGGCGGCAGCCTGAACCTGACCGGCCTGATGCTGTCCTACCTGTTTGATCGACGGATCGACTTCGCGGTCACTCAGGGCCGTTTCATCAACCGCATCTACAATGTCGAGCCGCCGGAACGACCCTATCTCGGGCCGGTGGTGATCCTCGTCGGTTCCGCCTCAGCGAGCGGCGGCGAACTCTATCCGGCGGTGGCGCGTGAACTGGATCGGGCCGTGATCGTCGGAGAGCCGACGCGCGGCGCGGTCATCGCATCACGCCTGGTCGAGCTGCCGGACGGGGGCGGGATCCGGATCGGCATGACCGACATGACCACGCCCGCAGGAATCCGCCTGGAGAAGACGGGGGTCACGCCGGACATCGTCGTGGACACGGACTGGAGCGAAATCCGGGCCGGTCGCGATCCGGGTCTGATGATCGCCGTGGCCCAGATCGAGCGACTACGGGCGGAAGCGGCGGAGCGGCCGGCTACCCCGCCACCGGCCTGACCTTGCTTGCGGACAGCGTCGCACGCTCGCGCGCCTGATCCGTCGTCTCGCCCCGCGCCAGGGCCACGCCCATGCGTCGCCGCTTGAAGGCCTCAGGCTTGCCGAACAGGCGCAGGTCGGCGGTCGGGACCGACAGGGCCTCGGCCACGCCCTCGTAGGCGATCCCCACCCCATCCATGCCGCCATAGATGACCGCGCTGGCGCCGATTTCGCGCTGGCTGACGTCCACCGGCAGACCGAGGATCGCCCTCGCATGCAGGGCGAACTCGCTCTGTGTCTGCGTGGCCAGTGTCACCAGCCCGGTGTCGTGCGGACGCGGCGAGACCTCCGAGAACCAGACCGCGTCGCCCTTCACGAACAGCTCGACGCCGAACACGCCGAGCCCGCCCAGAGCCTCCGTCACCTTGCCCGCGATATCCTGCGCGGTCGCCAGAGAGGCCGCGCTCATGGCCTGGGGCTGCCAGCTCTCGACATAGTCGCCCTTGACCTGACGATGGCCGATGGGGGCGCAGAAGTCTGTGACGACCGCGCCGTCGCGCAGCGAGCGAACAGTGAGCAGGGTGATCTCGAAATCGAAGTCGATCCGCCCCTCGACGATGACCCGCGCCGTCTCGACCCGGCCGCCCGACTGCGCATAGGCCCAGGCGTTGGCGGCGTCCTCATAGGCGTCGATGAAGGACTGGCCCTTGCCCGACGACGACATGACCGGCTTGACGAAGACTGGCAGGCCGATGTCGTGCGCCGCTGCCGCCAGTTCCGCCGCCGACCCCGCGAAGGCATAGGGGCTGGTCGGCAGGCCCAGTTCCTCGGCGGCCAGTCGCCGGATGCCCTCGCGGTTCATGGTCAGCTGGGTGGCGCGCGCGGTCGGAATGACGCGCGCCATCCCCGCCGCCTCGATATCGGCCAGGACCTCGGTGGCGATGGCCTCGATCTCCGGCACGATGATGTGCGGCGCCTCGGCCATGATGACGCCGTTCAGCACCTGCGGGTCCGTCATCGGGATCACGTGACTGCGATGCGCCACCTGCATGGCGGGCGCGTTGGCGTAGCGATCGACGACGATCACCTCGCAGCCCAGCCGCTGCAACTCGATGGCGACCTCCTTGCCCAGTTCGCCGCCGCCCAGAAGCATCACCCGGACGGCGGTGTCGGAAAGAGGGGTGCCCAGTTTCATCAGATGGTCCTTATTCAGCCGCTTCGGCATCTTCCCTGGGCGCCCAGTTTCCGGCGGTCTTGCCGGCGGCGAGGGCGTCGATCAGCGCGGCAGGCGCGCCTGCCTCCCGCATCTCGTCAGCGGTGAGATAGACGGTTCCGCCACAGGCCTGAACCACGTGCGCATAGTCGGCGTCGATGGCCACGCCGCCGTGCTCGGCATCGGCCCAGACGCGGAAGCCCTGACCCAGCTCGTCGCCCGGCTTGGGCGTCCAGACGTCCCGGCACTGTTCCCGCCATTCGGCGTCGGTCGCCTCGGCCAGCATCTTGCGCTCGTACAGCGTCTCCAGCCGGGGCGAGCGGACGCTGTAGACGTAGTCGGTCGGCATGCCTTCCTCGGCCTGGTCCTGAACCAGGCCCAGGCCCGGGAGCAGGGCGACCCAGTTCACGCGCTCGCCGGTCGACAGGTCCCAGGTGATCGGGGTCTGCGACGTCGACGGATAGGCGCCGCCGCAAAAGATTTCGAGATGCTCGCGCAGGGTCAGATAGGCCGGACCCGTCATCGGTCGCGTGATGGTTCGGGTCCAGCCGTCGCCCTCCTGGCTGTCGGCCATCCGCCCGCATTCGCCCGCATCCGCCACGGCTGTGGCGTCGAGGCGGTCCAGTTCGGCATTGATGCGCACGATGGCCGGGCTGTCGCCGGACAGCCGGGGCATGGCCTCGATATCGGCGGACAGCCTGGGCTTCTCGACCAGGATCGGGTCGGCTGCCGTACCGGCGACGCCCTCCGCCCGGGAGGTCGTGCCCTGACCGCATGCGGCCAGTCCGAGCATCAGGGCGACCATCGCCGCACTCGTGATCGTCTTCATCTCAGCCGCCCCTCAGTTTGCCGGTTCGATCAGATCCCAGGCGTTGCCGTACAGATCCTCGAAGACCACCACCTTGCCATAGGATTCGGACCTTGGGGCCTCACGGAACGTGACCCCGGCGGCCAGCCAGGCGGCGTGGTCGCGCATCAGGTCGTCGGTTTCCAGGAACAGCCAGACCCGGCCGCCCGCCTGATCGCCGATCCGGGCGACCTGCGCCTCGGTCGTCGCGCAGGCCAGCAGCAGGGCGGTCTCGCCGCCTTTCGGCGTGACCCGGACCCAGCGCTTGCCGCCGCCCATGTCGGTGTCCTCGCTGAGGTCGAAACCCAGCGTGCCGACATAGAAGGCGAGGGCCTCGTCATAGTCGCGGACCAGCAGGCTGACCGCGCCGATGCGGCTCACTACAGGCGAGCCTTGGCCGCCGCCACGATCGCATCCGCCGTGATGCCGAACTCGCGGTACAGCACCTCCGCCGGGGCAGAGGCGCCGAAGCCGGTCATGCCGATGAAGGCGCCGTCCTCGCCGATGAACCGCTCCCAGCCCTGTTTGATCGCCGCCTCGCAGGCGACGCGCACCGTGCCCCGGCCGATGACCGAGGCCTGATAGGCGGCGTCCTGCTGCTCGAACAGTTCGAAGCAGGGGACCGAGACGACCCGCGTCGGCGTGCCCCCGGCCTCCAGCGTTTCGGCCGCCTTCAGCGCCAGCGGCATCTCGGTGCCGGTGGCGAACAGGGTGACCCGGGCCTCGCCGTTCGAGGCACGCAGTTCATAGGCGCCGCGGGCCGACAGGTTCTCGTCCGACGCCGTCACACGCACCGCCGCCGTCTTCTGCCGCGACAGGGCCATCGCCGAGGGCGTCGCCTTGTGTTGCAGGGCCAGCTGCCAGCATTCGAACGCCTCGACCGTATCGGCGGGGCGGAAGACCAGCAGGTTCGGGATCGCCCGCAGCGCCGCCAGATGCTCGACCGGCTGGTGCGTCGGGCCGTCCTCGCCCAGGCCGATCGAGTCGTGGGTCAGGACGTGGATCACGCGGATGCCCATCAGGGCCGCCATGCGGATCGCCGAACGGCTGTAGTCCGAGAACACCATGAAGGTGCCGCCGTAGGGGATGACCCCGCCGTGCAACGCCATACCGGTCATGGCCGCCGCCATGCCGAATTCGCGGATGCCCCAGTTAACGTAGCGACCCTCGTAGGTCGGCGCGTCCAGGATCGGCGTGCCCTTGACGAAGGTGTTGTTCGAGCCGGTCAGGTCGGCGGAGCCGCCGATCAGTTCCGGCACGGCGCCGAACAGGGCGTCCAGCGCGGCGCCGGACGCCTGACGCGTCGCCTGGGCCGGCTGGTCCACGATCAGTCGGGCGATGCCGGCGTTCAGGGCGTCGAACGCGCTCTCCGGCAGGTCGCCCTTCATGGCGCGGGTGAAGTCGGCGGCCTGCGACGAGGCGGCGAGACGCGCCTCCCATGCCTTGCGGGCCTTGGATCCCTGTTTGCCGACCTTCTTCCAGGCCTTGTCGATATTCTCCGGGATCACGAACGGCGCGTGGTTCCAGGCCAGGCCCAGACGCGTCGCCGCGATCTCGGCCGCGCCCAGGGCGGCGCCGTGGGTCTTGTGGCTGCCTTCCATGGTGGCGGCGCCCTTGCCGATCTTGGTCTTGCAGGCGATCAGCGTCGGCTTGTCCTGGCGCGTCGCCCACTGCAGCGCCGACTTGATCGCCTTCATGTCATGGCCGTCGACGGCCTTGACGGCCCAGCCGCAGGCCTTGAAGCGCGCCTTCTGATCGACCGCGTCCGACAGGCTGACCTTGCCGTCGATGGTGATCTCGTTGTCGTCCCAAAGGACCGTCAGCTTGTTCAGCCTGTAGCGGCCGGCGAGCGCGATCGCTTCCTGCGACACGCCTTCCATCAGGCAGCCGTCACCGGCGATGACCCAGGTGCGGTGGTCGACCAGGTCGTCGCCGTATTTCGCCGCCAGATGCCGCTCGGCCATGGCGAAGCCGATCGAGTTGGCCAGGCCCTGACCCAGCGGGCCGGTCGTCGTCTCGATGCCCGGCATGTGCCCGTACTCGGGGTGGCCGGCCGTCTTCGATCCCCACTGGCGGAAGTTCGACAGCTGTTCGGTCGTCGCCGCCTTGTAGCCCGTCAGGTGCAGCAGGGCGTAGATCAGCATCGAGCCGTGACCGGCCGACAGGATGAAGCGATCGCGGTCGGCCCAGTCGGGACGGCTCGCATCGAACTTCAGGAATTTCGAGAACAGCACCGTCGCCACATCGGCCATGCCCATCGGCATGCCCGGGTGGCCGCTGTTGGCCTTCTCAACCCCGTCCATCGCCAGGACGCGTATGGCGTCCGCCATCATCTTCGGGGTCGTTTTTTCGGGTGCGTCTGAGGGGCGGGCCACGAATGGACCTTTCGTCTTGGTGCGGAAAAGGGAGGCGCGCCGCTTTACCCCGGCGTCACGGCGGGTTCTATACGAAATCTGGAGGAAACGATGGCAGACGCCTCGACAGCTGCGCGCGACAGGATCGACCGGGCCCTCGCCTTGCTGGAACGCAAGGTGCTGGAGCTGAAGGCGCGTCCCGCCATCGCGCCGCGCCTGGCCGACGACGACCTGTTCGCCATCCCTTTGCCCGCCGGGCCGGACGAGCATCGCCGCATCGCCGAACTCGAGGCCGCCGGGCGTGACGCCTCAGCCGCCCTTGCCGCCGCCGCCATGGCCGTGCGCGACATCCTTGCCCGGGACGACGCCTGATGGCGACGGTCACGGTCGAGATCAACGGACGCCCCTATGCCGTGGGCTGCGCCGACGGACAGGAGGAGCGGGTCCGCATCCTCGCCAAGCAATTCGACGTCCATGTGCGCCAGGTCGCGGGCGACGTGGGCCATGTCGGCGACATCCGCCTGTTCCTGATGGCCGCCCTGGTCCTGGCCGACGAACTGCATGAGGTGCGGATGAGCGGTGGGACGGGCCCGGTCTCCGCCGACGCTGCCTCGACCCCGCTTTCCGACACCGGCGTCGCCGAGGCCCTGAACGCCGTCGCCGCCCGCATCGAGAAGATCGCTTCGCTGCTGTAGTCGGCCATTGTTCCGCCCCCGGTGAAGGACTATCTTGGTCGGCGGCGGGTCATGCTGTGGCTCTCGTCGAAGGCAACACATCCTCGCGGCCTTAATTCACTCGAAGGGATCTGCCCCTGTCTGACCTCGTGGGGTCGGATACGCGGAGCCCACCTGGCTACCCAGGCTCGAGAGGATTTAAACCGTCCTTCACGGCTCTTACGGCGCCGCCAACCTGTCTCTCTTTTGGGCGCTACCGCTCGCGACGCGGTCGCCCGCTGCTTGAGCGCCGATCGGCGCTGACCCAGGTCGCGCGCGGGGATGATGCCATGAAACGCGGCTGGTTCGGACCGAAGCGAGTGGGTTGGGGCGCCTCCCCGGCGAGTTGGGAAGGCTGGGCCTCAACGGGCGTCTTCATCCTCGCCATGTTGTTGACCGGCAATCTGCTCCGGGATGTTTCCTGGGTCTGGGCGCTGATGCTGGCCGAGATCGCTCTCTTTCTGGCCGTGATCCTCCTGACCTACGACAAGAACGCCCGGACGTCCGTCTGACCCACCCGGACAAGCCAGCCCTTCGCGCCGAAGCCCGCGCAGCCCGACGCCGGTTGGCCTCGGTCGAGCCGCTCGCCGCCGGGCGCGTCGCGGCCCATGCCGCTGAACTTCCCTCCGCCGACCTTGTCGCCTTCTATCGCGCGATCGGATCCGAACTGGATCCGGAGCCGCTGGCCCGCGCCCTGATCGCGGCTGGAGCCGCCGCCTGTCTCCCGGTGGCGCTGGAGCGGGACGCCCCGATGATCTTCCGCCGCTGGACCCCCGGCGACCCGCTGGAGGTGGACGCCGCCGGATGCCCCGCGCCCCTGCCTCTGGCCGAGGTCGTCGATCCCGACCTGATCATCACCCCGCTGCTGGCCTTCGATGATTTCGGCGGTCGGCTGGGGCAGGGCGGCGGCTACTACGACCGGACCTTCGCCGCGCGGCCCGACGCGCTTCGCATCGGCTTCGCCTTCGCGGGCCAGAGGTCCGCGAGACTGCCCATGGAGTCGCACGACATCCCTCTCCATGGCGTTCTGACCGAGGTCGGCTATACCGCCGCCCGAAAGGTCTAATCCTCCATGAGACTTGCCTTCTTTGGCGACGTGATCGGCAAGTCCGGTCGCGACGGCCTGTCCGACCACCTGCCTGGCCTGAAGCGGGTGCTGAAGCTCGACTTCGTCGTGGTGAACGCCGAGAACGCCGCCGGCGGCTTCGGCATCACCGAGAACACGGCGAAAGAGCTGTTCATGGCCGGCGCCGACTGCCTGACCCTGGGCAACCACTCCTGGGACCAGCGCGAGGCCCTGACCTATATCGTGCGCGAGCCGCGCCTGATCCGCCCCGCCAACTACCCGCGGCTGATGGATGCGCCGGGCGCCGGCGCCAACCTGTTCGAGACTGACAGCGGCCGGACGGTCCTGGTCATGAACGTACTGGGCCGCATCCACATGGACCCCAACGACGATCCGTTCAGCGCCGTGGACCGCGAGTTGAACGCCGCCCCCCTGGGTCATGTCGCCGACGCGGTGATCGTCGACATGCACGCCGAGGCGACCTCCGAGAAGATGGCCATGGGTCACTTCTGCGACGGTCGCGCCAGCCTGGTCATCGGCACCCACACCCATGTCCCGACCGCAGATTGCCAGATCCTGCCCGGCGGCACGGCCTATCAGACCGACGCCGGCGGCTGCTGCGACTATGACTCCGTCATCGGCAACGAGAAGGAAGAGCCCCTGCGGCGCTTCACCACCCGCATTTCCGGCGGCCGCTACAACCCCGCCAGCGGCCCGGCCACCATCTGCGGCGTCTATGTCGAGACCGACGACAAGACCGGCCTCGCCACCCGCATCGAACCCATCCGCGTCGGCGGCCGTCTCAGCCAGCACATCCCGACAGCCGCCTGAAGCGAAGCCATTGACGGTTTAGATTACGCGTGTAATCGTCTTGGTCTACAAACGTAGTCCAGGGAGCCTTCCATGACGCCTGTCACCATCTTCTTCGACGCCGCCGTGCCCGTACAGGCCATCGTCGTCGCCCTGATCGTCGCGGCCATCGCCGCCGTCGTCGTGACGGTGAAGAAGGTCGCCTCGGGTCCGCATCTGTCGGGCGGCTCGACCTATCTCTCGGCGCTGCGACTCGGCGCGCCCCTGCTCGGCCTGCTTGGCGCCGCCTTCAACGGCCTGATGATGTTCGTCGCCCTCGCGAAGTTCGGACCCCAGCCGATCAACGTCCTGGCCCCCGGCCTGGCCGAGGCGACCTTCCTCGTGGTCATGGGCCTGATCGTCGGCGTGGTCGCGGTCATTTGCCACTGGGCCGTTGAGGCCCGGGTCGATCGCGCCGTCTTGCGGGCCTGAGGTGACGCGCATCGCCGTCACGGAGGCGGAGAGCGCGATCCTGGCCGCCCTTTGGCGTCACGGCCCTCTGTCGTTCGCCTCCCTGATCGAGGCGGTGAAGGCCGACAATGCCTGGGGCGACGCCACCATCAAGACCCTGCTCGGGCGGCTGATGCGCAAGGGCGCGGTCCGTTCAGAACGCGACGACGGGCGCCAGCGTTACCACGCCGCGATCGAGAGGCGGGACTATCTGGCCGGGGAGGTCGACACGCTCGTCGACCGCCTGTTCGAGGGTCGCCGCGACGCGCTCAGGGTCTTCCTCGACGAGGCCTGAAGTTCAGTTCGCGGCCGGTCGCCAGGCCTGCATCTCGACGATCTCGCGCGTCTGGGCAGCGACGACCATCTGGGCCATGCGCCGCACATCTGGATCGCGGCTCTCGCGCAGGGCGATCTCGGCCATCGCCACTGCGCCCTGATGGTGGGCGATCATCTTGGCGATATAGGCCTGGTCGACCGTCTCGCCCGACGCCGCCGACATCAACCGGTGCATCTCCGCCTCGGAGGCCGCAAAGGCCTGATTCCCCGCCGTCCCATGATCTCCGTCATGAGGCCCGGAGACCTCGCCGGCCGTCACCGTCGCGGCCTGGTTGACGGTCGCGGTTTCGCGCATTGCCTGCTGCACCGGATCGCCGCCGCCGTCACAGGCGGCGAGCAACAGGGGGAGGGCGGCTGCGACGATGAGCGGATGACGGATCATGGATGGCCTTTGCTGGATTCTGTCGTCGCCAGCTTGCTGCAAAACCTGGCTGCCGTCTCGCATCACGGCGCCGCAGGCGAAACCGACAAGAGAATAAAATCCTCGCCGGGTCTTGCTGTCCGCTGCCCGCTCCCCCACGTCGCGTGGAGGTCTTTGAAATCGTCTCATCCAGCCGCTGACGGCGCGATCGCCTATCCCTCAAGATAGTCGAATTCCACTACGGTCAAAATCTCAACGTCCTGATTTCGTTCAGGTCGATCAGGACTCAACGGACGATCTGGACTCCGCTTTCCGGAGTCGGGTTTCCGGCCGCGATCCGTCAGGCGTCGTGAAGCCGCGCGCTGCCGCCCTCGACGACCATCGACTTGCGCGTCGACAGCACGCCCGTCCGGTCGTGAACCTGGTCCAGCACCTTGAAGTCGGTGCGCCAGCGCTCGGGCGTCACCTCGCAGACGACATAGCCGCGCTGCGAGTTGTTGAACTTCAGCTGCGGGTTCACCGACTGGATCGCCGCCATGTCGGGCCGCTGGTCGACCCCGTCGCCGCCGGAGCTGATGGAGGTGGCGACGAACTCGGTCGCGATCGGCTCGCCTTCCGGATTGCGGCCGTCGATGAACAGTTCGCCCGCATAGTTCTGATGCTCGTCGCCCGTCAGGACGACGACGTTGTCGATGCGCCGATCCTTGATGTGGTTCAGAAGCCGCGCCCGGGGTACGCGATATCCGGCCCAGCTGTCCGGGTTGACGCCATAGTCGTCGCCCGGGTTGCGATCCAGGTCCATGACCATGATCTGCTGGGCGAGCGATTGCCACTTCGCCTGCGAGCGGTTCAGCCCGTCGAACAGCCAGGCCTGCTGCGCCTCGCCCAGGATCTCGGCCTCACGCGCATCGATGGCTTCGCAACTCGAGTTGAACCGGTCTCCGCAGGGCTGGTCCGAGCGGAACTGTCGGGTGTCGAGCAGGTGCACGTCCAGCAGGTCGCCGTAGGTCGCCTTGCGATACAGCTGCATCTGGGAGCCGCGCGGGAAGGACGACCGGCGCAGCGGCATATGCTCGTAGAAGGCCTGCATCGCGGCCGCCTTGCGCAGGGCGAAGACCTCGGCCGGCGATCCGTCCTGATCGATGTCGGAGACCCAGTTGTTATCGATCTCGTGGTCGTCCCAGACCACGAACCAGGCCGCCGACTGGCGCGCCGACTGAAGATCGGAATCCATCGTGTACTGGGCGTACCGGCGGCGGTAGTCGTCGACGGAATAGATCTCCCCGCCCTGATGGACGCGCAGGTTCTCCTGGGTCGATGTCCCGCCGTAGGTGCGGTTGCCGCGTCCCTCGTAGATGTAGTCCCCGTAGAAGAAGACGAAATCCAGGTCCTCGGCCGCCATCTTGCGGTGGGCGGTGTAATAGCCGCTCTCGATCGCCTGACAGCCGGCGACGCCGAATTTCACCTGGGCCAGGGACGCGCCCACGACCGGCGTGGTCTTGGCGCGGCCGACGCCGGACCGTTCGCTGCCGACGCGGAAGCGATAGAAATACGGGCGGCCGGGCTCCAGCCCTTCAACCTCGACATGGACCGAATGCCCCAGTTCCGGGCGGGCGATGGCCTCGCCGGAACGCACGATCGTGCGGAAACCGGCGTCGGCGGCGACTTCCCAGGTCACGGCCATCGCCTGGCGCGGCATGCCGTAGCCGGGCTCCATCGGCCGGGGCGCCAGCCGCGTCCAGATGACGAACCCGTCGGGCAGGGGATCGCCGGCGGCGACGCCCAGCTGGAAAGGATTCTCGTCGAACACCGCCTGGGCCAGGCCCTCGCGAGGCAGGGTGACCGCGGCCGATCCGGCGCCGAGGCCGGTCAGAAGCAGGCGGCGCGACAGGAACAGGGACATGGCGAACTCCAATCAGGCGGCCTCGATAGACCTCTGATGTGACAGTCAGGTTTTGTACGCTATCCGACATTGTCAGAAATAAGAGGGTTGTAAGGCCAAGCTTCGGGAGGTCATGTTACGGCCAGGCAGCAGGGGGCTGTCTCATCACGGAGGAGGCTACAATGAAGACCTCAATGTTCACGGCGTCGCTTTGTGCGGCGGCTCTTTTCGCAACCGGGGCCAGCGCCCAACAGAGCGTGTCTCTCTCCGCCGGTTTCGTACCGGATCCAGTGACGGTCGAACTCTATTCGGGCGGCGGCAATCAGGCCTCCGATCTGGGAAGTTCCTGCGTCGGGACGGTCGGAAGCAGCCCGGATGTCGTGCTGAACTTCAACTCGTCCGGCGGTCGTCTCGCCATCGGCGTCCTGGCCGGAACCGACACCAGCCTGGTGATCAACGGGCCCGACGGCCGCTTCTATTGCAACGATGACAACAGCGGCCTCAACCCCGGTCTGGTCTGGGGACAGGCGCCCAGCGGCCAGTACGACATCTGGGTCGGCGCCGTCGGCGACGCGGGCCCGGCGACCCTGGTCATCACCGAAGGCAGCCTCGACTACTGATTCTTTCATCCGGACTGATGATGCCGGGCCTCGCCTTGGGGGCCCGGCGAATTGGGAGCCCCGCGTTGCATCGGTGCACTCCTCCGTCAACCAAAGGACCCCAGCCATGCGTACTGTACGTCTCGCCTCAGCCATCGCCGCTGCTCTGATGGCTGCCGCCGCCGCCACCACGGCTGCCGCACAGGACCCCAGCGCCGCCGCCACCTCGGGCAGCATGCGCGCCCGCGCCGGTTTCACCCCGGACCCTATCCAGGTCAGCATCTATTCGGGCGGGTCGATCGACGCCTCGCGCCTGGGCGGGGCCTGCGTCGGCATGATCGCCAGCGCGCCGGACTATGAATTCACCTATACGGCCGGCTCCTTCCCGCTGAGCTTCGGGGTCGTCTCCAACGGTGACACCAGCCTGGTCATCAACGGCCCGGACGGCCGCTGGTACTGCAATGATGACGCCGAGGGCCTGAACCCGGTCCTGACCTGGGGCCGTCCGCCGAGCGGCTCCTACGACATCTGGGTCGGCGCCGTGGGAGAGGCTTCGTCCTCCACCCTGCTGATCACCGAGTCGAACTAACCCGCCGGGCCGTCCGAAAGGGCGGCCCGGTTCGTCCGGGTCTCAGCCCTCGATCCATCCGGGCATCCAGCCCTCGTGGATTTCCCGCAGATGCTTCAGCGGGATGCTGAACAGGTCCGTCGAGGCGAAGGCATCGCCCCCGGCCTGGCCGACGACCGAGGCGTGCAGCCCCGCCTCGCGCGCCGCCGCCAGAACGTCCTGCGGGTTCGGAACAGCGACCAGGTAGCGGGCCTGGTCTTCCGCGAAGAGCAGGACGTGGGCGTGGGCCGCGCTTGAGGCGTCCAGCACCACCCCGACATCGGACGCCAGCGCCAGGTCCGCAGCCGCGCCGATCAGGCCGCCGTCCGAAAGGTCGTGCACGCAGGTCAGGCGCCCGCCCTCGATCATCGCGCGCACGAAGTCGCCGGTCTTGCGCTCCAGTTTCAGGTCCACCGGCGGAGGCGCCCCGTCCTCGCGGCCCAGCACCTCGCGCAGATAGATCGAAGCGCCCAGCTCGCCTTGCGTCTCGCCGATCAGGACCAGAGAATCTCCGGCCTCCATGGTCGAGAATCCGGTCACGATGTCATAGTTGGTCAGCAGGCCGACGGCGCCGACGGTCGGGGTCGGCGGGATCGCGACGCCGTTGGTCTCGTTGTACAGGCTGACGTTTCCGCTCACGACCGGGAAGTCCAGTTCGCGGCAGGCCTCGGCCATGCCGTCGATGGCGCGGACGATCTGCCCCATGATCTCGGGCCGCTGCGGATTGCCGAAGTTCAGGTTGTCGGTGATGGCGATGGGCAGGGAGCCGACGGCCGTCAGGTTGCGCCAGGCCTCGGCGACGCACTGTTTGCCGCCCTCGTAGGGGTCGTTCTGGACGTAGCGAGGCGTGCAGTCCGAGGTCATGGCCAGACCCTTGTCCGTGCCGTGCACCCGCACCACGCCGGCGTCGGCGCCGGTGGCCGAGTCCTGGAGGGTGTCGGCCATCACGTGGCGGTCGTACTGTTCCCAGATCCAGCGCTTCGACGCCATGTCGGGACAGGCCAGCACCTTCAGCACCGCGTCTTCCCACACCGTCGGCGCCGGAACCTCGCCCGGCGACAGGCGCGGATGCAGCGCGGGCTGGACCCACGGCCGGTCATACAGGGGCGCATCGTCGAACAGCGGCGCCAGAGGCACGTCACAGACCACCTCGCCGTGGTGGTTCAGCACCAGCCGGCCGGTCTCGGTCGTCATGCCGATGACGGCGGCGTCTAGGCCCCACTTCTCGAAGATGCGGTGACCATCCTGTTCGCGGCCGGGCTTCAGCACGGCCAGCATCCGTTCCTGGCTCTCGGACAGCATCATTTCATAGGCGGACATGCCGGTTTCCCGCTGGGGGACGGCGTCCATGTTGAGTTCGATCCCCACGCCGCCCTTGCCGGCCATCTCGACCGACGACGAGGTCAGGCCCGCCGCGCCCATGTCCTGAATCGCGGCGACCGCGCCCGAGGCCATCAGCTCCAGCGTCGCCTCGATCAGCAGCTTCTCGGCGAAGGGATCGCCGACCTGGACCGTCGGGCGCTTCTCGTCGGAATCCTCGTCGAACTCGGCCGAGGCCATGGTCGCGCCGTGGATGCCGTCGCGGCCGGTCTTGGAGCCGAAATAGACCACCGACATGTTCGGTCCCGGCGCGGCCGAGTAGAAGATCGCGTCCGACTTCGCCAGGCCCACGCACATGGCATTGACCAGGATGTTGCCGTTGTAGCCGGAATGGAAGTTGGTCTCGCCCGCCACCGTGGGCACGCCGACGCAGTTGCCGTAACCGCCGATGCCGGACACCACGCCCTTCACCAGCCGCCTGGTCTTCTCGTGCCCGATATCGCCGAAGCGCAGGGCGTTCAGCAGGGCCACCGGGCGTGCCCCCATGGTGAAGACGTCGCGCATGATCCCGCCCACGCCCGTCGCCGCGCCCTGATAGGGTTCGATGTAGGAGGGGTGGTTGTGGCTCTCCATCTTGAAGATGCACGCATCCCCGTCATCGATGTCGATGACGCCCGCGTTCTCGCCCGGTCCGCAAATCACGCGCGGCCCCGTGGTCGGGAATTTGCCCAGATGGATCTTCGACGATTTGTAGGAGCAGTGCTCTGACCACATCACCGAGAAGACGCCCAGCTCCAGCTGATTCGGCTCGCGGCCCAGCCGGTCGAGGACGACCTGATACTCGGCGGGGTTCAGGCCGTATTCGGCGGCCAGTTCGGCCATGGTCTTTTCAGGAACGCTCATGGCCGCGCCTCATAGCGGGACTCTCGCGTGAACCCAAGCACCCGCCTGAACTGGACCACTGATCTCAGGTCGCGGCGCGCCTCAGTCCGAGCACGATGATCAGGCCGCCCCCCAGCACCAACAGCGATGCCGCCAGGGACCCGAACGCCAGGACGGCATTGCCCTTCTCCTGCTCGGCCACGAATACGCCCAACAATCCCCAGGCGATCGGCAGGGGGTAGGCCAGCACCCGCGTCCGCAAGGTGACGAACAGGCCCAGCGACGCCGCGACGACAACAGCGACCAGCGCCCACGCGGTCGGCGGAAGGATGGCCGGCAGGTCGCCGTTCCCTGTTGCGACGGTCAGAAGGTTCACCGGCGCCGCCACGGTCAGCCATCCCGCCAGCGCGGCGAGCGGCCAGATCGTCATCCATCGGTCCCGGTCGCCCTTCGCGAGGCTTCGGATGGCGTCCGCTTTCTGCAACAGCGGAATGAGCAGCACGATCAGCGACCCGAAGATCAGTATGATCGTCGCCAGCTCCTGGTCCCAGGCGGCCGCCAGGATCCACCAGCCGATGCCGAGCAAAGCCAGAACCGACGGCCAGCCGAATGCGCGCAGCATCTCGGTCTCATGTGTCTTCGGCAGCAACTGGCGGACGGCGTAGATGATCAGCCCCAGATAGATCGGCCCCCAGATGGCGAAGGCCCAGCCGACGACCCGCAGGGTCGCGTCGCTGTCAGCAGCGAACTCGGCCGGCGATTGCCCGAGGTTCACCAGTTGTTGCAGTTGGCCGGTCGCCAGCGCGAAGACCATGCAGGCGAAGACAGCCAGCCTTCGGGTCTGCCGTGACGGGTCGGCGGGGACGAGAGTCGGAGGGGGCGAGGTGCTCATACCCAACACTACGCACATCACGTATCAAAGTTCAGCCGGAACCGGCTGTTCGGCGATACGCTATCTTTCCCACATCCCCCGAACAGGAGCGCTGACCATGGTCGATCCCAAAATTCCCGCCGAATCGCCTGACCCCGACACCGAAGAAGTCGAGACCAATCTTGCGCTGGAACAGGGTCTGGGCGTCGGCGCCAGAGAACTCGCCTCGATCGGCGAGTCCGGCGCCGAGGGCACCCTCGAACGCGACGAGGATTCCGACGAAGCCTAGGCCGCCGCGTAGATCGACCGGAACAGGGTCGCGCCGTCCGCGGAGCCCAGCTCGGCCTCGAAGGCGCGGTCAGGGTGGGGCATCATCCCCAGCACATTGCCGCGCGCGTTCTGCAGCCCGGCGATATCGGCGACAGACCCGTTCGGATTGTCGACATAGCGGAACACGACCTGACCCTCGCCCTCGATCCGGGCGAGGGTCTCTGCGTCGGCGAAGTAATTCCCGTCGCCATTGCCCTGGGTCATGACGACCTCGCGCTGGCCTTGATAGCCGGCGGTGAAACGGGTCTGGCCGTTGGCGACTTCCAGCGAGATCGGCTTGCAGACGTATTTCAGCCCGGCGTTGCGCAGCAGCGCGCCCGGCAGCATCCCGGCCTCGCAGAGGATCTGGAAGCCGTTGCAAATGCCGACGACAACGACCCCGTCGTCCGCCGCCTTCTTCACCGCCTGCATCACCGGCGACTGCGCCGCCATCGCTCCGCAGCGCAGGTAGTCGCCGTAGGAAAAGCCACCCGGCAACACGATCAGGTCGAGGCCCGAAGGCAATTCGGTCTCCTGATGCCAGACCATCTCGACCCGCTCGTTGGTCGAGCGTTCGATGGCGACCTTGCAGTCGCGATCACAGTTGGACCCGGGAAAGACGATGACGGCTGCGCTCATGGCGCGGGCGTTTAGCAGGGATTGTCCGGCTTGTCAGTGCGCGGGTTCGACGAGTCCGGGACGCACCTCTATGCGATCCACGCGGTCTTCCATATGGCCCAGGCGATTGTAGATATTGCCCACATCCTGCTGGATCGCGACAAGGTGGCCTCGAACTCAGCCCCTGTTCTCGTAGGTCGCCGTGATCGACGCCTTGGCCAGGGTGTGAAAGTGCAGGTTGAAGCCGTATTTGGCGCCCGAATCCCCGGGCGTCAGCGGCAGGCTGTCCACGTCGACGGCGAACACTGTGAAGACATAGCGGTGCGGACCGTGGCCTGCAGGCGGAGCGGCCCCGCCGAAGCCGGGCTCGCCGTAGTCGGTTCGACCCTCGACCGCGCCGGCCGGCACGGGACCGCCGGTCGGGATCTCGCGGACGTCGGCGGGGATGTTGGCCACCGTCCAGTGCCAGAAGCCCGACCCCGTCGGCGCGTCCGGATCGAACACGGTGATGGCATAAGACTTCGTGCCCTCTGGCGCCCCCGACCATGCCAGATGCGGCGAGGTGTTGCCCCTGGCCTGGACCTGGTCGTCCTTCAGCGTCCCGCCGTCGGTGAGGTCGTTGGAGGTCAGGATGAAGGTCATGGGTCGCGCCTTGCGTGAGGAGTCTGAAACCACCGCCGCCTGTGGCGGTTGCTACGCCAGTTCGATCCGGTAGCTCTCGATGACCGTATTGGCCAGTAGGGTCTCGCACATCTTCCCCGCCTCTGCGGCAGGGTCTTCAACGCCATCGAGATCGAACTCGATCAGCTTGCCGACACGGGCATTGGCGACGCCGGCCCAGCCCAGACCCTTCAGGGCGCCTTCGACGGCCTTGCCCTGGACGTCCAGAACGCCGGGCTTCAGGAAAACGTGAACCTTGACCCTGGCCATCAGTGCAGTCCCCCCTGAATCACGGTCGGCATGTCCTTCATGATGCCGAGGCGTTTGGCGACCTCGGTATAGCTCTCGATCACATTGCCCAGGTCGCGGCGGAACCGGTCCTTGTCCATCTTCTCGCCGGTCGCCGTGTCCCACAGGCGGCAGCTGTCCGGGCTGATCTCGTCGGCCAGGATGACCCGGCTGAAGTCGTTTTCCCACACCCGGCCGAACTCGATCTTGAAGTCCACCAGGGTGATCCCGACCGCGCCGAACATGCCCGACAGATAGTCGTTCACGCGCAGGGTCATGGCCAGGATGTCGTCGATCTCCTGGGTCGAGGCCCAGTTGAACGCCGTGATGTGCTCTTCCGTCACCATCGGGTCGTTCAGCTCATCCTTCTTGTAATAGAATTCGATGATCGAACGGGGCAGGGGCGTGCCCTCCTCCTGGCCCAGGCGCGTCGCCAGCGAGCCGGCCACGATGTTGCGGCACACCACTTCGAGCGGAATGATCTCGACTTCGCGGATCAGCTGCTCGCGCAGGTTCAGTCGCTTGATGAAGTGGTTGGTGACGCCGATGCCGTTCAGGCGCGTCATCACGAACTCGCTGATGCGGTTGTTGATGACGCCCTTGCCTTCCAGCGTCGCCTTCTTCTGGGCATTGAAGGCCGTGGCGTCGTCCTTGAAATACTGGATCAGGGTGCCGGGCTCCGGTCCTTCGTAAAGGATCTTGGCCTTGCCTTCGTAGATCTTCTTGCGCTTCGAATTCATCATCTTGGTCCCAGGCGGGATGGCGCATCGCCCGAAAACGAAAATCGCGCGGCCAGAAAACTCGTCTGGGCGGCGCGATCCGGTCTCGAGCTGTGCGGGAAATGGGTCGCGCGGTCCTTAGCGGAAACTGCCGTGCGACACAAACGAACCCATGTGCGGACTCCGGCGCCACAGGTGGGTATCGTCCGTGAACGGGACGCCGCATGCGAGCCGTTATCCGTTGCGTTGCAGGGGTCTGGAGCGATAGACCACCTCGGCGGAGCCGTCTCATTCTCTGGCCCGCGACGAATGGACTGACGACTGATGACGACCTTCAATGATCGGGAAAAGGGCTTCGAGTCCAAGTTCGCGCTCGATCAGGAGCAGGAATTCAAGGCCATGGCCCGGCGCAACAAGCTGTTGGGTCTGTGGGCGGCCGAGAAGATGGGCCTGAGCCCCGATTCGGCCGAGGAATACGGCAAGGCCGTCGTCCGTGCCGATTTCGAACAGCCGGGCGACGAAGATGTGTTCCGCAAGATCGCCGGCGACTTCAAGGGCTCCGGCCTGAGTGTCTCCGAGGGCGAGATCCGCTCCAAGATGGACGAACTGGCCTCCATGGCCCGCGACCAGGTCCGGGCCGGGGAGTAATCCCGCTTTTCGTCATCCTCCGGCGAGCGTAGCGAGACCGGGGGACATAGCGGCGCGCGAGAGCGCGAACCTGCCGCGACTTGTCTGCATCCGACAGTCTGCCTGAACAGATCGCCTTCGGCGCCTCCCCCGGTCCGATCTTCGATCGGCCGAAGGATGACTATGGGGCCCCCGGTCTGCGCCGCAAGGGCGGCTTGCCGGAGGATGACGAGCAGACAACAAAAAAGGGCCGCAACGGGGGGGAGCTGCGGCCCTTCCTTGATCGGGGGCTGGGGGGAATAGCCTCACCCGATGTCTTTTGCGTCTCTCGCCTCAGTCAAATGCGGCAAGACGCAAAGGGTTCACCGAAAAATTCAGTCCGGCATCACGACGGTGTCGATGACGTGAACCACACCGTTCGATTGCAGGACGTCGGCCTGTGTCACGCGCGAGGTTCCGCCGTTCTCGTCGGTCAGGGTGACCGAACCGTCCGGGTTCACGTTGACCGTCAGGGTGTCGCCTTCGACGGTGGTCAGTTCGACCTTGCCGGCGTTGGCCTGGGCCTGGGTGGCCAGATCGGCGGCGGTCAGACGGCCGGGCACGACGTGATAGGTCAGGATCTTGGTCAGGTCAGCCTTGCCGGCGGGCGCCAGCAGGGCTTCGCGCGTTGCGACCGGCACCTTCTCGAAGGCGGCGTTGTCCGGCGCAAAGACCGTGAACGGACCGGGGCCCGACAGGGTCTCGGCCAGACCGGCGGCCTGCACGGCGCTGACCAGGGTGGTCAGATTCGAGGCCTTGGCGGCGTTGGCGACGATCGTGTCGCTGGGGCTCATCGAGGCGCCGCCCACGACCGGGTCGGTCGTGGCGGGGGCCATGGCAGCCGCCGGCGCGGCGTCGGTGGCGGCGTTGTCAGTCTCGGCGCCGCTGTTGCAGGCGGCCAGGCCCAGCAGGGCGGCCGAGGCGACGGTAATCGTGAGCAGACGGGTGTTCATGGCTTCTCTCCTGAGAACCGCCTGTGATCGGCGGCGTCGGACCTAAAGACGGGTGGGAGCCCGAAAGGATGCATGGCGGCTAAAACGCCGCAGGCGTCGCCCGCCTTCAGGCGTCCTCGGCGAGGAAGTCTTTCAGGATGGCCCAGCGTTCCGCCTTTTCCGTCAGGGTCCGGGATGCATGGGCCGGGCTGGACGACGGCAGGTCGATCAAGGTCAGCCCTTCGACGTCGGCAAGAACCTTGCGCCCGCCCTTCGCCGCCGTTGCGCCGTTGAAGGCGACGACCCTCAAGCTCGGCAGTCCGGCGATCAGGCCGCGCAGGTCCGCCGCCTCGGGCGACCGGATCGCGGCGTCCAGGCTTCCCGTCCGTTCCGCCGATGCGATCACGTCCCAGAGGCCGATGCCCGAGACTCGCAGAGCCTCGACGCGGTCGGGATAGGCCATGGCGTGCAGGTCGCGACCGATGGCCACGCCGATCAGCCGCCAGAAGCCGTTCTGCGGGTGGGCATAGTACTCGGCGGCCTTCAGCGAGGCGTCGCCGGGCAGACTGCCGAGGACGAGGACGCGGGTCCGGTCGTCGGCGAGGGGCGCGAAGGCCCGTTTGACCGTCACCGCCCCTATTCGGCGTAGGGCTTGTCGTCGCGCAGCCAGCCCGTGATCGACAGGCGCGGCGCCCCGGCATAGGGGGCGACGGTCGCCACTGTGTGCCATTGCGGCGTCCTGAACAGGGTCAGCATATTGAATCGCGGCATCAGCCCGCGCGGCACATCGCCGGCCTCGTCGTGGAACAGCAACTGACCGCCCCAGTCCGTCCGCCAGTTGCGTGTCAGCCCCAGCGTATAGGCCGCCCGCCGTTCGCCGACGCCCGTGTCGTTGTGCAGGGTCAGATAGTCGCCCGGCCGGAACAGGGTCGCCTGGGCGTCGATCTTGGTGATTCCCGTTTCGCCCGCCACGGCGGCGCAGAAGTCCCGCGCCTCGGGGCTGTTCAGCAGCTGGACCAGCTCATGGGTCGGATGCCCCGGCTCGTTCCCGGCCAGCAGGGCGTCGATGATGGGATAGGACAGGAAGCTGAAGGCGAAGCCGGTCCGCGCGCCGGTCATGGCCTCGCGCGCCTTGGCCGCCAGGCCCTCGCGGCCCAGTGTCTGGATCGCCTGGGGCGAGAGCCATTCGCCCTTGCCGGCGGCGTCGGTCAGCGACAGACCCCACGGCGTCCCCGTCTTCAGCGCCGCTTCGAGTCGGTCGGCGCTGTCGGGCGTGAGGAAGTCGGGGACCTGCACCATGCCGTCGCGCTGGAACGCGCCGGCGAAGTCGCGGGTATCGAGGTCCGGGTTCAGGCGGATGGGCTCAGGCACGCCCTATCCGAACACGCGCCTGAACACCGTGTCCACATGCTTGGTGTGATAGCCGAGGTCGAACAGGGCCTCGAGCTCGGCGTCGGGCACGATCACTGCGGGATCTTCCTTGAGGAAGTCGAGGAAGTTCCCCTCGCCGCGCCAGACCTTCATCGCGTTGCGCTGGACCGCCTCATAGGAGTCCTCGCGCGACTGACCCAGCTGGGTCAGGGCCAGCAGCACCCGCTGCGAGTGGACGAGGCCTCCGAGCTTGTCGAGGTTCTTCTGCATGTTCTCCGGATAGACCAGCAGACGCTCCATCACCCCGGCCAGACGGTTCAGGGCGAAGTCCAGGTGGATGGTCGCGTCCGGGCCGATGCCGCGTTCGACCGAGGAGTGGCTGATGTCCCGCTCGTGCCACAGGGCGACGTTCTCCATCGCCGGCACGACCGACGATCGGACCAGACGGGCGAGGCCGGTCAGGTTCTCGGTCAGGATCGGATTGCGCTTGTGCGGCATGGCCGACGAGCCCTTCTGGCCCTTGTCGAAGAATTCCTCGGCTTCGAGGACTTCCGTGCGCTGCAGGTGGCGGATCTCGACCGCCAGACGCTCGATCGACGAGGCGACGACGCCGAGCGCGGCGAAGAAGGCGGCGTGGCGGTCACGCGGGATGACCTGGGTCGAGACGGTCTCGACCTGGAGGCCCATCTTCCCGGCGACGTATTCCTCGACCGCCGGGTCGACGTTGGCGAAGGTGCCCACGGCGCCGGAGATGGCGCAGGTGGCGATCTCTTCCTTGGCCGTCATCAGGCGGCGTTTGGCCCGCTGGAACTCGGCGTGATAGCCGGCCAGCTTCAGGCCGAAGGTCACCGGCTCGGCATGGATGCCGTGGCTGCGGCCGACGGTCGGAGTGTATTTATGCTCCTTCGCCCGGGCTTCCAGCGCCGTCAGCACCCGGTCGACGCCGGCGATCAGCAGGTCCGACGCCCGCGCCAGCTGCACCGCGAAACAGGTGTCCAGCACGTCCGAGGACGTCATGCCCTGGTGCAGGAAGCGGGCTTCCTCGCCGACCGTCTCCGACACATGGGTCAGGAAGGCGATGACGTCGTGCTTGGTCGTGCGCTCGATCTCGTCGATCCGGTCCGAGTCCCAGGCGGCGTTCTCGCCCTTGGCCCAGATGGCCTCGGCGGCCTCTGTCGGAATGACGCCCAGCTCGGCCATCTTGGTGGCGGCATGGGCCTCGATCTCGAACCAGATCTTGTATTTGGTCTCGGAGGACCAGATGGCGACGGCTTCGGGGCGGGAATAGCGGCTGATCATGGGCCGTGCGTGTCGGTCCCGAGCCCCTCGGAGTCAAGCGGCTGGGCTCCAGCTTCGACCGTGCACCCCGGCGAAGGCCGGGGTCCAGACCACGGACAGGGTGGCCGGGATGTCGCATCGGGTTCGCTGACCTTGCCCAGGGCATCCTTGATCTGGACCCCGGCCTTCGCCGGGGTGCACGGTAGACGGAGAATCACAGGGAGAGCGGCTATGGAACTGATCATCGGCGACATGTCCGTTGCAACCTGGTCGCTGCGGGCGTGGCTGGTTCTGAAACGATGCGGCGCGGAGTTCACCCTGCGCGAGATCCCCATGTCCGGCCCCGAATCAGCCCCGGGGCTCGCCGCCCATTCGCCCAGCGGCAAGGTGCCCGTGCTGAAGGTGGACGGGGTCGCGATCTGGGACTCGCTGGCGATCAGCGTCTTCGCAGCCGAGCGCTATCCCGAGGCGAAGCTCTGGCCCGTCGACGCTCACGCCCGGTGGCTGGCTCGCTCGGTGGCCTGCGAAATGCATTCCGGCTTCAGCGCCCTGCGCAGCGAATGCGCCACGGGGCTGGATGCGGCAGGGGTTGTCCACACCATGGTCGGCCCCGACCGCGCGCCGACCCCGACGAGCGAATCGGTCGCCGCCGACGTCCGCCGCTTCGTCTCCATCGCGACCGAGATGCGCGCCCGGTTCGGCGCGGGCGGGCCCTACCTGTTCGGCGAATGGTCGATGCCGGACGCCTTCTTCACGCCGCTGGCTGCCCGGTTCCGACACTATCAGATCGATCTGGCGGACCACGGCGATGTGGATGGCGTGGCGGCCACATATGTTGCCGCGCTGCTACAGCAGCCGGACTTCCTGGACTGGGCGGAACTGGCCGTCACGGTTCGGCCTTAGGTCGGGGTCACGACCGATTAATCAGACCTGCGAACCGGCCCTTAAGGGAACGGCGTTACGGTCCTGATCGAACCTGAGACCCTTCGCCATGCCCGTCCAACAGACGACCGCCCCGAACATCGCTCCGCCGGAGGCCCAGCGCCGCCCGACGCTGATGACCTATGGCGTGTTCATTCTGGTGGGTTGCTGCCTGTGCGCGTCGCTCGTCGGCAGCCTCCTGTAGGCGTTTCGGCAAGCCTTGGGCCTGACGACCTAAAAGTCATCTATAATCAGTAGTTTGCGTGGCTATTCTGGCGTGCTCGCCAAGCTGGGCCGCCGCCGCTTTGGACTCTGAAAAAACAGAGTCCAAACAGTGCAAGCCGATGAAATCGCTCGATTTCATTTGCACTTTTTTGGACTCATGGAGTCCAACGCGGAAAGGGTCGGGTCAGCGCGTTCCGACCGGCTGCATCGACGCGACCTCGACCGGTTCCGTCGACAGCGGCGCGGGCTCCTGGCCCGGCGGCGGGGCGACATAGTCGAGGCTGATCGGCACCAGGGTCTGGCCCGCCACCACGGCGTCGAGCGTGTTCAGCGGCCCGCCCGTCATGCGCTGATAGATCCAGTAGGCCGCGACGACCTTCTCGACGTATTCGCGCGCCTGGGGCACGTCGATCGTCTCGATCAGCAGCAGGGGATCAGGGTTCGGGCCCAGACGGCGCAGGGCGCCGAGCATGGGGCCCGGTCCGGCGTTGTAGCTGGCGACTGCGCGCAGCAGGTCGCCCTGGAACTCGGGACGCGCCAGCATGCGGTTCACATAGGTCTGGCCCAGACGGACATTGGTCGCCGGGGTGAACAGACGTTGCGGGGTCGAGACGAAGCTGCGGTCGCCGGTCATCTCGGCCGCCGTCGACGGCATGACCTGCATCAGGCCATAGGCGCCCACCGGTGACCGGGCCTGGGCGTTGAAGCCGCTTTCCTTGCGGGCGATCGCGTAGACCAGCGAGCGTTCCAGCGTCCAGCCGCCCTCGGGCGTGATCTCGGGCATCGGATAGTTGGTGACGTCGATCCGGCTGCCGTCGGAGCCGCTGCCGCCGCCGAGGCGTGGGCCCAGCACGCGGGCGAGACCGGTCCACAGGCGGCGCGTGCGGTCGCTGGCGGTGCGCAGGCCGTTGCGCAGTTCGTCGCGGGCGTCGCCGGCGCGGCCGATCTCGAAGAAGGCGACCGTGCGCCGGGCGCGCGGATCGTCGTTCAGGAACTCGTCCATCTCGCGCTGATTGACGCCGACGGGGCCGTCGCTGGCGGAGGAGGTGCGGGCCACGGCCTCGTAAGGGGTAGGGCCGTCGCCGTTGAGGATGACCGGCTCTTCGCCGAGCTGACGCAGGGCGATCTGGCCATAGAAGGTGGCGGGCCAGCGGGCGGCCAGGCGCAGGAACTCCGGGATCCGGTCCTGACGGCCGATCTGGCCGGCGGCGCGGGCGGCCCAGAATGCGGCGCCGGCGCGGGTCCAGCCGTCCTCGGTCGGATCGACGGCGACGCGTTCGAAGGCGGTGTAGGCGCGCGGATAGTCGCCGGTGCGCCAGGCCGCCAGGCCCACAACCCACCAGTCGCCGATCTGTTCGCCCTGGCTGACGGCGCCCTGCAGGTCGTCGCGGTTCAGGGCGACGCGGGCGGCCTTGGCGGGATCGGCCTCCGAGTTGCCGCCGCCCGCGGCGACCGCGTCCCAGGTGCGGCTGAAATAGGCCCCCGTCGGGCGGCGGGGCGCCTCGGCGCCGTCCGGGCGACGACGCTCGGCCAGGGCGTAGACGCGCTGGGCGCTCGGCAGGTCGGCATAGTCCTGAAGCCAGGCCGCCAGTTCGTCAAAGGAGGCGGTGTAGTTCGGATGGAACATCCGCTCGAACTCGACTTGGCCCAGCAGGACGCGGTCGCCGGCCTGGAGCGCGGAGGCGCGGGCTGCGTCCAGATCGCCGCGACGCAGGGCGTCGAAGGCGGTGGTGTAGCTCAGCCGGTCGGCGTTCGAGAGGGCGTTGGTGCGGATGCGGATGCCCTGATCGCCCTCGGCCCCGATCTCTGAGGCGACCGCCGACAGATAGGATTCGGGGGCGGCGAGGGCTGGCAGTGCGGCGGCCGACGCGGCGGCCATCACAAAGGCGAGCGTCTGCGCCCGGAAGGCGCGGCGGCGGATACTGAACAAGGCGGCGGCCCCCTCGTGCTTCGCGTTCCCGTCTCGATTCAGGAGACGCGTGCTCTGCGATCGGTCGTCAAACAAGAAGTATGCCGCAATGCGGTGAATCCCTCAATCACATCAGCGGCATGGAACCCTGTAACTTTCGTTTCAGGCGTTTTCCTGTCCGTCCAGCTTGACGGCCAGTTCCAGAATGTCCGCCCAGACCTGACGCTTGGCCTGGGGCTGATGCAGCAGGAAGGCGGGGTGCAGGGTCGGCATGACCGGGGCCGAGACGTCCCCCTCGGCCAGCCGCCATTCGCGCCACTGGCCGCGCATCCGCATGATGCCCTCGTCGGTCTTCAGCACGCCCCTGGCCGCCGCCGCGCCCAGCAGCAGCACCGCTTTCGGCTTCATCAGGAAGAAGGCCCGCTCCACGAACGGCGCGCAAACGGCCTGTTCCTGGGGCGTGGGGGTCCGGTTGCCCGGCGGCCGCCAGAAGACGGTGTTGGTGGTGTAGACCTTGCCGGTCAGCCCGGCCGCCGCGATCATCTTGTCCAGCAGCTTGCCGGCCTTGCCCACGAAGGGCTCGCCGGCCGCGTCTTCCTCAGCTCCGGGCGCCTCGCCGATGATCAGGATCGGGGCATGCGGATCGCCCCGCCCGAAGACGCAGCCCCTGGCGCCCATCCCGACCAGCTCGCAACCCTTGAAGCTGGCGGCGGCTTCGGCCAGCGCCTCCATCGTGTCCGCACCATGGGCCAGATGTCGCGCGTCCGAGGTGGCGTCGACCATGTCGACGACCGGCGTGACCGACGCCGTCGCCCTGGTCACGGCCTTGAGGGCGGGTGCGACGACGATGGTCCGATCGACCGCCGCCTCCTCGAAACAGGCGTCCACCCCCGCATCGGCCCAGAAGGCGAGCAGGCTTTCGACGGCGGCGATGTCTCTGGGTTCGGCGTTCATGGCGGGGTGCGTTCAGGGATAAGCCTTGACCGCCCTCGCGTCACCTTCCGATAAGTGCCCATAAACAATAAAGCCCACCCGACGTACGAGGAACAAGAAGCGACATGGCCGAGCAAGCGATCGAAGGCGGCGTCGAAACTGCGGCTCAGGAGGCCATCCTCGACAACCTGCCGCCGCTGGAGGCGCTCGCGGGCGTCGAGCGCGAGGTCATGGAATACGATGTCCTGATCGTCGGGGGCGGCCCGGCCGGCCTCGCCGCCGCCATCCGCCTCAAGCAGCGTGCCGGGAAAGACGGGAAAGACATCACCGTCGCGGTGCTGGAAAAGTCCGCCGAGCTCGGCGGCCACATCCTGTCGGGCGCCGTGATCGACCCCAAGGCGCTGAACGAGCTGTTCCCCGACTGGAAGGCCATGGGCGCCCCGTTGGAGACCCCGGTGACGAAGGACCGGTTCATGGTCCTGGGGCCGATGGGCCAGGTCAGCCTGCCGATGGCGATGCTGCCGCCGATGATGCACAACGACGGCTGCTACATCGCCTCCCTGGGCAACGTCACGCGCTGGCTGGGCGAACAGGCCGAGGGCATGGGCGTCGAGGTCTATCCCGGCATGGCCGCCAGCCATGTCGTCTGGGATGAACCCACCGGCCGGGTGAAGGGCGTCGTCGCCGGCGTCTTCGGCATCGACAAGCATGGCCAGCCCACCGGCGACTTCCAGCCCGGCATCGAACTGCACGGCAAATATGTCTTCATCGCCGAGGGCGTGCGCGGCTCCCTGGCCAAGACCATCATCGCCCGCCACAAGTTGCAGGACGGCAAGTCGCCGCAGAAATACGGCATCGGCCTCAAGGAGTTGTGGCAGGTCCCGCCGGAGAAGCACCAGCCTGGCCTGGCCCAGCACACGACCGGCTGGCCGCTGGACGAGTTCACCGGCGGCGGCTCCTTCATGTACCACTTCGGGGACAACTACGTGGCCATCGGCTACGTCGTGCACCTGAACTACAAGAACCCCTTCCTGTCGCCGTTCGACGAGTTCCAGCGCTTCAAACACCACCCCGCCATCGCCCAACACCTGGAGGGCGGGACCCGCATCTCCTACGGCGCGCGTGCGATCACCGAGGGCGGCTTCCAGTCGGTTCCGAAGTTGTCCTTCCCCGGCGGCGTCCTGATCGGCTGCTCGGCCGGCTTCGTGAACGTGCCGCGCATCAAGGGCAGCCACAACGCCATGAAGACCGGCATGCTGGCCGCCGACGCCGCCTATGACGCGGTCATGGCCGGCCGGTCGGGCGACGAACTGGTCGAATACCAGACCGCCTACGAGACCAGCTGGGTCTTCCAGGAGCTGAAGCGCGTCCGCAACGCCAAGCCCTTCCTGACGAAGTTCGGCACGACCCTGGGCGGGGCGCTGGGCGTCTTCGACATGTGGTTCGGCACACTCTTCGGCGGCGCCTCGCTGTTCGGGACGCTGAAGCACGCCAAGACGGATGCCGCCTCGACCGAACTCGCCTCGAAGCACAAGCCGATCGTCTATCCGAAGCCGGACGGCAAACTCAGCTTCGACAAGCTGTCGTCGGTGTTCATCTCCAACACCAACCACGCCGAGGAACAGCCGGCCCACCTGAAGCTGATCGACCCGACCGTGCCGATCCGGGTCAACCTGCCCAAATACGGCGAGCCTGCGCGCCTCTACTGCCCGGCCGGGGTCTATGAGGTCGTCTACGCCGACGAGGTGGCGAAGACCGATCCGAGATTCGTCATCAACGCCCAAAACTGCGTCCACTGCAAAACCTGCGACATCAAGGATCCGTCGCAGAACATCGTCTGGACCACCCCCGAGGGCGGCGGCGGCCCGAACTATCCGAACATGTGAATCCTCCCCCGTCGGGGGAGGGGGACCACGAAGTGGTGGAGGGGGCCGACCACAGACGCCGGAGTCCGGGAAGAGCCCCCTCCGTCTCTCCGCTTCGCTCCGATCCTCAAGCCCCCGATGGGGGAGGAATGGGCCTTGTCGTCGCCGCATAAGCCGGTGAATGTCGTCGCCATGCGTCACGCCTCCCTCCGCTCGATCCTCGTCGCCTTCACCGCCCTGACGGCGGCCCCCGCTTTCGCCCAGGAGGCGCCGCCGGTGGCCGACCCGGCCCCGCGGATTCAGGACGTCCTGCCCGAACCGCCGATCCCCGCTCCCATGATCGTGGTCGGCGAGAACGCGGACTCGCCCGCGCCGACCATCGAGGCCATTCCCCGCGTCTGGTCCCCCGCGCCGCGCGATGACCAGGGGCGCACCGCCTACGGCCTCTACCTCGCCGGCCGGTCCGCCCTCAGTCGCGGAGAGGCCGAGACGGGGTCCGCCTATCTGAGCGCTGTCGAAGCCCTGACGCCGGAACAGCCGGCCGTCCGCGACCAGGCTTTCACCGCCGCCCTCCTGGCCGGGGATCTGGACGTCGCGGCGCGGATCTCGCCCAGTTCCAACGCCACGCCTGCGGCGTTCAGCGAGGCCGGCGCCCTGGTCTCGGTGGTCCAGACCCTGGTGGCGGGCGAGGCTCGTGTGGCCAACGAGGCGCTCAAGACGCGTCCGGTCCTGGCGCCACACGCCCGCGCCGCCGCCCTGATCGGCCCTTGGGTCGCCGCCGCCGCCGGGGACTGGGACACGGCCCTGGCCGAACCCAACCCGACCGGCGACCCGATCACCGTCCTGTTCGGCCGCTCTCATCGCGCCCAGCTGCTGGAGAGCCGCCGTCGCTACGACGAAGCCGAGGCCGAACTCCAGGGTCTGGCCTTCGACGCCCGCGCCGCCCCCCTGTTCCGCGCCGCCTATGGCGAGTTCCTGGAGCGTCGCGGCAAACGCGCCGAGGCCCTGGCCTTCTACGATACGACCCTGGCCACCGGTTCTCAGGATCCCGCCATCGTTTCCGCCAGGGCGCGTGTGGACGCGCGGGGCCGGCCCCCGGCGCTCCCCGACTATCGCGACGGCGCCGCCCGCGCCCTGGTCATCGCCGCCCGCCAGGCGTCCAGTGAGAACGCCAACGAGTTTGCGGTCGTCTATCTGCGCCTGTCGCTGAACCTGCAGTCCGAGCCGGGCAGCCTTTATCTGCTGGGTCAGACCCTGGCCAAGGCGAACCTGGACACGGCCTCGAGGGAGGCCCTGTCCCAGGTTCCGCGCAGCGACGCGCCCCTCTATGCGGGCGCCCAGGTCGCCATCGGCCTGAGCCTGGCCGGGGAACAGCGGCTGGACGAGGCTCTTGCCGCCTTCCAGGCGGCACGAGAGGCGAACCCGACCGATCCTGGCATCGCTTTTGTCACCGCAGGCCAGCTGCTGCAGCTGGAGCGGTACGACGAGGCCCTGGCCCTGTTGAACGGCCCGCTGCTGGATACGGAGAACCAGGGCGCCAACGTCCGCTTCATGCGCGGCGCCGCCTATGAATCCCTCGGCCGGATCCCCGAGGCGGAGGCGCAGTTGTGGGCGGCCTTGCAGCAAGAGCCGAACGAGCCGTCCTATCTGAACTACCTCGGCTACCTCTGGGTCGACAGCGGCACGCGGGTCGCGGAGGGCGCCGAGATGATCGCCCGCGCCCATGCCGCCGACCCTGACGACGGCAATATCCAGGACAGCCTCGGCTGGGCCCAGTATCGCCAGGGCCAGTTCGACACCGCCGTCGAGACCCTCGAGCAGGCCGTCGCCAAGGAGCCCGCCAACGCCGAGATCAACGACCACCTCGGCGACGCCTACTGGCAGGTCGGGCGTCGGCGCGAGGCGGGCTTCCAGTGGAACCGCGTCCTGACCCTGGACCCCGATGACGAACGTCGCGCCGAGGTGGAGCGCAAGCTGACCGAGGGGCTGGAGCTCTGACCACGCCCTGGCCCGACACGCTGTCGGCGCTCGCTCCGGCAAAGGTCAATCTGTTCCTCCATGTCGCCGCGCCCGGCGCCGACGGCTACCATCCCCTGTCCAGCCTTGTGGCCTTCGCCGACGTCGGCGACCGGGTCTGGGTGACCCACGCGGATCGCCTGTCCCTGACGGTCACCGGTCCGTTCGCGGACGCCCTGGCGGGCGACGACGACAACCTGATCCTGCGGGTCATGCGCGAACTGGGACATGTGGCGGGCATCGGCGAGCCGTCTCTGGCCATCACCCTGGAGAAAAGCCTTCCGATCGCGGCCGGACTGGGCGGAGGATCCTCCGACGCCGGCAGCGCCTTGAGGCTGGCTGTCAGAGCTCTGGGCCTCGACCTGACCGAGGTCGAGCTGGCGCGCATCTCGCGCGTCGTCGGCGCGGATGGTCCCATGTGCCTCAGCGCAAGATCGGCCTGGGCGGAAGACATCGGCGACCGGCTGACCTTCGAGCCCGCGCTTCCGCCGCTGCACGCGGTTCTCGCCAATCCCGGCCGGCCGTCCCCGACCGGGGCGGTCTACCGCGCCTATGACGCCGGAGCGACGAGGTCCGCTGACCGTCCCGCCCCACCGAAGGACTGGTCGCCCGCAACCGTGATCGACTGGCTGGCCTGTCAGCGAAACGACCTTCAGTCGCCCGCCGTGTCCCTTGAGCCCGAAATCGGCGCGGCCCTGTCCGCCATGGCCGCGACCGGCGCCCGCCTGACCCGGATGTCGGGATCGGGCGCGACCGTTTTCGGCCTGTTCGATGACGGCGAGAGCGCCACGCGCGCCGCAGCCAACCTGTGCAGCAACCACGGCGATTGGTGGGTGGAGGCGACGGTGTTGGGCGATGATGCGGCGAAACCTGCACAATAAGGCAAAGTAACGGCAGTACCGTCACTGTCGCCCGGAGATGGTCGTGAGATCGCCCGAAGTTTTGACTTGGCCCCATAAATAGCAACACGATGTGGAACCTGAGCCAAGTGCGAGGCTTTTACTGGCTTCGTAACACTGAGCTGCGGGCCGCGAGCGTATTCTCCCCGGCGGCCTCTGCAGCCTTGAAAAGGATACTGTCATGCTTCGCACTCGTCTTCTGACCGCGACCGCCGCGGTGGCCCTGTTCGCCGCCGGTTCCGCCTTCGCCCAGACCGCGCCGATGGCGCCGGCTGGCCCTGCCGCCACCCCGCCCGTCGCCGCTGAAGAGCCGATCGAGGCGCCGGCCGCCGCTGCGGCCCAGCCCGCGACGAGCGCCGCCGCTCCGACGCAGACTGCCGCTGTCGTGGAAAACAATGTGGTGGATGTGCTGCGCGCCAACGGCCAGTTCACGACCCTGCTGGCCGCGCTCGACGCCGCCCAGCTGACCGAGACCCTCAGCACACAGGCGGCGATCTCGATCTTCGCCCCGACCGACGCGGCCTTCGCCGCCCTGCCTGAAGCCGACCGCACGCGTCTGATGGACCCCGCCAACGTCAACGAGCTGCGCCAGGTGCTGCTGTACCATGTGGTCGTGGCTGACGTGAACTCGAGCCAGATCGAGGGCGCCAGGGGCGGCGTCCAGACCGCCGCCACCACCGAGGTGCAGCTGGACGGCACCGGCGACGCCATCAAGGTCGACAACGCCACGGTGACCACGGCGGACATCGATGCCGGCAACGGCGCCGTCTTCATCATCGACCGCGTGCTGAACCCGGCCGACTCCCTGGTCGCGACCGGCGACGCCGAGGCGACGGCGCCGGTTGCCGCTCCCGCCGCTGAGGACGCGGACGCGGCGACCCCGCCGGCTGACGACACCGTCGACGAGGTGACGCCGCCCGTCGCCACGACGACCACGCCGACCCCGGCTCCGCGTCCGCAGTCGTAATCTCTTTCCGGGTTGGTTGAGTTGGAAGGCGGCAGACTCTAGGGTCCGCCGCCTTTCTCCTTGCCCAAAAAGACTCCCCCGTGGCCGCACCGACTGAACCGCTCGCCTTCCAGGACCTGATCCTGACCCTGCAGAAATATTGGGGCGATCGCGGCTGCGCGATCCTGCAGCCCTATGACGAACAGGTCGGCGCCGGCACCCTGCACCCCGCCACGGTCCTGCGCGCCCTCGGCCCGCGCCCGTGGAAGGCCGCCTATGTCCAGCCCAGCCGCCGCCCCGGCGACGGCCGCTATGGCGAGAACCCCAACCGGCTCCAGCACTATTACCAGTTCCAGGTCATCCTGAAGCCGAACCCCGACGACCTGCAGGACCTCTATCTGGGCTCGCTGCGGGCCATCGGCATCGATCCCAAACTGCACGACATCCGTTTCGTCGAGGACGACTGGGAGAACCCCACCGTGGGCGCCTGGGGCCTGGGCTGGGAGGTCTGGTGCGACGGCATGGAGGTGACCCAGTTCACCTATTTCCAGGGCGTCGGCGGCATCGAGGTCGACATCGTCTCGGGAGAGCTGACCTACGGGCTGGAGCGTCTGGCCATGTATGTCCAGGGCGTCGACAACGTCTATGATCTGAAGTTCACCAAGGAGGGCCTGACCTATGGCGAGGTCTTCCTCGAGAACGAGCGTCAGCAGAGTGAAGCCAACTTCCACGGCTATGACGTCGAGGGGCTGAAGCGCCGGTTCGAGGATATGGAGGCGGAATCGACCCGCCTGCTGGCCATGACCGGGCCCCAGGGCCAGCAGCTGGTCCTGCCCGCCTACGACCAGGTGCTGAAGGCCTCCCACCTGTTCAACCTGATGGACGCCCGCGGCGCCATCGCCGTCGCCGAACGCCAGAGCTACATCGGCCGCATCCGCGACCTGTGTAAGGCCTGTGCGCTGGCTTACGTCGAACAGGAAAGGGCGCAGGTATGACCGCTTCCTCCATGGGGTGCGAAGAACCCCTCCGTCTCTCCGCTTCGCTCCGAGCCACCTCCCCATGCTTCGCACAGGGAGGAGACAGCGCCACGCGTCTCCTCCCTGTCGCCGCTTGGCGATGGGGAGGGGGACCGCCCGCCGCTTGGCGGGGGGTGGAGGGGTTCTTTGCCGCGCACACCGTCGGCTTCCGTCCTGGCTCTAGCGAAACCTGATGCCCCAACTCCTCCTCGAACTGTTCTCGGAAGAGATCCCCGCCCGCATGCAGTCGGGCGCCGCGCGCGACCTCGAACGTATGGCGACCGACCGGCTCAAGGCCGCCGGGCTGACGTATGACACCCTGACCACCTACGCCGGCCCGCGCCGGCTGACCCTGGTGGTCGAGGGCCTGCCGGCCGCCACGCCCGAGCGCAGCGAGGAGGTGCGCGGGCCGCGGGCCTCGGCGCCGGAACAGGCGCTGGAGGGCTTCCTGCGCAAGACCGAACTGACCCGCGCCGACCTGACCGAGCGGGACGGCTTCTTCTACGGACTCATCCGTGAGCCGGGCCAGAAGACGACGGATCTTGTCGCCGACATGGTCGAACAGATCGTTCGCGCCTTCCCCTGGCCCAAGTCGATGCGCTGGGGCGACGGCACGCTGCGCTGGGTCCGGCCGCTGAAGCGGATCCTCGCGGTGTTCGACGGCCGGGTGGTTCCGTTCGAGATCGACGACATGCCGGCCGAAGCCGTCACTGAGGGCCACCGCTTCATGGGGGCGGGCAAGCCGTTCGCGGTCCATGATTTCGCCGACTACCGCGCCAAACTCGAACAGCATTTCGTCCTGCTCGACGTCGCCGACCGCAAGCTGAAGATCCTCGAGGGCGCCCGCGCCGCCTGCCATGCGCGCGGTCTGGAGCTGGTCGACGACGACGGCCTGCTGGACGAGGTCGCCGGTCTGGCCGAATGGCCGACGCCGATCCTGGGCGACATGGACCCGCAATTCCTCGACCTGCCGCCCGAGGTGGTGCGTCTGTCGATGAAGGTGCACCAGAAGTATTTTGCGGTGCGGCGGCCCCCCTCGAACCCTGCTTCGCAGGCTTCGGTCCCCCCGGAGGGGGGACATTCCCGCGATCAATCTCCCCCCTCCGGGGGGAGTACCCGCGAAGCGGGGGAGGGGGGCTTGGCCCCCAACTTCCTCGTCGTCGCCAATGTCGAGGCCTCGGACGGCGGCGTGGCGCTTGCCGCCGGCAACAGCCGCGTGCTCTCCGCCCGCCTGAACGACGCCCGCTTCTTCTGGGACGAGGACAGGAAGGTCGGCTTCGACGCCTGGCTGTCGAAACTGAGCGGCGTCACCTTCCACGCCAAGCTGGGCACCCTGGCCGAACGGACGATGCGCATCGCCGCCCTGGCCCGCGAGATCGCGCTGCTGGTCGGGGCCGACCCCGATCAGGCCGAACGCGCCGCCCGCCTCGCCAAGGCCGATCTCGCGTCTGGCATGGTCGGCGAGTTCCCGGAGCTTCAGGGCGTCATGGGCGGCTACTACGCCCGCGCCTTCGGCGAGCCCGACGCCATCGCCGACGCCATCCGCGACCACTACAAGCCGCAGGGTCCGGCGGACTCGGTCCCGACCGCGCCCCTGACGGTCGCCGTCGCCCTGGCCGACAAGCTCGACACGCTGGTCGGCTTCTTCGCCATCAACGAAAAGCCGACGGGATCGAAAGACCCGTTCGCGCTGCGGCGGGCGGCGCTGGGCGTGATCCGGCTGGTGTTGGCTAGCGGCAAGCCAATCGATCTAGAGCGGATCATCTACGAACAACTTGCTGACCGCTGGCTTGCCGACAGGAACATCGAACGCTCGCAGGTCAAAGAACTCGCCGACGTACTGCGAAACGCCGGAGCGCATGAGGAGTATGTGCTCGGGGTGTCTGAAGGGGTTTCAGCCAAGGTCGAAAACTTCGAGATCTCGATGGTGGACATGCTCCGCCAGTCGCAGATCCAGACTGACCTCCTCGCCTTCTTCGCCGACCGCCTGAAGGTCCTCCTGCGCGACCAGGGCAAGCGCCACGACCTCGTCGACGCCGTCTTCGCTCTCGGCGACGACGACCTCGTGCGCATCGTGCGGCGGGTGGAGGCGCTGGACGCCTTCCTGGCGACCGACGACGGCGCGAACCTGTTGGCCGGCTACAAGCGCGCCTCCAACATCCTCAAGGCCGAGGAGAAGAAGGGCCCCGTCCCGACCGGCATGGTCCAGACCGGCCTGCCCAACCAGCCCGCCGCCGAGACGACGCTGGCCATGGCCACGGCCGCCGCCGCGACCGCTGTGGACACGGCCCTGGACGCCGAGGACTTCGCCGCCGCCATGACGGCCCTGGCCGCCCTGCGCAGCCCGGTGGACGCCTTCTTCACCGACGTGATGGTCAACTCCGACGTGGCCGCCGAGCGCGACAACCGCCTGAAACTGCTGGGCCAGGTCCGCACCGTCATGGGCAAGGTCGCCGACTTCGGACAGGTGGCGGGGTAGGGGAAAGAACCCCTCCGTCTCTCCGCTTCGCTCCGAGCCACCTCCCCATGCTGCGCACGGGGAGGAGACGGATGTGTCCGCGTCTCCTCCCCGTCGCCGCTTGGCGATGGGGAGGGGGACCGCGAAGCGGTGGAGGGGTTCTTAGCCGCGCACGCGCTCTTCGGCATTGGTCCTGATCCAGGTCAGGATGCCGTCGAGGTTGGTTCGCACGTCCTCAGCCGCGATCCTGAGGACGCCGATGTCCTGTGTCGCCAGCCATTCCGTACGACGCGCATCGTGTTCCGATCGTACGGGATCGCCATGCTGCTGGCCGTCCACCTCGACCGCCAGCCGTGCCTCCGGGCAGTAGAAGTCGAGCACGTAGGGGCCGACGGGGTGCTGGCGTCGGAACTTCAGTCCGCCCAGCTGTTTCGCTCGCAGGCACACCCACAGCCGCGCTTCCGGCGGCGTCAGGGCTCGGCGCAGAACCCTCGCCCTGCTGATCGCGCCTTGCGTCGGCAAAGAACCCCTCCGTCAGCTCGCGAAGAGCTCGCTGCCACCTCCCCATGCTGCGCACGGGGAGGAGACAGGTGTCCAGTCTCCTCCCCGTCGCCGCTTGGCGATGGGGAGGGGGACCGCGAAGCGGTGGAGGGGGGCTTCCTTCCGGAACTCTCCGCCCCATCACCCTTTGTTACAGCCCGGCCTCGCCTTCGCGTCCGCAGCATTGTAGTCAAGGCCGCACGCGAGCGGGGTCAACCCGCCGGTCACGACACGACTTCAAAGGACTACCGATGACTCAGTGGGTGTACGGCTTCGGCGGCGGGTCCGCCGACGGCGATGCGTCGATGAAGAACCTGCTCGGCGGCAAGGGTGCGAACCTCGCCGAGATGGCCAGGCTGGGCCTGCCGGTGCCGCCGGGCTTCACCATCACGACCGAGGCCTGCGTCCACTATTTCTCGAACGCCAATGCCTATCCCGCCGATCTCGCCGAACAGGTCGCCGCCGGTCTGAAGACCGTAGAATCGGTGGTCGGAAAGACCTTTGGCGATGCCTCGAACCCGCTGCTGGTCTCGGTCCGCTCCGGCGCCCGCGCCTCCATGCCGGGGATGATGGACACGGTCCTGAACCTTGGCCTCAATGACGAGACGGTCGAGGGCCTGGCGAAACTGTCGGGCGACCGCCGCTTCGCCTTCGACTCCTACCGTCGCTTCATCACCATGTATTCCAACGTGGTCCTCGGCCTGTCCCACGACGATTTCGAGGAGGTTCTGGACGACCACAAGGACCGTCTGGGCGTCACGGTCGACACCGACCTGAAGGCCGCCGACTGGGAGAAGGTCGTCGCCGAATACAAGATCGTCGTCGAACGCGAACTGGGCAAGCCGTTCCCGCAGGACCCGCACGAACAGCTCTGGGGCGCGGTCTCGGCCGTCTTCGCCAGCTGGATGAACGACCGGGCCAAATTCTATCGCCGCATGCACGACATCCCCGAGAGCTGGGGTACGGCCGTCAACATCCAGTCGATGGTGTTCGGCAATATGGGCGAGACCTCGGCCACAGGCGTCGCCTTCACCCGCAACCCCTCGACCGGCGAGGCCCGGCTGTACGGCGAGTTCCTGATCAACGCCCAGGGCGAGGACGTCGTCGCCGGCATCCGCACGCCCCAGTCCCTGACCATCGCCGGCCGCGAGGAGATGGGCGAGACCGCCCCCTCGATGGAAGAGGCCATGCCCGTGGTCTTCGCCCAGTTCGTGGATGTGGTCGGAACCCTGGAGCGCCACTATCGCGATATGCAGGACATCGAGTTCACGGTCGAACAGGGCCGGCTGTGGATGCTGCAGACCCGCAACGGCAAGCGCACCGCCAAGTCGGCGCTCAAGATCGCCGTCGACCTCGCCGCCGAGGGGGTGATTTCCCAGGAAGAGGCCATCAGCCGCGTCGAGCCGTCCGCGCTCGATCAGTTGCTGCACCCGACGCTCGACCCCAACGCGGTCCGCCACGTCGTGGCCGCCGGTCTGCCCGCCAGCCCGGGGGCCGCCACCGGCAAGGTCTGTTTCGATGCCGACGAGGCCGAACGGCTGAACCAACTCGGCGACGCCGTGATTCTGGTGCGTGAGGAGACCTCGCCGGAGGACATTCACGGCATGCATGCGGCGCGCGGCATCGTCACGGCGCGCGGCGGCATGACCAGCCACGCGGCCGTGGTCGCGCGCGGCATGGGGCGCCCCTGCGTCTCCGGCGCCGGCGAGATCCACATCGACGAGAAGGCCCAGACCTTCACTGCGCGCGGCCGCGTCTTCAAGGCGGGCGAGATCATCACCATCGACGGCTCGAGGGGCGAGGTTCTGGACGGGGCTGTGGCCATGATCGAGCCCGAGCTGACGGGCGATTTCCAGACCCTGATGGCCTGGGCCGACAAGGTCCGTCGCCTGCGGGTGCGCGCCAATGCCGAGACTCCGCTGGACGCCCGCACCGCGCGGGGCTTCGGGGCCGAGGGCATCGGCCTGTGCCGCACCGAACACATGTTCTTCGACGAGGCCCGGATCGCCGCCGTGCGCGAGATGATCCTGGCCGACGACGAGGCCGGCCGTCGCCTGGCCCTGGCCAAGATCGAGCCGTTCCAGAAGTCGGACTTCGTCGAGCTGTTCACCATCATGGCCGGCCTGCCGGTCACCGTGCGCCTGCTCGACCCGCCCCTGCACGAGTTCATCCCCCACACGGACGAGGACATCGACGCCCTGGCGGCGACCTCGGGCATCGACGCCGCCAAGCTGAAACGCCGGGCCCGCGAACTGCACGAGACCAACCCGATGCTCGGCCATCGCGGCTGCCGTCTGGGCGTCGCCTATCCCGAGATCTACGAGATGCAGGTCCGGGCGATCCTCGAGGCCGCACTGGAGGTCAAGAAAACCGCCGCTGAGGCCCCGATCCCTGAGATCATGCACCCGCTGGTGGCCATGGGTCTGGAGATGAAATATCTGCGCGAGCTGACTGACCGTGTGGCCCGCGATGTCTTCGCCAAGGCCGGCGACAGCGTCGATTACCTGGTCGGCACCATGATCGAACTGCCCCGCGCCGCCCTGCGCGCCGGGGACCTGGCCGAACACGCCGAGTTCTTCTCCTTCGGCACCAACGACCTGACCCAGACGACCTTCGGCATCAGCCGGGACGACTCCGGCCGCTTCCTGCAGGCCTATATGGACAAGGGCATCTTCGAGACCGATCCCTTCGTCCGCCTGGACCAGGAAGGCGTCGGCGACCTGATCCGCATTGCAGCGGAGCGGGGCGGGGCCGTGCGACCCGACATCAAGATGGGCATCTGCGGCGAGCACGGCGGTGACCCGGCCTCCATCGCCTTCTGCGAGGACGTGGGCCTGGCCTACGTCAGCTGCAGCCCCTATCGCGTGCCGATCGCGCGTCTGGCGGCGGCCCAGGCGGCTCTGGTCGCGCGCGGCGCCGAGGCCCGCGAAAAGGATCGGTAGACGCTTCCTTCTCCCCTTGCGGGAGAAGGTGGCCGAGCGCAGCGAGGTCGGATGAGGGGTCACTCCGACACTGGAGGTCTGAGTTGCCAAATCCCATCCCGACCGTCCGTGTGACCCCTCATCCGTCAGCCTTCGGCTGCCACCTTCTCCCGCAAGGGGAGAAGGAAGCGTGAGAATCGCCGTCGTCGGACCCGGCGCCATCGGCGGCACGGTCGCCGCCTGGCTGTCTCACAGCCCGCTCGTCTCGTCGGTCACCCTGTGCGCCCGCACCCCGCTCGACCGGCTGGTGGTCGAGGCCCCCGACGGGCGGCTGATCGAGGCCAGACCGCGCGTCGTCACCGACCCCGCCGAGATCACCGCCCCCGTCGACTGGGTCCTGGTCGCCACCAAGGCCTATGACGTCGCCGCCGCCTCGACCTGGCTGGCCCCGCTGGTCGGGCCACAGACCCTCGTCGCCGTGCTCCAGAACGGCGTCGAACACGTCGAGCGCCTCACCCCCTTCATCGCCGCCGACCGCATCATGCCCGTCGTCGTCGACATCCCGGCCGAACGCAGCGCCCCTGGCCGCATCCAGCATCGCCGCAACGGCACGATCGTCGTCCCGGCCGGGGAGGCGGGCGAGGCCTTCGCCGCCCTGTTCGCCGAAAGCGTCATCGCCGCCTCGACCACCGACGACTTCACCACCGTCGCCTGGACCAAGCTGGCCCTGAACTGCGCCGGCGCGGTCAACGCCCTGACCGGTCTGCCGGGCGGGGTGGTGTGCGAGGCGGGCGTCGCCGACCTCATCCGGGCCATGGTGCGCGAATGCGTCCTGGTCGGTCGGGCGGTCGGCGCGGATCTGGGCGACCTCATTCCCGACTGGGTCGTCGAGCGGGCCGAGACCTCCCCGCCGGATTCGGTGAACTCCCTGCTCGGCGACCGTCTGGCGGGTCGACCGATGGAGTGGGACGCCCGCAACGGGGTCATTGCCCGTCTGGGCGCGGCGCATGGCATCCCCGCTCCGTTGAACGCCATGGCCGCGACCCTGCTGTCAGCGATGGAATAGGGCAGCAAAGCGGCCAGTATAACGCTGTCTGTGCTTCGATGCGCACAGTTTCCATCATGTAATGAGCGGGCCTTGGAACGGACCCGCTCCATACATACTTAAGCTCTCGCTGGATGGGGCCGGGACAACAGTCCCGCATCTCGGAGTTAAAGAAACTATGCGTAACATTCTTCTCGCAACCGCCGCCATTTCACTGTTCGCTGTTCCGGCAATGGCCCAGACCGTTTCCTCGCCTCAGTGGTCGGGTTCGGTCGGCTACACCGTGCTGGACGGCGACAACGTCGATCTCGGCGCGATCACGGGCCGGGCCACCGCCCGTCTGCACCCGAACTTCGCCGTGGAAGGCGAAGCCTCCATCGGCGTCAAGGACGACGACATCACCGTGGCCGGCGTGAACGGCTCGGTGGAACATGACTATGACGCCGCCCTCTATGCCGTGGGCGTCGTGCCGGTGACCCCGAACTTCGAACTGTTCGGCCGGGTCGGCTACGGCACCACCTCGATCAAGGCCGACATCGCGGGCGTCAGCGCCCAGGAAGACGGCGAAAGCGTCAACTACGGCGTCGGCGGCACCTACTATCTGAACGCCCAGAACGGCCTGCGCGCCGACTGGACCCGCCGCGATTTCACCGACGACAACGGCGGCGAAATCGACACCTACGGCGTCAGCTACGTGCGTCGCTTCTAGTAAAAGGCCTGTCTCCTCCCTGCGCCGAAGGCGTGGGGAGGTGGCTCGCAGCGAAGCGGAGAGGTTGCGGCGCGAAGAACCCCTCCGTCAGCTCGCAAGGGCCTCGCTGCCACCTCCCCATCGCGGCGCGACAGGGAGGAGAGAATCGGCATCAGCCGGGTTCCGCGATCAGCGCCCAGCGCATCGACCCGTCGCCGAACGGCCGGGTGAACCATTCCGAATAACGTTCGAAGGCCTCGACCACCGCCTGCCTCAGGTCCTGGGTCACGGGTTCGCCGCGCTGTCGCTTCAGGGCCGCGACACAGTCGATGACGACGTTCTGGTGCGCCGAACCGCCGAGCGATTTCAGCACCATCGCGACGTCTCGTGCGAGGGCTTCGAGGAAATTGGGTTTGGCGGGCGCTTGGCTCATCGGGGGACTCCGTGCCGCTCGGCGTCTGGTTGCGAATAACTCCCAGACTCCCGCAGCAGGCGCAAGCTATGCCGATGTTCGCCGGGTCATCACTTCGTGATCAGCGCTTCCTGACGAACACCGTCCCGGCCGAATAGCCCGCGCCGAAGCTGCAGATCAGGCCCGTCTCCCCCGCCGCGAACCCGTCGTGATGCAGGTGGAAGGCGATGATCGATCCCGCCGAGGAGGTGTTGGCGTATTCGTCCAGGATGATGATGTTCTCGTCCTCGGCGGGGTCGCGGCCCAGGACCTTGCGGCCGATCATCTGGTTCATGTTGATGTTGGCCTGGTGCAGCCACATCCGCTTCAGGCCGGTGGGCTCGATGCCCAGGTCCCCCGCGTGGTCGATGATCATCTCCGAGACCATCGGCACGACGTCCTTGAAGACCTTGCGGCCCTGCTGGATGAACAGCTTGTCGTCCTGCTGGCCGGCGACCCGGTCAGACCCCGCAACGGCGCCCGTCTCCAGCGCCCAGCGGTTCAGGAAGCCGAAATTGTTGCGGATGTTGTTTGAGAAGACCGTCTTCAGCCGCGTGCCCAGAACGTCCCAGCCGCCGGGCCCGGCGGTGTCCGAGCTCTCCACGATCACGGCGGTGCAGACATCGCCGAAGATGAAGTGGCTGTCGCGGTCGGTGAAGTTCAGGTGTGCCGAACAGACCTCGGGGTTGACCATCAGGACGGCCTTGACCGAGCCGCCGGCTATGAAGTCCGCCGCCGTCTTGATGCCGAAGGTCGCCGAACTGCAGGCCACATTCATGTCAAAGCCGAAGCCCTCGATGCCCAGCGCCTGCTGCACCTCGACCGCCAGGGCCGGATAGGGGCGGGGCATGTTGGAGGCGGCGCACAGGACCGCGCCGATCTCCGAGACCGGCTTGCCCCAGGCCTCGATCGCCTGACGCGCCGCCTTTACGGCCATCTCGGCCATGATCGACAGTTCGTCGTTGCCGCGCTCCGGGATGTGCGGCGCCATCCGTTCGGGGTCGAGCACGCCGGCCTTGTCGAGCACGAACCGGCTCTTGATCCCGGACGCCTTCTCGATGAACTCGACCGACGAGGGCGTCAGGGCCGCGACATCGCCCTCGGCAATCTGCAGCGCGTGGTCCCTGTTCCAGCGCTCGGCCCAGGCGTTGTAGGCCTCCACCAGTTCGGCGTTCGAGATCGACTGTTCAGGGGTGAACAGGCCGGTGGCGGCGATGACGGCGTGGGTCACGAGTGGTGCGTTTCCTGTTTCATCCCCCCGTGCACCCCGGCGAAGGCCGGGGTCCAGATCACAGGCTCTAACGGTTGGAGCAGCATTGGAAACACTGACCCTGGAACCGGGAATGCCATCTGGACCCCGGCCTTCGCCGGGGTGCACGGTGAGAAGGGGCCAATGTAGATTGGGCCTCTGCTTGAACCCTCAATAGGCCGGTGGGGGGCGGCGGTCGAGACTGGCGAGGATGCCCTTCCACCAGCGCGCGATCTGGTGCGGCGGCGCCTCGGGCGGAGGATCGTTTCGGGCGGCGATCAGGGCAGTCACCAGATCCTCGGCCTCGCAGGGCCAGCCCTCCGGCGTGACATAGATCGGGTATTCGATCAGGGCGGCGGTCACGAGCGCGTCCAGGCTCGCCCGGCGCGTCCGGCGCTCGTAGGTCATCCGGTCCTGCGTCAGTCCCCAGCCGCCGTAGAAGGGTCGACCATAGGTCGCCACGGTCTTGCCGCGCAGCAGGGCCTCGAACCCCGAGAGGGACGTCAGGGTCGCCAGCACATCGCAGGCTTCCAGACAGTCGATGATGTCGAAGCCGTCCGCTGTCGCGTCCACGGCATGGATCGCGGAGGCTTCCAGCATCCCGGGCCGGTTGCCGCTCATGACGTCGGGATGGTTGCGGTAGATCAGGAAGGCGTCGGGGAAGTCGGCCCGCGCCGCCTCGACCAGGCCGGAGTTGGTGCGGATGTCGCCGCAGCCCTTGAGGATCGACTTGTCATTCTCGACCTGGCCGACAACCAGCACCTTGCGACGGTCCTTCGGCCAGTCCGGCCGCGCCGCCCCGCCTGCGAGATTGTATTTCGACAGGCCGGCCTCGACGACGCGCCGGCGCAGGGCGGCCGCGCGCGCCTGCAGAACGGGCGACTGCGCGCCGCCCTCGATCAGGCTCTCCAGCCGCGAGGGCCGGCTCGGGTCATAATAGACGCCCTCGTCATCCAGGGCGACGCTGAGCGCCCCGAAGAAGTCCGAACCCAGCCCGCGCGACCGGATGAAACCATCCTCCATCCGCACCACCGGCGCGGTCGTGGTCTCTGCGACGCCCGCGATTTCCGGCGTCTCCTTGCCCGCCCAGTAGATCAGCCGACCGCCCAGCGCCTCGGCCTTGGCCGCCGCCCGGCTGGCGGAGGCGAAATATTTCATCCTCGTGCGCGGGCCGTTCAGCAGCCGACGGATCGGCGGGCGTTTGGCGGGCGAGAACCCGACCCCGGCCCAGTAGCCCGCGAGCCGCTCCGCCCGGTCCCGCAGCGAAATCAACCGATCCACGGCGGCCTCGGCCTCGCAGCGCTCGCCGGTCACCGGGTCGACGTAGCGGGGGTAGGCGATCAGGGCGGCGGCGGCGACCGTCTCCAGGTCGCGCGCGACACCGCGTCGTCCGGTCTGGACCTCATCGGTCGTCAGCCCCCATCCCGAATAGAAGGGGGCGCCGAAACAGCGGACGGGCAGGCGACGCAACAGGGCCTCGAACCCCAATGCGGAGGTCACGCACCAGACCTCGTCCACCTCGGCCAGAAGCTCGGACGGCCGCACGTCTGTCTCCAGCAAGGTCACGCCGGTCAGGTCCGCTTCGGCGATACAGCCCTTCTTTTTTCCGGCCGCCACGGCGGGGTGACGCTTGACGATCAACTGGGCGTCGGGCCGTTCCGTCCTGGCCGTTCGCACCATGTCGGCGAAGCTCTGCGGCCCCGCCAGCCCATAGCCGATCGAGGCGTCGCCCGCCGTCTGATCGACGAGCAGGATACGGGGCCCGGGCTTCAGAATCGACCGGTCCAGCGGGCCGCCCATGTTGGTTTTGGACAGGCCCGAGGCCACCACCTTGTCGATCAGCGCCGCCGACCTCGCGCGCATCGTGGCATCGCACCAGTCGGGCGCCGTCTCGATCAGCCGTTCCAGTCGCGAGGGCCGGGTCGCATCGTAATAGACCCCGATGTCGTCGGCGATCAGGCTCAGTGACGCCGCCCCGGTCTCTCCCAGGCCGATGGAGCGCAGGAACCCGTCCTCGAGCGCCAGATAGGGCAGGTTCCGGCTTTCGGCCCGCTTGCGGCCGACGGTCGACGTCGGCTTCAGGCCCCAGCCCACGATGGCGTCTACGGCCGCGAACGGGCTGGCCTTCAGATCGAGCTCAGGCAGGAAGGTCCGCAGGAATGGAACGTCAAGGATGCCCGGAGAACAGACCCAGGCCCGCCGGGGCGAACCGCCGCGTGCGTCAGTGCTGAGGGGGACAGGGTGTTGCAACCGTTACGCTTTCGCCGAGCTCGGCTATCGCTCTATCGGCTCGCGGCGGCGCGCGCCAGCAGCGCCTGTGCGCGTGCGAGATGAAGTCGCTCGACCATGGCGTCGGCGACGCGGATCGCGCCCGATCCCTCCGCCCCCGGAGCGGCGAAGGCATCGACGATAGCCTGCGCCTGTGCAATCTCGTCCGGGCTCGGAGCAAAGGCCGCGTTGGCCGCCTCGATCTGGTTCGGGTGGATCAGGCTCTTGCCGTCGAAGCCATACAGCCGGCCTTGCGCGCACTCGGCCGCCAGCCCCTCCAGGTCGCTTAGCCCGTTGAACACCCCGTCGATCGCCGCCAGACCATTGGCCCGCGCCGCCGCCACCGTCGCCGCCAGCCAGGGCTTCAGGGGTTCGCGATCCTGCGAAGGTCCGGTCCCCAGCGTCGCCGCGAGGTCGTTGACCCCCAGCATCAGCGCCTTCAATGGCCCTCCGGCCGCCGCGATGTGCGCGAGAGTCAGCAGCGCCCTGGGCGTTTCGATCATGGCGCACAGCCGCACGCCTTCATCCATGCGCGCGTCATAGGCGTCGATCAGGCCCGGCTCCTCGACCTTGGGTACGATGATCCAGTCCAGGGGGAGCCCGGCCAAGGCCTCCAGATCGGTCTCGCCCCAGTCGGTCCCCAGCGCATTGACCCGCACCCCGACCGCGCCGCGGAATCCGCCTGCCTTCACCGCCATGACCGCAGCCGCCCGCGCCTCGGCCTTCATCTCCGGCGCGACCGCATCCTCGAGATCCAGAACCGCCAGATCGCAGCCCAGGCCGCGCGCCTTCTCGACGGCGCGCGGATTGGAGGCGGGCAGGAACAGCAGGCTGCGGGGGGCGTCCACGTTCAGACCCGGCCGGTGACGGGCACCAGGGCGCCGGTCATGGCGCGCGAGGCAGGCGAGGCGAGGAACAGCATCACCTCGGCCAGATCGGACGGCTGGACCCATGTCGCCGGATCGGCGTCGGGCATGCCCGTGCGGTTCTGCGGCGTGTCGAGGATCGAGGGCAGGACGGCGTTGACGGTGACCGAGGTCGACTTCAACTCCTCGGCGAGCGCCTCGGTCAGCCGGTGCACCGCCGACTTCGACGCCCCATAGGCGCCCATTCCCGCCGCCGCCTTGAGGGCGCCGTTGGCCCCGACGTTGACGATCCGGCCCTCCGCCGACGCCTTCAGATGGGGCAGGGCGGCGCGCGAAGCGTTCAGCGCGGTGGTCAGGTTCAGGGCGAACATCCTGTCCCACGCCGGATGGGCGTCGTCGGTGGTCTGCCAGGCGAAGCCGCCCGCGACGTTGAGCAGGGCGTCGATGCCGCCGAACCGCTCCACGACCTTTGCGATCGCCGCGCCGGTCGCAGCTGCGTCGGTCAGGTCGACCCCGCCGATCTCCAGCGCCCCGTCCGGCGCCTTGCCCGCGGCGTGGTCGATCAGGGCGACGTTCAGCCCCTGGGCCAACGCCGCCTCGACGACGGCCTTGCCGAGAATTCCGTGGCCGCCGGTGACGACGAGGGTGCGGTTGGTCATGAGTGTCTCCTTGGAGGTGACTTAGCGCGCCCCCTCTCCAACCGGGAGAGGGAAATCAGAGCGCCCACAACCGCGCCGCCCCGCGCACGCCGGATGCATCGCCCCAGACCGCCGGCGCGATCCGCCCGGCCCACTGATCGGAGAAGGCATGCCGCTCGACCACGGCGGGCAGACGTTCGTACAGTTCGGTCACGTTCGACATCCCCCCGCCCAGCACGAACACATCGGGATCGACAAGGTTGGTGACCATGGCGATCGCCCGGCCCAGCCGATCGACATAGCGGTCCAGACTCTCCACCGACGCCGCCTCGCCCAAACGCGCGGCCGCCACGATCCCCGGCGCGTCCAGCGCCTGGCCCGTCCGCTCCAGATGATCCCGCTGAAGGCCCGATCCCGAAACCCAGGTCTCAAGGCACCCGTGCAGGCCGCACCAGCATTTCGGCCCGGGCGCCTCTTCGGCGCTCGGCCAGGGCAGGCCGATGTGGCCAATCTCGGCTGCGACCCCGCCCACGCCCTCGACCAGCGATCCGTCGACCACCAGCCCGCCGCCGCAACCGGTGCCGATTATGATGGCGAAGGCGACCTTGGCCCCCGCCGCCGCGCCGTCGGTCGCCTCCGACAGGGCCAGGCAGTTGGCGTCGTTGGCCAGACGAACCGGCCGCCCCAGCCGCGCTTCCAGGTCGTCGCCGAACCGCCGCCCGTTCAGATAGGTGGAGTTGGAATTCCGCATCAGCCCGGTGCGAGGCGACCTCGAGCCCGGGGTTCCCATGCCGATGGCGCCGGTGCGCCCGCTCTCGCTCTCGATGAAGGCGACCAGCCCTGCGACCGCGTCGATGGCGGCGTCATAGGCTCCGGGATTGGGCACGCGTTTCCGGGCCAGGATCGCGCCGTCAGCGCCCAGCCCCACCGCCTCGATCTTGGTTCCGCCGAAGTCGATCCCGATACGCATGGGACTCATCTACCAGAACCCTCTGCCGGGAGGAGAGGGACTGTCAGCCGAACACCTTCCCCAGCAACCGTTCCAGGGCCTCGGCGTCCGTCGCGTCGAACGCCGCCTTGCGCGTCGCGTCGACGTCGAACACGGCGATCAGTTCGCCCGAACGGTCGATCACCGGCACCACGATCTCGCTCTCCGACCGCCCGTCGCAGGCGATGTGGCCGGGGAAGGCGTGGACGTCCTCGACCAGCTGGGTCTGGCGGGTCTCCGCCGCCGTCCCGCAGACCCCGCGTCCAAATGCGATCCGCAGACAGCCCAGCGTCCCCTGATACGGCCCGACCACCAGCTCCCGCGCCTTCGTCGGGTCGACGACATAGAATCCGGCCCAGAAATAGTCCTCGAAGGCGTCGGCCAGCATCGACGCTACGGTGGCCATCCGAGCGGTTGTGTTCGGCTCGCCATCCAGCACCGCCAGGATCTCGGCCTCGACCTCGGCATAGCGGGCGGCCTTGTCGGCGGGGCGGTCGTCGCGGGCGACGTAGGACATGCGGGCTCCAGCGGTGCGAAGGGCGGGCACGGCATATAGGCCGCAGGGTCCGCGAGCGCGAGGGAGAGTCAGCCAATCAGGCGTAAGTCGATGTTGTCCTTGAACTAACTGTGAGCGCACGGGATTCTGTCCCTGTTGCGGCAACGCTTTGTCGCAAACCGGCGTTAACCATGGTCGGAAGTTCACTGGACCAAACCGATGGTTTCGGAAATGGTTAACGCCAGGCCGCTGTACGGCTGCGTGGGAACGGGGTGAAGGATGCGCGAACGCGACGCCAGAGATGACGACCGCTCGCGAGGCTCCCGCCTGCGGGGGCCAATCATGGCCGTCGCCGTCATCGCCGGCCTGGCCGTGACCGCCGGCGCCGTCGCCAGCTGCAGCGATTCGGGCCCGGCCTTCTGGCGGCGAGGCGACAACGCCGCCGCCAACGCCTGCCCCCGGCCGCAGTCGGTCACGGGCCAGGAATTCAACGCCCAGGAAACGGGCCTGCGCCAGTTGCGCCGCGGGGCTTTCCGCGGCGACTTCTTCGCCCAGCTCGAACTCGGCGCCCGCTATGCCGCGCTGCGGGCTACCGACAAGAATATCGAGGACCCGATCGAGAGCGCGGTCTGGACCGGCATGGCCCTGGCCAATGATGAGGGCTACGCCCCGATCAACCGGACGGATCGTGGCGGCTTCTTCGGCGGCCTGCGCAATGTGTCGCGCTACGACGATTGCCGGGCCTGGGAACGCCACGTCGCCTACGAGCGGCTGGACAGCCAGTTGTCCCGCATGACGATGGAGGAGCAATCCGAGGTCCGGAACCGCATCATCTACGTCCTGTCGACCCAGGATGCGGACGGTTTCCGCGCCCTGGCCCGCCTGCACGACGCCCTCTACGGACCGTTCGGCGAGCCCCAGGACAACGCCCAGGCGCGCGAGGCCTGGGGGCGGAACACGGGCGGGCAGCCGGATCGCCGGCGCGCCGGCTACTACGCGGCCGTCAACCTGTTCCCGAGGAACGACGTCGACGCCTACCTCTACAACTATCTGGCGGTTCAGACGGGCGACGTCGGGGCCTATGTCCTGCTGAAGGATTTCGAACGGTCCTCGCCCGGCCGATCGCGCTACGGCGCCTTCGTCGAGGCCAAGGCGCGCCAGTGGGTGCCGCCCTATGAATTCTATCCGAACCAGGCCCCGGCCTCGGGCGTGCCCTTCTCGGACGAGAGCCGCCCGCGCGGCGACGCCTACGAATATGCGCTCGGCCGGATGACGGAGTTGCCCTTCGTCCACGTCGGGCGGGCCCTGCGCTATCTCGGCGTGACCGAGACCGTGGCGAACGCGCCGAACGACCTGTCGGCGCGCCAGATCCAGACGCTGGAGGCGATGCTCGGCCACAACATGGAATCGCGGCTGTCGTATCTGGAGATGGTGCGCGCCCTCCAGTTGGCGGCGGTCAACGGCTCGTCCGAGGCCCAGCTGGTCCTGGCGGTGATGTATTCCGAAGGCATCGGCGTCCCTCCCGACTACGCCCGCGCCTTCCACTGGTATTCCCAGGCCGACAAACAGGGCAGCCCCGAGGCCAAGTTCGCCATCTCGACCTATTTCGCCCTCGGCGTCGCCGGGGTCGCGGATCAGGACAAGGCGGAGGCGGTCGCCGCCCGGATCGATTCTGCCCTGTCCGGCTTCGGCCCGTCCGCCTCTCGCCTGCAGGCGGTCCTCGCCCAGGTTTCCCGTTCGCAGCGCCGCTAAGGAGGGGCTGATCCGATGAACACGCTGACCATCGCCGTTTCCGCCCTGGCCATCGCCGCCGGCCTGACGGTCGCGGCCCCTGACGCACAGGCCCAGACGGCCGCGCGGGTTGAAAGCCAGACCCGCCCGAACTTCGGCCTGCTGCTGGATCCGCCAGCGAGCCAGAGCCGGCCTCAGCAGCGGCCGCGCCGCTGGAACTACGACACGCACCGCCCCGACTGGCGGCCCGGCCATCAGCCCCCCTACGGCGGCCCGATCATCCCCGGCGGCGAGGAGATCGTCCTCGTCGACTGCGGCGGCAATCCGGGCACAGGCGGGGTCGAGGCCGCGGTCCAGCGCGTGCGCCCCGGAGGCACCCTCGTCATCCGCGCGCGCGGCGGCGCCTGCGTCGGCTGGCTGAACGTCGACAAGCCCATGACCATCATCGGCGAGGGCGGCTTCGATCCGCGCCGCTGGAACGAAGGCTCGGCCATCACCCTTCAGGCCCCTGACGGCCTGCCCTGCATTACTGTGGCGTCCGGCGTGAGGCTGGAGCTGCGCGATGTCGTCCTGGCCTCGCCGCGCGGCGGGGACGCGGCCTGCATCGTCAGCTACGGCGGCCAGATCGTCGCCAACCGTCTCGGCATCCGTCATGCGGGCGATGAGGCGGCCATCTATGCCGACGGCGGCGCGGTCGACCTGCGCGATACCATCATCGACGCCCTGACCATCGCCCCGGCCATCGTCGCTGACGGAGCGACCCTGAACCTGTGGGAGACGGTCATCTCCGGTTCCCAGTCCGGCATCGAGATCGTGCCCGGCAACGCCGATCCGTCGCGCATCGATTCGGTGACCCTGAGCGGCGCCGAGACGCCCAACAACTTCGGCCCGCGCTCCATAGGCCTGGCGGTGCGGTCGCGCCGCGACTACGGCCGTGTGGAGGTCGTCAACACCAGGATCTGCGGCTTCTCCGAGGGCGTGGCGGTCGAGGGGGCTTCGGTCACGGTCTCGGGCTCCAAGATCTGCCGGGCCGACAAGGGCGCGGTCCTCTACAATGGCGAACTGACCCTGACAGACAGCCGCGTCCGCGCGGGCTCGGTCGGCGTGGCGGTCCAGTCCGGCCGGGCGATCGTCACCAACAACACCTTCGTCGGCATGCGCGAGGTCTTTGATCGGGAGTACCGGGCCACGCTCGACGCCTCGGGCAACCGCGTCTGGTCCGATGAACTGTGCCGTCCGCGCTGGGAGCCGCGCTACCGCGATCGCTATGCGCCCCAGTGGTACCAGAGTCCGGATCAGGGCTACGAGTGCCAGTTCACCGCCTATCCCCGCGACTGGTGGGACGAAATGGACGGCGCCTACGGCGATCCCTACGAGTCATATTCCTACATGCCGGACAACTACGGCCGCTTCCAGCAGGGCGACGGCTGGTACGATTCCAACGGCCGCTATGTCGACGGCGGCCGGGTCCGGGGCGAGGATCGCTGGCGCAGATAGGCGAGGGTGGTAGGCGCGGAGGGACTCGAACCCCCAACCAGACCGTTATGAGCGGTCGGCTCTAACCATTGAGCTACGCGCCCCCGAACCGCACGACCTCGGGCGGGAAACCGGCCTAGCAGGGCCAGCCACGCCGGGAAAGAGCCCGGACCCTGTCGGCGATTTCATCCGGATGAACGGTTTCTGCCGATGCGGCCGCCCCCGCCGTTCAGGCGTTCAAGGCCAAGGTTCCGCCACGGCCTCCGCAGAGAACGGGGGCCGTCCCAGGTTTCGTTCTCGATGAGGATCTCTTCCATGACCCGCACGCTCAAGGCCCTGATCGCCGCCACGGCTCTGACCGCTTTCGCCGCGCCCGCCGCCTTCGCCCAATCTTCGTCAGGAGGGGCCGCCCCGGCCACTCCGATGCAGGTGCACGCCATGGCGGCTCAACCCGCCCTCAACCTGTCCGCTTATGGCGAGGTCCGGGTCGCGCCCGACATGGCCACCATCACCTTCGGCGTCACGACGGAGGGGACGACCGCCCAGGCCGCCATGGCTGACAACGCGCGCCGCATGCAGGAGGTCTTCGCCGCCCTCAGCCGCGCCGGCATCGCCGACCGCGATATCCAGACTTCGGGCCTGAACCTGTCGGCCCAGTACGACTACGTCGAGAACCAGCCGCCCCGTCTGCGCGGCTACGAGGCTTCGAACCAGGTCACGGTGGTCATCAACGACCTGACGAAGGTCGGTGCCACGGCCGACGCCGTGGTCTCCGCCGGCGTCAACCAGATCAACGGCATCGCCTTCGGCCTGAAGGATCCCAAGGCCGCCGAGGACCAGGCCCGCGTCCTGGCTGTCCGCGCCCTGCAGGACAAGGCGCGCCTCTACGCCCAGGCCCTGGGCGTCGAACTGGGCGCCATCCGCTCCCTGAACGAAGGCGGCGGCTACACGCCCCAGCCGCCGATGCCGGTCTACGCCGCCCGCATGGCCATGTCAGACAGCGCCTCGACCCCGGTTGCGGCGGGCGAGATGTCCGTGCGGATCGACATCACCGGGACCTATGATCTGGGTCGGTAATCCTGAACCCTCTCCCGTCGGGAGAGGGCTTGAGGCTCGCAGAGCGCAGCGATGCGCGAAGGCAAAAGGGTGAGGGTCATACGTTCCCGGCGACTCACGCCCCTCACCCGACCGCGCCAGGACGGCGGCGATCGCCGCCGTGCGCGCTCTCCCTCTCCCACCGGGAGAGGGAGACATCTGTTCTGATACACCACCTGTTGCAGTTCTCTCCCGGCTCCCTATGTTACCGTTCAAGCAACAGCGCTGCGGGACGTCCTGCGGCCGGAGAGACTTCGATGATCGAGCGCAGACCGTTCGAGAGCCTGGGCGGCGCCAACCATGGCTGGCTAAACGCCAAACACCATTTCTCCTTCGCCAACTACTATGACCCGGCGCGTATGAGCTGGGGCAATCTGCGTGTCTGGAACGACGACGAGATCGCCGCCGGCACCGGCTTCCCGCCCCATCCGCATTCGGACATGGAGATCATCACCTACGTCCGCGAAGGGGCCATCACCCACGAGGACAGCCTGGGCAACAAGGGCCGCACCGAGGCCGGCGACGTCCAGGTGATGAGCGCCGGCACGGGCATCCGCCACGCGGAATACAACGCCGAGACGACCCTGACCCGCATCTTCCAGATCTGGATCGAGCCCACCAAACGAGGCGAGGCCCCGGCCTGGGGCGCCAAACCCTTCCCCAAAGGTGACCGGGCCGGACAGTTCGTGGTCCTGGCCTCCGGCTTCGACGACGACGTCCGCGAAGAGGGAGGGGGCGCCCTGCCGATCCGCACCGACGCCCGCATCGTCGGCGCGACCCTGAAGGCCGGCGAGACTGCGACCTATCCGCTGGGCGTCTCGCGCCGCGGCTATCTGGTTCCGGCCATCGGCGAGGTCGAGGTCAACGGCGTCCGCCTGAGCGCGCGTGACGGCGCGGCCATTTCGGACGAGGCGACGATCACCGTCACGGCCGTCAACGACGCCGAGATCGTCCTGGTCGACGCCGCCTGACATCCGAGGCTGACCTGCCTGGCGGCCCCGGCGCCCGGACGGTCCGTCAAAGCGCCAGACCAGGCGTCTCCTCCCCGCTCGCCAGGCGGCGAACAGGGAGGAGACGCTTCTTCAGATCACAGCACCCCGATCATGCTCGCGACCAGCGGGTGACGGACGATGTCGCCCTCGGCCAGCCTCACCACCGCGATCTCCGGCACCGCCTCCAGACGCTGGGCGATGTCCCCCAGGCCCGACAGAGAAGGCAGCAGGTCGGTCTGGCCGGGATCGCCCGTGACCACCATCGTCGAATGCCAGCCCAGTCGGGTCAGCAGCATCTTGAGCTGCACATAGGTGCAGTTCTGGGCCTCGTCGATGACGATGAAGGCGTTGTTCAGGGTGCGGCCGCGCATGTAACCGACCGGCGCGATCTCGATCAGCCCTTCGGCCATCAGGGCCCCGACCCGTTTCATGGTCAGGCGATCGGACAGGGCGTCGTACAGGGGGCGCAGGTAGGGCGCGAGCTTGTCCTCCATGGCCCCGGGCAGGAAGCCGATCGATTCGCCGGCCTCGACGGCGGGGCGAGAGAGGACAATCCGGCCGATCTTGCCCGCTTCCAGCGCCTCGACCGCCTTGGCGACCGCCAGATAGGTCTTGCCCGTGCCTGCCGGGCCCAACGCCACGGTCAGGTTGTGGGTGTCGATGGCGTTCAGCAGTTCGGCCTGGCCCTCGGACTTGGGTTTCAGCGTCTTCAGATAGGCCTGGTCCCGGTCGTCGTTGGACGGATGCGGCGACCATGCTCCCCGGCTCTGAGGGGTCGGCAGGCGGCGGATTTTCGCATCCTGTCCATAGTCGGGTCCGTCGAAGGCCCCTCCATCGCGGGTTTGACGCTTCAGGGTTGCGCGCTTGGCCATCAGTGCCTCCAGGGCATGAAAAAAGGCGATGCTGCGAAAGCATCGCCTCGAACGAGGGTGGGGAGGAGAGGGGAGGCGCAGAAGCGGCATCCGGGGTCGGAGATGTATCCCACATCCAGCGGGAGAACCCGCCGCATACCCGAACGCGTCACGCACGCCCCCAAGGCTCTGACCGGACCGGGATTGATCCGGCTTCGGACTCGGGGCCGAAATGGCGACCTCGAATCGCATCAACAGGATGATGCTATCGTGGTTAGCGAAGGGTTAAAGCCCTCATTTGATTAAGAATAAGGTGATATTTCCATGACGATCTATTCGCTGGCGGACAAGAAACCGCAGCTTCCGCCCGAGGGCGAATACTGGATCGCGGACAATGCTGTCGTCGCAGGAGACGTGATTCTGAGATCGGGCGCCAGCGTCTGGTTCGGGGTGACTGTCCGCGGCGACAACGAGCCGATCACCATCGGTGAGAACACCAACATCCAGGACGGCAGCGTGCTGCATTCCGACCCCGGTTCGCCCCTGACCATCGGCCGTGACGTGACCGTGGGGCACAAGGTCATGCTCCACGGGTGCACGGTCGGCGACAACAGTCTGATCGGCATCGGGGCCGTGATCCTGAACCGGGCGGTGATCGGAAAGAACTGTCTGATTGGCGCAAATACCCTGATCCCCGAGGGCAAGGTGATTCCCGACGGCTCCCTCGTCATGGGTCAGCCGGGGAGGGTCATCCGCGAACTGGACGCAGGCCAGATCGCCGCCCTGACGGCCTCAGCGCAGCACTATGTGCAGAACTGGAAGCGGTATGCCCAAAGTCTCCTCCTCGTCGTGTAGCGACGGGGAGGAGGCGAATTAAGCGATTCTGCGCCCATCCAGCGCCGCCAGCGTCAGCGGCGCGCGGTTATGCGTCCCCACGCCGATTGACAGTCGCGCCGTCAGCGGGCCGATGGCCTCGCGGCGGCGCTCCTGTTCGGCCACCGGCTGATAAAGGCCGATAAGACGATCCGCCGTCCCGTCGGGCCGGCGCATCGGGGCGATGACGATCTCCAGCACGCCCCTCAGCCGCGCGGCCTCGGCGACCATGACCACCGGCCGGGCCTCCCGGAAGGTCTGGACGACGGCGCTGGCCACCAGCGGCCGGCTTTCCGGGGCCCACAGCTCCAGCCATGAAACCCCGCGCATCGGGCGGGCGTGCACGGTTTCAATCCAGGCGCCGGCGAGCCGGAAAGTCGCGCCTTCCAGAGCGCGGTCGGCGCTGAACAACTGCGGGACCAGCCGCCCCAGCCGCATCGGATCGAATGCGGCGCGCTCAGGGATACGCCCGGCCTCGGGCAGGGCCGCCCAGTGGTCGATCAGATTTTGCGTGCCGGGATGGAACATCGCTCTCGCCTTCGAGAGGCGCCGCGCAAAGGCCGGACCATCGCCTTGGCAACGGAAACGAAAGACCTTTGCCGCCAGATGTCAGGCTGAACCGGCCCGCGCCCCGCGCGACGCCGTCGAACTGTTGCAGGAGCCCAGCCCATGCGGGTGCGGATCAAGACCTGGCTGCCGGCCCTTGCCGGCGCCGTCGGCCTCTGGAGCCTGGCCAGCGCCGCGGGCTCGGCCCAGTGCACGGCCGGCTGTCCGCCGCCGCCTCCGCCGCCCTGCGACACGGGCTGCAACCCGCCTCCGCCGCCACCCCCTCCGCCGCCTCCGCCGGATTGCTGCACCCATCCCGGGCCGCCGGACTATCCGCCGCCCGGCGACATCAACATCAACGTCAACGTCAATGCGAACGCCAACTCCAACGCGTCGGCGGCGGCGCGCGCGGGGGTCAACGCCCGCGCGGGCGGTTACGGCAACCTGCGCGGCGGTGGCGGGGGCTCGGCCTATTTCAATGTCGATCAGCCCTATCCCACGGTCATCCAGAACCTGAACGTTGAGGCCGGCGCCGTCGCCCAGATCATCCGCGTGCCCTACGAAGCCCGTCGTCGCTGGGAAAAGCGTGTCGTCATCCAGGCCTTCTGCATCGATGATCGCGACATCCCGCATCCCGCCTCCCAGGTGACGCCAGACCGCGACATCTCCGACAGCTACGAAGGCGAGCTCTACCGCTGCATCGCCGGCACCCACCTGCAGGTCACCTGGTCGGAATGGTCGGGCCAGGTCGGCATCGGCGGCCAGGGCGGCGAAACCTTCGCCTGCGAGAAGGGCAACGCCCTGTGGCGCGACCGTTCGGGTGAGATCATCTGCCGGGTCCAGCGCGCGGAACGCGACTGCAACGAGCGCTCGCTGCTTCGCCGCTACGGCGCGGGCGTGAAGGTCGTGACCTGGATCCGTGAGGAGATCTACACCGAATACCGCGAGGAAACGGTCATGGCGGCCGGCGCCTCGATCGTCGGGGCGACCATGATGCTGGACGGCGGCGTCGGCGGGCGGGTGTTCTAGTCTGAACGCCTGACAACGGGCCGTTCAGCCTGGGCGCATCCGCCGAGGCGTAATGTTCAATCGTCGGTCATCGCCGGCGATCCTGAGTGAAGACTTGGCCCCGGAGCGAAAGCCCCGGGGCCTTTTTCGTCCTACTGGGCGGGGGCGTTCGACGAAATCACCGAGGCGCGCCAGGCCTTGGCGTCGACCAGCCAACGCCGGGCGGCCGCCTGGATATCGGCAGGGGTGAAGCCCTCGATGTCCGAGATGTGGGTCGTGATCTGGGTCACGGCGTCCGCATCGCTGGCCACGTCGTTGAGCTGGCCCAGCCAGTAGTCGTTGCCTGCCTGGCTGCGGCGCAGAGCCTCGACCTGGGGCGCACGGGCACGGGTCAGCTCGTCCTCGGTGATCGGCGTGTCGCGCAGCGAGGCCGCGATAATGTCGACAGCCTCGAACAGTCTGGCCTGGTTCTCCGGCGTCGTCTGGGCGGTGACCGAGATGGAGCCGTAGCCGGCGTAGACGTCAGAGGACGATGCGCTGACGCCGGGCGAATAGGCCAGAGCCTGCTTCTCACGGATTTCGTCGAGAACCCGCAGTTCCATGACCGCCGACAGCAGGTTGGCGAGGCGGGCGTCAGTCCGGTCGTGGACCGCATCGACCGTCGGCCAGGCGACATAGCCCAGAGCCTGTTCGGCCGGACCTGTATGGCGCAGCATGACCGGCGTGGCCGTGCCGGCCGGGAAGCGCAGCACGTCGGCGCCGGCCGCAGGCGTGGGCAGGGCGGGACGCGCCGGCAGTGCGGCGAGCGTCGAACCGACCGCCGCGATGGCGTCGTCCACAGTCACGTCGCCGACCATGACGATGTTGACCGGTCCCTGTCCGAGGCCGGTCATCAGGCCGGACTTGAGCTGGTCCATGGTCCAGCCGCCGATGTCCTGGGCAGTCGGGAAGGTCTGGCGTGCGTCGCCGGAAGCGAGCAGGCCCGAGGACAGGATGCCGAAGGCTCCGGCTGGCGTGGCCATCTGCTGGGCGATGATCTGCGGGAACAGGGCCTTGATCTGCTCGAACGGAGCCGGACGCAGGCCCGGGTCGGTCAGATAGGCGGTCAGGACCTGCATCTCGAGCGCCAGGTCCTGGGGCCGGGTGGCGCCCGACAGCCGGTAGGCGTCGCCATCGACCGAGAAGTTGGCGCCGTAGATACGGCCGCTCAGCACCCGGTTCAGTTCGTCGGCGGTCAGACGGCCCAGGCCTCCGGAGGTGAACACGAACCCGGCCAGCGTCTGGGGATCCTGCCGGTCGGTCGGCAGGCCCAATTCGCCGAGGCCGGTCCGGACGCTGACCAGGATCTGCTCGTCGCGGAAGGTGGTCGGCTTGACCGTCAGGGTGGCGCCGTTGGCGAAGGTGACGACCGTGGCGCCGAGCTCTGCGATCTCGCGCCGGGCCGTGGGCTGAGCCGGGGCGCCGAACTCCGCATAGGGCCACTCCAGCGCGGCCTGGACAGCGCGGGCGCTGACCGGCGTGGCCTGGGAGGCTTCAAGCAGGGCGGTGACGCCGGCTTCGCCACCCTCGATGGCTTCGGGCGTCACGACGAGGGCCAGCGGGCCCTGCCCCTCGAAGGCCGCCTTGACCACAGTGTCGACGGCTTCGGTCGTGAGGCCGTCAACGGCGGCATTGAAGATGTCGAGGTTGGTCTGGGGCGAGGAGAAGACCCGGTCGTCGTTGGTCGCGAACAGCAGGCCGTTGACCAGGCCCGGCGTGGTGCGGGTCGCGGCGGCGGCGACGGCGTTCTCCAGGGCGGTGCGATTGTCGGTGATCTCGCGCTGCAGCTCGGCCTGGGTGACGCCGAACTGCTGAAGACGGCGCGTTTCCTGCTCGATGATCTGCAACGCGCGCGGCAGGCCGCCCGGATTGAAGGTGGCCTGAACCCCGCCGATATCGACGCTGTCGAACAGGGTGGAGCTCGATGCGCCCGCGCTGACGAAGGGCGGATTGTCCGCACGCGCCAGCTCGCCGAGGCGACGGTTCAACACGGACAGACCGAGGCTGCGCACGATGCGCGACTGGCGCTCGGCGACGGTGTCGGGGTCGAGGTCGGGGGCGCGCGTCCAGTTCAGCTGGATCGACGACTGGATGCCCGGTTCGACGAGGATGCGGGTCTCGGGTCCACGCGGAGCCACCGTGCCCAGCTCGGGTTCCGGGCCATCGGCCGCCTTGGGCCGCCAGGTTTCGAAGGCGCCGCGAATCTTGGCCTCCATCTGATCCACGTCGAAGTCGCCTACGGCCAGCATCGTGGCGCGCGAGGGCCTGTAGTAGGCGTTGTAGAACTCGACGAAACGATCGCGCGGCGCGGTGCGGATGATGTCCAGGTCGCCGATCGGAAACCGCTGCGAGATTCGCTGACCGGGGGCGAGCAGGGCGAACTGCGCCTTGGCCGAGCGCAGGCCGGGCGTGTTGCGGGTCCGCTCCTCGCCGACGATGACGTTGCGTTCGTCGTCGATGTCTTCGGCGTCCATCAGGGCTTCGGACACCTGTTCGCGCATGATCCGCAGGGCCGTGTCGACGGTTTCGTCGTTCGTCCGGGGCAGCTCCAGCTGGTAGAAGGTCTGGTCGAAGCTGGTGGCGGCGTTGGTGTCAGCCCCGAAGGCCAGACCCAGGCGTTCCAGGATGCGCAGCAGGTCGTTCTCCGGGATGTTGGTTGTCCCGTTGAAGGCCATATGCTCCATGAAGTGGGCCAGACCCTGCTGGTCGTCGTTCTCCATCAGCGAGCCGGCGGCGATGCGCAGACGCAGGCTCGCCTGGCCCGGAGGCGTGGCGTTGCGCAGGATCGCGTAGCGCATGCCGTTGGGCAGGACGCCGAAGCGAACGTTCGAATCGGCGGGAATGTCGCTGGCCGCCTGGGCCCACGGGGCAGAGGGCTGGGCTGTCTGGGCGACGGCGGGCATGGCGCTGAGAAGCGCCAGCCCGGAGGCGGCGAGCAGAAGAAGGCGACGGGCGTTGGACATGCAGGCTCCGGTGGAACGGTCGCCGAGCCGGGGCAGGCGCGGCCGAACAGAGATGACGATATGAACCCGGCGGCCCCCCCGCCAGTTGTCGTCACCTTCGCTCCGAACCGGTGCGAGTGTAAAATGAACTTTACGTCAGGTTCCGGGACGCGAGACGTAGAAGGTCGCGCTGTTGCCTATGGCGTTGGCTCCGGTCGTCACCGAACGGCCGCTTCCGCGGATCGTCGTCGTGGCCGTAGCCGAGACGTTTCCGGAGTTCGTCTGGGCGTTGGTGACGTCCATCGTGCCGTCGCAGGCGGAGCAGGCGTAGCCGGTGACGGAGTTGCCGACGGCTTCGGCAGCGACACGGGCGTCGTAGCCGTTCGTGCCTTCGAAGGTCGAGGAGACCTCGACGCCGCCGGAATTCACCTGGGAATTGTCGATCTCCAGATAGCGGTCGTTGTTGCCGATCGAGACCTCGTTGCCCGTCCCGTAGGCGTTCGAGGTCGCCGCGCCGAAGTCGTAGCTGGTCACCCGGCTGGCGGTCTGGATCCGCGACAGGTTCGACTGGTCGGTCGTCACCACGGCGGAGCCGCCCTGATTGTAGAGAACCGCCTGGTTGCCTGTGGCCCGCGCCCGGCCGGCCAGATCCCAGGCATTGCCGGAGTTGGCGCTGGTCGAGGCTGTGACCTGATCGCCGGCCTGGCGCTGGCGGAGGGTCAGGTCCTGGCTGGAGGCGAGACCGGAGTTCACCAGGACCGAGTTGCCGATCGACTGGCTGATGAACTCACCCGTTTCGGGGATGTACTGGGTGCCGGCGAAGTTGTCGGCGCGAACCCCGGCCGAGGAGTTCTGGATCACCGTGCCCTGCACGCGGGCGCCGCTCGCGCCGATGGCTGTGGTGTTGGCGATGGCCGTGACCCCGATCGAGGCCCCGCCGATCAGGCGGGCGTTCGATCCGGTGAGGGTCGAAGAGGCGGTGACCTCCGACGGTTCGACGCTCTGGGACGATTCGATTGTCAGGTCGCCGCCGTAGGCCCCGGCCGCCTGATAGTTGCCGCGCGCCTGGGTCGTCGCATTGACCGGCCCCTCGGTGTCGCCGGTCAGGGTCAGGGTGGTGGTCGCGCGGGTATTGCCGCGCATCGTCTGGGTCGAGGTCAGGGCCAGCGACTCGTTCTCGACCGAGCCGGACAGGCTGTTGCCCTGGGCGGCGTTGTTCACGGCCACCTCTCCCTCAGCGCCTTCGACGTTCAGGGTCTGGCCCGCGATGACGTCGCCGAGCTGAAGCTGCTGGTTCAGGACGATCGAACGGTCCTGATGCGCGTAGGCCTCAGTAACGACTGCGACGCACATCGCCGTCGCGGCGATCGTGCCAGCGAGACGGATCGGCGCGTGTCTGGCCATTGTTCGTTCCCGTGTTGTCATAGGCGGCGTAGTAGCCGCCGGTCGCGCCCACCGTGTTCAGAGGGTCGTTGGCGGCGTCGAGGCAGACCTCCGGCCCCGGCGCGCCGTACAGATTGGCCATCATCTCCAGCGTCGCCCGCTCGATCAGGGCCCGCACCGCCAGCTGCACCGGCTCCATCCCGCCCGTGCCGGCCGAGACGTCGAAGACGTTGCCGTTGAGGAAGTCGAAGACGCCGGCGGAGATTTCGCGGCCGATGATCTGCTTCTGGTAGGAGATGACATCGACCACCTCGAGCGTGGTCGTCTGGACCAGCCGCAGATCCAGGGCGATGTTCATCACATAGATCTTGCCCTGCAGGATGCCCGAGCCGGGGACGTCGGTGTCGGTTTCACCCACGGCGGCGTCGAAGCCGGCCGAGCGGATATTGTAGTTCACCTCGGTGATGCCGCCGACGATGTAGAAGTCCGAGCCCGGCACCTGACCCGCGAGGATGCGGCGATAGTTGGCGTCGGCGGGCTGGTCGGGGCCCTCGTCGCCGATCAGACGGTTGTTGGCGTAGCGCAGCTCCATCTCCGAGATGGAGGTGTCATAGCGTTCGACCATGCGCGCCCCGGCCTTGCCCAGCGCCGAGAAGGCCATCAGCGAAGCCCCGCCGGTGATCTGACGACCGCCATCGGCGGAGACCGTGCCAGTGTAGTCGCTGATCCGCCCGATCGCCATGCGAGGCGAGGGCAGGTTGTAGCGCCGGGCGTAGTCGGACAGGCAGTAGAGCGCGGTGGAGTAGGGCGTCGAATTGGAGGTCACCGGCGCATTGCCGATCGGCGTGGCGTAAAGGCCGCTCGGTCCCGCCGTCGGGCTGACGCAGGCGGACAGCATTGCGGCGACCGCGACGGCGACGACGCCGCTCCTCAGTCGGGGACGAAGCATGGGCGCGCTCATTCGAAGCCTGTCAGGGTGCCGGTCAGATCCGTTCGGGCGCTGACATTGCCCGTATTGGTCTGGCGCGAGTTGACGATGACCGTGTTGTGGCTGCCCTGGACCACCACGTTCAGATTGTTGCCGATGGCGGTCGAGCCCGCGATCGTCGTGCCTTGTGAGTTACCGACCCCGCCGGAGTAGGTGTTCGACACGCCGCCGGACTGGCGGGAATAGGCCGAGGCGCCCGCCTGGATGATTCCATCGACGATCAGGCGATTGCCGTTCTGGTCGCGGGTCGATCCGGTCTGGGCCGACGTTACCGACTGCCGCGCGCCGCCGTAGCCGCTCTGGAATGTCGACAGGCCCGCCGAGCCGCTCGATTGCGCCAGGGCTGCGCCCGGAGCCGCCAGAGCGACGGTCAGCAGGGCGATGGACGTCCTCTTGAAGGGCATTTCGGCCAATCCCACGCGAACACGGTTAACGGCCGCCGGGCGCGGTCCGCGTCCCAAAATGAGATAGGGTTATTAAGAAGCGCTTGAGATCGCTGACGCCTTTCCGCATTTGAGCGGAATGGAGCCGATGCCCGACCGATTCGCCGGTCCGCCCCCGAGGGAACGCATCTTCAATGCGCCGCTGCTGGCGGTGCTGCTGGCCGCCTCGATGCCGGCGCTCTACGTCCTTCAGGAGCGGTCGCGCGACAATTGGCTGGGGCTCGCCTTCGCTCCGATCGATCTCGGCGAGGGGCGCTACGGCGGACTGTTCACCTCCATGCTGGTGCACGGGGGCTGGGTCCACGCCCTGATGAATGCGGTCGCCGCCCTGACGTTCGGTGCGCCGGTCGCGAGACTGTTCCGCGGACCGGCCGGCGCAGGGGTGTTTCTCGCACTTTATATATGCGCCGGAATTTTTGCGACGCTGGGCTATGGCCTCGTCCACCTCGGCAGCCCGGATCCGCTGGTCGGGGCATCGGGCGCGGTGTTCGGTCTGATCGGGGCCGCGACTCGCCTGCTGGGCGGGGGAGGGCGGGTCCTGCCCCTGACCAGCCGCAGCGTCATCACCACCTCCATCGCCTGGATGGGCATCAACGCCGTCGTCGGCCTGATCGGGTTCGCGCCCGGCGCCGAGGGCGCGAGAATCGCCTGGGAGGCGCACGCCTTCGGCTTCCTGTTCGGCATTCTGGCCATCGGCCCCCTGGCGCGTCTGTTCGCGCGGCCCGACGAAAGGTTTGATTCGTCGGGCGGTCTGGGCGATCCTCTCGGCTGAAGCGGCTTCGGTCCTTCGGCCGACGGCCGTTCCCAAGAACATAAGGGAAGGAGCCGCACTGTGCTGGTCGCAGAAATCCTCAAGAGCAAGGGAGGCGATGTGTTCAGCATCGCGCCCGACATCACCCTCTCCGACGCCTGCGCCGAGCTGGACAGCCGGCGGGTCGGCGCCCTGATCGTCTGCGACGGCGACCGCGTCGTCGGCGTCATCTCGGAGAGAGATGTCGTAAAGGCTGTCGCCGCCGACGGAGCCGCCGGCCTCGCCAGGCCCGTGTCCGCCTATATGACCAGAGACGTTGTCTTCGCCGAGCCGGGCGAGACAGTCGCGATTCTGATGGGGCGGATGACCGATCGCCGGATCCGCCATCTGCCGGTGTTGAAGGACAACCGGTTGAGCGGCGTCATCTCGATCGGTGACGTGGTGAAGTGCCAGATCGCCGAGGCCACCCATGAGGCCGAGAGCCTGCGGACCTATATCGCGGCGGGTTGAGCCGCTGAGCGACAAGGCTCGCTGAACCGGACTCGGTGTGAATCTTCGTGCGCCACAACAATGCCGCTTGCGGACGAAGATGCCGCTACGTATATCGCCACCTCGCTCGGAGACGGGCTGGCCACCGGGGCCTCGGGGACGCAAGTCGCCAGGGACCCGGAGGAAAAAGGGGAATCAAAACCCTTGCTTCCACGGCCGGTTCCACATAATCTCCGCGCTCCAATCGAATCGCCTCGGTAACGAAACGGGGAAGCCAGTGTGGCTTTCCCGGGCGGTATTTTGCGGACTGAAGGCTTCGGTTTTCGTCTCTGCGGAATGGCTGAAAGGCCCGGTTGACACGGGGTTCGGCCTTCTTTAGGAAGCCGCCTCCGCCGCCCTCAAGGGGGCCGGAAACGCCGACAGAAGTTCTTTTAAAAGAACAACTTGACGCACAAATCGGAGGCGACTACATCGCCGCCTCCGCCGACCTCCGGGTCGGTTCGACCCCAGGAACCTCTTCTAAAGAAGTTCTTGACACAGACTTCCGAGGCGACTACATCGCCGCCTCCGCCGCTCACCGGCGCTAAACAGTGGGTCCGGTTCTTCCGGTCTTGGTCTTTGAAATCGTTGATTTGGAAAGAGAAACGCAGGCGGCGGTGTCCTAGCGATGACCAGTAATGGTCATTACGATGATACTGACACTCTGCGGTCTTTTTGAAAGATACAAC
>NZ_NCEQ01000028.1 GCF_002280785.1 Brevundimonas subvibrioides
GCGGATCTGGTTGACGCAGAGGTTGGAGTGGGCCCCGTAGCTGAGGCCGATCGAGGCGGAGGCGCGGGAGACTTCTTCCATCGCCACGACGTGCTCGAGATAGCCCATGCCGAGGCCGCCGTCCTCTTCGGGAACGGTGATGCCGTGCAGACCCAGTTCGCCCATCTCGGGCCACAGGTCGCGGGCGAAGCTGTTGGTCTCGTCGATCTCGGCGGCCCTCGGGGCCAGCCGGTCGGCGGCCCAGCGGGCCGTGGTCTCACGGATCATGTCGGCGTTCTCGCCGAGGCCGAATTCCATCGATTGGGGTGCGTTCGGAATGCTCATGGCTTTGGATCCCGCGTCAGATGTGGATAGCGTGACCGAGCGCCTTCAGGGCGCTCTCGTGAATGGCTTCGCCCAGGGTCGGATGGACGTGGATCGTTCCGGCGACATCCTCGAGAACCGCCCCCATCTCCATCAGGGTGGCGAACTCGCCAGCGAGCTCTGACACATGGCGGCCCACCGCCTGGATACCCAGGATACGGTGATCCCCCTTGCGCGCCAGCACCCGGACGAAGCCGCCGTCGTCGCCCGCCTGCATCGACAAGGCCCGGCCGTTGGCCTGAAAAGGGAACTGACCGACGACGGTCTCGATGCCCTCGGGCGCCTGATCGGGTGTCAGGCCGACGCTGACGATCTCCGGCTCGGTGAAACAGACGGCGGCGATGGCGACCGGATCGAACCGGCGCCTTTGCCCCGCGATGATCTCGGCGACCATCTCGCCCTGGGCCGAGGCCTTGTGCGCCAGCATGGGTTCGCCGACCAGATCACCGATGGCCCAGACGTTCGTGGTCGAGGTGGCGCAGCGGTCGTCGATCCTCACGAACCTCCCCTCCATGGCCGCCGCCGTCTGGTCCAGACCCCAGCCCTCCGTCAGGGGCTTTCGGCCCACGGTGACAAGGATGCGCTCGGCGGGGATCGTCAGCCGGCTCTGGCCGCCCGCCGTCTCGATCAGCAGGCCTTCCTCATCCTGACCCAGGGCCCTGGCCCCCAGGTGAACGGTGACGCCATGCATCTCCAGCCAGCGCGAAACGGGTGCTGTCAGGGCGGCGTCATAGAGCGGCAGGATGCGATCCTGAGCCTCGACGATCGTCACCCTGGATCCCAGCTTGGCGAAGGCGATGCCGAGCTCCAGCCCGATATAGCCGCCCCCGACCACGGCGAGCGTCGCTGGAACCTCGGCCAGCGACAGGGCCTCGGCCGACGAGATCACCCGGCCGCCGAACGGCAGGAAGGGCAGCTCGACTGCCGTCGATCCGGTCGCCAGGATCACGTGCTCGGCCTGGATCGTGACGAGGCCCTCGGCGGTGTCGATGGTGCAGGTCTTGGCGTCGGAAAACGTCGCCCAGCCGGTCACGGTCCGCACCCTGGCCTTGCGAAGCAGACCGCCGACCCCGCCGCTCAACCGATCGACGATGCCGTCCTTCCAGCCGACGGTCTCGTCGAAGCGAAGCTCGGGCGCCTGGGTCAGGTGTATGCCGAACCGACCGGCCTCCCCGGCCGCCTGCACCGCCTCCTCATAAAGCCCCGCCGCATGGATCAGGGCCTTGGACGGGATACAGCCGCGCGTCAGGCAGGTGCCGCCCAGCCGGCCGCTCTCGACGAGCACCGTGTCCAGCCCAAGCTGCCCGGCGCGGATGGCGGCGACATAGCCGCCCGGTCCCCCGCCGACGACGAGGACCTTGGGTTTCAGGGTCTCGGTCATCGCATCAGTCCATAAAGATCAGGGCGGGGTGTTCGAGCAGCCGTTTGACTCGTTGCACGAACAGGGCGGCGTCATAACCGTCGACGATGCGGTGATCGAAGGCCGAGGACAGGTTCATCATCTTGCGCACCGTGATGAATGACCCGTCGATCACCGGTCGGCTGACCAGCTTGTTGGGATTGAGGATCGCCACCTCCGGGTGGTTGATCACCGGCGTCGATACGATCCCTCCCAGCGGCCCCATACTGGTCAGGGTGATGGTCGAGCCGGACAGTTCCTCCCGCGCCGCCGTGCCGTCACGCACGGCCTTGGCCAGACGCGCGACCTCGCCCGCGCAATCCCAGACATCCAGCGCCTCGACATGGCGCACCACGGGCACGATCAGGCCGTTGGGGGTCTGGGTCGCGATGCCGATATGGACGCCTTCGTGGGCATGCAGCACGCCGTTGTCGTCGTCGTACAGGGCATTGACCTGTGGGAAGTCCGGCAGGGCTTTCGCCATCGCTCGCATGATGAACGGGAGCAGGGTCAGCTTGGGTTGGTCGGCCGTGCGATGCTCGTTGAGGTCGAGCCGTAGCGCCTCCAACTCGGTCAGATCGCATTCCTCGACATAGGTGATATGCGGGATGCGGCGCTTGGCCTCCTGCATCTTCTCGGCGATCTTGCGACGCAAACCGATGATGCGGGTATCGTTGACGCCTGTGCGCGCGACCCTGGAGGAGCCTGCTGCGACCTTGCCGTCAGCGATCAGATAGGCGTCGAGATCGTCGGGCGTGATCCGTCCCGCCGGACCGCTGCCGGGCACCTGGATCAACGACACGCCGAGCTCGAGCGCGCGGCGGCGGGTCGAAGGCGCCGCCAGCGGCGCCGCGCCGACAGCCCGGCCTGACGCAGCCCTGGGGCGAGGCGCAGTTGTCGGCGCCACAGCCGTGACAGGGGCAATCGGAGCCGGCGCTTGCAAGGCGGGTACAGGCTTGGCCAAACCCTTGACTGGTGCAGATGCTGCAGGCTCCGCGACAGCCGCGTCACTGCCCTCCTCGCTCTCGAACTCGACCAGCACGGCGCCGACGGGCAGCATGCCGCCGACCTCGCCGTGGATGGCCGTGACCGTGCCCGCGACCGGTGAGCTGATCTCGACCGTGGCCTTGTCGGTCATGACCTCGGCGATGTTCTGGTCTTCCTCGACGATGTCGCCGACCTTGACCAGCCAGGCGACGATCTCGGCCTCGGCGACGCCTTCGCCAACGTCGGGCAGACGGAACAGATAGAGCCCCATGACCTAGTCCTCCATCGCGCGCTTGAGCGCCGCCGCCAGCCGCGCCGGGCCGGGGAAATAGTCCCACTCGAAGGCGTGCGGATAAGGCGTGTCCCAGCCCGCGACCCGCTGAACCGCGCTCTTGAGATGATAGAAACAGCGCTCCTGAACCAGGGCGGACAGCTCGCCGCCGAAGCCGCCGAACCGCGACGCCTCGTGCAGGATCACGCATCGCCCGGTCTTCTTGACAGACGCAATGATCGCATCGACATCCAGCGGCACGATGGAGCGCAGGTCGATCAGTTCGGCATCCACGCCGCTGTCCTCGATCCCCGCCAGCGCGACGTGGACCATGGTGCCATAGGCCAGCACGGTCGCCTCGGCGCCTTCCCGCACCGTCGCCGCCTTGCCAAGCGGCACGGTGTAGTGACCCGCCGGCACCTCGGCGCTCGCCTCGCCGGCCCAGGTTTTCAGCGCTTGCTCGTGCCGCCCGTCGAACGGCCCGTTGTAGAGCCGCTTCGGCTCCAGGAAGATGACCGGATCGTCGTCCTCGATCGACGCGATCAGCAGGCCCTTGGCGTCATAGGGATTGGACGGGATCACGGTCTTCAGGCCGGTGATGTGGGCGAAGATCGCCTCGGGGCTCTGGCTGTGCGTCTGCCCCCCGAAGATGCCGCCGCCATAGGGGGATCGCACCGTGATCGGCGCCCAGAACTCACCGTTCGACCGATAGCGCAGCCTTGCCGCCTCCGACACCAGTTGATCGAACGCGGGCAGGATATAGTCGGCGAACTGGATCTCGGGGACCGGCCGCAGGCCGAAAGCTCCCATGCCGATGGCGGTGGCGATGATGCCGCCTTCCGAGATGGGGGCGTCGAAACAGCGCGTAAGCCCGTGCTTCTTCTGCAGCCCGTCCGTTACCCGGAACACGCCGCCGAAATATCCGACGTCCTGGCCGAAGATCAGGGTGTCGGGGTCCTCGGTCAGGACGACATCAAGCGCCGAGTTCAGCGCCTCGATCATGTTCATGATGGGCATGGCGTCAGATCCCCAGTTCGCGGCGCTGTTCGGTGACGCGCCAGTCGGGGTCCTTGAAGACGCCCTCGAACATTTCCTTCACGCTCGGCTTGGACTTGCCGAGCGTGCCGACGGCCTCGGCCGCCTTGACCGCCGCGCGGACCTCGGCGTCCAGTTCCGAGATCAGGGCCGCATGGCGCTGTTCGTCCCAGGCCCCCAGGCCGATCAAATGGGTCTTCAGCCGCTCGACCGGATCGCCCAGAGGCCAGGCCTCGGCCTCGTCGGCGGGCCGGTATTTGGTCGGATCGTCTGAGGTCGAGTGGCCTGAAGCCCGATAGGTGTAGAGTTCGATCAGAGTCGCGCCGAGGTTGTTTCGGGCTCGCTCGGCCGCCCATTCCGTCGCCGCCCAGATGGCGAGGAAGTCGTTTCCGTCGACCCGCAGGCCTGGCAGGCCGTAGGCCAGCGCCTTGGCCGCGAAGGTCGTCTCATTGGCGCCGGCGATACCCGAGAAGCTCGAGATGGCCCACTGGTTGTTGGTCACGCACAGGATGACCGGCGCCTTGTAGACGCTGGCGAACGTGAGCGCCTCGTGGAAATCACCCTCGGCCGTCGTCCCTTCGCCGATGTAGGCGAGCGCAATGGAATGTCCGCCCTTGAAAGCCGACGCCATCGCCCAGCCGACCGCATGGCCGAACCGGCTGCCGACGTTCCCGGACAGCGAATAGAATCCGTACTTCCGCGCCGAATACAGGATCGGCAACTGGCGACCCTTCAGCGGGTCGTTCGCGTTGGAGAAAATCTGGTTGCACAGATCGATCAGCGGATAGTTCCGCGCCATCAGCCAACTGAGCACCCGGTAGGTCGGGAAACACATGTCGTCGCGCTCGAGGAACAGCGACTGGGCCGCGCCGATCGCCTCTTCACCCGTCGACTTCATGTAGAAGCTGGTCTTGCCTTGCCGGTGCGCCCGGAACAGCCGTTCGTCGAAGACGCGGGTCAGCAGCATGGCTCGTTGACCGGCGAGCAGAGTTTCGATGGTCAGGTTGGGGTTCCAGGGCCCGACCGCCTCACCCGCGTCGTTCAGGACACGGATCAATCCGTAAGGCAGATCACGAACATCGGCTTCCGCGACCCACGTCTCGGGGCGACGTGTGGCTCCGGGCTCGGGGATCAGGCCGCGATCGAAGGCCGGTGAATCCCCTGGCCGGGCTTCCGGTTCGGGAATGTGCAGGCGCAATGCCGGACGGTTCTTCATCAAGGGCCCCAATGACTAGCCCCTAGAGTGCATTCCAATCTCAGAAATTATCTTGTCTATTTGGAATGCGGTTAGCGACAAAACGCATTGGCCAATGCGCTCATCACTGGTATCGCATCAATCCAAACCGCGAACGGGCCGCATCCGAGATCTGGCTAGTCATGTCCCGATTTACCGACCTAGACGATATCGACCTCAAAATTCTCGATGTCGTGCAACGGAACCCTCCGATGACGACGGCCGAGTTGGCCGAGCGCGTGGGCATGTCCCAATCCCCCTGTTGGCGGCGACTGACGCGTCTCAAGGAAGACGGTTACGTTGTCGATCAGGTCACGCGGCTTTCACCCGAAAAGCTGGGGCTACGGACCAACGTGTTCGCCAACGTCAAGCTGTCCGCCCATGGCCGGACAAACTTGAACGAGTTCATTGAAGCCGTCTCACGCATTCCAGAGGTGCTCGAGGTCCACCCGACCATGGGGCCTTTCGACTTCCTTCTGAGAATCATTACCCGCGACGTGGAAGACTACCGAGAGTTGGCCTTCGGACGACTGTTGACCCTGCCCACTGTCCAGGAGATCAACTCGACGATGTCCCTTGGTCCGGTCAAGATGACGACAGCCCTACCGATACGGTAAGTGAGCGTTGTCACGGGGGCACTGACACGTTCAGTTGTTCAGCCCGCAGAGCACCCCTGGTGTTGACAGGTTCACCGGGTGACGTGACCCCCGTTTCTCATCCAGCCATAACGAGAGTCCTTTTGTGATCTGAACTGGTGTTGGTGGGGTTGGCAAGAGGCCGGTCTGCGCAGCCATCAACCAGCGCAGCAGGCCGGCCGATGTGTCCGGTGAGCGCCTCGGCGTAGGCCTCGGGCGTCAGCCATCCCAGCTTCGAGTGCGGCCGGGTTTCGTTGCAGTCGCGCCGCCAGGCATCCAGCACGGACCGGGCGTGCGGCAGGACCGGAACAGCGTCTCGTTCAGCAGTTCGTCGCGCAGGCGACCGTTGAAGCTCTCGTTGAAGCCGTTCTGCTGCGGCTTGCCCGCCACCGTCCTGCCCGACAGCGAGGTGTCGGCGACGAGCCCGAGGCATTCGCGGGTGCAGTTGTCGATCACCGTCAGGATGCGGAAGCGCCCCCCATCGGTCATCTGATCCGACACGAAGTCCAGCGACCAGCGCTGGTTGGCGACCAGCGGGATCTCCAACGGACGCCGCGTGCCCATGGTCCGTTTGCGCCCGCTGCGCCGGCGCACGCTCAGCTTCGCCTCGCGGTAGATCCGCTGGACCCGCTTCCTGTTGACCGCATGCCCCTCGCGCCGGAGCATCACGTGCAGGCGGCGATAGCCGAACCGCCGGCGCTCTTGAGCCAGGGCCTTTAACCGGTCCCGTAGCTCCCCGTCGTCCACTTGTAGAAGGTCGGCGAGCTCAGACCGTGCTTCCTGCACAGATCCGCCACCGGAACACCGGCCTCCTGCTCGCGCAGGATCCGGCTGGAACGGTTCGAGAAGGCGGTTCTGGAGGAGGCGTTGCATCGCCACGCGGGCGACATCGTCGCCCTGACCGACGCGCTGCGGATTCCCCGCAAG
>NZ_NCEQ01000029.1 GCF_002280785.1 Brevundimonas subvibrioides
ACGTCGGCGAAAAAGCCGACGGCATTGGCGATATCCTCCGGAATACCCGCCCTGCCGACCCAGTTGTTCACCATCATTTCCTTTGTTACGTCCTCGATCGACAAATTCACGCGCCGTGCGACTTCGCGAGTCATTTCCGTAATCACAAATCCGGGCGCGACGACATTGGCCGTCACTCCGAAACGCCCTAGTTCGATCGCGAGCGACTTGGTGAAGCCCTGTACGCCAGCTTTGGCCGCGGCATAATTTGCTTCGCCGAATACGCCCAGCGCGGCGATGCTCGACAGATTGACCACACGTCCCCAGCGCGTGGCGCGGAAATGCGGCTCCATTTCTCGAGACATGAGGAACGCGGAGCGCAAGTTGACGTCCAGAACAAAGTCCCAGTCTCTGACCGTCATCTTGGAGAGGGACGCATCGCGCAATACCCCCGCATTGTTCACAAGGACCGTCGGCGACCCAAAAGTGTCCGCCACTTGCGCCACGGCCCGACGCACGGCGTCTTCGTCCGACACATCGGCGGAAACCGCCATGCCCCGGCGACCCGTCGCTTCGACGGCGCGGATGCTGTCTGCGCACTGCTCGCGATCCAGATCCAGTATGGCGACGTCGTGACCGTCCTCCGCAAGCCTAGTCGCGATCGCTGCACCTATGCCCCGCGCGCCTCCCGTAACGATGGCGATGCGCGTTTCGGGTGGCGTGAAAATCTGTGTCATGAAAGCTCCAGCAGCTTGAGCGCCTGTTTGGCAAGCAGAAATTTGCGCGCCCGGCCCGAAGCGGTGGTGGGGATGTCGCTTTCCGACGCAACGATAAAATGTCGCGGCACTTTGTATCGTGCCAGTCTTTCCGACACAAAGGTGCGCAAATCCTCCGTATCCACGGTTGCGCCGGAACGGGGGATTATGAAGGCCACGCCCACCTCGCCCATACGCTCATCGGGAATGGGGACGATATGCGCCTGCAGCACGGTAGGATGGGACACCAGAAGATCTTCCACTTCGACAGGCAATATCTGTTCGCCGCCGCAGCGATAGGATTCCTTCGATCGGCCCGAAAGGGTGATATAGCCATCTGCATCTATCCGGCCGAGATCGCCGGTTTTCAGCCAGCCGTCGGCCGTAAACGCCGCAGCCGTCGCTTCGGGCTTCTTGTAATAGCCGCGCGTTATGCCGGGGCCGTAGGCGACCAGTTCCCCCACGGCACCGTGCGGAAGGATTGCGCCGCTTTCCTGATCGACGACTTCATACGTCACCAGCCGGTTGGACAGGGCGGCGTCTCCCGCCGGGCCAACGTCGCGCATGCGTCCGTTGGTCGTCAGCAGACGCTCCGTGGGATCATCAGGCCGGGTTACGGTCGTGGATGCCGTTGCTTCCGTCATGCCATATCCGGTGGTGATTTCCCGAACGCCGAGAACTTCCCGCATTTCCTGCCATATCCGTTCCGGAGCGCGCGCACCGGACGACAAGGCGAAATGCAGCGACGACAGATCATAGTGCTGCGCACGCGCCGCATCGATGATCGCCAGTGTCATCGCCGGGATCAGCAAGGCATCCGATGCGCGATGTCGCACGATGGCATCGAGCGTATCCCTGGCATCGAAGCGACGCTGGATGATGATGGCGCCCCCTACCCAAAGGACGGACAGCAGTCCTTCGACATAGCCGTATACGTGAAACATGGGCAGGGAGAAAACGATGCGATGCCCTGGCGCGAAAGCGCGGGCATAAGCCGATCCGAACGCCGTTCGCGTCAGCATGTCATGCGTCAGCAACACACCTTTGGGGGAACCAGTGGTGCCGGATGTGTAGATGATGTCGCAATCCGACTGCGGACTGACATCGAGTACGGCAAGCGGATGTGTGGAAGACGCATCGAGATCGGCAAAAAGATGTACGCCATGCCGCGCCTCTCCCTCTCCCGTTGGAAAGATGAAGATATTGCGCAGCGCGGGCAGGGTGCTGCCGCCCGCCTTCGTGGCCCAATCGGGTGCGATCTGATCCAGGATATCGAGATAATCGACATCCCGAAAACGATCCATGGTTACAAGCATCGCCGAGTCCGATTGCTCTAGAAGATAGCGCAGCTCATCCCGGCGGTTCATGATGTTGATGGGGACGGCGATGGCACCGATGCGAGAGATCGCAAACTTCAGCACTACGAATTCGGCATAGTTCGCAAGGATGATGGCGACTTTGTCCCCGGTTTTCACGCCCGCATTGCGCAGTCCGTTCGCCACGCGCCACGACCAAGCGACGATGGCGTCATAGGACCAGCTGTGATCATCGGTGATGACGAAAGGCTGATCGCCAAAGGCTTCAGCTGCTGCATCCAGTGCTCCGTGAAGCGTGACGGGTGTCCATGGCGCAAAGCGCTGCCGCAACGCTTCCTGACGGTCCGCGACGCTGCCTGTCATGCTCTCCACCTTATGTCGGCTCCGTGCTGTCACCATTTTCCCGAAGAGTAGGCTGTTAGATCGGCAAGCGTCAATGCTACCGTGGAATTATTAGGAGTCCGAATGATTTTCCACGGATCTGTTGAATTTCTTGACGTCCTGTGAGAGTGTGATTGCTGCAGGAGAGGCATATTATGACGACGATGATCGACGTGCTGGTGATCGGTGCAGGTTTTGCAGGGCTGCGCGCATTGCATGGTTGCAGGGAAATGGGCCTTTCGACGAGCGTCGTCGAGGCTGGCGACGGCATCGGTGGTGTCTGGTATTACAATCAGTATCCGGGCGCCCGCTGCGACGTGGAAAGTTTCGATTATTCCTATCGCTTTTCGCCGGAGCTCGAGCAGGAATGGCGCTGGTCGGAACGGTACGCGACTCAGCCGGAAATCCTGAAGTACATCAACCATGTCGCCGATCGTTTCGACCTGCGCCGTGACGTTTATCTCAACACGCGCGTTGTGCGGGCCGAATATGATGATGGCGCCATGCGCTGGATCGTCGATTGCGAAGATGGCCGTCAATGGAATGCCGGTCGCCTGATCCTCGCAATGGGGCAACTTTCGGCACCCAAGCAGACGACATATCCCGGTCAGGAAACATTCGCAGGCCGCATAATATACAGCGCGCAATGGCCCAAGGATAAGATCGACTTTACGGGCAAGCGTGTCGCCATCATCGGCACCGGCTCCTCCGGCGTTCAGATGACTCCCGTCATCGCGCGGCAGGCCGCCCAGCTTACCGTATTTCAGCGCACCGCCAATTATTCGATTCCCGCAGCGAATGCGCCTGTGTCCGACGCGGAAGATCGCATGGTCAAAACCGATTATCGCGCACGGCGGGAGGCGGCCCGCAATTCGCCAAGCGGCCTTGGTTTCGTACCTGATCCGCGATCGGCGATCGATGTGTCGGCGGAGGAGCGGGAGGCGGCCTATTCCGCGGCATGGAATCGGCTGGGCTTCGGATTCGCGCTGACGTTCAGGGATATTCTGCTCAATCAGCAATCGAACGATACGGCATCCGATTTCATCCGGCGCAGGATTGCCGAACAGGTCGAGGATCCCGTCATACGCGATCTCCTGACGCCCAGGGATTTTCCGTTCGGAACACGGCGGCCATCGGTCGACAGCGGTTATTTTGCGACGTTCAACCGGCCCAATGTGAAGCTGGTGGATATAAGCACGGCGCCGATCACCGCTTTTACGCCCGATGGCATCCAGACCAGGGATGCCGAATATCCGTTCGACATCATCATCTACGCGACGGGTTTCGATGCGTTCACGGGGTCTTTGCTGAAACCCGACATCATCGGGCGCGATGGCGTGCAACTGCGCGACAAATGGTCGGCCGGACCGATTAGCTTCCTGGGTCTTGCGGTGCAGAGCTTCCCCAATATGTTCATCATCGTCGGTCCGGGCAGTCCGTCCCTTTTAAGCAATGTGCTGTTGTCGAGCGAGGAGCAAATCGACTGGCTGACGGCCCTGTTCGAGCATTGCCGTCAGAACGCGATTGGCGAAGTGGAGGCAAGTGCCGAGGCGGAGCAGGACTGGGTGGAACATGTGAATGCGCGCGCGCAGGAAACGCTCTATGTCAAGACGCCATCCTATTATATGGGGGCAGAAATGCCCGGCAAGCCGCAGGTGTTCATGCCTTATTCGGGCGGGGTGCGGGGGTATCGCCGCATCCTGGAAAAGACCGCCGCCAGCGGTTATGAGGGCTTTACTCTGAACAAAAGGGCCGTGCAGGGTGTGCCGTGAAGGCTCTGCTCAGGCTTTCAGTATAACCGACGCACCATTGGCGCCAAGACCCAGCACCGCCGACATCGCGACCTTCGCATCGGGCACCTGATGACCCGTGGCGTCGCCGCGCAACTGCCATGCCAGTTCGCAAATCTGCAAGACCGCCTGTGCCGTCGTCGCTTCGCCGAATGACAGGAAGCCGCCGCTGGGATTGACCGGCAATGTTCCGCCGATATCCAGTTTGCCGTTGTTGAGCATCCAGTCGCCCTGGCCCGGTTCAAGGAAACCGAACAATTCGGGCCATGCAAGCAGATGCCAGGACGAATTGTCGGCCATTTCCAGAAGGTCTATGTCTTCCGGCCCTATGCCGGCCATGGTGCAGGCGCGCTGAACGGCCGTCACCACTTCGCTGGTGTGCGGAACGTCGGGCCGAACTTGGCTGGAAACGGTAGGGATGCGTCTGGCGGGATCGCCGAACTGCCCTGTTGCAATCGCGCAGCCTGCCACTTCGATGATCCGATGCCCTGATCGCTGCGCATATTCCGCGGTGCCAAGGACAAGCGCGGCAGCACCGTCGCTTACCGGGCAAATCTCCAGCAGATGAAGCGGATCACATACCATGGGGGATGCAAACACTTCCTCGATCGTACTTTCCTTGCGGAACCGCGCATTGACGTTGCCCACTGCGTTGCGCCGCATCATGACCGAGGCTCTGGCTAAGGTTTCCGCTGACGTCCCGAAATCATGCATCCGGCGTTGCGCTTCGATAGCCCAATAGACAGGATTGGTCGCGCCCATCGCTATCCAGCGCAGATAATCTGGGTCGGTCACGTCATCCGGGCTTCCCGGTGGACGTGGAATGAAGCCCTTCGGCATCCGTTCCGCACCCATGGCGGCGGCAACGTCGCACTGGCCGCTCGCAACCATGCTGTAGGCGGTCTGAAACGCAATGGCACCAGCAGCGCAGGCACCACCGACGTTGACGCACGCAATGCCTTGCTCCGCGACGGCTTGCACGACTTCATTCGCATGAAGACCCCATCCCATACCGCCTTCAAAGCGCGAACTGGCGGCAACCAAGGCCTGAATATCGCTCCATGAGAGGGCTGCATCGGCGATCGCGGCATTCATGGCATCCAGGGCAAGCTGCAGTTGCGATTTTTCCGGCCATTTCCCCCATGGGTGGGCGCCTGCTCCCAACACATAGACCGGGCGCGTCATGCCAGTGTCTCCGGCTTGAATTTATAGGTGATGATCGAGCCGCGTTGGCTGTCGTTGATCAGGGGTTCGAGCGTCAGTTGCATGGCCATGCCGATTGCGATTTCGTCCAGCGCGATATCCGTCAGCATGCCCATGACATGCAGCCCCTGGCCAAGATCGACAACGCCTATGGCGTAGGGTTGCCAGTCGTCCATTTGAAACAGCGGCGGCGGTCGATACCGCTGTACGGTGAAGCTGTACAATATCCCGCGGTTGGGAAGGGCCGTCTGTTCTATCGTTTTATCGTGGCAATGCGGATTGCGGCAACTGATGGCCTGGGGGAAATACAGCGTACCGCATCCAAGGCAGCGCGAACCGATCAGATGGGCACGGCCCGCCTCCGTGGCGAACAACCCTGCCACCACAGGCGCGGTTGCAAGTTCAGCGGGCGTGATCGTCATAGCGAAAGGATGTCGCGCACTTCGCGGAAATACAATGTGCCGTTCGCGACATCCTCCACCGTAACGGTATGGCGGACGTAGCGGCGACCCCTCTTTTCATATTTGTCGGTCGCGCGCGCGGTGATGCGGACAGTGGCACCGACCGGGATCGGCTCCAGTATCTCTGAATCATGAAAGGTGTGGATCGATCCGATCGCGAAGGGTTTTGTGTGATCGAATTGCACCGACAGAACGAAGTGGGATATCATTACTGGCGGTACGATGGCGCCCCCGAAAGGCGATTCCCCCTCGATGTGCCAAGTGTTCATCTTCCACCCTTCATACCATGGATTGAAGTCCTCCACAGCATCGGCGTAGAGGATCACCAATTCCGGCGTGATGTGCAGTTCGCGGGACAGTTCGTCGCCGATTTCGACCATGTCCCAGTATGTTTCGCAATCCTCCTGAAGGCTGGCGATGAACGCACGGGTCTGTGCCTGTTGCACGGGGGTGGTCGGGCAAAGGTCGAGAGACGTCGCGGGTACGCTGCTCATAGGTTCTTTCCTTATGATTGGAATGGTTGCGAAGGCGATCAGACGCCTACGTCGACTTCGACCCAGCCGACCGTCTTTTTCTCGCCCGCGTCATTGTCGCACCAGATGTCCACCGTGAAACGGAAACCATTTCCCTTGGGCGTCTTTTCGCGCACGACGCCATGCGTGGTTATGGTCTCTCCCGCCAAGGTGGAGCCAATATATTTGCAGACGATCCGGGCGTTTCTGAACATCTGGGCCCCGAAATGATTGACGCACATTTCCGCCAGATAGGCCGACGACATTTCACCTGTCTGAATGGGTGCCTTTAGCCCTGTGGATGCAGCATATTCAGGATCCCAGTGATTGGG
>NZ_NCEQ01000034.1 GCF_002280785.1 Brevundimonas subvibrioides
GGCGCTTTCCACGAAGAGCTTGAGATCGATGCCGGCGCCGGCGCCGCGCTTGACCCGGAAGAAGACCCTGTAGTCCCCTGCTCCGCCGTCGTTGCGCACGCCGATCCGCAGGAAGTTCGCCTCCGGCGTCTGATAGACGTGAGCGGTCGGCAGGCCCTTGAGGATATTCGGGAGCGCTTGCGACAGCCCGTAGCGGATCGGACAGAAGACGCGCCGCCTCGGGCCGTCCCAGACCGCCACCGCGTCGTCGTGCCGGGCGGCGTCGAAGGTTTCGCTGAAGCAGTGGTTGCTGAACCGGACATCGATCTTCACGCCGTTCGGACGCGACTGGGTGGCCATCTCCAGCACGAAGGGCTCGAGATGGTCGAACGCGAACGTCTGCCCCGCGACCTCCAGCGGCGGAAAATACGGCTCGGCCATGGCCTACAGTCCCAACAGGTCCGGCGACCACTTGCGCAGTCCCCGGCGCATGGCCGTGCGCCTGGTGGCGGCAGCCTTATCCCGCGCGTCGATCATGTCCTTGTCCCTGCATTTTCTGTTGGCATCCCCCGATGCATTTCAAAATTTCGGATCAAAACGCGGTGCGCTGACCTCTGACACGGTCAGAACCGGGGTATAGGCGCGTCCCGCTTCCCACGCGTCCACGGCGTTCGACCATTCCTGAGCCATGTGCCGACGCTGGGTCTCGAACTCCGCCTTGTTGTAGACGCCGCGCGAGGACCGTTCTTCGTGAGCCAGCCCTTTCTCGATCCAGTCCGAGTTGAAGCCCATCTCGTGCAGCAGGGTCGAGGCCGTCCGCCGCAGGTCGTGCACGGTGAAGGGCTCGAGCGGAAGGACCAGACCGCATTGTCGAAATCGACCTCGGCCCACACTCCGTCCTGGAGTTCGCTCTTTCGCACCATGCTGAGCAGGATGAACTTCAGGCCGAGCCTGATGGTCGGCAGGGTCGCCACCTCGCCCAGGAGCATCAGCATGATCCGGATTTCGGCGGGGGTGAGCGACCGGTCGCGCGGTCGGAAGGTCGCGATGGACGCCGGGCCCACGTCATCGGCGGGGTTGTCGATCTTCTCGCCGTGGAGGATCGCCCAGCCGTAGATCTGCTTGACGATATCCCGGACGTGGATCGCTGTCGCGGGCGCCCCGCGGTCCACGATCGCCTTGCAGTGCGCCCGCAGGTCGTCGGGGGTGATCTCGCTCAGCAGGCGGTTCTTCCACTTCGGAAGGATGTCGCGATTGAAAATCGCCCGGCGCATGTCGCGGGTGCTATCCGCCATCGGCGCGCGGTCCATCCAACCCTGGGCGACCTGTGCGAAATCGCGAGCCTCCTTGAGGCGACGTTTGGCGCGCTGCTTTTCAACGGCGGGGGATACCCCGTCGGCGATCGCCTTCTTCACCTCGATCAGCCGCTCGCGGGCCTGCGCCAGCGTCAGCCCGGCCCGGCCATAACGGCCAAGCGTCACAGTCTCCCGACGGCCGTTGAACCGATAGTCGTAGCGGAATGAGACTGCGCCGCCCGTCGAGACGTAGACATACATGCCGTCCCTGTCGGTACTCTTGTAAGCTCTTGCTTTTGGACGCAAATTCTTCAGTGCGGTGTCGGTTAGCACGGTATAATCGCCTTCGGCTGTCGGCCCTCGAAATCGACCGCGCCATCAAGAACTTTCTCTCAAATCTTCAATGACTTGCCGAGAAATAATACCGTCAGGGCGTGGCCGGCTGTCAGGACGGTATGAGCCCGAGTCCGCCAGATCAATGCAGCGGCATACCGTCGGCCAGTCCGACAAAACGAAGAAAGACCCTCCGAATGGCTTCGAAGGGTCTCGACAGAATTCACAATGTTGTCAGCCGCTTAGTGGACGTTTCGGAAGCGATGCCGAATGCTGCCGAAAGGTCCGAACTATTCCCAGGAATAGTTGCGCATCTGAGACGCGCGATAATTCGTCCTCGGGTTTGGCGGCGCCGCTCAAGCGCGTTTTGGCAGGAGGGCGAACAGCA
>NZ_NCEQ01000007.1 GCF_002280785.1 Brevundimonas subvibrioides
CCAGGCGTTCGAGCCCAAGCTGATCGAGGGCAAGGCCATCCAGCTGCACCCGCTGGTCTGCGCCGCCTTCAACGCCGACTTCGACGGCGACCAGATGGCCGTGCACGTCCCGCTGAGCCTCGAGGCCCAGCTGGAAGCCCGCGTGCTGATGATGTCGACCAACAACATCCTGTCGCCGGCCAACGGCAAGCCGATCATCGTGCCGTCGCAGGACATCGTCCTGGGTCTGTACTATCTGTCGCTGGTCAAGGACGGTGAGCCGGGCGAAGGCAAGCTGTTCGCCAACATCGGCGAGATCGACGCGGCGCTGGACGCCGCCGTGGTGACCCTGCACACCCGCATCAAGGCGCGCTGGAGCGAACAGGACGCCGAAGGCAACGAGATCACCAAGGTGATCGACACGACGCCGGGCCGGATGAAGCTGGGCGCCTTGCTGCCGCAGAACCCGAACGTCGGCTATCGCCTGCTCGAGAAGAACCTCACCAAGAAGGAAATCGGCAACCTGATCGACGTGGTCTATCGCCACTGCGGTCAGAAGGCGACGGTGATCTTCGCCGACCAGATGATGGGTCTGGGCTTCAAGGAAGCCGCCAAGGCCGGCATCTCGTTCGGCAAGGACGACATCGTGATCCCGGCCAAAAAGGTCGAGATCGTCGCCGCCACGCGCACCCTGGTCGAGGAATACGAGCAGCAGTACGCCGACGGCCTGATCACCAAGGGCGAGAAGTACAACAAGGTCGTTGACGCCTGGGCCAAGGCCACGGACCGGGTCGCCGACGAGATGATGGGCGAGATCGCGCAACCGCGCGTCCTGGCCTCGGGTCGTACCGCCGAGATCAACTCGGTCTATATGATGGCCAACTCCGGCGCCCGCGGTTCGCAGGCCCAGATGAAGCAGCTCGGCGGGATGCGCGGCCTGATGGCCAAGCCGTCCGGCGAGATCATCGAGACCCCGATCGTCTCGAACTTCAAGGAAGGCCTGACCGTCCTCGAGTACTTCAACTCCACCCACGGCGCCCGCAAGGGTCTGGCCGACACCGCGCTGAAGACCGCCAACTCGGGTTATCTGACCCGTCGTCTGGTGGACGTGGCGCAGGACTCGATCGTCACCGAGGAAGACTGCGGTTCAACGCGGGGCATCACCCTGCGCGCCGTAGTCGAGGGCGGCGACGTCCTGGTCTCGCTGGGTCAACGCGTCCTGGGCCGCTACAACGCCGAGGACATCAAGGAGCCGGGCACCGATAATGTCCTGTTCCCCGCCGACACCTATCTGGTGGAGGACATCGTCGAGGTCATCGACCGCGAGGGTGTCCAGTCCATCAAGGTCCGTTCGGCCCTGACCTGCGAGGCCGAAGCCGGCATCTGCGGCATGTGCTACGGCCGTGACCTGGCGCGCGGCACCAACGTCAACATCGGCGAAGCGGTCGGCGTCATCGCGGCGCAGTCCATCGGCGAGCCGGGCACCCAGCTGACGATGCGGACGTTCCACATCGGCGGCACGGCCCAGGTGGCGGAAACCTCGTTCTACGAGGCGACCAACGCCGGCGTCGTCAAGGTCGTCGGCCCCACCGTCACCGGCGCTCACGGCGATCTGGTTTCGATGAGCCGCAACGTCGTCGTCACCGTCATGGTCGATGGCAAGGACCGCGAAAGCTACAAGATCCCCTACGGCGGCCGCCTGCGCGTCAAGGAAGGCTCCGAGGTCAAGAAGAACCAGCGTCTGGCGGAGTGGGACCCCTACACCACCCCGATCATCACCGAAGTCGGTGGCTCCGTTCGCTTCGAGGATCTGGTCGAAGGTCTGTCCTTCAAGGAAGAGACCGACGAAGCGACGGGCATCGCCCAGCGCGTCGTCATCGACTGGCGCGCCTCGCCGCGTGGTTCGGACCTGCGTCCGGCCATGGGCATCACCAAGGGCGATGAGTTCGCCAAGCTGGCCTCGGGCTCGGAAGCCCGCTACCTGCTGCCCGTCGGCGCCATCCTGTCGGTCGCCAACGGCGACGAGGTGAAGCCCGGCGAGATCCTGGCCCGTATCCCGACCGAGGGCGCCAAGACCCGCGACATCACCGGCGGTCTTCCGCGGGTGGCCGAGCTGTTCGAAGCGCGTCGTCCCAAAGACTGCGCGGTCATCGCCGAGATGGACGGCCGCGTCGAATTCGGTCGCGACTACAAGAACAAGCGCCGCATCAAGATCACGCCGGAACTGAACGCCGACGGCGAACAGGGCGAACCGGTCGAGTTCCTGATCCCCAAGGGCAAACACATCTCCGTCCACGACGGCGATCTGATCCAGAAGGGCGACTACATCATCGACGGCAACCCCGATCCGCACGATCTGCTGCGTATTCAGGGCGTCGAGGCGCTGGCCGAGTATCTCGTGAACGAAGTGCAGGAGGTCTATCGACTGCAGGGCGTGCCGATCAACGACAAGCACATCGAGGTGATCGTTCGCCAGATGCTGCAGAAGGTCGAGATCCTCGACTCGGGCGAAACCACACTGATCCGTGGCGACACGGTCGAGGTGGCCGAGGCCGTGCTGGAGAACGAGAAGGTCGAGAAGCGTGGGGGCCGGATCGCCACCACCCAGCCCGTCCTGCTCGGCATCACCAAGGCGTCGCTGCAGACCCGCAGCTTCATCTCGGCGGCGTCCTTCCAGGAGACCACCCGCGTCCTCACCGACCCAACGAGCGTGACGCCCTGCTGACCTCGACCCGGGAAGCCGCCGTCGAGCCCCTGCCGGCGGAACTGCAACTGGAGCTGGCCGAGAGCGAGTGATCGCTTTCGCAAGCTGAAGACTGAAGAGGGCGGCTCCGGAGACGGGGCCGCCCTTTTCGCATCCAGAGTTGACGGCTTTGCGGGCAAGGGAGACGATGGCGGCGTGCCGAGGAGATGCTGATGATGGACTTTTTCATCACCTATCTGTCGTCCAGAGAGGGCAAGACGGTCGCAGCCATCCTGGCGGTCAGCCTGATGGTCTGGACCGTGGCGTCCAGCGCCAACCTCATGATCGATGTAGGCGCCGCAGCGCACGACGCCTTCTGCCCGGACCACGGCTGGGCCGTTTAAGGGGCCGGCGGCTACTCCATCTTGCGGTTGTTGCGCAGACGATCGTCGGTCATCTCAAAGCCCGGCCGCAGGTGGGCGCCGGCGCAGCTGCTGCGCAGATTGCCGCCCGGGCAGTCGGGGCTGGACATGACGATGCCGACGCCGGAGCGGGCTCCGCGCAGGGAGTCATGGGCGGCCAAGGCGGCCGCGCCGTCGCGGGCGAACTGGGCGTCGCGGCGCTGTTCCGAGGGCGTCAGGGTGCGCGGGCCGAGCGGGCCGGCGCGTCCGGCGGCCGTGTTGAAGCGGTCGTCGCAGAGTTGCTGTTCGGAGGCGGACAGCCGCCCGTCCATCGTCCGGCAGCCGCCCGCCCCGGTGCGCATCGAACGGCCGATGGCGGCGGCCATCCCCTCGGGCGTCACCTGCCAGGGGTCGGCGGAGGCTGGGGGAGGTCCGACGAGGGGGCTGGCGCCGATCCGCGGGACCGGAGGAGTGGGTCGGTCCTCGTCCTCGTCCTCGCGCGTGCGGTCGCGGGCGACGGACGGCACGGCCTCGCCGAGGACCGGGACCGTTTCACGGGCGGCGGCGCTGGCGGGCGTCGGCTCGCGCACCGTTTCGCCCTCGAGGAGGGGGCGAGGCTCCATCTCCACGAAGATCGGGATGTTGGGGGCCTCTGTGAACACCGGCGGATCGCCGGCGAACAGGCCGATGGCCAGCGGCGTCAGGACGAGCGCGTGAAACACGACCGAGGCCGCCAGCAGCGCGGCGCGGCGACGGTCGGCGGGCGAGCGCCAGGGCGCGATACTCAGGCCGGCGTTCGACACACATCCTCCCCGTGGGTCCAGCCACGCTGACGGGCGACCGTGGCCGGAACAGGGCGTCCCGGACAGGCGCGCTGCGCCTTCCGGGATGACAAGCTCACGAGATGATGGTCCAGGGCGAGAGCGGACGGACGGTGGCGCAGGCGGGCGTGCCGTCCTTGCCCCGGCCGGGGAGTGTGGTCGCGATGACGGCGCCAGGCTTCAACAGGTCGGCTGGGATGTCGTGGACGTCGATCTTGGCGCGGCGGCTGACCTGGGCAAGGCCGGGGGGCGGGCCGTCCATCGATCCGCCGATGGCGATGTAGACGAACCGGCGCGTCGGCCCCTCGCGGCGCACGAAGGTTCCGCCCAGCGTGCCGTCCGGCCGGAGATCCACGGGCATGTCGAAGGTCAGGGGCGCATCGGTCGACAGGCGGATGTCATGCGGCGCGTTCTTCGCATCCTGACGCCAGTAGTGCAGCCCGGGGACCGGATCGGCGATGGTCAGGCGCAGGGTCAGGGTCTCAGTCATGGCTGACCAGATGGGCGCCGCGCACCATGCGGACAAACGGGAGGGGTCGGTCCGTCCCGGATCGTCGCTGCGCGTCGTCCGCGCTGACAATCCGTTCGGCGACCTCGGCGAGGACAAAGCGCGTGATGGAGGGCAGGTCCAGGGCGCGGGCCTCGTCCAGCGGGAGCCAGGCGATCTCGTCCAGTTCGCCCGATCCGGCGGTCGGTTCGGGGGCCAGAAGGGCGGAGGCGTCGGCCAAGAAGAACCGCGCGTCGAACCGGCGGGTGCGGCCGGGCGGGGTGATGGCGCGGGCGATGTAGGACAGGGCGGCGAGGTCTGGCAGGGCGCCGGCCTGGCGGAACTCGCGCCACGGTCCTGCGACGGAGGCGGACGGAGCGGACCGGCCGAGGATCAGACCGGTCTCCTCGAAGGTCTCGCGCACGGCGGTCAGGCACAGGGCGCGGGCGCGATGCGGCGCCAGTTCGGCTTCGAGACGGGCGCGGGTGGGGCCGGAGGGTTCAGCGCCCGCAGCCGCGGTGAAGTCGGCGCGGTCGATGCGGCCGCCGGGGAAGACCCATTTGGACGCCATGAAGACATGGCCCGGCGCGCGGCGGCCCATGAGCACCTGGGGCCTCTTGCCGCTCCGGACCAGGATCAGGGTGGCGGCATCCCTGGGCCGTTGGCGCGAACCGGCGGCGCGCGGCGCGTCGGCCAGGTCTTTCTCCGCGTCGAAGGGGGTGTTCAGGGAGGGGGGCACGGTGCCATGCTGGACCCGACCATGATCCCCGATCAAGTCGGAACGCTCGCCATGACCCCCACCGGCCCCGGATTCGAGCGACACGACGGGCTGACGGTTGCGGCTATAGCCGTGATCGCCAGCCTTGCAGTGATCGTCAATCACGAGGCGCTGGGCCACGGGAGCGTCTGCCTCGGGCTCGATGGGCAGGTGACCCTTTTGTCGTCGTCGCTGTTCCGATGCTCCGTCCCGAGCGCGGCGATCGACATCGGCGGTCCGTTGATGAATCTGATCCTTGGAGTGATCGCGCTGATCGCGAGCCGGACGATTGCGCCCGGCCGCCCCGGGTGGCGGCTGGGCCTGACGCTGGTCGCTGCCTTCGCCGGCTTCTGGGAGGGCGGCTATCTGGTTCAGGCCATGGCGATGCAGAAGGGCGACCTCTATTCCGCTGGCGCGGCTTTCATCGGCGAGCCGTCCTGGCCCTGGCGGATCGCGGGCAGCGTTGGGGGCGTGACCCTGTATCTGGCGACCCTCGTCGTGACCCTCCGCGGCCTGGCCACGCTGGGGGACGGGCGCAGGGTCGGCCGCATCGCCTGGCTTTCGGCCACCACGGCGGCGGTGGTCACGGCCAGCGTCTATCGCGGCGGCTGGGGCGAGAATCTGCTGAACACCTTCCTCGAGATCGGGCTGGCGTCGTTGCCGCTGTTGGTCATGCCGGTCGGGGCGTCGCTGCCGCCCGGGCGCGTGATCGGGTCGCGGCCGCAGGTCTGGATCATCGCGCTGGTGGTCATGGTCGTCTTCGCCGCCACCCAGGGCCAGGGAATCGGAGATCCGGGCCTGGCCTAGGTTTTCACCGTCGCTTGCCTTTGCGGACGCCCTTCAGCCCGCCTGACGGGCGACCGCCGGAGGGGGGCTTGGGTCCGCCGGGACGGCCGGAGCCGCGCTTGGGTGGACCGTTTCCACCGGGGCCGCGTCCGCGCAGGCCGAGGCGCGGGGCCGGGGCGTTGGGGTCGCGGGGCTCGGCGTCGCTGAGCATCTCGAACAGGAGGCCGCCGGTGATGGGGGTGGCCTCCTTCAGCCTGACCTCGACCATCCGGCCGAGGGTGTAGCGCTGGCCGCTGCGTTCTCCGACGAGGGCATGGGCGCGGTCGTCGTGGGTGAAGTATTCGTTGCCCAGTGACGAGACGGGCACGAGGCCGTCGGCGCCGGTTTCGTCGAGGCGGACGAACAGGCCGAAGCGGGTCACCCCGGTAATGCGCCCGGTGAAGGTCGCGCCGACGCGGTCCTCCAGGAAGGCGGCGATGTAGCGATCCATGGCGTCGCGCTCGGCGGCCATCGAGCGGCGCTCGGTCAGGGTGACCTGGTCGGCGATGGCGGGCAGTTCGGCGATCTCGCGGTCGGTCAGGCCGTCACTGCCGAGGTTCAGCGCGCGGATCAGGCCCCGGTGCACGATCAGGTCGGAGTAGCGCCGGATCGGCGAGGTGAAGTGTGCATAACGGTCAAGGTTGAGTCCGAAGTGGCCGACGTTGTCGGGCGCATAGATGGCCTGCATCTGGGAGCGCAGTACGACCTCGTTGACGACCTCGGCGTGGGGGCCGTCGCGGGTTTCGTCGAGCAGTTTGTTGAACCGTTTGGTGGTCGGGGCCTCGCCCTTGTTCCAGGGCTTGCCGATGGTCGAGAGGAAGTCGGCGAGGTTGAAGACCTTCTCCTGGCTGGGCGTGTCGTGGACGCGGAAGATGAGGGGGGTCTTCTTCTGCTCGAGCGTCTCGGCGGCGCAGACGTTGGCCTGGACCATCATCTCCTCGATCAACCGGTGAGCCTCGAGGCTGACCCGCTTCTCGATCGAGGCGATGCCGCCGTCGGGCGCCATGCGGATCCGGCGTTCGGCCGAGTCGATCTGCAGGGGGGCGCGCTTCAGCCGGCCCTTCAGCATGGTGTGGTAGGCGTTCCACAGCGGATACAGGATCGTGTCCATGATCGGACCGGTCGTGTCGTCGGTTCCGCCGCCCTGTTCGACGCCGTCGATCGCGGCCTGGGCCTGCTCGTAGGAGAGTTTGGCGTGGCTGCGCATCAGGCCGCGGTGGAACTTGTGGCCCAGCTTTCGGCCGTCCTTGTCGAAGACCATCCGCACGGCGAGGGTGGCGCGGTTCTCGCCTTCCTTGAGGCTGCACAGGCCGTTCGACAGCCGCTCGGGCAGCATGGGTTCGACGCGGTCGGGGAAGTAGGTCGAGTTGCCCTTGGCGCGGGCCTCGCGGTCCAGACTGGTGTTCGGCCGGACATAGGCGGCGACGTCGGCGATGGCGACCCAGACGACCCATCCGCCTTCGTTCTTGGAGTCATCGTCGCGCTGGGCATAGACGGCGTCGTCGTGGTCGCGCGCGTCGGCGGGGTCGATGGTGACGAAGGGAATGTCGCGCAGGTCATCGCGGCCCTTCAGCGTCGGCAGGTCCTGGTTATCGGCCTCCTGTTCCACGGCTTCCGAGAAGCCCATGGGCACGCCGTGAGTGTGAATGGCGATCAGGGAGGCGGCGCGTGGGTCGTCCTCGCGGCCGACGGTCTCCAGGATCTTGCCGCGCTTGTGGCCATAGCGCTGGTCGGACTTCTCGATGGCGGCGAGCACGAGGTCGCCGTCGCGCAGATCGCCGGCGAGGATCTGTGGAATGATCAGGACGTCCTTCGAGCGGCGGTCGACGGGCTCGACGCGGGTCTCCTTGTTCGACTTGCGGATGACCCCGAGGACGCGGTTGTTGTTCGTGTCGAGTTTCTTGATCAGCCGGGCTTCCCAGCCGTTCGGGCCATGCTCGAACTTCGCCAGGACACGGTCGCCGAGGCCGGGGGCCGGGCCGGGCTTGCCCTTGTCGGGAATGAGGAGGGCCTTGGGCGCGTCTGCCGAGGCCTCGACCATGCGGACGTAGAGTTCGCCGTCGATGTCTTTTTCAACCACGTCGGCGACGCCGACGGGGGGCAGGGCGCCGGCTTCGGAGAAGCCTTTCTTGCCACGTTTGCCGAGCTTGCCGTCCGATTCGAGGCCTCGGATCATTTCGCGCAGGCGGCGGCGATCCTCGCCCTTCAGGCCGAAGTGGCGGGCGATATCGCCCTTTTCCGCACTGCCGGCGTCGCGCAGGAAGGCGAGCAGGGTGGCCTCGTCCGGCAATCCGGCGGCGGGTTTTCTGGGTGTTTTGGTCATTGAGTTCCTATGTAGGGCGCTTCGCGTAAAAGGGCGAAATCTTGCGCCGCTTGACCGGATGAAGTCGGGCGATCAGCTTCCGCCGCGTCCGTCCGTCCCGGAGTTATTCTGAATGTCTTCCCTGCCGTTGTCCGAACACCCGACCCTGAGCGCGCCGACCGGCTCGCTGCTGGACCTGATCGGCAAGACGCCGATGGTGGAGGTCACGCGGATCGACACCGGGCCTTGCCGGCTGTTCCTGAAGCTTGAGGCGCAGAACCCCGGCGGGTCGATCAAGGACCGCATCGCGCTGTCGATGATCGCGGCGGCGGAGGCGGAAGGGTGGTTGAAGCCCGGCGGCACCATCGTCGAGGCGACGGCCGGAAACACGGGCCTGGCGCTCACTCTCGTGGGTCAGGCCAGGGGATATAAGGTGTTGCTGGTCATCCCTGACAAGATGTCCAAGGAAAAAATCCAGCATCTGAGGGCCATGGGGGCCGATGTGCGCCTGACGCGGTCGGACGTCGATCACGGACACCCGGAATATTACACGGACATGGCGGAACGGCTGGCGCAGCAGATTCCGGGTGGATTCTTCGTCAACCAGTTCGCCAACGCGGCCAACTCCGAGGCGCACGTCAGGACCACGGGGCCGGAGATCTGGGAACAGATGGGCCACGACATCGACGCCTATGTCGCCGGCATCGGCTCGGGCGGCACGATCACGGGGGTGGCCCAGTATCTGAAGAGCCAGGGGTCGGCGGCCGAGATCATCCTGGCCGATCCGGTCGGGTCAGTGCTGGCGGGCATCGTCAACGACGGCGTGCCCAGCCCGGAAGGCAGCTACACCGTCGAAGGCATCGGCCAGAACTTCGTGCCGGACACGGCGGACATGACCCTGATCGACAAGGCCTATTCCATCCCGGACGCCGAGGCCGTGGCGACGGTGCGCGAGCTGCTGCTGAAGGAAGGCATACTGGCGGGATCGTCGTCGGGAACGCTGATCGCGGCGGCCCTGCGCTGGTGCCGGGAACAGACGGAGCCGAAGCGCTGCGTGACCTTCGTCTGCGATACGGGCGCGAAATATCTGTCCAAGGTCTACAACGACGCCTGGCTGGCGGATCAGGGGCTGGGCGAGCGCGAGCTGCATGGCGACCTGTCGGACCTGATCTCGCGCAAATACGAGAAGGGCGACGTGGTTACGGCCGGGCCGGACGACACTCTGGACACCGCCTTCAAGCGGATGCGCGGGGCGGACGTGTCGCAACTACCGATCATCCAGGAGGGCCGTCTGGTCGGAATTCTGGACGAGAGCGATCTGGTTTATGTGATGAACACCGACGAGATCACGCGCAAGGAGCGGTTCGCCAAGCCGGTGTCCTCGGCCATGACGCGCGATCTGGACACGGTGCAGGTCAATGAGCCGCTCGACGCCCTGATCCCCCTGTTCGACCGCGACCGGGTGGCGATCGTGCTGGACGGCGAAAAGTTCGTCGGCCTGATCGCGCGCGTCGACCTGATCAACCACCTTAGCCTGAACCGGTAGGACCATGGCCGAACTCAAGAACAGCCAGGGTTTTTCAACCCGCGCCATCCATGCGGGCCAGCGGCCTGATCCGACGACCGGCGCGGTGATGACGCCGATCTACGCCACCTCGACCTATGCCCAGGAAAGCCCGGGGGTGAACAAGGGCTATGAGTATGCGCGGGGCAAGAACCCGACGCGCGAGGCGTTCGAGGCCTGCATCAACGACCTGGAGGGCGGCGTCCAGGCCTTCGGCTTCGGCTCCGGCATGGCGGCGACCTCGACGGCGCTGGAACTGCTGGACGCGGGTTCGCACATCATCACCGGCGACGACCTGTACGGCGGGTCGTGGCGGTTGTTCGAGCGGGTGCGGCGGCGCTCGATGGGCCTGGACTTCGCCTATGTCGACATGGCCGATCTGACCAAGGTCGAGGCGGCGATCACGCCGAAGACGAAGATGATCTGGGCCGAGACGCCCACCAATCCGCTGATGAAGCTGGCTGACATCGCGGGGCTGTCGGTCATCGCGAAGAAGCACGGCCTGCTGCTGGTCGTGGACAACACCTTCGCCACGCCGTGGAGCCAGAGGCCGCTGAGCCTGGGCGCCGATGTCGTCATGCATTCGGCGACCAAATACCTGAACGGCCACTCCGACATCATCGGCGGGGTTCTGGTGGCGGGGTCTGAAGAGGTCGCGAAGGAACTCAAGTTCCTCCAGAACTCCATCGGTGGAGTGATGGGACCGTTCGACGCCTTCCTGGCCAACCGGGGGCTGAAGACCCTGGGCCTGCGCATGAAGGCGCACAACGAGAACGCCCTGGCCATCGCCCGCTGGCTGGAAGATCGCATCGGCAAGCCCGGCGGCGGCGTGGCCAGGGTCATCTATCCGGGTCTGATCAGCCATCCGCAGCACGCGCTGGCGACGCATCAGATGAACGGACGCTACGGCGGCATGGTCACGGTGATCATCGACGGCGATCTGGCGCGGACCAAACAGGTGCTGGAGCGGGTTCAGGTCTTCACCCTGGCGGAGTCGCTGGGCGGGGTCGAAAGCCTGGTCAACCACCCGGCCATCATGACCCATGCCTCTGTGCCCAAGGAGGTCCGCGAGGCGGGCGGGGTGACCGAGAACCTGATCCGCCTGTCGGTCGGGGTCGAGGACCTGGACGACCTGATCGCCGATCTGAACCAGGCGCTGGCCTGAAACGACCGGGCTGAAACGACAGAGGGCGGCCTGCAAGGGCCGCCCTCTGCTTTTGCAGGCCTATATTTTAGCCCTTGGGAAGAAGCACGGTGTCGATCACGTGGATCACGCCATTGGTGCAGGCGATGTCGGCCGAGACGACCTTGGCGCCGTTGACGGTGACGCCATCCGTGCCGTCGACGTCAAGCGCCTCGCCGTTGACCGAGGCCGGGCTGAGGGTCTTGCCCGAGATGTCGGCGGCATGGACGGCGCCGGACAGGACGTGGAGCGTCAGGATCGCCGTCAGCTTGTCCTTGTTCTCGGGCTTGACCAGATCCTCGACAGTGCCGGCGGGCAGTTTGGCGAAGGCGTCGTCGGACGGGGCGAAGACGGTGAACGGGCCTGCGCCCTTCAGGGTCTCAACCAGGCCTGCGGCCGTGACGGCGGCGACGAGGGTCGTGAACGAGCCGGCGGCGACGGCAGTGTCGACGATGTCGTGGGTTTCGGTGGTCATGTTTATGTTCCTGTTTAGTAGAGAACAGGAAATGGGAGACTATTCACTGAATGCAATAGACGTGCGGCAAAGTGCCCATGCGACACTGTCGTTGTGATGTATAGGCGTGATGTGCGGAGGTGTGATTACATCACCTCCGCACACGGACACTAGTTCGGAAGGGAGACGGCGTCGGTGACGTGGATCACGCCGTTTGACTGGAACACGTCGGCCTGGGTCACGGTGGCGACGCCGCCGTTCTCGTCGGTCAGGATGACCGAACCACCGCGCAGCGAGGCGGTCAGGATGTCACCCGAGACGGTGGTGATGGCAGCCGATCCACCGCCCGCCTGGATGAGGGCGATGACGTCGGCGGCGGCCACGCGGCCGGCGACGACGTGATAGGTCAGGATCTTGGTCAGGGTCGTCTTGTTGGCGGGCTGGATCAGGGTCTCGACCGTGCCGGCGGGCAGGGCGGCGAAGGCGGCGTCGGTCGGGGCGAAGACGGTGAAGGGGCCGGGGCCCGACAGGGTCTCGACCAGGCCGGCGGCGGTGACGGCGGCCACGAGGGTGGTGTGGATCGGCGAGGCGACGGCGTTCTCGACGATGGTCTTGTTGGCATCCATGGCAGCGCCGCCGACGGTGACCGACGAGTGGTTCATGCCTCCGTGATGATCGGCGAAGGCCGCGGGGGCGGCGACGAGCAGGGCGGCGGCCGATACGGCGCCGGCGAGGGCGGAGAGCTTCATGAGTCGTTTCCTGACAATGGGATCGCCTTGATGGGATCGCGACAGGAACGCTCTCGGAGCCGATCCGGATGCGGGGGCAGCGCTGCGCGCGTCAAGCCGCCGCAGGTGTCGCACCCGTCGGCGCGACCGTGGTGCAAGGGCGCTGCCCCCCCTAGAAGCTGACCAGGACCGAGGCCACCAGGGCGTCCTCGTACTGGCTCCCCTGATCCTGCGCGTCCGTGCCGTGCCAACGCAGGTCAAGCGCGGTCGTCTCGGTCAGGGCCCAGGCGACGCCGGCGTTCCAGCCGATGTAGTCGGGAGCCTTGTCCTGTTCGCGCAGGCCCAGGGTGACGCTGGCCTTCAGGCGTTCGGCGAGGGGGAAGCGGACGCGGCCCTCGACCCAGGTCGAGGCCCGCGTCGAACCCAGGCCGTCCGGCGAATGTTCGACGCGGAACCGCGTATCGACCGCGCCGAAATCCTTGATGACGTCGAACTGATATTCCCAGGCCGCGTCGTCATGACCCGCGACGGCGCCGAGCCGCCACTTGTGCGAGGCGGAGGTGTCGAAATCGAACCCGAGCGCCGAATACTGCCAGCCGGCCTCCATCTCGGTCTCGACCGAGGAGCCTGAGGAGTCGATCGTCTCGAACTCCGCGTCGGCATAAAAGCCGTTGGCGCCGTTCCACTGGACGTCCCCGAAGACATAGGGGGCGGAGCCGCTCTTGGAGGCTCCCTTGGAGCGGTTGTCGGCGCCGGCCCCCATCTCGAACGACCAGTGCGACGCGCGTTCCGGACGGTAGCGCGCGGTATCCCTGTCCTGCGCCGCGACGGCGTTTGGCAAGCCCCCGGCAAGAACGAGAAGACAGAGGAGAATGCGGATCATCGGCCTATGGTCTAGGCGACGCCGACCTTGCTGGCGAATTGTGCTGTTGCATCGGCGTACTCAGACCGCAGTCGGCCGATCAATTCAGCCGCGGGCACCACATCGTGGACGGCTCCCGCGCCCTGGCCGGCGGACCAGACGGTCTTCCAGGCCTTGGCCTCGTCGCCCATGTCGAGCTTGTGGTCGGGCAGAACTTTCGGGTCGATGCCGTTGGCCTGCAGCGACTTGGTCATGAAGTTGGCCGGGATGCCGGAGACGGCCGCGGTGTGGACGATGTCGGTCGCGCCCGACTCGATGATCATGTCCTTGTAGGCCTCGGGAGCCATGGCCTCGGTCGTGTTGATGAAGCGGGTGCCCATATAGGCGAAGTCGGCCCCCAGCATCAGGGCGGCGGCGACATCCTGGCCGTTCGACAGGCAGCCCGACAGGATGATGCATCCGTCGAAGAACTCGCGCACCTCGTTGACCAGGGCGAAGGGGTTGATGATGCCTGCGTGGCCGCCCGCGCCGTTGGCGACGAGGATCAGGCCGTCGACGCCGCTCTCGGCCGCCTTCCTGGCGTGGCGGACGTTGGCGATGTCGTGGAAGACCACGCCGCCATAACCGTGCACCGCATCGACCACGTCGCGCACGGCGCCGAGCGAGGTGATGATCAGCGGCACCTGATGCTCGACCGAGACCATCATGTCGGCCATCAGGCGCGGGTTGGTCGGGTGGACGATGTGGTTGACGCCGTAGGCGGCGGCGTCGGGGTTCAGGCGCGACTTGATCTCCACCAGCCACTCGGCATAGCCCTCGGACGTGCGGGCGTTCAGCGAGGGGAAGGTGCCGATCACCCCGTTGTTGCAGCACTCGACCACCAGATCCGGGCCAGAGACGAGGAACATGGGCGCCTCGATGACCGGCAGTTTCAGACCCTTCTGGAGGGAGGCGGGGATGGCCATGGCGTTCGCTCCGTTTCGTTTGGCTACGCTTAGCGGGGTGTCGCTGGGGAAGGCAAATGCGATCCTCCCCCGTGGGGGAGGGGGACCGCAGCGCCCTTGCGCTGGGGTGGAGGGGGCTGGCCTCAAACCCCGGCCTCCGCCGCTGGCCCCCTCCGTCTCTTCGCTTCGCTACGAGCCACCTCCCCCGACGGGGGAGGAATGTGTATGTCGGCGCCATGACCACCGACACCTCCGGCCTCTCCCAGCTCGGCCAGCACATCATCCAGCCGACCTCGCCCGAGACGGCGGTGCTGGAGAGGGTGCCCAACCCGCATGCCGACACCCTGTATCTGGCCCGGTTCACGGCGCCGGAGTTCACGTCGCTGTGCCCGGTGACGGCCCAGCCGGACTTCGCCCACATCGTTATCGACTATGCGCCGGGCGACTGGCTGGTCGAATCCAAGTCGCTGAAGATGTACCTGACCGCCTTCCGCAACCACGGCGCCTTCCACGAGGACTGTACCGTGGCCATCGGCAAGCGGATCGCCGACCTGCTGGATCCGCGCTGGCTGCGGATCGGCGGTTACTGGTACCCGCGTGGCGGTATCCCGATCGACGTCTTCTGGCAGACGGGAACCCCGCCCGAGGGGCTGTGGCTGCCCGACCAGGGCGTGCCGACCTATCGCGGGCGGGGGTAGGGGCTCAGATTGTATTCAGCGGGATCTTCAGGAAGCGTCGCCCGTCCGGCTCCGGGGGCGGCAATGCTCCCGCACGGATGTTGATCTGGAGCGCGGGCAGGATCAGCTGCGGGGCCTTCAAGGTCGCGTCACGGGTTTCGCGCATGGCGACGAAGGCTTCCTCGGACGTGCCGCCGCCGATGTGGATGTTGTTGACGCGCTGATCCCCCACCGTAGTCTCGAACCGGAACTCGTTGCGGCCCGCGGGCAGATAGTCGTGGCCGACGAAGATCCGCGTTTCGTCCGGCAAGGCGAGGAGCTTCTGGATCGAACGATACAGGGTGCGCGCATCTCCGCCCGGGAAGTCGGCCCGGGCGGTGCCGTAGTCGGGCATGAACAGGGTGTCCCCGGTGAACAGTGCGTCGCCGATGCGATAGCTGACACAGGCCGGAGTGTGGCCGGGCGTGTGGATCACCTCCGCGGTCAGGGCGCCGAGCGGGAAGGCGTCGCCGTCCGCGTGCAGCCGATCAAACACCACGCCGTCAGGCGTGACGTCGTGCGCATCAAACAGGGGGGCGAAGGTCGCCTGGACCTTGGTTATCCGCTCACCGATGCCGATGGGCACGCCCTCGCTCCGGCGCAGATGGTCGGCGGCGGTCAGATGATCGGCGTGGGCGTGGGTTTCCAGAACCATGGCCAGGGTCAGCCCCGCCTCACGTAGCGCACTCATCACCGCATCAACCGAACCGGTCGAGGTGCGGGCCGAGGCGGCGTCGTAGTCCAGCACTGGATCGATGATCGCTGCCTGGCCGGTGGCAGGGTCGCTGACCAGATAGGTGACGGTATGGGTCGCCGGGTCGAAAAAGCCTCGGACGTCCGGGTGTGCAGGCATGGGAAGGGCTCCTTTAAGTCTCCAATATATTAGATATTGCTTATTTAGCAAGTTCGCATATATTGGCGTTCATGATCGACGCCCACGCCCTTCCGCTCGAAATCCTTCAGGCCAGTGCCGGACAGGCTGCTGGCCTGTTGCGTGCGCTATCCAATGAGAAGCGCCTGATGGTGCTGTGCCAGCTCGGCGACCGTGAACTGTCGGTGGGGCAGCTTCTGCCCGGCGTCGGCCTGTCGCAGTCGGCGCTGTCGCAGCACCTGGCCCGGTTGCGCGAGGAGGGGCTGGTCGACACCCGCCGGGACGGCACGGCCATTTTTTACCGCATCGCCGACCCCTCGGTGCTGAAGGTGATCGCCGTGCTGGCCGAAATCTTCTGCCCTCCGCATTTGCACAGCAAGGATTGATCCCGTGACCCCGCTGACCCCTCTAATGCCCGCCGACGCGGCCGAGCGCCTCAAGGCACGCAGAGCGATCCTGATCGACATCCGGGAATCCGACGAGTTCGCGCGGGAGCATGTGTCGGGCGCCGTGCATGCGCCTCTGTCCCGGTTTGACGCCCTGGCGGTCGAACGGCACGCGGGGCGGCAGGTGATCTATACCTGCCGAACCGGCAATCGGACCGGAGTGAACGGCGTGAAGCTGGCGGCATGCGTGCCCGGCGAGGCCTTTGTCCTGGAGGGCGGGCTGGACGCATGGAAGGCGCAGGGTCTGCCAATCCAGGCAGATCGGTCGCAGCCGATCGGGCTGATGCGCCAGGCGCAGATGACGGCCGGCGGGTTGATCCTGATCGGCGCGGCGCTGGGTCTGCTGGTACACCCGGCGTTCTGGGGCATTGCGGCGTTCGTCGGCGCCGGACTGTTCTTCGTCGGCGCGACGGGGATCTGCAGCATGGCGCGGCTGCTGGCTGTGATGCCCTGGAACCGCAAGGCGCTCGGGGCCGGGTGACGTCATGACGACCGAGATGATCCCCCTGCTGCTTGCGGTCCTGAGTGGCGGCGTCGTGGCCCTGCTGCTGACGCTGTTCGGCGGCGGCGGATCGGTGCTGGCGGTGCCGCTGCTGCTCTATGTCGTCGGCGTCGCCGATCCGCATGTCGCCATCGGCGTGGCGGCGGCAGGCGTGGCGCTGAACGCCCTGACGGCGCTGGCGGGTCAAGCGCGGGCCGGACGAGTTCGCTGGCCGTGCGCCACGCTGTTCGCGGTGACGGGGGCAGCCGGGGCGTGGGCCGGGTCATCATTGGCCAAGGCCATCGACGGACATCAACTGCTGTTGATTTTCGCGGTCGCCATGGCGGCGGTCGGCGTATCCATGCTGCGTCCCAGGGCGATCGTGGTCCGGCCGGAACCGAGGCTGACATGGGCGATGTCCCCGCGCATCGGCCTTGCCGGCGCCGGCGTGGGATCCGCAGCAGGCTTCTTCGGCATCGGCGGCGGCTTCCTGATCGTGCCGGGACTGATGGCGTCCACGGGCATGAGCCTGGCGACCGCCCAGGCCACCTCGCTGCTGAGCGTGGCCGCGTTCGGAGCGACGACGGCCGGCAACTATGCCCTGTCGGGCTGGGTCGATCCGGGGCTGGTCGCCGCGATGACGGTCGGGGGCCTGGCCGGGACTCTCGCCGGGCTGCCGCTGGCACGCCGTCTGGGGGCGAACGCTGCGCTGGGCCGGACACTGTTCGCCGGGCTCATCCTGATCGTCGCGGTCTATGTCGGGGTCAGGGCGATAGCCGCGCTCTAGCGCGACCGACCCGTGATCGCGCTAAGGTCACGGCGTGACCGAATCGTCCCGCCTCCCTTGGGAATCCCGGGGCCGTCGCTGGCTCGCCGGTCTGCAGGCCCGCGCCGACCGCCGCCCCGCCACCCGCTTCGCCTTCGCCTTCCTGATGTTCGGGATCAAACAGGCCTGGGCCTGCCTGTTCGGCGGGGCGATGCTGGGGCTGATCCTGCTGACCTTCCTGGTCTGGCCGGACGACAGCCCGGTGTCGCGTTACGACTTCCTCGTCGTCGGGGCGGTGCTGATCCAGGCCGCCATGCTCGCCCTGAAGCTGGAGACCTGGGCCGAGGCGCGGGTGATCCTGCTGTTCCACATCGCCGGGACGATCATGGAACTGTTCAAGACGGCGCACGGGTCGTGGATCTATCCGGAGGACTCGGTGCTGCGGATCGGGGCCGTGCCGCTGTTCTCGGGCTTCATGTATGCGGCGGTGGGCTCCTATATCGCGCGGGTGCAGCGGATCTTCCATATCCGCGTGCGCGGCTATCCGCCGGTATGGATGACCTGGGGGCTGGCGGCGGCGATCTACATCAACTTCTTCGCCCATCACTGGCTGCCGGACATCCGGCTCGCCTTGTTCGTGGCGACGGCCCTGCTGTTCGGGCGAGGATGGTTCTGGTTCACGGCGAACCGGACGCGGCTGAACATGCCGCTGTTGCTCGGCTATTTCCTGGTCGCCCTGTTCATCTGGTTCGCGGAGAATCTGGGCACCCTCGGGCGGGCCTGGGCCTATCCGGGGCAGGAGGCGGGGTGGGAGATGGTCTCGCTGGCCAAGCTGGGCAGCTGGTATCTGTTGATGATCATCTCGGTGGTGCTGGTCTCGCTGGTCCACCGGCCGGAGGAGGAGCCGCGATGAGCGATGGATGGGCGGACTCGGCGGAGGCCTGGGTCGTCTCCCAGGGGGACGAGGGCGACTTCGGGCGGCGCTGGGTCATGGATGCGCCGATGCTGGAACGGGTGCGGCTGAGGCCCTGGGCCCGCGCGCTGGATGTCGGCTGCGGCGAGGGGCGGTTCTGCCGGATGCTGAAGGCTGAAGGGGTGGCGGCGGTCGGGATCGATCCGACCGTGGGCCTGATCGACCATGCGCGCAGGCTCGATCCCGGGGGAGATTATCGCGTGGAGGCGGCCGAGGCCCTGGGGTTCGAGGACGGGGCGTTCGACCTTGTGGTCAGTTATCTGTCGTTGATCGATATCCCGGATGTGCGGGCCGCGATCGCGGAGATGACGCGGGTGCTGGCGCCGGGCGGCAGGCTGCTGATCGCCAATCTCGCGGGGTACAACTCGGCCGCCGACGCCAACGACCTGGGGTGGGTCACCCTGCCGGACGGGCGGCGGGCCCATGCAATGGATGACTATCTGGAGGAGAAGGCCGGCTGGATCGCCTGGAAGGGCATCCGCATCCAGAACTGGCACCGGCCTTTGAGCACCTACGTGACGCTGTTGCTGGAGCAGGGGCTGACCCTGACCCATTTCGCCGAGCCGCCCGCGCACGGGGGCGATCCGGTCCGGCAGGCGCACTACAACCGCGTACCCTGGTTCATGATGATGGAGTGGACGAAGCCGCCCGTCAGCTCTGCGTCAGGCTGAGCACATTGCCGTCGGGGTCAGCGAAGAAGGCCACCTTCGCGCTGCCGCCAGGGGCGGTCCAGACGCCCGTCTCGTCCTGACCCATGCCCGGATAGATGATCATGACCACGCCCCTGGCCGTCAGGTCGGCGACGCTCGCGGCGATGTCGGCGACCTGCCAGCCGAGGACCGGATGCGGGGCTGCGGCATGATCGGGCACATGGGTGATCCGCAAGGTCGCGCCGTTCAGATCGAATACGGCCGCGAAGCCGTCGTCGGTCAGAAACGGGAGGCCCAGGACGTTGCGGTAGAAGGCGTCGGACACGGCCCGGTCGCGCGTCAGGACGAAGGTGATGGCCGTTGCGGACGAGGGCAGGCTCATGAACGGATCTCCTTTTCTGGACGCGTCAACATAACACGGTTCATGGACGATGTTGCGTGATCGCCGTCAGGTCCGGACGGTCCCGTTCCAGCAGCGGCTCGAGCGCCGTGCCGAGGTGGATGAAGCCCGCGACCTTCTCGCCCTCGCCCACGCCGAACAGGGGCAGGGCGTCGGCGTCGTAGCTGTACCAGTCGGTGATCCAGCTGGAGGCGAAGCCGAAGGCGGAGGCGGCATGCTCGAGGTTCATGCAGACCGCGCCCGCGCTCAGCTGCTGTTCCCAGACGGGCTTGGAGGCCGGGGCTGCGGTCGAGATCACCAGGACGGTGGTCGGGGCGGCGGTCAGTTTGGCGAGGACGGCCCGGGCCTTGGACGGCAGACCCTTGGCGACGGCCATGGCGCCGAGCTGTTCGGCGATCTCCGCGCGGCTGACCGGGCCCAGGACGACGAACCGCCAGGGGAAGAGTTTGCCATGGTCGGGCGAGCGGGCGGCCAGGGTCAGGATGTCGGCGACCTGCCCGGCGTCGGGTCCCGGTTCGGTCAAGGCCTGGGCCGGGGCCGAGCGGCGCGTGGCCAGCCGGGCCAGCATCTCCGGCGACGGGGTCGGCGAGGGGAGGGGGGCGCCGAGATCGACGGGGGGAGGCAGGGTCATGCCGTGTAGCTAGGCGTTCGACCCATGCGGCGCCATATGCCCGGGATGAGCGACCCTCGCGACGACTTCGATGCAGATCGGCCTGTGCCTTCGTGGGACGAGAACCCGCCCCTGCGACCTGCGTGGAAGAGCGACGGCGACGCGACGGTGTTCGAGAACCCGTGGCTGACCCTGACCTCGCATCCGGCGACGGCGCCGACCGGGGCGGCGGCGACCTATGTCGTCATGCGGTCGAAGAACCTGTCGGTCGGGGTGCTGCCGATTCATTCGGACGGGACGGTGACCCTGGTCGGACAGGCGCGGTTCGCCCTGGCCAACTATTCCTGGGAGATGCCGGAGGGCGGGGCCCCGTTCGACGAGGATCCGCTGGACGGGGTCAAGCGGGAGCTGGCCGAGGAGGCCGGCCTGGCGGCGAAGTCGTGGCGCGAGGTGCTGAGAATGGAGATGTCGAACTCCATCACCGACGAGCGGGCCATCGCCTGGCTGGCCTGGGATCTGTCGGAGGTCGACACTGCGCCGGATCCGACCGAGGTGATCGCCCTGGCGCGGGTGCCCTTCATGACCTTGATGCGCGAGATCGACCGGGGCGCGGTGCGTGACACCTTCACGGTGGTCACAGCCCTCAGGGCCTACCATATGGCCAGGGAGTCGCTGATCCCCGGCTGGCTGGCGCATGCCATGCTGACGCGGGTATGATGGGATGAATGGAGCCGGTGATGCCCAAGCTTGAAGTCGTCGCGTCGCAGGACAGCGTGTGGAACCAGCTGCGGTCATCCGCCGAGGCCGCCGGGCGCGAGGAGCCGCATCTGGCGTCGCTGCTGAACGCCGTGATCCTGTCGCATCACGACCTGTCGGCGGCGCTGAGTTTCCAGATCGCCAGAAAGCTGGGTGACGAGGAACTGCGCGCCATGACGGTGCGCGAGGTCTGCCTGTCGGCGTTCCAGGCCGATACAACCATCGTGGCGGCGGCGGAGGCGGACTTGCAGGCCGTGGCCGAGCGCGATCCGGCGATCAAGACACTCTTGCAGCCCTTCCTGTACTTCAAGGGTTTCCAGGCGCTGCAGGCGTCCCGGGTCGCGCACTGGCTGTGGACACAGGGGCGCGAGACCCTGGCCTTCCACTTCCAGAGCCGGATCTCCGAGCTTTTCCAGATCGACATCCATCCGGGCGCGCGGCTGGGCTCCGGCCTGTTCCTGGATCACGGCACGGGCATTGTCATCGGCGAGACGGCCGTGGTCGGCGACCAGGTGTCGATGCTGCACGGGGTGACCCTGGGCGGGACGGGCGCCGAGCGCGGCGACCGCCATCCGAAGATCGGCAAGGGGGTGCTGCTGGGCGCCGGCGCCAAGGTGCTGGGCAATATCGTGGTCGGCGACTACGCCAAGGTGGCTTCGGGTTCCGTGGTGCTGAAGCCGGTCCCTGCGGGCTGCACCGTGGCCGGTGTTCCGGCGCGGCTGGTCAACTGCCCGACTGCGGCGGAGCCGGCCCGGACGATGGATCACACCCTGGCCGACGTCGTCTATGATTTCGTGATCTGAGCCGGGTGTCCCGTCCCCATTCCCTACGCGAACAGGGAGGGGACGTGACAGGCCGATCCGGCTTCTCTAGGGTCCGCGCCTTCAATCCAGACCACCGAGGCCCGCCGTGAACGAAGCAGACATGAAGCGCATCGAGACGCACCTGAAGCGCACCTTCAACACCGGCGGCATCATCGTGAAGGCCCGTGCCAAGGTGAACGATTCGGCCGAGGTCTATGTCGGTGACGAGTTCATCGGCGTCGTGTTCGACGACGAGGACGAGGACGGCAGCTTCATGTTCGAGATGGCGATCCTGGCCGAGGATCTGCCCGCCGACTGATCCGGCCCCGGAGACCAGACACGAAAACGCCGGGCGGTGCGAACCGCCCGGCGTTTCTCGTTTCAGACGATGATCAGCGCTTGCCGAAGATCGCGTCGGCCAGCTTGTCGAAGAAGCCCTTCTTCGGCGCGGGCGCCGCAGGCTTGGCAGCAGGGGCGGCGGCGGCCGGGGACAGGGCGGGCTTCGCGGCGGGAGCCGGAGCGACGACCGGCTTGGCAGCCGGTGCGACGGCGGCCGGCTTGGCGGCGGGAGCGACAGCCTTCGCGGCCGGAGCCGTCGTAACGGCCTTCGGAGCAGCCTTGGCGGCGGGCTTCTTCGCAGCCGCTTTCGGAGCGGCCTTGGCCGGAGCCTTCACGACGGCAGGCTTGGCAGCGGGACTGGCGGCAGCCTTGGGAGCGCCGGCCTTGACCGTGGTCTTCGGGGCAGCGGCCTTGGCGGCGGGCTTTGCCGCAGGCTTCGCAGCCGGCTTGGCGGCGGACTTCGCAGCAACCTTCGGAGCCGCCTTCGGAGCCGGTTTGGCGGCCGGGGCGGCCTTCACCGCTACGGGCTTGGCGGCGACGGCGGGCTTTGCTGCAGCGGGCTTGGCCGTTTTCGCAGTCGACTTCGCGGCTGCTTTAGGCTTGGAAGCGGCGGACGCTTTAGGCGACGCAGTAGACGGTGACTTGGCCATGTATTCCCCGACCCCTCGGTTGGAACGATTGCGTCCGGTGCGTGAGAGCACAGGCGCAAACTCAATAGTATCGATTCGCAATGATACCGGTGTTTGAATAAATGTCCCACAATCCCGTCCAGATAATCGCGCGCGGGTCTCGCGCCGCCGCCGAAGCGGCCGCCGAAGCCATCGATTCCGACTTCCTGCTGGAAGGCGCGACCTATTCCATTCTCGAGGAAGACGAGGATCGCGACATCTGGCGCATCGACGCCTTCCCGACATCCGAGGAAGAGGTGGAGGGCCTGATCGCGCGGCTGGCCGAGCATCCCGGCGTGACGGTGAAGGTCGAGCCCCTGGCCGACGCCGACTGGCTGGCCATGTCGCTGTCAGGTCTGCCGCCCGTGCGGGCCGGGCGGTTCTTCGTCTATGGCGCCCACGATCAGGGACGGGTGCCGCCCAACGCCGTGAATCTGAAGATCGACGCGGGCGCGGCCTTCGGCACCGGGCACCACGGCACGACGGTCGGCTGTCTGGTCGCCTACGACGAACTACTGAAGCGCGAACGGTTCGGGAAGGTGCTGGACGTCGGCTGCGGAACGGGCGTGCTGGCCATCGCGGCGGCGCGGACGGGCGCGGCTCTGGCCGTCGGCACCGACATCGACGCGCCTTCGGTGCGGATCGCCAACGAGAACGCGAAGCTGAACCAGGCCAATGCCCGCTTCGTCCACGCCTCGGGCCTGAACGACATGAAGGTGCGAGCGGGCGCGCCCTATGACCTGGTGTTCGCCAACATTCTGGCTCCGCCGCTGGTCGCCCTGTCGCAGGACATCAAGATGAGCCTGCGGATCGGCGGGGTGGCGATCCTGAGCGGGCTGCTGCGGACACAGGAGCGGCGGGTCTCGGCCGCCTATCTGTCGCGCGGATTCCGGCTGGAACGACGGATCCATCGCGATGCGTGGAGCGCCCTGGTGCTAAGGCGGATGGCATAGGCGGAACTCCGGCAAAGCGGAGCCGTTCTGCTGGCTTAATGGAGGGATTTGCCGTGAGCCAGTACGACCCGAATATCGACCCGAATGCCAGGATCGAGCGCATCGTGGTGACGGAACCTGTCTACACCGAGACGGTCGTCGTGCAGCGCGAGTCGAGCACAGGCTGGTGGATCGCCGGCGGACTGGCCGCCGCCGTCCTGATCGCCGTGCTGTGGGTCCTGTCGTCGGGGGGGCGCGACGACGAGACCGAGGTCCTGCTGGCCCAGGCCCAGGCGGACGCCGCTGCCGCCCAGGCGCGCGCCGATCAGGCCGTGGTCCAGGGTCAGATCGCCGGCGCCCAGCAGAGCGTCGACATCGCCCGGATGGACGCCGCACGCGCCCAGGCCGAGGCGGCTCGCGCCACCAGCCAGGCGCGCTCCGACATGGCCCGCGCCGCCAGCCAGCCGGCGCCGGTGATTATAACCGTCCCGGCCGCGCAGCCCGCGCCGACTTCGGGTTCGGCAGTGATCACAAGCACGTCTCCGCAGAACTGATCCGGCGCATCGCCCCTTCCCCAAAAGCGGGAGGGGGCGCTATGCGTGCGGCATGCGCCAGTCCTTCGACGAAACCACCTCGCCGTCCTTCGGGGCGAAACACCTTCCGCTCGTTCGCGCCGCCATGGCGCAGCAGGGGCTGGACGGCTTCCTGGTCCCGCACGAGGACGAGCATCAGAACGAATATCTGCCCGCCGCCAACGACAGGCTGGCCTGGCTGACCGGCTTCACCGGGTCCGCCGGCGCGGGCGTGGTGATGAAGGACAGGGCCGCGGTCTTCGCCGACGGCCGCTACACGGTGCAGGTCCGGGCCCAGGTCGACGCGGGCCAGTTCGAGATCCTCGACCTCGTCGAGGGCGGTGTCGCCGCCTACCTCGAACGCGCGCCGAAGGGGGCCGTGATCGGCTACGATCCGCGTCTGCACAGCCCCGACGCCCTGGCCACGCTGAAGCGGGCGGCGGCCAAGGCCGGGGCCAGCCTGAAACCCATCGACAGCAATCCGGTGGACGCCGCCTGGGCCGAGGCGCGCCCGGCCCAGCCCGCCGCTCCCGTCGTGCCGCACGAAGACCGCTATTCGGGCGAGTCGAGTGCATCGAAGCGGAGGCGGATAGCGGAAGCGGTCGCAGCGGCCGGCGCCGACGCCGTCGTCCTGACCGCACCCTCGTCGATCGCCTGGCTGTTCAATGTGCGGGGCGGGGACGTGATCCGTTCGCCCCTGCCGCTGGCCCAGGCGATCCTGGCGGCCAATGGGACGGCGATGCTGTTCCTCGACCCCGGCAAGGTGACCAATGAACTGCCGGGCTGGCTGGGCGACGACGTGACCCTGATGGCCCCGGGCGAACTGGGGCAGGCGCTGGAGGGGATGAAGGGGTTCAAGGTCCTGATCGATCCGGCGCAGTCGTCGGCCTGGTATTTCGACCGGCTGGATCTGGTCGGGGCGACCGTGGTTCGCGGCATGGACCCCTGCGCCCTGCCGCGCGCGGCCAAGAACGCGGTCGAGATCGAAGGCTCACGCCAGGCCCATATCCGCGACGGCGCGGCGCTGTCGCGGTTCCTGCACTGGGTCGATACGGTCGCCCAGGTCGAGCTGCCGGACGAGCGCGGCGTGGTCGAGGCGCTGGAGCGGTTCCGCGAGGAGACCGGTGCGCTGAAGGATCTCAGCTTCGACACCATCGCCGGTGTCGGGCCGAACGCGGCGCTGCCGCACTACAAGCCCGTGACCCGCACCATCCGCAAGATGGAGCCGGGCTCGCTGCTGCTCGTCGACGGCGGCGGCCAGTATCTGGACGGCACCACCGATGTGACCCGGACCATGGCCATCGGCGAGCCCTCGGCCGACCAGCGCCGCATGTTTACCCTGGTGCTGAAGGCCCACATCGCCATGGCCGTGATCCGCTTCCCCGTCGGGACGTCGGGGCACCAGCTGGACGCGCTCGCCCGCGCGCCGATGTGGATGGCGGGCCATGACTACGACCACGGCACGGGTCACGGCGTCGGGTCCTATCTGGGCGTGCATGAAGGGCCGCAGCGGATCGCCAAGGCGGTGAACACGCAAACCCTGCTCACAGGCATGATCGTGTCCAACGAACCGGGCTACTACCGTGAGGGCCACTGGGGCATCCGCATCGAGACGCTGCAGGTCGTGACGGCGCCCGAGGCCATCCCCGGCGGCGAGCGGCCGATGCACGGCTTCGAGCAACTGACCTTCGCGCCGTTGGACAGGAAGCTGATCGATGTCGCGGCCCTGACGGCCGACGAGCGCGCCTATGTCGACGCCTATCACGCCGAGACCCTGGCCAAGGTCGGGCCGCTGCTGGATGGGGAGGTTAAGGCCTGGCTGGAAGCGCAGTGCGCCCCGCTTTGAGGGGATAGGTCAATGTGGTAGAAACAGTTCTACCATGCTGAACATCAAGAACCCCGAGACGCACAGATTGGCCAGGGAGCTGGCGAAACGTCGTGGCGACAGCCTGACGGGGGTGGTGACCTATGCCTTGCGCGAGCAGCTGGCGCGGGAGCCGGAGCCGGTGAAGAAGAAGGCCACGATGGAGGAGATCGAGGCGATCCTTGATCGGATGCGCAAGGCCGCGCCTCCGGAGTTCTTCGAGACGGAGGATCCCACCGCCGAGTTCTACGATCCAGAGACGGGTCTGCCCGCTTGATCGTCGATACGTCGGCGCTCGTCGCTATCCTCAAGGACGAACCTGAGGCCTCGCATTTTAAAGTGCGCCTCTACGGTGAACGTGAGGTGCGACTGTCCGCGGTGACCGCGTTCGAGTTCGGAATGGTGGTCGACGGCTGGAAGGACGAACAGTCGTCCCGAGACGCCGACGCCTTTCTCCTGGCGATCGAGGCCGAGATCATCCCCGTCGATGCCGAAACCGCCCAAGTCGCTCGCACCGCCTACAAGCGGTTCGGCAAGAAGAACCATCCGGCGAAGCTGAACTTCGGTGACTGCTTCGCCTACGCCCTCGCCAAACAGACCGGTGAGCCCCTGCTGTTCAAGGGCGACGACTTCGCACAGACGGATGTCGTTTCGGCGGTCTGACCTTGCGGATCGGCCGGGCGGCGCCGACCTACCGGTTTCACCAGCCTCAGGAGATCGCCCCATGAAGACCCGTCGTCTCGGACCGAACGGTCCCGAAGTTTCGGCTATCGGCCTGGGGTGCATGGGGATGGCGTCCTTCTATGGCGCGCCGTCGGACGAGGGACAGGCGACGGCGGTGATCCATCGCGCGCTGGAGCTGGGGATCACCTTCTTCGATACGGCCGAGATGTACGGGCCCCACACCAACGAGATCCAGGTCGGCAAGGCGCTGGCGGATCGTCGCGACAAGGCCTTCGTCGCGACCAAGTTCGGCATCGGCTACAACGCCGACCGCACGGCGCTGAAGGTCGATGGATCGCCGGCCAATGTGCGCCGCGCCATCGAAGGCAGCCTGACCCGTCTGGGGATGGACCACGTCGATCTCTACTATCTGCATCGCGTCGACGCGGACACGCCGATCGAGGAGACGGTGGGCGCGATGGCCGAACTGGTGACGGAGGGCAAGGTCCGCTTCCTCGGCTTGTCAGAGGCGGCGCCGGAGACGATCCGCCGGGCCCATGCGACCCACCCGATCACGGCGCTGCAGACCGAGTACTCCCTGTGGTCGCGTGAGCCGGAGGACGAGATCCTGTTGACCGTGCGCGAACTGGGCATCGGCTTCGTGCCCTACAGCCCCCTTGGGCGCGGCTTCCTGTCCGGCGACATCAAGTCGATCGACGATCTGGAGCAGGGCGATTTCCGCCGCACGAATCCCCGGTTCATGGGCGAGAATTTCCAGAAGAACCTGAACCTCGTCGAGGCGATCAAGGGCATCGCCGACGACCGCGGCGTCACGGCGGCCCAGCTGGCGCTGGCCTGGGTGCTGGCCCAGGGAGACGAGATCGTGCCGATCCCGGGGACGCGACGCATCGCGACGCTGGAACAGAACGCGGCGGCCGCGGACATCACCCTGACAGCCGAGGATGTCGAGGCGATCGAGGCCGTGTTCCCGAAGGACGCCGCCTCGGGTCACCGCTATGCGGAAGCCGCCCGCAGCGCGCTGAACCGGTGAGACAACGTCCTTCTCCCCTTGCGGGAGAAGGTGGCAGCCGAAGGCTGACGGATGAGGGGTCGTGCCGACGGCTGGGATAGGCGGGTCGAGCGCTGACCTTTCATATCAGCACGACCCCTCATCCGACCTCGCTTCGCTCGGCCACCTTCTCCCGCAGGGGGAGAAGGATCACGAAATCAACGCCAGCCACTCGTCCTCGGTCAGGACGGCGACGCCGTGCTTCTGCGCCTCGGCCAGTTTGGAGCCGGCGCCGGGGCCGGCGACGAGGTAGTCGGTCTTCTTCGACACCGACCCGGACACCTTGGCGCCGAGGCTTTCAGCCCGCGCCTTGGCCTCGTCGCGGGTGAACCGTTCGAGCGAGCCGGTGAAGACGACGGTCTTGCCGGCGACCGGCGTGTCGGCCTTGGGGCGTTCGGCGTCCTCGATCGTGGTCAGTTGTTCGACCAGGGCGGAGACGACCTCGCGGTTGTGCGGCTCGTGGAAAAACTCGGCGACGGCGCGGGCGGCGACCGGGCCGACGCCGGCGATCCCGGCGATGTCCCCGAGGGTCATCGACGGACCTTCCTCGCGGGCGACGCGGGCCAGTTCGACGATGCCGGCCCAGTCGCTGGTCAGCCCGGACAGAGCCCGGCGGGCAGGCGCGGCGACGCCGGGGAAGGCGAGGGCCAGCTTCTGGTCCAGCGGCGCCTCGGGCCAGGGATCGGCGGGCGACAGAAGGGCCGAAGCCATGACGGACAGGGTGCGGGCGGAGACGCCATGGCCCTCGGCCAGCTGCATCCATTCGGGTGAGGGGATGCCGGAGGCGGCGTCAAGCGCGGCGGCGTGGAAGCTTTTCCAGTCGCCGAAGTGGCGGGCCAGCAGCAGGGAGGTCTGGTCGCCGATGTCGCGGATGCCGAGCCCGAACAGCAGCCGCTCCAGCGCGATCGTGCGCCGGGCGTCGATGCCGGCGACGAGGTTCCTCACACTGGTTTCCCCATAGCCGTCCTCGGCGCGGAGGGCGTCGAGCTTTTCCGCGTCGCGGGCGAGGCGGAAGATGTCGGCGGGCTCGTGGATCCAGCCCCGCTCGTGGAAGGCGGTCAGCTGTTTCTCGCCCAGACCTTCGATGTCGAAGGCGCGGCGGGAGACAAAATGCTTGAGCCGTTCGACCAGCTGCGCCGCGCAGATCAGACCGCCGGTGCACCGCCGCCGGACCTCGCCCTCGGGTCGGACGGCCTCCGAACCGCAGACCGGGCAGTGGGTCGGGAAGACATAGGCGACGGCATCGGCGGGGCGTTTGTCGGCGACCACCGAGACGATCTGGGGGATGACGTCGCCGGCGCGTTGCAGGACGACGGTGTCGCCGATGCGGACGTCCTTGCGCGCGATCTCGTCCTCGTTGTGCAGGGTGGCGTTGCGGACCACGACGCCGCCGACGGTGACGGGGGCGAGGCGGGCGACGGGGGTGAGGGAGCCGGTGCGGCCGACCTGGATGTCGATGCCTTCCAGCACGGTGGTCGCCTGTTGCGCCGGGAATTTGTGCGCGATGGCCCAGCGGGGGCTGCGGGAGACGAAGCCGAGGCGGTGCTGCCAGTCCAGGCGGTCAACCTTGTAGACCACGCCGTCGATGTCGTAGCCGAGCTGGGCGCGGTCGGTCTCGAGTCCGTGATAGACGCCGATCAGCCCTTCGGCGCCCTCAACGCGGGTCGAGCGCGGATTGACCGGAAAGCCCCAGCTTTTGAACGCCTCCAGCGCCTGTTCCTGCGTCTCCGCGAAGGGCTCGGACGTCTCGCCCCAGGCGTAGGCGAAGAAGCTCAGGGGGCGCCGGGCCGTCACCGCCGGGTCGATCTGGCGCAGCGATCCGGCAGAGAAGTTGCGGGGGTTGGCGTAGGTGCGACGGCCGGCGGCCTCGGCCTCCGCGTTGAAGGCGGCGAAGGCGTCGTTGGGGGCATAGACCTCGCCGCGCACCTCGATCAGGGCGGGCCAGCCGGAACCCTTCAGACGGTGGGGAATGTCGGCGATGGTCTTGAGATTGGCGGTGATGTCCTCGCCCGCCCGTCCGTCGCCGCGGGTCGCGCCCTGGACCAGAATGCCGTTTTCGTAGCGAAGGTTGGCGCTGAGACCGTCGATCTTGGGTTCGGCGACGAAGGCGATGACCTCATCCGGGGGCAGCTTGAGGAAGCGCGCGATGCGGGCGACGAAATCGGTGACGTCACCGTCGTCGAAAGCATTGTCGAGGGACAGCATGGGCACGCCGTGCCGCACCTCGGCGAACTGGCTGGCGACGGGTGCGCCGACGCGTCTTGAGGGTGAGTCCTCGCGGACCAGGGCGGGGAAGCGGGTCTCTATGGCCAGGTTGCGCGCGCGCAGGGCGTCGTAGTCGGCGTCGGAGATCTCGGGCGCGGCCTCAGCGTAGAGGGCGTCGTGGCGCGCCATCGAGGCGGCGAGCCGGGCCAGCTCGGCCTCCGCTTCAGCTTCGGTCAGGGATTCGACGGACGGTTCGGCCATGGCGCTTTTAGTGACGATCCGTGCGGAGACTTCAACCCTCACCGTGCACCCCGGGGGGGCGCCCGGTGAGGGGGGATGACACGAATTTAAGCGGACGCGTCCATCCGGGGCCGCTATGCCGAAAGCGAAACATCCAGAGAGTCCGCATGTCCCGTTCCCTTCGCGCCCTCGCACTGTCGTCCGTCGCCGTTCTGATCCTGTCCGGCTGTGCGGGCATGACCGAGACGCAGCGGGCGCCCGAGACGTCTGCCGAAGCCGCCGCGACGCCGATCTCCTACGACCAGCTGATGGCCGATGTGCGCATACTGTCGGCGGATGACATGGAAGGGCGCGATACGGGCGCGCCCGGCGGCGAGCGGGCGCGGGCCTATATCGTGTCGCGGTTCGAGGCTTTGGGCGTCGCCGCTCCGCCGATGGGCCGGCTGCAGCCGTTCGCGGCGCAGGGCCGCACCCGCGAAGGGCCGAAGACCTTCAACGGCGTCAACATCCTGGGCCTGATCGAGGGGACGCGGGTTCCGCATCGCTACATCGTCATCACCGCCCACTATGACCACGTCGGCTCGAACGGCGGTCAAATCTACAACGGCGCAGACGACAACGCCTCGGGCGTGGCCACCATGCTGGAGATCGCCGATCGCCTGAAGACCTCGGCTCCGGAACACAGCGTCATCTTCGTCGCCTTCGACGGCGAGGAGCGGGGCCTGCTGGGCGCCAAACATTTCGTCCAGGCGCCGCCTGTGCCGCTGGCGTCGATCGCCATGAACCTGAACTTCGACATGATCGCCCGTGCAGAGACGGACGGGAAACTGTGGGTTACGGGAACCTATCAGCACCCGACGTTCCGGCCGATCCTGGAGACCCTCCCGGCGAATGGCGCCGTGTCGCTGGCCTTCGGCAAGGACACGCCGCAGGACACCGGCGAGGACAATTGGGTCGAGGCTTCGGACCAGGGCGCCTTCTTCAACGCCCAGGTGCCGTTCCTGTACCTGGGCGTGAACTACCACCCCGACTATCACCGCCCCTCCGATGACTTCGAGCGGATCACGCCGTCGGTGTTCCAGAGTGCGGCCGAACTGTCGGTCTCGGCGTTCCGGGCGCTGGATCAGGGCCTGGATCGTTGATCGCGAGAGAGTTTCAGCCGCAAAGATAGTTCTTGCGCGAACTCGCGCATCGGCGTTTCCGTCTGCTGAGAACACAGGGGGCTGGAAGCGACTATGACAACGGTGAGTACCGACGCGTTCGATCTTCAACGTATCCAGAAGATCCGGAAATGGGCCATCGGCCTGTGCCTGCTGGCGGTCGTTGTTCTGGCGATGTTCACCTCCACCTGGTGGGGGGAGGGTCCGATCCATGAAGCCGTGCAGTCGGTCGGCCTCGGCGCCATCGTTCTGAGCATCGTCGGCCGCGCCTGGTGTTCGCTCTACATCGGCGGACGCAAGAAGGCGGAGGTGGTCTCCACGGGTCCGTATTCGCTCAGCCGGAATCCGCTCTATGTCTTCAGCTATGCCGGCGCCTTCGGTGTCGGGGCCCAGACCGGCAGCATGACGATCGCCGCGCTGTTCGTGTTGATTGCCGTCGTGGTCTTCCACTTCACCATCGCGCAGGAAGAGGCGTGGCTGTCGGCGGAGTTCGGCGAGTCATACAAGGCCTATATGGCCCGGACGCCGCGCTGCGGACCCGACTTCTCCAAATGGCGCGACGAGGAGAACCTCAGCATCAAGCCGCGCTTCTTCCTGACCACGATCCGGGACGGACTGGTGTTCCTGCTGGCCATTCCGGTCTTCGAAGGCGTGGACATGGCGCAGGCGGCGGGATGGCTGCCGGTGCTCCTGCGCCTTCCGTGAGGAGACCCGCCCTGCGCACGATTGTCCTGCTGACCGGCGTAGGCCTGACGCTGGCCGGCTGCGACCTGATCAATGCACCGTCGAAGCCGGCGGGGCCGGGCGGCGACGCGCCGGCGACTGCGCCTGCCCGCGGCGGCGCCTTCGCCCACAGTCAGACCGAGGACCTGTCCGGCTACTATCAGGTCGGCGAGGCCCAGGTCGGGCCGGGTGATTTTGCGCTGATGCATCTGTTCATCGGTCAGGCGCAGGCCTTCACCGACTGGGAGGAGGGCAAGCGGTCCGCGACCTTCGCCCCGGTGATGCTGGAGTTCCTGGCGCCCGGCGAGACGACCGAGCGGGTTCTGCCCGACAGCTATTCGGTCAGCGATGGCCGCATCCGCATGACGGGGACGAGCGCGAATGGCGATCGCGTCACCTTCGACGGCCAGTTGAACGCCGGGACGCTCGCGACCGCACGCCGCAATCTGGGCGGGGCGGAAGAGCCGTCGATCACGGCGACACTCCGGATTGGCGACCAGAGCTTCTCGGGCGTGAAGCTGCATTGGTACGGCGGCGACTGACGAATTGTGGTCTCCTCCCGGTCGTGTAGCGATGGGGAGATGGCAGCGAGCGCTTGCGCGCTGACGGAGGGGTTCTGCGTGCCGCAAAAACCCCTCCATCGCTTCGCGGTCCCCCTCCCCATTCGCCAAGCGGCGAACGGGGAGGAGACGAACAAGTCCTTAGTTGACCGTCGCCTTGACGATCTTGCCGGGCGCGCGGGGCGGCTCACCCTTGGGCAGGGCGTCGACGTGTTCCATGCCCTCGATGACCTGACCCCAGACCGTGTACTGGCCGTCCAGGAAGCCGGCGTCGTCGAAGACGATGAAGAACTGGCTGTTGGCGGTGTCCGGCTGGTTCGTGCGGGCCATCGAGCAAACGCCGCGCACGTGCGGCTCTTTCGAGAACTCGGCTTTCAGGTTGGGCTTCTTGGAGCCCGAGGTGCCGGTGCCGGTCGGGTCGCCGCCCTGGGCCATGAAGCCCGGGATCACGCGGTGGAAGACGACGCCGTCGTAGAAGCCTTCGCTCGCCAGCTCGGTGATGCGGGCCACGTGGCCGGGCGCCAGGTCGGGGCGCAGCTTGATGACGACGTCACCGGTGTCGAGGGTCAGGGTCAGGGTCTGGTCGGCCATGGGGCGCTCCATTTTCGGATGATTGGCGGGGGTCATAGCCGCTGAGGGCCGTGGGCGCTATGTGGGAGCGATGAGTGACGACGAAAAGCCCACATCTCCGCCTGTCGAGCCTGCGCGCCGCCGCATGGTCCGTCCGCCCACCGGCGGTACGGCCGCCGGCCGCGGCATGGGCGGCAAGATCAAGACCGCCGAAAAGAAGTCGATCTCGTCCATCGAGTGGATCAAGCGTCAGTTGGCCGATCCCTGGTCCGAAAAGGCGCGCGCCGAAGGCTGGCGCAGCCGGGCGGCGTTCAAGTTCAGCGAGATCGACGACCGCTTCCGTCTGGTCAAGAAGGGCTCCCGGGTCATCGATCTGGGCGCGGCGCCGGGCGGCTGGATCCAGGTCTGCGTCAATCGAGGCGCGGCGGCGGTGGTCGGCGTCGACCTGCTGCCGATCGAGCCGATCCCCGGATCGATCCTGATCCAGGCCGATTTCACCGAACCCGGCGTTGACCAGCAGCTGCTCGAAGCCCTTGGCGGACCGCCCGATCTGGTGCTGTCGGACATGGCGCACAACACGGTCGGGCATCGCCAGACGGATCACCTGAAGATCATCGCCCTGATCGAGATCGCCTCGGACTTCGCCATCCGGACACTGAGGCCCGGCGGGTCTTTCGTGACCAAGAATTTCCAGGGCGGGGACGCCGGCCACGTTCTGGCCGACCTGCGCGCCAACTTCGAGGACGTGAAATACGTGAAGCCCGCCGCCAGCCGGAAGGGCTCGTCGGAGGTTTATCTGGTGGCGTTGCGCAAGAAGTGAGCGAGGCCGGGGGCCGGGCGGCGTGCGCCGGACGGGCGGCCATCTGCGCGGCGCGGGGTGCGACGGGTTGGCCTGATCAGGCGGCCTGGAGCGCCCGGCGGGCTTCGCGGACCGCCCAGATGCGGTCGTGGACGGCGAAGAAGACCATCTGGACCAGGGGCTCGATAACCCCGACCGTCAGGGCGATGCGCCAGTTCTGGGTGATGGCGAAGGCCACCGTCACCGCGACCACGAAATGCATCACGCCATAGGTCACGGTCTTGACCGCGATCCTCCTGAACGAGGGCAGGGCGTGGCTGTGTCCGTGATGGCCGTGGGCGCGGGACTGTTCCTCGGCGTTCATGACGTCGAGGCGGGCAGCGAAGGCCTCGGCCGTCTCTTCCATACTGCTGCGCATCCGGCGGTGCTCGATCCGGTGCCAGATCCGGTCGTGGAAGGAATAGGCGATGGTCTGGAAGAAGGGTTCGACCACGCCGATGGCCAGGGCCATGCGCCAGTCGCGGGTGATGGCGAAGGCCACCAGCATGGCGACGACGAGGTGCATCGCGCCATAGGAGGCGATCTTGAGCGCGAGGCTCCGCACGGATCTTGCGAGATTGACGACCATCAGGTCTCTAAATGTTAGCTTTGGCTGAAAGTTTCAAGCTCGGCTGAAAAAAGTTACGAATGTCACGAATGGCCGGATGCAGGTCGTCATGGTTGACTTCGCACCCGCGAGAGAGGATAGGCGGCCCGCAAAACGGAGACTCCCATGGAGATTCGCGAAGGGCTCACCTTCGACGATGTTTTGCTTGAACCCGGTCCGTCAGAGATCATGCCCGCCGACGCGGACGTCTCGACCCGGCTCACTCGCGACATCAGGCTGAACATCCCGCTGACCTCGTCCGCCATGGACACGGTCACCGAAAGCCGGCTGGCCATCGCCATGGCCCAGGCCGGCGGTCTGGGCATCCTCCACCGCAACATGACCGTTCAGCAGCAGGCCGATCAGGTCCGCGAGGTGAAGCGGTTCGAGAGCGGCATGGTCATCAACCCGGTGACGATCCGCCCCGAGACGACGCTGGGCGAGGTTCGCCAGATTGTGGCGGCCCGCAAGATCAGCGGCTTCCCGGTCGTGGATGCGACCGGCAAACTGGTCGGAATCCTGACCAACCGCGACATGCGGTTCGACACCGATCCGGCCCGCACCGCCGCCCAGCTCATGACCACGGGCGACCTGGTCACCGTGCGCGAGGGCGCCAGCAAGGAAGAGGCGCGGCAACTGCTGCGCGACCGCAAGATCGAGCGGGTCATCGTCGTCGACGAGGACTATCGCGCCACTGGCCTGATCACGATGAAGGACATCGAGAAGGCCCAGGCCCACCCGCACGCGGCCAAGGACGAACAGGGGCGGCTGCTGGTCGGCGCGGCCTCGACCGTCGGGGACGCAGGCTATGAACGGGCCATGGCCCTGGCCGATGCGGGTTGTGACGTGGTGGTCATCGACACCGCCCACGGACACTCGGCCCAGGTGGCGCGGGTTGTCGAGCGCATCAAGCGCGAGAACAACCGGTTGCAGATCATCGCCGGCAACATCGCCACCTACGATGCGGCCCGCGCCCTGATTGACGCGGGCGCCGATGCGGTCAAGGTCGGCATCGGTCCGGGCAGCATCTGCACCACCCGCATCGTCGCCGGTGTCGGCGTGCCCCAGCTGACGGCCATCATTGACGCGGTCCGGGCGGCGAAGGACTCCGGTGCACCGGTCATCGCCGACGGCGGGATCAAATACTCGGGCGACCTGGCCAAGGCCATCGCGGCCGGCGCCTCTGTCGCCATGATGGGCTCGATGTTCGCGGGCACCGACGAGAGCCCGGGCGAGGTCTTCCTGTACCAGGGCCGCAGCTACAAGTCGTACCGCGGCATGGGCTCGGTGGGGGCCATGGGGGCCGGCTCGGCCGACCGCTATTTCCAGAAGGAAGTCGAGGACACCCAGAAGCTGGTGCCCGAGGGCATCGAAGGCCAGACTCCGTACAAGGGTCCGATCGCGCCGGTTCTGCACCAGATGGTCGGGGGGCTGCGCGCCGCCATGGGCTATGTGGGCGCCGCCACCATCGCGGACTTCCAGGAGAAGGCGCGGTTCGTGCGCATCACCGGCGCGGGCCTGCGGGAAAGCCATGTCCACGACGTGATGATCACGCGCGAGGCGCCGAACTATCGGCAGGGGTAGCCGATGTTCAACATGACTTCCGAACTGACTTATGCGGCCCTGACCATCCTGCTGGCGGTGGTGCAGATCTTTCTGCCCGCCACCGGCCGGACGCTGCAGCATGGGCCGAAGTGGAACGCCGGGCCGCGCGACGCGGACGTTCCACCGTCCAACGTCGTCACCGGCCGGCTGGAGCGGGCGCAGGCCAATCTGTATGAAACCCTGCCGCTGTTCCTCGGCGCCGTCCTGATCGCCCATGTCGCGGGCGAGGACGGATTTCTGACGTACTGGGGCGCTACCCTCTATTTCTGGGCCCGCGTCGTCTATGTCCCGTTGTACGCCTTCGGCGTGACGGGCGTTCGCAGCCTCGCCTTCCTCGCATCGCTCGCCGGTCTTCTGATGATCGTCGCCGCCCTGTTTATCTGAAAGTTTAAGTGACCCCAGCCGCTCGCCTCGCCGCCGCCGCCGCCATCATCGACCGCATCAGCGCGGGCAAGGCCCCGGCCGAGGCCGTCCTGAAGACCTGGGGAACGGAAAACCGCTACGCCGGCTCCAAGGACCGTCGGGCCATCGCCGACGAGGTCTACAAGGTCACGCGCGCGCGCGGCCGTCTGGTCTGGGCCATGGGCGGGCGCGAGGACGGGCGCGCCCTGATCATCGGGGCGCTCAGCCTGATCGACGGCCTGTCGGTCGAGGAGATCGAGGCCCTGCACTCCGGCGACGGCTATGGCCCCAAGCCCCTGTCGAAACAGGAACGCAGCCGCATCAGCCTGACCGACGACGGGGCGCCCGCCTGGGCGCTCGCCGGCCTGCCCGAGTTCGTGGTCGAGGACTTCAAGAACACCTTCGGCGACCGCTGGGCCGAGGAGGCCGCCGGTCTGATGGTGCCGCGCGCCCCGATCGACCTGCGTGTGAACGGAGCCAAGGCCACGGTCGATGAGGTCATCGCCGAGCTCCGTGAGGCGGGCCTGGCGCCGGAGCGCACGCCCTGGTCGGCCTGGGGCCTGCGCCTCTCGGCCGAGCCGCCGCCCAACGTCCAGGCGCTGGAGGCCTTCAAACAGGGCCGGATCGAGATCCAGGACGAGGGCAGCCAGATCACCTGTTGGCTGGCTGGCGTCGAGCCCGGCATGACCGTCGTCGATTATTGCGCCGGGGGCGGGGGCAAGACCCTGGGCCTGGCGATGCAGGGGCTGGCCGTCGGCGCCTCGCGCGTCGAGGCCGCGCCTCCCGAGCCTGAACGCATCTGGACCCCGACCGGCTGGGTCGATGCGCCCAAAGCGAAGCCCAAACCCGCGACCATCGCCAGGGCCGAGGGCCGGCTGATCGCCTGCGACGTGGTGCAGAAGCGGCTCGACAATATCCGGCCCCGGCTGGCGCGCGCCGGCGTCGAGGCGGAGCTGATCCACCTCGGTCCAAACGGCGGCGGGGTCGAGGACATCGTCGGCATCGCCGATGTCGTGTTCGTCGACGCGCCCTGCACCGGCTCCGGCACCTGGCGTCGTCGGCCCGAGGACGCCTGGCGTCTGAAGCCCGAGGAGGTCGACCGGATGCACTCGCTGCAGATGGCCATCCTGGCGCGGGCGGCCAAGCTGGTGAAGCCCGGAGGGCGCCTCGTCTATGTGACCTGCTCGATGCTGCGGGTCGAGAACGAGGCGACGCTGGACCACTTCGAAGAGGATCATCCGTCGTTCGCGCCGGTCGCGATCACCGAAGGCCTGTCGTCGTCTGGTTTCACCGACGCCGGCCGCAACAAGCTGGCTGAATTGGCCGGCGGCGGACATCGCCTGCGTCTTTCCCCGGCCACGGCTGACACCGATGGCTTCTTCGCCGCGATCTACGAACGGACCGCCTGATGCTGAAATCGCCCTTGCTGCTTGGTCTCGCCGTCGTTGGCCTGTGCGCCGCGCCCGCCTTCGCCCAGAGCGATGACGAGATCGATGCCCGGCTGTCGGCCCGCTACGACCGCTGCCTGAACGTCGCCGAGACCACGGTCGAGATGGTCAAGTGCAACACGGACGAACTGGTCGGTCGCGACGCTGATCTGAACCGCGTCTACCGGACGCTGATGGCGCAATCGAACGCCACGGCCGCCGCCGGCTTCCGCCGCTCGCAACGGGCCTGGCTGTCCACGCGCGACAGCGACTGCGCCGCCGAAGCGGGCCAGGGTTCGATCGCCCGCGTGAACATGGCCCAGTGCGTCCTGCGCAAGACCGTCGAACGCACCCTGTGGCTCGAGGCGAGGGTCGCTGGTTGACCGCTGAGGCGACCACGCCCTGGGATCTGACGGCTTTCGGTCCGCTGACAGCCCTGTGCGTCATGGCGGCCCAGGCCGAGTACGGCCCAGCGTTGAAGGCGCGGATCCGGCCCCTGATCACCGGCGTCGGACCGGTCGAGGCGGCGGTCGAGACCACGATCGCCCTGGCGATGCTGGAGCGGGAAGGGCGGTTGCCTGACCTGATCCTCTCCCTCGGTTCGGCGGGGTCACAGACGCTGCAACACGGCCGTGTCTACTGGGTGGACGAGGTCGCCTATCGCGACATGGACGCCTCGGCGATCGGCTTCCCCAAGGGCGTCACCCCCTTCCTCGACGAACCCGCCGTCCTGACCCTGGCCAGCGGACCGGCGGGTCAGCCCTATGCCCGCCTTGCGACCGGCGGCAGCGTCGTCACCGGCGAGGCCTATGACGACATTGATGCCGACATGGTCGATATGGAGACCTATGCCGTCGTCCGCGCCGCTGCGAAGTTCGACGTGCCGGTCATGGGCCTGCGCGGCATTTCGGACGGCAAGGCCGACCTGACCGGCCTGTCCGACTGGACCGACACCCTGTCGGTGATCGACGAGGGGCTGGCCGAGGCGCTGGACCTGCTGAAAGCCGAATTCGAACGCCTGACCGCCCCGCTTCCCGAGGAGATGCCATGACTGCCGCCGCCGATCACCAGAAAGTCCTGATCGTCGATTTCGGCAGCCAGGTGACGCAGCTGATCGCCCGCCGCCTGCGCGAGGCCAGTGTCTATTGCGAGATCCATCCCTACGCCAAGGCGGAGGCCGCCCTGGCTGCCATGAGCCCGGCGGCCATCATCCTGTCCGGTGGTCCCGAGAGCGTCCACGAGGAGGGCAGTCCGCGCGCGCCCCAGGCCGTGTTCGAGGCCGGCGTGCCCGTGCTGGGCATCTGCTACGGCGAGATGACCATGTGCGAGCAGCTGGGCGGCAAGGTCGAGGGCGGCCATCACCGCGAGTTCGGCCGCGCGGGGATCACCGTCGCCAAATCCTCGCCTCTGCTGGCTGGTCTGGCCGCGGTGGGCGAGGACGAGACCGTCTGGATGAGCCACGGTGACAAGATCGTCGCCATTCCCCAAGGCTTCGACGTCGTCGCCACCTCGCCCGGTTCGCCCTATGCCGTGATCGCCGACGAGACCCGTCGCTTCTACGGCGTCCAGTTCCACCCCGAGGTCATGCACACCCCGCGCGGCGCGACCATGCTGAAGAACTTCACCCACGGCATCGCCGGGCTGAAGGGCGACTGGACCATGGCCGCCTATCGCGACGAGAAGATCGCCCAGATCCGCGAGCAGGTCGGCTCGGCCAGGGTCGTCTGCGGCCTGTCGGGCGGGGTCGACAGCTCCGTCGCAGCCGTCCTGATCCACGAGGCCATCGGCGACCAGCTGACCTGCGTCTTTGTCGACACCGGCCTGTTGCGGAAAGACGAGGCGGCCCAGGTCACGACCCTGTTCAGGGAACATTACAACATTCCCCTGATCCACGTTGATGCGTCGAAGGAATTCCTTGGCGAGCTGGCCGGCGTCTCGGACCCCGAGACCAAGCGCAAGATCATCGGCCGGGTCTTCATCGAGATCTTCGACCGCGAGGCCGGCAAGATCGAGGGCGCCGAATTCCTCGCCCAAGGCACCCTCTATCCGGATGTGATCGAGAGCGTCTCGTCGTCCAGCGGCAAGGCCCACGTGATCAAGAGCCACCACAATGTCGGCGGCCTGCCTGACTTCATGAAGCTGAAACTGGTCGAGCCCCTGCGCGAACTGTTCAAGGACGAGGTCCGCGCCCTGGGCCGCGAACTGGGGCTGACCGACGCCTTCGTCGGCCGTCACCCGTTCCCGGGACCGGGCCTGGCCATCCGCATTCCCGGCGAGATCACGCCCGAGGCCGTCGCGACCCTGCAACAGGCCGACGCCATCTATCTGGACGAGATCCGCAAGGCCGGCCTCTATGACAAGATCTGGCAGGCCTTCGCTGTCCTGCTGCCGGTCAAGACCGTCGGCGTCATGGGTGACGCCCGCACCTACGAAAAGGTCCTGGCCCTGCGCGCGGTCTCGTCCACCGACGGCATGACCGCCGACTTCTTCGAATTCCCCTGGGACGTTCTGGGCAAGTGCGCGACGCGGATCGTCAACGAAGTGCGGGGCGTGAACCGCGTCGTCTACGACGTGACGTCCAAGCCCCCGGGCACGATCGAGTGGGAATGATTCAGGGCTTCCGGAGCCTTTCGACGCCAGCTCCGGCCTTGTCTCTAAACTCCTGATCTAAAACATAAATATGTTCGATTCTACTCGTCGCCTTTCGAGGGGTATCGAAGCCGCCTGTCGGTCTGCCGAACGGTCTTGGGTTCATTGCCTCAGCCAGCCCGTTTGCGCCTTCGGCCCAGGCGGTCCCGATCGGTTCGATCAGTTGTGGTCGGCGTGACCCTGGGGCGCCGGCGTGTCCGACGGAGCCGGGGCCGGCGGCACGGGATGGTGTCAGGCACGAGGGGCCTGGGCGGCGGTGAGGACGAGACTGCGGATGACGGGATGGTCTCGTTTTGATCAGAACCAGGCCTTGAGGCCCACGACGAAACGGGTGTCTTCAGCTTCGCCGCCTCGGGCTTCGATGTAGTCGGCGGTATCGCCGAACGAACGGCTCCACTCGACGCCGACGTAGGGGGCGAACTCCTTGCGGAATTCGTATCTCAGCCTCAGGCCGGCCTCGACCGAGGACAGGCCAGAGCCGATCTCCAGCCCCGGAAGATCGCTGGCAGAGGCGTCGATTTCGAGACGTGGCTGAAGGATCAGCCGTTGGGTGATCCGCTGATCATATTCGGCTTCGACACGGGCGGTCAGGTCACCCTCCGTGGACAGGAAGGCGGCCGCGTCGATCTCGAACCAATGGGGAGCCAGCCCCTGGAGACCCAGAACCAGATGGGTCGTGTCCTCCCCGTCGGGGCGGAAGTCCCGGCGCACGCCGGCCTGCACATCCCAGAAGGGGGTGATGGCCCGGCTGTAGAGGGCCTGGAGTTCGGCTCCCTCCAGATTGCCGCCGAAGTCGCCTTCGCCCTCTGACTTCCACCAGAAGCGATTGATGTCCCCGCCGCTCCATCCCTGGACATCCCAAAGGTAGGTGTCGCCGCCATCGCCGAAGCCTGCTTCGAGGCGATCGATGACGATGGCCGTGGTGTGCATGTCGCCGTTCTCGGCGATCAAGGTCTGGCGTGATGGGGCCATCGCCTCCGCGCCGAAGACCAGATCGGCGGCGTGCGTCGGGCCGCCCAGGGCGGCGGCCGGGATGGGCGTCTCTGGAGGTCGGCCGGAATCGTCCGCACTGGTCGGGACATCCGGCGGTCCCAGGCTCATCGTCGACATGTCGTGTCCGGCATGAGGGTCCGCCCGGGCGGGCTGCATGCTGGACATGTCGTGGCCCGCATGCGGATCGGCTGCGGGCGGCATGACATGACCCGCGTGCGGATCCTGAGCCGCGGGTCGTGCGGGGGCAGGCATGGCGTGGCCCGCGTGCGCGTCCTGGGCCTGGGCCTGGGCCTGGGCCTGGGCGTTGAACGCGCTGACGGCGAGGATCAGCGGTGCGAGAGCGAGAGCGAGACGCTTCATGACGCCGCTCCGTCCATGGGTCGCACGGTCACGACGTTGAACATGCCGGCGTGCATGTGCATCAGCATGTGGCAGTGGAAGGCCCAGTCGCCGGGCGCGTCGGCGGTCAGGTCGAAGGTGACCTTCGATCCCGGAGCGACGTTCACCGTGTGCTTGAGGGGCTGGTGTCCCGCGGGCCCGCCCGTCACGAGTTCGAAGAAGTGGCCGTGCAGGTGGATGGGGTGACCCATCATGGTGTCGTTCACCAGGGTGACGCGGACCCGTTCATTCCGTTCGAACCGGATCGGCTCGACCAGTTCGCTGAACTTGCGGCCGTCCAGGCCCCACATGAACCGTTCCATATTGCCCGTCAGATGGATTTCCATGGTTCGGGAGGGCGGACGGCGATCGCTGTTCGGCTGGAGCGAAACCAGATCGGTGTAGACCAGCACCCGGTGATCGACGGTCTCCAGTCCGAGCGGTCGGTCGCCGAGCCGGTTGGCGGGGGCCATGGCGATCATATCGACGCCGACGCCCACCGCCATGTCGGGCGGCGCGTTGTCGGGATCGCGCATGTTCATTGCGCCCATGTCCGCCATGTCAGAGGGCGGGGCGGCGGCCGGCGCCTGGGCCATGGCTCCATGATCCATCCCGGCCATGCCGCCGTGGTCCATCCCGCCCATCCCCATGTCGCGCATGGTCAGGGTCGGAACCTCACGGAGTGGCGGAACCTCGGCCGTCATGCCGAGGCGGGGCGCGAGGGTGGCGCGGCCCATGCCGGACCGGTCGATGGCCTCGGACACGATGGTGTAGGCGCGGTCCTCGGTCGGCCGGACGATGACGTCATAGGTTTCGGCCACGGAGATCTGGAACTCGTCGACCTCGACAGGCCTCACGTCCACCCCGTCCGCCTGGACGACGGTCATGGGCAGGCCAGGAATTCGCACATTGAAGATCGACATCGCCGAGGCGTTGATGATGCGCAGGCGGACGCGCTCGCCCGGGCGAAACAGGCCGGTCCAGTTTTCGTCCGGGCCATGACCATTGACCAGGAAGGTGTAGGTCGTGCCGTTCACGTCGGAGATGTCGCGCGGGTCCATCCGCATCTGGCCCCACATGCGCCGCTCTTCGAGGCTCATGCCGTCCTCGCCTGACAGCAGGCCGGACAGGGTCGTGCGTTGGCGATTGAAGTAGCCGGGGCTCTTCTTCAGCTTCGCCAGGATCTCGTGGGGATGCAGGAAGCTCCAGTCCGACAGGACCAGGACATGCTCGCGATCGCAGGCGACCGGATCGGCGCCGGCCGGGTCGATGACGATCGGCCCATAGTGCCCCATCGCCTCCTGAAGCCCGGAGTGGCTGTGGTACCAGTAGGTGCCGTGCTGACGGACCGGGAACTCGTAGACGAAGGTCTCGCGCGGCCGGATGCCCGGGAAGCTGATGCCCGGCACGCCATCCATCTGGAAGGGCAGCAGCAGGCCGTGCCAGTGGATTGATGTGTCCTCGTCCAGGGTGTTGGTCACAGAGAGACGGGCATTCTGACCCTCGCGGAGGCGCAGCAGCGGCGCCGGCAGCAGGCCGTTGACCGTCACGGCGTGCCCCGTTCGGCCGCCGACCGAGAAGGGCGAATGTCCGACGGTGAGGTCGATATTGGGGCCGACCAGCGAGGGCAGATCGGACCGCAGGCCCGCGGACCCCGTTTGGGCCCAGGCCGGCATCAGGCCTTGCAGACCCAGCAGGCCGCCTCCGGCCGCAGCGCTGCGGAGAAGGCTGCGGCGATCCAGTCGCGTGCTCGACATGACAGTTCGGTCCTCGCCCAGACTATTTCGACGTCGTCTTCCAGGGCGCGGGAGACCGGACGTCCTACTGTCAATACGCATGAACACGCCCGGCCCCTTGCGGTGAACCGTCTCAGACGGTGGTGACGCTCAGAGTCCCCGAAGCGCCTCGGCCAGTCGGGCCCGGGCCCTGGCGACGCGGGTCTCAACCGCCTTGGGCGTGGCCCCGACGATGCGCCCGACCTCGGCGTGAGAGCGGCCTTCGAGGGCGGTCAGAAGGAGCGGCGCCTTCAGGGCGTCCGGCAGGGCGGTTATGGCCCGGTCCAGGGCCGCCCGACGCTGGCCCTGGTCCAGACGCTCTTCGGGAGACGCGGTCCCGTCCCCGACGGCGAGGGCCTCCGGCGCGTCCAGCCCCATGACACCGCGGACCACCCGGCGCACCGTCCGCTTGCGGCCCCAGTCGCGACATTTGTTGACGGCGATCGAGCGGAGCCAGGTGGGGAAGCTGCGGCTGGGGTCATACCGGCGAATGGCGAGCCAGGCGGAGGTGTAGGTTTCCTGGACGAGGTCGTAGGCCTCGTCGTCGTCGCCGACATACCGGCGCACGAAGCGATGCAGGTCGCCCTTGGTCGCGGTCATCAGCGCGCTGAAGGCGGCCCGGTCGCCCGTCACCGCCCGTGCCTCGAGTGGAGCCCCCGAATCCACCCGGCTCCTACCCTGCGTCTTGCAGGAGGGCTCCGACGACCTGGCGGTCGAATGCCTGGGCCTGCTGGGGCGTCAGGACCGACCGCATCTCGAACACATGGGCGATGGTGGCCTTCTGGAGATCGCCCATGGCGACATGGAAATGATCAACCGCGGCCTGGACCTGCGGACTGTCGCCCTCGCTGGCCGCGATCGCGTCCGCCAACTCGCGATTGGCCGTCCGGACTTCCGCTTCAAGCGCGCCCCGGCGCGAGGCGAAACGGGCCTCGATCGCCTCCAGACGGGCTTCCTGGTCCGCCGTCAGATCCAGCTGATGATGGACGATGCTGTGCAGATTGGGCGCCTCGTGCCGCTTCATCAGCCAGGCCGTGCTGGCCCAGGTCCCGGCGCCGCTGGCGAGGGCGGCGAGCGCCGCCGTGATCGCGATGGATCGCCAGCTCGCCGTCATTCGCCGGCTCCCAGGATTGCGATCGGGGACAGGCCCCCCGACACGCGGAACACCTGCATCTCCGAGGGCTCGGCCTGTGCGGACAGGGCGAACAGGCCCCCGTTGGCGAGGCCCACGACGAGCGCCATGCCCATGGCGGCGAGGCGGACCTGGCCCATCCGCCGCTCGCCGACCCGGGTCTCGATGCGGCGCCACACATCGGATTCCAGCCCGGAAAGCGTGGCCGGGCTCGCCGGCCGGGCGTTTGCAATCAGGCGATCGATTTCCTCAGTCATGTTCCACCTCTGTCAGCCCCCGTAATCCCATACGCCTCGTGCAGCCAAATCCCTCGGTTGAGGTCTCGCGCCGTCAAGGCAATGAGGCCGGGGGGGCGAGCGTGCCCATCACGGCGACGACCATCAGAACGGCCAGAGAGAGCGCGAATTCCGCGACAAGGCTTCGCCTGAGAGGGCCGAACACGGCAGCCGGGTCCGCGCCGGCAGCCTCGAAGGCGGGCGTCAGGCGGAAGCGATTGGCGGCCGCCAGGCCCAGCATCAGGCCGAACAGGACGATCTTGAGAATCAACCAGCGCCCGTAGGCGGTATCGATCAGCGTCCAGATCCCGCTCCACCCCACCAGGAAGGCGCTGTTCACCAGCCCTGTCAGCACGAGAACCGCCACAGCGAAGGTCCCGACACCCGCGAAGCCGACCAATGCACGCGCCAGAGCTCGATCCTGAACGGACGGCTCCCTTGGGCGCCACACCGCCAGGGCGGCAAAGGCGGCAAGAGCCCCGACCCAAACCGACGCCGCAACGGCGTGAAGAATATCCGACGCCAGATGCAGCGCGTGTCCGGAACCCTCCGTGGACGCGCCGTGACCGGTCCAGGCGAAGCTCGCCGAGACGACAAGGCCAAGCGAGGCGCAGACCCACCACAGCCGGGGCCCGGGTCGGATCATCGCGATCGCCGCCACGGCCAGAAGCGCAAGGGCGGATCGCACCGCCAGCGCCATGCCGAGACCCATGCCGGTGACCATCATGACCAGCGAACCGGGCTTGATCGCGTCGCTCAAGGATCCCGCCATCATCGCGGTTTGGGCGACGAGGGCGGCCGGAGCCGCCAGAGCGAGCGCCACGGCCGCCCAGAACAGGGCGGGCCGCGGCCAGGCCAGGGCGAGGGGCCTGGTCGCCGCTGCGCTGTAGATCAGGAAGGCGGGCAGACCGAACAGCAGGGCGGATGCGGCGTACTGGACCGCTCGAAGACCAATGACCGCGGCCTCGATCACGTCAGCGAACGGTGAAGGCGTAGGAACCGGTCATGCGGTGGCCGTCGTTCGAGGCGATGGTCCAGTTGACCGTATAGCCTCCGGCGGCGAGCGGTCGGGCGAGCGCGCCCGTGATCGATCGACCGTCTTCGCTCACGGCCGTGCTGACGGCGGCCTTGGCGCCGGCGGCGTTCACGACTTCGAACGTCGAGAAGGCCGGGACCATCCGCTCGCTGAAGGTGAGGGCGATGGAGCCAGGCGCGGCCACGGTCGCGTTGGCTGCGGGCGTCGAACTGACCAGGCGCGCATGGGCGCTGACCGCACCGGCGGCCATGACCACGACTGCGGCGACGACAAAGGCGGGAACGAAACGATTGAAACCCATGTCGTGACTCCACTGACATCCATACGATGTCTCAGAACTACGCGGCGGACGCCGCTTTCCCTCGCCGGGCCTAGAGTTTCACCGCGCGCAACCTCAGCGCATTGCCGATGACGCTGACCGAGGACAGCGCCATGGCCAGCGCCGCCAGGGCGGGCGACAGCAGCCAGCCGAACACAGGGTACAGCAGCCCGGCCGCCACCGGGATGCCGAGTGCATTGTAGCCGAAGGCGAAGACGAGGTTCTGGCGGATATTGCCCATCACCGCCTTCGACAGATGCCTGGCCCGGACGATCCCTTGGAGGTCGCCGCCCAGCAGGGTCACGCCGGCGCTCTCGATCGCGACGTCCGAGCCCGCCCCCATGGCGACGCCCACATCGGCGGCGGCGAGGGCCGGGGCGTCATTGACGCCATCCCCCGCCATGGCGACGATCCGGCCTTCCGCGCGAAGCTGCTGAACCACGGACGCCTTGTCCTGCGGCAGGACCTCGGCCTGGACCTCGTCGATGCCGAGGCGGCGCGCCACGGCTTCAGCCGTCGTCCGGTTGTCCCCGGTCATCATGACCAGCCGCAGGCCGGCTGCCTTCAGCGCGAGGATCGCATCCGGCGTGGTGGCCTTGATCGGGTCGGCGATGCCGATGACCCCGGCCGCCTTGCCATCAATCGCCACGAAGATGGCCGTGGCGCCGTCGTGGCGGAGCGCCTCGGCCTTCGGCTCCAGGGCGGAGACGTCGATCGAGAGTTCACCGAGATAGCGGGTGTTGCCCAGGGCCACCTGGCGACCCTCGATCGTCCCGCGCACGCCGCGGCCGACCGGGCTGTCGAAGTCTGCTGCCTCGGAAAGGGACATATCCCGGTCCCTGGCGGCCCGGACGATTGCGTCCGCCAGGGGATGCTCGCTGCCGCGCTCGAGGCTGGCCGACAGACGCAGGATGTCCGCCTCGGCAAAGCCCTCGGCGGGCAGGATCGCCGTTACGGACGGGCGGCCTTCTGTCAGGGTGCCGGTCTTGTCCAGAACCAGGGTGTCGACCTTCTCGAAGCGTTCGAGCGCTTCGGCGTTCTTGATCAGGACGCCGGCGTGCGCCCCTCGGCCCACCCCCACCATGATCGAGATCGGGGTCGCCAGGCCGAGCGCACAGGGACAGGCGATGATGAGGACCGAAACCGCCGCGATCAGGGCGTAGGACAGTTGAGGCTCAGGACCGACCAGGCCCCAGACGACAGCGGCCAGTATGGCGATCGCGATCACCGTCGGGACGAACCAGCCGGAGACCGTGTCGGCCAGCCGCTGGATCGGCGCGCGGCTGCGCTGAGCCTGGGCCACCATCTGGACGATCTGCGAAAGCAGGGTGTCGGCCCCGACCTTGTCGGCGCGCATGATGAAGGAGCCGGTCGTGTTCAGGGAACCGGCGACGACGCGGTCGCCGACCTCCCTGGTCACCGGCATGGACTCGCCGGTCACCATCGATTCATCGACGGCGACGCGGCCCTCCAGCAACTGGCCGTCGACGGGGATCTTCTCTCCGGGACGGACCCTGAGGGAATCCCCGACCGCGACCTGATCCAGCGAAACGTCTTCATCGACACCGTCGGCCCGGACCCGTCGCGCGGTCCTGGGCGCAAGGTCCAGCAGGGCGCGGATGGCGCCGGAGGTCTGCTCTCGTGCCCGCAGTTCCAGGATCTGCCCGATCAGCACCAGTACCGTGATGACCGCCGCCGCCTCGAAATATACCGGCGCGCTTCCATCGGACTTGAGGAAGGCGGGCGGGAACAGGGTCGGAGCCAGGACCGCCACCACGCTGTAGAGCCAGGCGACCCCCACCCCCATCGAGATCAGGGTGAACATGTTCAGCCGACGGGTGCGCAGTGACGTCCAGCCGCGCTCGAAGAAGGGCAGGCCGCACCACAGGACTACGGGCGTCGCCAGCGCGAACTGGATCCAGTTCGATATCTGGCCCGGGATCAGCATGTGCAGGTTGGTCAGGTGCCCGCCCATCTCCAGGGCGAAGACCGGCAGGGTCAGGACCAGGCCGACCTGGAAACGGCGGGTGAAGTCGATCAGTTCATGGTTGGGCGGCGCTTCGGCGGTGACCGTTTCCGGCTCGAGCGCCATGCCGCAGATGGGGCAGGAGCCTGGGCCTTCCTGCCGGATTTCCGGGTGCATCGGGCAGGTGTAGATGACGCCCGGAACGACGGGCCCGGCTTCCGCCCTGGGGGTCAGGTAGCGGTCCGGGTCGGCGATGAACCGGGTCCGGCACCCTGCCGAACAGAAGAAATAGTCCTTGCCGTCATGGTCGGCGCGATGAGCCGTCGTCCCGGGATCGACCGTCATTCCGCACACCGGATCCTTGACCGTCGCAGAGCCGTCCGAGGTCCTGGCCGCGCAGCAGGTGTGGGCTGCCGCGTGACTGTGGGGATGCCTGGACATATCGCTCTCTCCGTCTGATCGATGCGCTCACATATACCCATGGGGGGTATATCGCAAGATACCCAGTATTGCGTGGACCTGCTGACCCAGTTGCAGGCGGTCCGGGCCGCGCTTCATCGCGTGGAGACGGAAGTGCTGAGGGATCACCTCGATCACTGCGTGATGGGCGCCATGACCGGCGACGATCCCGAGGATCGAAAGGCCAAGGCTGGCGAACTGATCGAACTCCTGGCGCGGGCCGGACGGTAGGGCCGACGGAACAAACGAGCCTGGCTGGTCGCTAACGTCGGGATCTCAAGGACCCCGTCATGAAACGAATCAGTCTCGTCCTCGCCGCCTGCGCCCTGTCGGCGGCCTGTTCCCCGCAACAACCCGACGAGCCCGCTGCCGCCTCGCCTGAGGCGGCCGCAATGGCAGGCGGCCATGGAGAGATGGGGGCCGGCATGTCTGCGGCCGCGCCCGGCGATTCCGTCGCCACCCAGGGCTACAAATCCTCGATGAACACGATGATGGACGAGATGCCCGCGTACACTGGAGATGCGGACATCGACTTCATGAAGCAGATGCGGGGGCACCATGTCGCCGCCGTCTCGATGGCTCGCGTGGAGCTTGCGCAGGGCAAGGACGCCCAGGCGAGACGCCTGGCCCAGGAGGTGATCGCGGCGCAGGAGCGCGAAATCACCCTGATCGACGCCTGGCTGGCCCAGAAGGGGGCGGCTGCGGCCCCCACTGGCTGACGTGGATCAGCGCGCCGCGTGCGGCGACCAATGAATGTGCGAAATCCGCCATCCACCGGCCTCGCGACGAAGGACCATGGTTTCGTCCGAGAGACTGTCGATCGCGCGCCCGACTCCAGGCCTTGAGCGGGACGACCGCTCGGGGCTAGCGGAAGGCGACCCCGACCTTGAGTCCAAGCTTTTTGAAAACGAGGGCGGCGGGACAGAATCCGGTGAAGGCGGCCTGGATCGCGTTGAGGCCTGCGAAGATCGTCAGTGCGATCCACCAGGGGTTCACGAAATGCGCCAGGGCGACGCTGGTCAGGATCACACAGCCAAGGAAAAGGAATACAGCGCGGTCTACGGTCATGGTCAGTCTCCAGTCAGGCCCGGCGTGGGGCCGGATCAAGGGCCTGGCGCGTCCAGGCGACGATCTGTGGGCTGCTCAGCAGCCCGGCGGTTCGGGCGATCACCTGATCGTCGCGAAGGAGCAGCAGCGCCGGAATGCCGGAGACGCCCAGCGCCGCGGCGGCCTGGGGCTCGGCCTCGGAATTCAGTTTCAGCAGCCGGACATCGGGCTCAAGGAGCCCGGCCGCCGCCGCGAAATTGGGCGCCATGGCCCGGCAGGGACCACACCAGGGCGCCCAGACATCGACCAGCACCGCCGCGCCCCTGGTGGATGCGCGATGGACGCTCAGTCCCCTGGCGTCGACATCGACCGGACGCCCCGTGAACAGGGGGGCGCCGCAACGGCCGCATTTGGCCGCCAGCGGGTCCTTGCCGTCCGGCGTGCGGTTGGCCGCGCTACAGGCCGGGCAAACAAACTGGCGCAAGGGTCAGGCCTTGATCTTGCGCAAGCCCATGATCTCCAGGGCCAGTTTCTCGTAGAAGGGCACGCTCTCGCCGCGCCTGATCTTGCCCAGGAAGTATTTTTCGAAGCCGACCTTGGCGAGGTGGACCCATTTGCCGCTCGCCGACCAGTTGACGTTACGGGGCGGGATCTGCGGCTGGGCGACGAAGGCCACGCCGCCGTCGCCGAAGTCGGCGAGGCAGAAGGCATTCCAGGTCGCCTCGTGGGTCGGCGGCTTCCCGTCGAGGACCTCGGCCATGTTGTGGGCGATGGCGGTGACCATGCTCTCGATCATGAAGCCGGTCTTGGGGACCCCGACCGGCACCGGGGTCTTTCCGGTCGGCGCGATGGCCACGCAGACCCCAAGGCCGAAGACGTTGGGATAGGTCGGATTGCGCTGGTGTTTGTCGATGACGATGAAGCCGCGCGGGTTGGTCAGGCCTTCGACGCCCCGGACGGCGGCGACGCCGCGAAACGCCGGCAGCATCATTGAATAGGCGAACGGCAGGTCATGGGTCTGTTTGATCGAACCGTCGTCCGCGATCTCCTCGACATGCATCAGGCCGGTTTCAACGGAGGCGACCCTGGCGTTGGTCACCCATTTAATGTGGCGATTGCGCATCTCGCTCTCGAGCAGACCCTTGGTGTCGCCGACGCCGTCGAGGCCAAGGTGGCCGACGTAGGGCTCCGAGGTGACGAAGGTCATCGGCACCCTGTCGCGGATCTTGCGGCGCCTGAGCTCCGTATCGAGGATCATGGCGAACTCGTAGGCCGGACCAAAGCAGGAGGCGCCCTGGACGGCGCCGACGATGATCGGACCCGGATTCAGGACAAAGGCGTCGAAAGCCGCGGCCGCGGCTTCCGCGTGATCGACATGGCAGACCGACTGGGTGAAACCGCCATGCGGCCCAAGACCCGCGATCTCGTCGAAGGCCAGGTCGGGGCCGGTGGCGATGACCAGATAGTCGTAGTCGACGAGGGCGCCGTCGTTCAGCTCGACCTGATTGAGGGCAGGCGAGACCTGCCGGGCTCCGACGCCCGTGAAGGCGATGCCGCGTTTGGCGAAGACCGGCGGCAGGTCGACCTCGATGGCGTCGCGCTTTCGCCAATGGACGGCGACCCAGGGGTTGGAGGGGACGAAGTGAAACCTGTCGCCCTGCGACACAACGCTGACGTCGGCCCCGTCTCCGACGGCGTCCTTGATTTCGAAGGCCGCGACGGCCCCCCCCAATCCCGCGCCCAGGATGACGATGCGGGGCCTGGCCATGTTCGGTCTCCTCAATTGGCGGCCTCGGCCGCTATGGAACGTCCGCGCTTTCGCCCGACCGCGCCTTGATCCGCATCAAGGCCGGGCAACCCCCTCAGCCCTACGGCTCGTGGGCGGTGCTTGATTGTGTATTAGTTTACGCGCATATACGCAATAACGAATCAACAGCGGCTTCATCACGCCCAGAAGGCGCGCGCTCTTCAAGGATTTCCCCAAATGTTCGGCTCCCCCAAACCCAAGGACCTCACAGCCGCCGAGGTAAAGGCCGGTCTCGATGAGAACCGGATCCTGCTAATTGATGTTCGGGAGCCGGCCGAGTTCGCGGCCGAACGGATCGCCGGCGCGCTCAACGTCCCGCTTTCCTCCTTCGACCCCGGGGCCTTGCCCGATGCGGGCTCCAGAACGATCGTGATGCAATGCGCGGGCGGCAAGCGATCTGCCATGGCGGTCGATCAGTGCCGCAAGGCCGGACAGGTCATCGAAACCCATCTGGCGGGAGGACTGGCCGCCTGGAAGGCCGCAGGCCTGCCGACGGTCGCCGGTTGACCGGCGCCCGGGCGAATGGATGAATCATGGCAAGACTTCCCTTTCTGATCGTCCTGGGCGCGGCCCTGCTGCTGGGCGCCTGCGGACACCCTGAACCTGCGGTTCCGGTCGCCGAGGCCGCCCCGCAGGCCGGCCGCCTGACCCTGGAGGCCCGGACCGTCGCCGACCTCAAACCCGTCCCCGGAACGCTGACGACCCGCGACATGGCCGAAGCCCGGGCGCGCATCTCGGGGACCTTGGTCATGCTCGGCGTCAGGGAGGGAGACATGGTCCGCCAGGGCCAGTTGATCGGCCGCGTGACGGACGCCCGTCTGACGCTTCAAACCGGCGCCTTCGACGCCCAGGTCGCCGCCGCCGCCGCCGAGGCCGGTCGCGCCGATGCGGACCTCGCGCGCACACGCAGCCTGTTCGCCCAGGGCATCTACGCCCAGGCCAGACTCGACCAGGTCGAGGCCCAGGCCCGGGCCGCCAACGCCAACCTGACCGCGGCCCGCGCCCAGCGCGGCGCGAGTGTCGAACTCGCCGGGCAGGGCGCGATTCTCGCCCCGGCTGCCGGTCGCGTCCTCGCAGCAAACGTCCCGGTGGGATCGGTGTTGATGGCAGGGCAGACGCTGGCGACCATCACCGCAGGGCCGATGGTGGTGCGTATCGAATTGCCGGAGGGTCAGGCGCGCGCGCTGCAGGTCGGCGACGTCGTGCAACTGGCGGCGGCGGACCTGCGGGGCGTCGCGACACAAGGCGCGATCAGCCAGATCTATCCGTCGATCACGGACGGTCAGGTCATGGCTGACGTCAGCGCACCGGGCTTGCCGCAGGACCTGATCGGGCAACGGGTCCGCGCCCATGTCAAGATCGGCGAACGCCAGGCCCTGATCGTGCCGCGGCGCTACATCCTCACCCGGTTCGGGATCGACTACGCCCGACTGGTCCGGGCGGATGGCACGCTCTCGGAGATCCCCGTTCAGACCACGGCGGGTCCCGACGCCGACACCGTGGAGGTGCTGGCCGGGCTTCGCGCCGGTGACGTGCTGAGTCCCGCCGGAGCCCCCCGATGAACCTCGGCCTCTCCGGACGGCTGACCCGGATTTCCATCCGTTCGCCGCTGACGCCGCTCATCCTGCTGGCCGCAATCGCCGTGGGCCTGCTGGCCCTGGTGTCGATTCCCCGGGAGGAAGAGCCGCAGATCAGCGTGCCGATGGTCGACATCATGGTCGCCGCCCCGGGGCTGCGGGCGGCGGACGCGGTCGAACTGGTCGGCAAGCCGCTGGAGACGATCGTCAAGAGCGTGGCGGGCGTGGAACACGTCTACACCTTCGCCGACGACAACCAGGTCATGGTCACCGCACGCTTCGACGTCGGGACAGATCCGGACACGGCGGCAGTCCGCATTCATGAGAAAATCCGCGCCAACTACGACCGGATTCCCTCCGGCATCGCCGAACCCCTGATCCAGACCCGGGGCATCAATGACGTGCCGAGCCTGGTGCTGACGCTGTCGCCCAGGCCCGGGGCCGCAGGCCAGTGGACCGATCAGGCCCTGTTCGAACTCGCCGGCAAGCTCAGGACCGAGGTCGCCAAGGTCGACGATGTCGGGCTGACCTTCATCGTGGGCGGCCGTCCCCAGGAAATCCGGGTGGAGCCGGACCCGGCGCGCCTCGCCCAGCATGGCGTGTCGCTGGGCGCCCTGATGGACACTATTCGGCAAGCCAACAGGGCCTTCCCTGCGGGTCAGGTGCGCAACGGCGGCGAGGCGGTTGACGTCACCGCCGGTCAAACCCTGGCCAACGCGACCCAGATCGGTTTTCTGGCGCTGCCCTCCGCCCGGGGCGAGGCCGTCTATGTCCGCGATGTCGCCCGCGTCATCGAGGCGCCGCGCGAGGACCAGGCCCACGCCTGGCGCTATGCGCGCACGGACGACGGCTGGAGCGAAGCTCCGGCGGTCAGCCTGGCGATCGCCAAGCGCAAGGGGGCGAACGCCGTCGTCGTCTCGCAACAGGTCCTGACGCGCGTCGAGGCGCTGAGGGGCACGCTGCTTCCCGACAGCCTGGATGTGGCGGTCACCCGGGACTACGGCGCTACCGCCAACGAAAAGGCCAATGAGCTGCTGTTCCACCTGGGCCTGGCCACCTTGTCGATCGTCGTCCTGATCGGCTTCGCCATCGGCTGGCGCGAGGCGGGCGTGACAGCGGTCGTCATCCCGACGACGATCCTGCTGACCCTCTTCGCCTCCAACCTGCTGGGCTACACCATCAACCGGGTCAGCCTGTTCGCACTGATCTTCTCGATCGGCATCCTGGTCGACGACGCCATCGTCATGATCGAAAACATCGCCCGGCACTGGGCCATGCCTGACGAGCGAACCCGGATCGACGCCGCTGTCGACGCCGTCGCCGAGGTCGGCAACCCGACCGTCGTCGCCACCCTGACGGTGGTCACCGCCCTGTTGCCGATGCTGTTCGTGTCCGGACTGATGGGTCCCTATATGGCGCCGATCCCGGTCAACGCCTCGGCGGCCATGGTGTTTTCCTTCTTCGTCGCCGTGGTCATCGCGCCGTGGCTGATGATCCGGTTCGCCCGCAAGACGCTGGTTGACGGCCCGCCGGCCACCGCCGGTCACCACGAGGAAGGCAAGCTCGGCGCGATCTACCGCAAGGTGGCCGGCCAGGTGATCGCCACGCGCCGGTCCGCCTGGATCTTCCTGATCGCCGTCGGCCTCGCCACGGTTCTCGCGGGTACCATGTTCGCCACCAGGACCGTGACCGTGAAGCTGCTGCCCTTCGACAACAAGTCGGAGCTGCAGGTCGTACTCGACATGCCCGAGGGCACGTCGCTGGAGGTCACCCAGCGCACCCTGGCCGACGCCGCCATCATCACGCGCGGCCTGCCGGAAGTGGTCGCCATCGACGCCTATGCCGGAACAGCCTCGCCGTTCAACTTCAATGGTCTGGTGCGCCACTACTACCTTCGCAACAAGCCGGAGATGGGTGATCTGGCCGTCGCCCTGGCGGAAAAGGGAGAGCGCAAGCGGTCGAGCCACGCCATTGCCCTCGATCTGCGTGACAAGCTCGCCGGGGTGGTGCTGCCTGCCGGCGGCGTGATCAAGGTGGTCGAGGCGCCGCCGGGTCCTCCGGTCATGGCGACCCTTCTGGCTGAGGTCTATGGCCCCGACGCCCCGACCCGGCGCGCTGTCGCCGAACGGGTGAAGGCCGCCTTCCATTCGGTGCCCTATATCGTCGATGTCGACGACAGCTATGGCCAGCCGCGGCCCGGATTGCGGCTCGTCCCGGACCGGGACCGGCTGGAAGCCCTCAAGGTCAGCGACCGAGACGTCTACGACTCGATCGCCGCCGCGCTCGGCGGCCAGGTCGTCGGCTATGCCCATCGTGGCGAGGGTCGCGATCCGCTGGAAATCTCGGTGCGCCTGCCCCAGTCGGCGCGCAGCTGGGGCGAGGGCCTGGCGTCCATGCCGGTCGCCGTGTCGCAAGGCGCGGCCGGCGCACGGCTCGTGTCCCTGGGCGAGGTCGCCACCATCTCGAGCGAACCCGGCTCAACCCACATCTTCCGCCGCGACGGCCGGGACGTGGACATGGTCATGGGCGAGTTGGCCGGCGCCTATGAAGCCCCGATCTACGGCATGATGGCGGTCGACCAGATCATCCGTCAGGGCGACTGGGGAGATGTTCCCAAGCCGGACATCCGCATGAACGGCCAGCCGACGGACGAGAGCCGACCGACCGTGCTCTGGGACGGCGAGTGGGAGATCACCTGGGTCACCTTCCGCGACATGGGCGCAGCCTTTGGCGTGGCGATTCTCGGCATCTATGTGCTGGTCGTCGCCCAGTTCAAAAGCTTCCGACTGCCCCTGGTCATCCTGACGCCGATTCCGCTGACCCTGATCGGCATTGTCATCGGCCACATCCTGTTCCGGGCGCCCTTCACCGCGACCTCAATGATCGGCTTCATCGCCCTGGCCGGCATCATCGTCCGAAACTCGATCCTGCTTGTGGACTTCATTCGTCACAGCCAGACTGGGGAGCGGTCCCTGCGCGAGGTTCTGCTGGACGCGGGCGCGATCCGCTTCAAGCCCATCGTGCTGACCGCCGCAGCGGCCATGATCGGTGCGGCGGTGATCCTGACCGATCCGATCTTCCAGGGTCTGGCGATCTCGCTTCTGTTCGGCCTGGCCTCATCGACCCTGCTGACGGTCCTGGTGATCCCGGCCATCTATATCGTCCTGCGCGACGACGGCCGTCCCCTGGCCTCGGAGGAAAACTGACATGAGCATGGCCATCGACTTCGGCATCGCTGGCGAGCATGTCCGAGCCTGCCCAGTCTCCTCGAACCCGCAGGACGGCGGAGCGTGGCTTGATCGTGGATGCGCATCTTCTACAGTAAGCCGATGATTACGCTGACAGTTCACCCTTCGCAGAATGACCTTGGCGGGTTCGAGGACTGCGTCGAACCCGCGGCGCGCCTGTTGAAACTGCTGGCGAGCGAACAACGGCTTCTGCTGTTGTGCCGGCTCGTCGAGGGCGAGGCGTCGGTGGGCGACCTCGCCGACCATGCCAGGCTGGCTCCGTCCGCAGCCTCGCAGCACCTGGCCAGGATGCGGGCCGAAGGTCTGGTCGCCACCCGGCGCGATGCGCAGACGATCTACTATCGGCTGGATGATCCGGCCGCGCTCCGGGTGCTGCATACGCTTCGGGACATTTATCGCGGCCAGCAGGACGCCCCGGAAGGTTCGGCAGGCCCCCTTTAGGCTGATGAGGTCTTGGGCTCGATAGACATTGACCTGAATCAAGGGACGCCCGGCCGCGTGGGGCCAGGGTCAGCCGGCGTGCGCTCCCCAGCCGCATATCGGACCTGAATGCATTGGCAATCCGCTGGCCCGGCCTCGACGATGCGGAGGCGCAACGTCGCCTTGTAGAGTTTGGGCCCAACGCTCTGAGCCCGGTTCGCGGTCGAAGCGTATGGCGCATCATCAGCGCCACGCTGCGCGAGCCGATGTTTCTCCTGCTCGTAACGGCCTCCGGCCTCTACCTTCTGTTGGCAGATCTGGCCGAGGGCCTCTTCCTCACCCTGGCCGCCGTCGCCACCGTGGGATTGGTTGTGGTCCAGGAGGCCCGAAGCGAGCGCGCCCTGAAAGCCTTGCGCGATCTGTCGGAACCGACCGCCCGGGTGATCCGCAACGGCGTGGAACGGATCCTTTCGATCACGGAGCTTGTGCCTGGCGATATCCTTCTTGTCAGCGAAGGTCAGCGCCTGCCCGCCGATGCCGAGCTGGTCGGGGGCGACGTTCTGAGCGTGGATGAATCGGCGCTGACCGGCGAGTCCGCGCCGATCAGCAAGACGATGACGGCGGCCCGGACGGGAGTGTCGCCGCCACTCGCCGATGACCTGGGCTCGCAGCTCTTTGCCGGGACACTGGTCGTGGCAGGGCAGGCGGTCGCATGCGTGACGAACACGGGCCAAGGAACCGCGCTGGGCAAGATCGGGGCCTCGCTGGCCGGCATCGAGAGCGGACCGACACCCTTGCAGAAAGCCGCCGGACGCCTGGTCAGCGGGTTCGGGGGGCTCGCCATCCTGGTCTGCGGGGCCGTGGTCGGCGCCTATGGATGGTTGCGCGGCGATTGGGTGGAAGCGGCGCTGGCCGGCATCACGGTGGCGATCTCGCTGATCCCCGAAGAGTTCCCGATGGTCCTGGCCGTCTTCATGGCGCTCGGAGCCTGGAGACTGGCGGGTCACAAGGTGCTCGTCAGGCGCGGAGCCGTGATCGAGACCCTGGGCGGCGCGACCATCCTGTGCGTCGACAAGACCGGCACCCTGACGGAGAACCGGATGACCGTGGCCAGGCTGTCCGCCGGCAGACGGTTTTGCGACCCCCGCGAGGGCGAGTTGGCGCCACCCGCCGCCGCGCTGCTGGAAGCCGCCGCCCTGGCGAGCGCGGTCCATCCGACAGATCCGATGGATCGAGCCGTCCGGACACTGTGCCCGGTCGCCGGGGATCGGGCCGCGCTTTCAAGGAGCTGGCCCCTTGAGGCCGGCCGAATGGCCGTCGTGCAGCAGTGGGCCCTGGCCGACGGCACGACGGTCGCGGCCGCGAAGGGCGCTCCGGAAGCGGTGTTCGGCCTGTGTCGCCTGTCGCCCTCCGACATCGCGGTGGCGCGCAAGGATCTGGACATCATGGCGGCCGAGGGGCTGCGCGTGCTGGCGGTGGCCGCCATCGAAGGACCGGACGCGGGCTTCGCCGAACCAGGCGAGGCGACATTCGCGTTTCTCGGTCTGGTCGGCTTCCTGGACCCGGTTCGCGCCGATGTGCCCCGGGCTCTGCGGGAGGCCCGGCAGGCCGGCATAGCGGTGGCGATGATCACCGGCGACTATCCCGCGACGGCGATGGCGATCGCCAGCCAGGCGGGCATCGATGTCGAGGGCGGCGTCCTGACGGGCGCGGAAATCGCCAGCCTGGACGCCAGCACGCTTCGCGAGCGGGTCCGCACCATCCGGGTGTTCGCCCGCGTTCAGCCCGATCAGAAATTGACCCTGGTCGAGGCGCTGAAGGCCGACGGCGAGGTGGTGGCGATGACCGGGGATGGCGTGAACGATGCGCCGGCTCTGGAGGCCGCACACATCGGCATCGCCATGGGCGAGCGGGGAACGGACGTCGCTCGCGAAGCGGCCGACATCATCCTGCTGGACGACAGCTTCGCCTCCATCGTCGGCGGCGTGCGTCTGGGGCGGCGGATCTTCACCAATCTGCGCAAGGCCCTGACCTTCGTGGTCGCGGTCCATGTGCCGCTCGCCGGCATGGCGCTGCTGCCGATCCTGCTCGGGGCGCCTCCGCTGCTGTTTCCGGTTCATGTCGTGTTTCTCGAACTGGTCATCGATCCGCTCTGCTCGCTGGTGTTCGAGGCGGAGCCCAGCGAGAGGAACGCGATGAGGAAACGGCCCCGGAACCCGAAGGCCGCGCTGTTCGGGGCCAGGCAGATCGCCTTCGGCGCGCTCCAGGGCCTTGTCATCCTGGCGGCTGTGCTCGCCTTCTATCTGTGGTCCCTCGATCAGGTCGCAGAAACCGAGGCCCGGGCCGCGGCCTTCCTGGTGCTTGCCCTGGCCAACATGGTGCTGGCTCTGGTCGATACGGCCTCGAGCGGCGTGTCGCTGTTCGACCCGCATCGCAGGGTGTTCTGGATGATCCTGGCGATTGCGATCGCGGTCCTTTCCATCGCGATCCTTGTGCCGCCAGTGGGCGATCTCTTCCGTTTCGACACCCCGCCGGCGGGCATCCTCGGCGCGGCGGTCGGCGTCGCCCTCGCGGCCGGCGGTTGGGCCGCGCCCGCGCGGTGGCTTGCGTCCCGGCTCGCTCGCCCTGGGCGACCTGCATGGGACGCCTTGAGTCCCGGCGCGGGTTCAGGTCAGTGATGACCGCCCAGACTGATCCATTTCAGGGCGATCGGCTGCGTGCCGTCACCGTGGCGCGGCGTCTGCTCCGACTCCCGGCTTCGCGACGGCGTCTGGCTGCCGTTCGCGGGCGAGGTGTCATGAAAAATGCCGACCCGCGCGTTCATCTACTGGCAGGGCCATACCGGGACCCGGGAAAGATCACTTCATGACTGACCGTCGCATCGCCAGCGCCCGACACCGGGCCAGGGTCATGTCGGCCGAGGACGCCGCACGCCTGATCGCGCCCAATACGACGGTGGGGCTCAGCGGGTTCACCGCCTCGGGCTATCCGACGGCAGTCCCTTTGGCGCTCGCCGCCAGGATCGAGGCCGAGCATGCGGCGGGCCGGCCCTTCAAGCTGCGGATCTGGACCGGAGCCTCGACCGGGCCGGAACTGGACGGAGCCCTGGCCAAGGCCAACGGCATCGAGTTCCGGCTGCCCTACAACTCCGACCCGACCTGCCGCGACCGGATCAATCGCGGCGAGATGGCCTATTTCGACATGCATCTGAGCCAGGTCGCGCCCATGGCCTGGCAGGGTTTTCTCGGGCCGCTGGACACGGCGATCATCCAGGTCACGGGGATCCGCGAGGACGGGGCGCTGATCCCGGCCTCCTCGGTCGGCAACAACAAGACCTGGCTGGACCGGGCCAGCCAGGTGATCCTGGAGGTCAACCGGTGGCAGAACCCGGAGCTTCTGGGCATGCACGACATCTACTACGGCACCGCCCTGCCGCCGAACCGGGTGCCGATCCCCCTGATCCGCCCGGGCGACCGCATCGGCGAGCCCTGTTTCCGCTGTGACCCGGACAAGATCGTGGCCATCGTCGAGAGCGACCGGCCCGACCGCAACGCCGGGTTCACCGCGCCCGGAGCGGACGACCTGGCCATCGCCGGCCATCTGATGGAGTTCCTCGAGCACGAGGTGTCCAGGGGCCGACTGCCGCCGTCGCTGCTGCCGCTCCAGTCAGGGGTCGGCAACACGGCCAACGCCGTCCTGACCGGCCTGATCGACGCGCCGTTCGACCATCTGACCGCCTATACCGAGGTCATCCAGGACGGGATGATGGCGCTGATGGACAGCGGCAAGCTGCGCGTCGCGTCCTCGACGGCCCTCAGCCTCAGCCCCGAACTGACCGAGCGGATCAACCGGAACATGGGCGACTACCGGGACCGGATCATCCTTCGGCCGCAGGAGATCAGCAATCATCCGGAGGTGATCCGCCGTCTGGGCGTCATCGCCATGAACGGCATGATCGAGGCCGACATCTACGGCAATGTGAACTCGACCCACATCATGGGCTCGCGCATCCAGAACGGCATCGGCGGCTCCGGCGACTTTGCCAGGAACGCCTATATCTCGATCTTCATGAGCGCCTCGACGGCCAAGGGCGGCAAGATCTCGACCCTGGTGCCGGCCGTCTCCCACGTCGATCACATCAATCAGGACGTCCAGGTGATCGTCACCGAACAGGGTCTGGCCGATCTTCGCGGCCTGTCGCCCAAACAGCGGGCGCGCGTCGTCATCGACACCTGCGCCCACCCGAGCTTCCGTCCGATGCTGGAGGATTATTTCCAGCGCGCCCTCAAGGGATCCTACGGCCTGCAGACGCCGATGCTGCTGGACGAGGCCCTGTCGTGGCATGCCCGGTTCGTCCGGACCGGCAGCATGGCCGGCGGTTGAGCGAGACCCGGGCGGGATCGAGGTCCGGTTCGTGGCTGTCTGGACCCATCCTCGCCGCGGCGAGGGTCCGGGCGCGGGCGGTGCAGAGTTCAATGGCTCACGATGCGGGCCAGGCGGCTACGGAGCGGACGGGCGACCGACCGGTGCGCGCAACGTGTCGAGATAGGCGGTCAGGTCGTGAATCTGGCTGGCGCCGAAGACATAGGGCGGCATGGCGGGATGGGTCGTAACCAGGCCCTGTTCGAACGCGGCGGCCAGATCGTCGGAGCCTCGGCGCCGCACAATCTCTCTGAAAGGCGCCGCGACGGCGAGCGGACTGTCGCCGGCGGCGTCGATGGCGTGGCAGCTGGCGCATCCGACGATCGCCATGGCGCGGCCCCGGGACGCGGACTCCCGATCCAGGGCCGTCGACAGGGACGAGACGGCAGGGTTGTCTTGTGTGCTTGAGGCGCGTGGCGCGCTCGGCGACTCGACCCGGGGCCCGGGGAGCGGCGAACACGCCCCGACCAGCAGAAGACCGATAATCGTGGGGACTCGCATGACACTCCTCCGGCGATCAGATGTCATTTGACCAGTGCCCCGGGGTCAGCGTCCTTGACCCAGGTCAAGCGGCGGCCCTGACGTCGCGCCCCCCGAGGGGAATTCCACCGGGTGAGAGCGTGACCGAGACGTCGACGACCCGGTCGCACAGGGCTGTGGGCGCCGATCGGTGGCTGACCAGGATCAGGCCCTGCCGGCGCGTCGAAAGGTGGTGCGTGAGACCGTCCAGCACCCGGGTTTCGGTCGCGGCGTCGAGGCCTTCGGTCGGTTCGTCCAGCACCAGCCAGGGCGCGTCGCGCAGATAGGCGCGCGCCAGTCCCAGGCGCCGGCGCTCGCCGCCGGACAACCGGTCGCCGTTCTCGCTCAGAACCGTGTCGAGACCGGCCGGAAGCGCCGCGACCCGGTCGGCCAGGCAGGCGTCGCTCAGGGCGGCCCAGAGGTCGTCGTTCGAAGCGCCCGGATCGGCGAGACGAAGATTGTCCGCGATCGACCCTGCCAGCAGCCGGACGTCCTGCGACGCATAGGCGAAACGCGCGCGAACGTCGTCCAGAGCGGCGTCCTCCAGAGGCAGGCCGCCCAGTCGCAACTGGTCGGCGACAGAGGGGCGTAGCCCCATCAAGGTCTCGATCAACCGCGTCTTGCCGGAGCCGGAGGGACCGATCACGCCCAGACGGAAGGGCGGCGCGATCTCCAACGCCGCAGAGCGGATGACGATGGCGTCGCCGGCCATCGCCGGTGCGAGTTGCCGGATGACGGGCCTGGCCGGGTCATCCAGAACCTCAGCCAGCCGCGCCAGCGCCTCCTGGGCCGCGCCATTCTGGCGCAGACCTCCGGTGAGGGCGGCGGCGGCCTCAAGGCCCGTCACGGACGCCAGCGCCGCGAGGGCGACGAGCGGCAGGGACGCCGGGGCGGATGTCGCAATGACCCCGATTACGGTCACGGCCAGGACCGCGGCCTGGAACACCGGGATCCATCCGCCGGCGACGGCGTCCGCGACCCGGCGACGATCCAGGGTCCGCGCCGCCTGACCCACCTGGTCGGCGGCCCAACTCTCCAGCCCATAGGCCCGCAGCTCGGGGGCCGCTGCCTGCAAGGCCGAAAGCCGGTCCTTGAACAGGCCCATGGCGACCTGCACCCGCCGACCCGCCGGGTCCGCGACGCGCCGGCCGATCAGAAGTCCTCCGAAGATGGCGATGGCGATGCCGCCGGCGAGGACGAGAGCGGGCAGGGCGCCGGCCAACAGCGCCAGACCGATCGCAGCCAGAGCGCCGGCGCCGGCGCCCCAGGGGCCGCTCAGGCGCACGAACACGGTCTGGATCGCATCGACGTCCTGGATCATCCGCGCTGACGCTTCGCCGCTGGAGAGGCTGAACGCCCGACGGGGCGGAGCCGCCGCCAGTCTTGCGAACAACAGCGGCCGCAGACGGGCCAGGGCCTTGAGAGCCGCGGCGTGGCCGCTGACCCGTTCGACGTAACGCGATCCCGTCCGCACGATGGCCAGCATCCGGATCACGGCGGCCGGGAGCAGATAGTTGAACGCCTGGACGACCGCAAAGCCGCCGGCTCCGGCGATCGCCGCCCCTGTGATGAACCAGCCGGACAGACCCAGCAGCGCCACCGAGGCGCCGGAGACGAGGGCGGCGGACAGGGCGGCAAGCCGCAACCGTCCGCCCTGGGCGCGGCGCTGCTCGGCCAGCAGGGCCTCCAGGGTCGGGTCTCCCGTGTGCGCGGTCGTTGGTTTCACAGCCGCACCACCCGGTCGGCCAGGGCCATGACGGCCTGTGAATGGGTCGCGATCAGGGTGGTGCGGCCTTCCGCCGCCGCGCGGATCACCTCCACCACGGCCGCCTCGGACTCCGGGTCGAGATTGGCGGTCGGTTCGTCCAGCAACAGCAGGCAGGACGGCGACAGCAGGGCCCTGGCAAGGCCCAGACGGCGGCGCTCGCCGCCCGAGAGCCCGCCGCCGCGTTCGTCGAGGATGCGGCCCAGATCATCCTGGAGACCCGCGCGGGCGGCGGCGTCGCGGATCTCCTCGGCGCTCGCACCCGGCCTTGCCAGAGCGATGTTGCCGAAGAGGTCGCCGGGGGCCACGACCGGGTTCTGGCTGGCCCAGCCGACGGCTCCGGCGAACGCGCCCGCGTGCGACAGGCCGTGACCGCCGACCCGGACTTCGCCCGATGACAGCGGCGCCAGGCCCAGCAGCAGATGCAGCAGGCTGGTCTTGCCTGAGCCGCTGGGTCCGACCAGGGCGACGATCGCTCCGGCCGGGACATGGAGGTCGAAATCGGTGATCGCCGGCGCGCCGTCGCCATAGCGGATCGTGACCGATCGGAAGTCGAGTTCCGGGGCGCTCGACCAGCGGCGGGACGGCGGGGCAATGACCGGTCGACCCGGCTCCGGCCCGGCCATCGACGGCGCCGCGGCTTCGGCGGCCTGTTTCTCATGATAGGCTGCGGCCAGCCGGCGCATGGGCGCATAGACCTCGGGCGCCAGGGCCAGCACGAAGAAGGCGCGGCCCAGGTCCAGAGTCTCGGGCACGGGAAACGGCAGGATGCGCAGCAGGTTGAAGCCGCAATAGACCGCGACCAGCGCGACCGACAGGGCCGAGAAAAACTCCAGCACGGCCGACGAGACGAACGCCACCTTGAGCACGCGACCCGTGCGGCGCTCCAGTTCGTCGGCCGCGCCAGCGATCTCGCGCGTGGTGCGCGTCTCGGCCTGGAAGGAGAGAAGGGTGGGAAGGGCGCGGACGCGGTCCAGAAACGTCCCGGACAGCCGTTCAAGGGCCTGGAACTGCCGCCGGCTCTCGGCCGCCGCCGCGCCACCGGCCAGGGCCATGCCGACCACGAAGGGGATCAGGGTCAGCAGCAGGATGCCGGCGACGACCGGGCTGGCCAGGGCGCACACCGCGATCACGATCAGGGGCGAGACGGTCGCGGCCAGGCGAACGGGGGCGAAGCGGGCGACATGTCCGTCCAGGGTTTCGACCGCCTCGACAACCGCAGTCAGGGCGGCGGCGGCAGGTCGCCGACCCGCGAACAGATCGGCGACGATCCCCTGCCGGACCTCGCCTTTGACTGCCGCCGCGGCCGTGGCGGAAACGAAGGTCGCAGCCTGACCCATCCAGCCTCGCAGCATCAGACTCGCGGCAGCCAGGACCAGCCAGGGGGCGGCCTCGGCGACCGAATGCTCAAGGGCGCCGATGGCCAGGCCGAGGCCGGCCGCGAAACCGATCGCCGGCGCGACGTCCCCGACGACCAGAGCCGCTGACAGACCCAGCAGCCGACGATGGGGCCGGCCCGCGGCCTTGAGCCAGGAACCGGGAGCAAGTGTTGGAAGGGCGTCGGCCGTCATGGGTCCGCCCTAGACGCCGGCGCCGGACCGGGCCTTGATCGAAATCAAGGCGGAGCATCGCATACGGTCGTAGGCGAAGGTTTGTCGGTCATCGGGCCGGCGCTGCGGAGCCTGCCCCATGATTGACCTCGCGGTCGTTGACCTTTCCCGGCTGCAGTTCGCATTGACGGCTCTGTATCACTTCCTGTTCGTGCCCCTGACGATCGGCCTGTCGTTCATGCTGGTCATCATGGAGAGCATCTATGTGATGACCCGCCGCCCGATCTGGCGGAGCATCACCCGGTTCTGGGGTCTGTTGTTCGGGATCAATTTCGCGCTGGGCGTGGCGACGGGGATCACCATGGAATTCCAGTTCGGGATGAACTGGTCCTACTTCTCCCACTACGTCGGCGACATCTTCGGCGCCCCCCTGGCCATCGAGGGCCTGATGGCCTTCTTCCTGGAAGCGACTTTCGTCGGGCTGATGTTCTTCGGCTGGGACAAGCTCAGCCGGGTCGGGCACCTGTTCGTCACCTTCATGGTGGCGCTGGGCACCAATCTGTCGGCGCTGTGGATCCTGATCGCCAATGGCTGGATGCAGAATCCGGTCGGCGCGACCTTCAATCCCGACACGATGCGGATGGAGGTCTCGGACTTCATGGCCGTGCTGTTCAACCCGGTGGCCCAGGCCAAGTTCGTCCACACGGTCAGCGCCGGCTACGTCATCGCGGCGGTCTTCGTCCTGGGCATATCGGCTTTCTACCTGCTGAAGGGTCGCCACAGGGGATTCGCCAAACGCTCGATGACCGTCGCCGCGGCCTTTGGCCTGGCGGCCTCTCTCTCGGTCGTCGTTCTGGGAGATGAGAGCGGCTACGCCCTGACCGACAACCAGAAAATGAAGCTGGCGGCTCTGGAGGCCATGTGGCGCACCGAGCCGGCGCCCGCCGGCCTGACCGCGTTCGGCATTCCCAGCCTCGAAGACCGCGAGACCCACTATGAGGTCAAGATTCCCTATGTGCTCGGCCTCATCTCCACCCGCAGCATCGACACGCCGGTTGAAGGCATTCTCGAACTGGTCGCGATCGCCCAGACCCGGATCGAATCCGGTGTCCTGGCCTATGACGCCCTGGAGCGGATCAAGGCCGACCCGACCGACGTCGCCGCCCGTGGCGACTTCGAACTCAACCGCCGCGACCTCGGCTATTCCCTGCTGCTGAAACGCTATGTCGCCGACCCCCGTGACGCGACGCCCGATCAGGTGGTTCAGGCCGCCTGGAGCACCGTTCCGAATGTGCCGGTGATGTTCTGGTCGTTCCGGATCATGGCCGGGATCGGGTTCCTGATGATCGGTCTGTTCGCCACCGCCTTTGTGCTCTGCACCCTGCGCAAGCATGAGACGCGCTGGTTCCTGTGGCTGGCCGTACTGGCCATCCCGTTGCCGTGGATATCCACCGAACTGGGCTGGATTCTTGCCGAGGTCGGACGACAGCCCTGGGCCGTCGAGGGGGTGCTGCCGACCTTCCTGGGAGCCTCCAGCCTCAGCGTGCCTCAACTGTGGGCCACCATCATCGGCTTCACCGTTCTCTACGGCGCGCTGGCGGTGGTCGAGGTCGGGTTGATCCTGAAGACGATCAAGAAGGGGCCGTTCGCAGAGATCGACCTGTTCGGTCTGGACCTCGCACCTGCGACGCCAGACCCGACCGACGGACCGGACCGTCCTGCTCCGACGCCTGCGCCCACCGTCGCCTGACTATCGAATCCCAAGGATATCCGAGATGGAACTGCCCCTCGACTACGCCAGCCTCCGCCTGATCTGGTGGGGCCTCCTCGGCGTGCTGCTGATCGCCTTCGCCCTGACCGACGGGTTCGACCTGGGCGTCGGCGCCCTGCTGCCGTTTGTGGCCAAGACGGACGAGGAGCGCCGCATGGTGATCAACACCGTCGGCGCGACCTGGGAAGGCAACCAGGTGTGGTTCATCCTGGGCGGCGGCGCGATCTTCGCCGCCTGGCCCTTCGTCTATGCCGTCAGTTTCTCGGGCTTCTATCTGGCCATGTTCCTGGTGCTGTCGGCGCTGATCCTGCGGCCGGTCGCGTTCAAATATCGCTCCAAGCGCCCCGACAGGCGCTGGCGCGCATTCTGGGACTGGGCGCTGTTCGTCGGCGGGTTCGTGCCGGCGCTGGTCTTCGGCGTCGCGGTCGGCAACGTCCTCCTGGGCGCGCCCTTCCGTCTGGATGGCGATCTGCGGTCCTTCTACGAGGGCAGTCTGCTGGGGCTGTTCACGCCGTTCAGCCTGCTGTGCGGCCTGCTCTCGGTCGCCATGCTGGTGCTTCACGGCGCGGCCTGGCTGGGCCTCAAGGCGGAACGGGGGCCCGTTCAGGCGCGGGCCCGGGTGTTCGGCACGATCGCCGGCGTGGCGAGCCTCGCGCTGTTCGTCGGCGGCGGACTGTTCGTCGCCTTCGGCGACCTGGGTTTCCGCATCGTCGGCCTGATCGATCCCTCGGGCATGTCCAATCCGCTGAGGACCGCCGTTGTGGCGGCGCCGGGCGCCTGGCTCGACAACTACACGGCCGCGCCGTGGACGATCGTCGCGCCGGTGCTCGGTTTGCTGGGGACCGTCGTGGCGCTGGCGGGCCTCTGGCGGCGGTCCGAGCCGCTGGCCTTCGGCGGCTCGTCTCTGGGCACGGTCGGCATCATCTCGACCGTCGGCCTGTCGATGTTCCCCTTCATCCTGCCCAGTTCGATCGATCCCGGCTCAAGCCTGACCGTCTGGAACGCGTCCTCGACCCATCTGACGCTGTTCATCATGCTGGGCGTGACCATCGTCTTCCTGCCCCTGGTCCTGCTTTACACGGCCTGGGTCTACCGGGTGCTGTGGGGGCGGAGCAGCTCGACCGAATTCAAGACCAACCCCGACCTCTACTGATCGCTGAAGGACAGACACCATGTGGTATTTCGCCTGGATACTCGGCGTCGGACTGGCCGTCGCTTTCGGCGTTCTGAACGGCGTCTGGCACGAGTTCCACCTCTTCGACGAGGGTGATCTCGGCCTGTCGGAACCGGATCTGGACAGGGACGACTGATGAGTCGAGCGGGAGTGGGGGACGGCGTCTCGTGGATGTCCATGCCTGGCCGATGACAACCTGTTGAGGCGTCACATGCAGACGTGACGGCTCGGGTCGCCGTCGATCCTGCGCCCCCGACGAGGCTCAGCGGCCGAGCAGAGGCCCCACCAGCTGGATGCCCGCGAGCACCAGGATCAGCAGGCCGATCAACCAGGCGAAGGGCCGCACAGGCAGGACGCGGGAGATGAGGGCAGCCAGGGGCGCGGCGATGACGCCGCCGACGATCAGGCCGGCGACCGAGGTCGCGTACTGTCTCAGCCCGTCGATGTCCTCCCAATGCCCCGTGACCAGGGCGACGAGGAAGGTGGTCGAGACGGCTGCTGCGACCACGGCCTCGGCGGCGTTGCCTGTGCCGACGGCCTGACGCGGGGGTTCGCCGACGCTCACCAGGGTGGTCGTCACTGTCGGCCCCCAGCCTCCGCCGCCCAGGGCGTCGAGAAAGCCGCCCACCAGGCCGAGTGGAACGGCGCCCCTGATCGGCGCATGTCGAAGCCGGATCTCCCGGGTGGCGCGCACCAGGATGATCACCCCCATCAGCGCGAGCCATCCCAGCACCCAGGGCTTGATCAGGGCGCTGTCGACCGACGTCAGGAAGACGCCGCCGACCACGCCGCCGATCACGCCTCCGACGGCGAGGGGCCAGAACAGCGACCAGCGGATATTCCCATGGGCGAGATGGGACAGGCCGGACGCGGTTCCGGTGAACACCTTGGCCGCGTGCACGCTGGCCGAGGCGACGGCCGGCGGCGTGCCCAGGCTGAGCAGCAGGGTCGAGGAAATGACGCCAAACGCCATGCCAAGCGCCCCGTCGACGATCTGGGCCGCGAAGCCGACGGCTGCGAACAGCAGAAACTCTTCCATCAGGCCGGCGTCAGCCAGTCCGGGACGGGCAGACCGCGCGCCGACAGATACTCGACATTGAACAGCCGCGAGGCGTATCGCGTGCCGGGGTCGCACAGCACGGTGACGATGGTCTTGCCGGGGCCGAGTTCCCGGGCCAGCCGCACCGCGCCGACAAGGTTGACGCCGCTCGATCCCCCCAGCGAGAGGCCTTCCTCCCGAACCAGATCGAATAGGACCGGCAGGAACTCTGCGTCCTCGATCCGGAACGCGTGGTCCGGCGTGAAGCCTTCGAGGTTGCCGGTGATCCGGCCCAACCCGATACCCTCGGTGATCGAGGACCCTTCGGACTTCATCTCGCCGCGGGTGAACCAGCTGTAGAGTGAGGCGCCGGCCGGGTCGGCGAGGGCGGTCTGGACGCCCGGATTGCGTTCCTTCAGGAAGCCGCCCACCCCCGCCAGGGTGCCGCCGGACCCGACGACGCTGACGAAGCCGTCGATGCGGCCCTGGGTCTGCTCCCAGATCTCTGGCCCGGTTCCTTCGTAGTGAGAGAGGCGGTTGGAGAGGTTGTCGAACTGGTTGGCCCAGAAGGCGCCGTTGGGCCGTTCGGCGTCGAGTTCACGCGCCAGGCGCGCCGAGTGATGGACGAAATGGCCGGGGCTCGAGAAGGGCGCCGCATCCACCTCGACCAGCCGGGCCCCGAGCGCCCGTAGCGCGAGCTTTTTTTCTTCCGACTGGGTGCGGGGCATGACGACCACGACCGGGTGACCGAGGGCGGCGCCGACGAGGCTCAGACCGATCCCGGTGTTGCCGGCGGTGCCCTCGACAATGGTCCCGCCCGGACGCAGTTCGCCGGACGCCCGGGCGCGCTGGATGATGGACAGGGCGGCGCGGTCCTTGATCGACTGGCCGGGATTCAGGAACTCCGCCTTGCCAAGGATTTCGCACCCCGTCGCATCCGAGAGGCGGTTCAGGCGCAGAAGCGGAGTCTGGCCGATCAGGTCGATTACGGAACGTCGAAGCGTCAAGCGGGTCTCTCTGGAAACGGGGGAGGCGGGAAGGATCAGCCGACGGACATCGTGCGGCGACCCAGATGTATACCGCATTCGGTCTTGGCGGCTCCGGACCAGCGGCCGAGGCGGCCGTCCTCGCCGGCCTTGACGACTGTAGTGCAGGGCCAGCAACCGATCGACCGGTAGCCCTGGTCGATGAGGGGATGCCTCGGCAGGTCCTCGGCGTCGAACCAGGCCTCGACCTGTTCCTCCGACCAGTCGTGCAGCGGATTGACCCGGATGCGACCCTGGAAGAGTTCGAACGGCCGCAGGTCATGCCGGTCCAGGGTCTGGTGTCGCTTGCGGCCGGTGATCACAGCGTCGATCCCGGCCAGAGCCCGCTCGAGCGGACGCACCTTGCGCAGATCGCAGCAGGCGTCGGGGTCGGCGCGCCACAGGTCTTCGTCGGGGTCGAGGTCGGCGCGCTCGCTCGGGTCGGGCGTGACCAGCCGGACGTCGGTCAGGCCCAGACGCTCCGACAGGGCCTTTCTGTAGGCCAGGGTCTGCAGGAAATGCATGCCGGTATCGAGGAAGATGACCGGAATCGATGGATCGACGCGAGCGGCCAGCGACAGCAAGACGCCGGCCTCGGCGCCGAACGACGACAGGATCGCGGGCCTCAACCCGAGCGACGGATCCAGCGCCGCGCAAAGAATGTCCTCCGCGTTGCCGCCCCGGGTTTCGCGATTGAGCCTCTTGACCACGGCCTCCGGCGTCGCTCGTGCGAGGGTTCGGCGCCGCCAGATCGGCGCCGCGTCCTCCTCTACGGGCTGGTATGTCGCGCTGAAGGCCGCATCCATCCGCCTCCACGCCTCGATGTCTGCGCCAGGGCCCAGCACCACGCCGTCGAAGCCGGAGCGGCGCAGATGACGGGCCTGGTCGGGAATGAGCCGCCCCTCGGCGATCAATCGTCCGCGATAGCCGCGCTCGCGCAGGACCGCCGCGAGGGAAAAGCCTCGCCCATCGCGAAAGGCGTCGAATTCCAGAACCAGAACCCCGGCGTCCCGCGCCGCCGCCTCGACCTCTTCCAACGGAGTCGTCACGGGCAGCCGCGCGCCCTCGGGCGCCGTATCAAGCCACTGCATTGAACGCCCCATAGATGGCGTCGCGGAACGGATCAGCGCCCAGGCGACGAACGGTCTGCAGGAAGGTCTCGCCCTCGCGCCGCACCTCGAGATAGCGATCCAGCGCCCGTCCGACCGCCGGCGCGACCTCGTCGGCGGCCAGGCTCCGTCCGACGATCTCGCCCAGCGCCGCCTGCTCGTCCGCCGAACCGCCGACGGTGATCTGGTAGTATTCCTCGCCCTTCCGGTCGACGCCGAGCACGCCGATGTGGCCGACATGGTGGTGGCCGCAGGCGTTGATGCAGCCGCTCATATTGACCCGAATTGGACCCAGCCGTTCCTGATAGTCGAGGTCGGCGAGCTGTTCGGACAGGGCCTGGGCGACCGGGATCGACCGGGCATTGGCCAGGCTGCAATAGTCCAGCCCGGGGCAGGCGATGATGTCCGTCACCAGGTCCGCGTTCGGGGTCGCCAGACCGGCTTCGGCCAGCCGCCGCCAGATCTCCGGCGTGTCGTCCAGACGGACATGGGGCAGGACCAGGTTCTGCTCGTAGGCCGCCCGCACCTCGTCGAAGGAAAAGCGCTCGGCGAGATCCGCGACCAGGTCCATCTGGTCGGCTGTGATGTCGCCCGGAACCCCGCCCTGCGGCTTCAGCGAGATGATGAGGGTCGCATAGCCCGGCTGGCGATGGCGTCGGACATTGTTGCGCGCGAAACGGGCGAAGTCGGGATCGGCGAGACTCGCCCGGTCGAAGGCCCCGCTGGTCCTCGGCAGGTCGGCGAAGGGCGGCGGGGCGAAATAGGCGCGGATGCGGGCGACCTCCTCGTCGGGGACCCGCAGGTCCTCGCGCCTCAGGGTGGCGAAGTGGCGCTCGACCTCCTCGCGGAAGGCGTCGATGCCGAGCGAGGCCACCAGGATCTTGATCCGCGCCTTGTGGATGTTGTCGCGGCGACCCAGCAGGTTCCAGGCCCGGAGGATGGCGGTGAGATAGGCCAGCAGATCTCGCCCGGGCACTGCCGGCGCGATCTCCTGCGCGATGTGGGGGATCCGTCCCTGGCCGCCGCCGACGAAGACCCGAAAGGCCGTCTCTCCATCCTCGCCGCGGATCAGCTGCAGGCCGACGTCGTGGGTGCGCATGGCCGCCCTGTCCTTCGGGGCCGCGATCACCGCGATCTTGAACTTGCGCGGCAGGAACGAGAATTCGGGGTGGATCGTCGACCACTGGCGCAGGATCTCGCACCAGGGGCGCGGGTCCTCGATCTCGTCGTCCGCGCAACCGGCGAAGACGTCCGTCGTCACGTTGCGGATGCAGTTCCCCGAGGTCTGGATGGCGTGCATCTCGACCTCGGCCAGCTCCGACAGGATCGCGGGGACGTCACTGAGCGCCGGCCAGTTGTACTGGATGTTGGTGCGGGTCGTGAAATGGCCGTAGCCCTTGTCGTAGACGCGGGCGATGCGGGCGAGGCGGCGCATCTGGCCGCTGTTCATGGTACCGTAGGGCACCGCGACGCGCAGCATATAGGCGTGGAGCTGCAGATAGACGCCGTTCATCAGGCGCAGCGGCTTGAACTCGTCCTCGGTCAGGCCGCCCGACACCCGGCGCGAGACCTGGTCGCGGAACTCCTCGATCCGCTCGCGGACCACGGCTGTGTCGAACTCGTCGTACCGGTACATCAGGGCCGCTCCAGACTGTTGCCGACGGTGGGGCCCTGCGAGCGGATCAGCTCCTTGAACCGGTCGCGGCCCGAGGGACGGCCGCCGTCGACCTCGACCAGGTAGGGGTTGACGAAGGTGGCGGGTCGGAGCGCCGCCTGTGACAGGGCGAGATCGGCGGCGTCGCCGTCGAACCGGCCGGCCTGGTCGAGCGCCCCGACGGGGTCTCCCGACGCGTCGGCGTAGATCACCCGGCCGTCGGACAGACGGTTGGCGGTCACGATCTTCATGCCGCGACCTCCTGCGCCGTTGCGCTCGACCGCGCCCAGGCCGCGACCTCGCCGACGATCAGCAGCGCCGGGCTGACGATCTTCTCGCGGGCCACCAGACGGGCGAGGCCGTCGAGCCGGCCTGTCACGACGCGCTGATCGGGACGGGACCCGTTCTCGATCACCGCGACCGGCGTGTCGGGCGCCCGGCCGGCTTCGATCAGACCCGCCTGTACCGCCGCGGCGCCGGCGACGCCCATATAGACGGCGAGCGTGTGGTTGGGGACGGCGAGGGAGGTCCAGTCGGGTCCGGCCCCGCCCGGCCGGGTCTCGGCGGTCACGAAACTCACGGCCTGCGCCTGGTCGCGATGAGTCAGCGGAATGCCCGCCGCCGCCGCGCATCCCAGGGCGGCGGTGATGCCGGGCACGACGATGACCTCGATCCCGGCGGCCCGCACGGCCTCCAGCTCCTCACCGCCCCGCCCGAACACGAAGGGGTCGCCGCCCTTCAGGCGGACCACCCGATGCCCGGCCTTCGCCTCGGCGATCATCAGTTCAGCGATCTGCTCCTGCGGAACGGAGTGCTCGCCGCGTCTCTTGCCGACGTAGATCCGGCGCGCGTCGCGGCGCGCGCGGTCCAGGACGGCGGGCGGCGCCAGCCGGTCATGGATGATGAGGTCGGCGTCCTGCAGCGCGCGCAGCGCCTTGAGCGTCAGCAGTTCGGGATCGCCCGGGCCGGCCCCGACCAGATGCACGACGCCCTTCGGCTGTTCGGGACGGTTCAGCAGGCGCAGCATCTCGCGACGCGCCTCCGCCGTTCGACCCTCGACGGCCAGATCCCGGGGCGCGCCGCGGAATGCGGCCTCCCAGAACCGACGTCGGGCCGTAAAATCCGGCAGGGTCGCCATCACGGTCTCGCGCAGGCCTTCGGCAAGGCGGGCGAGGCGGTCCAGCCCCTGGGGCAGGGCCGCCTCGACCCGCGCGCGCACCTCGCGGGCCAGGACCGGCGCGACACCCCCGGTAGCGATCCCGACCACCACCCCGTCCCGATCGATCAGGGCGGGGGTGTGGAAATCGCTCAACCCAGGTTGATCGACGACATTGACCTGGGCGCCGGACGTCCGACCCAGTCCGGCGAAGACGGCCGACTGGGTCGGGTCGGGGAGGGCGATGAAGACCAGCCTGGCGCCGCAAAGATCTTCCGCCTCAGGCCAGCGCGTGATCCACGCCTCGTCAGGCTCGGCGGCCGGCCCTGCGAACCAGCGCAGTTTCGCCCCGGACCCGTCGAACAGGCGCGCCTTGGCGGCGGCGGCGTCGCCCGCGCCAATCACGACGATCGAGGTTCCCGGCAAGGGAATGGAGGCGAGGAAAACGCGCATCGGATTATTTCACGGCGCTCTGACGGCCGCGCTTCTGTCCCAGCCCTAGGTCCGGCGCCGATGACCAACAAACGAGATTGTCTTTGTCGTCCTATTAGGTTTTCTATCAGCGATGGCCCGAACCCTTTTGCCTCTGAACGCCCTGCGCGTCTTTGAGAGCGCCGCAAGGCACCTGAGCTTCTCGCGCGCGGCGGAGGAGCTGGCGGTGACCCCCGGCGCCGTCAGCCAGCAGATCCGGCAGCTCGAGGAGATCATTCGCGCCCCGCTGTTCAAGCGCGAGGCCAGGGGGTTGCAACTGACCGACCTCGGCCGGACGTCGGCGCCTCTGGTGGCTGAGGGGCTGGATCGGCTGCGCGACGTCTCGGCCCTCATGCGGGAACCGCCGCGTCGTCGCCAGGTCTCGATCAGCGTCGCGCCGTCGTTTGCGTCCAAATGGCTGATGCCCCGCATGGACGACTTCCACGCTCTCCATCCGGAGATCGAGGTCTGGGTGTCGGCGGACATGGAGCCGGTCGCCTTCGACCAGGGCCAGGTCGATCTGGCGATCCGTTATGGCCCCGGCCACTACCCGGGGCATGCGAGCGAGCGGCTGCTGATCGAGAGCGTCCTGCCGGTCTGCGCGCCGTCGTTGATGCAGTCGCCGAATGCGATCCGCACCCCGGCGGACCTGGTCCATCATGTGCTGCTGCATGACATGTCGGGCGACGGGGACCCCGGGCGACCCGACTGGCCGATGTGGCTGATGGCGCGCGGGGTTCGCCATGCCGAAGCGCGACGGGGCTCGCGCTTCAACCAGTCCGCCATGCTGATCGAGGCGGCGGTCGCGGGCCGCGGCGTCGCCCTGGCCAAGCGCACCTTGGCCCAGGCGGATCTGGCGGCCGGGCGGCTGGTTGCGCCCTTCCACGACGGCGGGGCGGTCGTCGGTTTCGCCTATCATGTGGTGCACCCGAAGGACCGGCCGCTGTCGCCCAGCGCCAAGGCCTTCACCGACTGGATGAGGAAACAGGCGGCCTTCCACGACACCAGCCTGGACCAGCTCTAGGGGCGGGGTCGCAGTTTTTCTGCCTCACGGCGGCAGAAGAAGTCGTTCGCGCTTCGGCGACGCTGTCTCCTATGGGCGAGGTCCTGCCTGAAGGATCGCCATGACCGACACCCTTGCGCCCGCCCGTCCCGCCGCCGCTTCCGCCTGGCATGAGCCCCGCATCCTGTGGACCCGGCGCTGGACCGACCGGCTGTTCAGCTTTGCGGTCGAGCGGCCGGAGAGCTTCCGGTTTCGCTCCGGAGAGTTCGTCATGCTCGGCCTTCCGGCCGAAGACGGAACGGGCAAGCCGACGCTGAGGGCCTATTCGATCGCCAGCCCGGGCTGGGCGGACGCGCTCGAGTTCTTCTCCATCCAGGTTCCCGCCGGCCCCCTGACCTCGCGGCTCGGACGGCTGGCCGCCGGAGACAGGATCCTGCTGGGCCGCAAGCCGACCGGCACCCTGGTGCTGGACGCCCTGACCCCTGGCCGGCGACTGTTCCTGATCGCCAGCGGGACAGGTCTGGCGCCCTGGTTGAGCGTGCTGCGCGACCCGGACGCCTGGGCGCGCTTCGACCAGATCGTCGTGACCCACACCGTTCGACAGGTGCAGGACCTGGCCTACCGCACCTTCCTGGCGCGCGACATATTCGACGACCCCCTGGTCGGCGACCTCGCCCGGGGGCGGCTGTCCTACTATCCGACCGTCACGCGCGAACCGTTCGAGCGGCCGGGACGGATCACGAGACGAATCGAGGACGGCGCCCTGTTCTCCGATCTGGATCTTGCTCCCGGCTTCGACCCGGCGACCGATCGCGCCATGTTGTGCGGATCGACGGCCATGATCCGCGATGTGTCGGCCCTGCTTGAGCGGGCGGGGCTGACGGAGGGCTCCAACGCGGCGCCCGGGGACTACGTCCTCGAACGGGCCTTCGTCGGATGATCGGTAAGAAAAACTATCGCCGTCACCCAGATCAAATCGTTCGACGCCGGCCGCATCGGCGGGGTTTGACTGGGGCATCCACGAGGCTTCCATGACCCTTGCCGCACCCCTCATTCGTCCGACCCCCACGCCATCCGCGCCCCTGGCGCCGATGGGCCGGCTGTCGCCCCACCTCCGGCGTCTGGAGGCCGAGGCCATCGAAATCTTTCGCGAGGTCGCCGCCACCGCGCGCAACCCGGTGATGCTGTATTCGATCGGCAAGGACTCCGGCGTCCTGCTGCACCTCGCCGCCAAGGCCTTCTATCCGGCGCCGCCGCCGTTCCCGCTGCTCCACGTCGACACGACCTGGAAGTTCCGCGACATGATCCGGCACCGGGACACGGTCGCGGAAACCTATGGCGTCCGCCTGATGGTCCACATCAATCGGGACGGCGTGGAGCGTGGCGTCAGCCCCGTCGCCTCGGGCTCGTCGCTGCACACCCAGGTCATGAAGACGGATGCGCTCAAACAGGCGCTGGATCTGCACGGCTTCGACGTCGCCTTCGGCGGAGCCCGGCGCGACGAGGAGAAAAGCCGGGCCAAGGAGCGGATCTTCTCGGTGCGCGGTCCCGGCCACACCTGGGACCCGCGCCGTCAGAAGCCCGAGCTGTGGAAGCTCTGGAACTCGGCCCTCCAGCCCGGCGAATCCCTGCGGGTGTTTCCCCTGTCGAACTGGACCGAGCTCGACGTCTGGGAATACACGCGGATCGAGGCCATCCCGGTGGTCCCCCTCTATTTCTCCGCCCTGCGGCCGGTCGTCGAGCGCGACGGCGCCCTGATCGTGCGCGACGACGAGCGTCTGCCGCTGCAGGCCGGCGAGGTTCCGCAGCTACGCCGTGTCCGCTTCCGTTCGCTCGGCTGCTACCCGCTCTCGGCCGCCGTCGAGTCGGACGCCGCCGACATCGACTCCGTCATCGCGGAACTGCGCTCCAGCCGGTCTTCCGAGCGCCAGGGCCGGCTGATCGATGCCGACGAGACCGCCTCGATGGAGCGCAAGAAGCGCGAGGGCTATTTCTGATGGACGGCGAAGTCGTACCCTTGTCCCGGATCGTTCCCGACCCCGTTCCCGTTCCTGTTCCCGATCTGGCGGGGCGCGATCACCTGCGTTTCCTGACCTGCGGTTCGGTCGATGACGGCAAGTCCACCCTGATCGGCCGTCTCCTGTTTGACACCGGCCAGATCGCCGACGACCAGCTCGCCGCGCTTGAGCGCGACAGCCGCCGCTTCGGCACGGCGGGCGATAGTCTGGATTTCGCCCTGCTGCTGGACGGCCTCGAGGCCGAGCGCGAACAGGGCATCACCATCGATGTCGCCCATCGCTATTTCTCGACGGCCCGCCGCAACTTCATCGTCGCCGACACCCCCGGCCATGAGCAGTACACGCGCAACATGGCGACCGGCGCGTCCGGGTGCGACGCGGCCGTCATCCTCGTCGATGCGTCGCGGGGCGTCACGGCCCAGACCGAGCGTCACAGCCGCATCGTCTCCCTGTTCGGGATCCGGCACGTCATCCTGGCGGTGAACAAGATCGACCGGGTCGACTACGATCCCTCCGTCTTCGAAACCATCGCCTCCGCCTATGCCGCCTTCGCGGCGGGTCTCTCCTTCCGGTCCGTCACCGCCGTGCCGATCAGCGCGCGTCTGGGGGATAATGTCGTCCGCCACTCATGCCGGCTGTCGTGGTTCGAGGGGCCGACCCTGATCGAGGCGCTCGAGAGCCTGCCCGTCGAGGACAATCGCCTGTCGCGGCCGTTCCGCTTCCTCGTCCAGTACGTCAATCGCCCCGACCACAGCTTCCGCGGCTATGCCGGAACAGTGGCCTCGGGACGCGTCCGCGCCGGCGACCAGATCGTGGTCAGTCCGTCCGGCAAGACGGCGACCGTCTCGCGCATCGTGACCTGGGAGGGTGACCGGACCTCGGCCGAGGCCGGCGACGCGGTGACCCTGGTGCTCAAGGAGGAGGTCGATGTCGCGCGCGGCGACGTCCTGGCCCTGCCGCATGCCCGGCCGACGTCGGCGGACCGGTTCTCGGCCAGTCTGCTGTGGATGGACGACCGGGCCTTCACGCCCGACCGCGCCTACAGGATCCGCATCGGAGGCCGGACCTCGCCTGTGAAGGTCGCATTGGCGGAGGTCGAAGCCGGCCACGCGGCGGGTCTGAACCTGAACGAGATCGCTACCGCCGAACTGACGATGCCGGGGCCGGTTGCTTTCGATCCGTTTACGGACGATCCCGCCATGGGCGGCTTTATCCTGATCGACCGGGAAACCGGCGCCGTCGCGGCGGCGGGCGTGGCCCGGGCCGCCCTGGGTCAGGCCAGGCACATCTATCCGACCGCCGAGGCGGTCTCGCGGCGCGACCGCTCGCGCCTGAACGGCCACGAAGGCGGCGCGATCTGGCTCACGGGTCTGCCTGGTTCAGGCAAGTCGACCATCGCCACGGCCCTGGAGCGCAAACTCCACGGACGGGGCATAAGGACGGTCCTGCTGGACGGCGACAATCTGCGCCACGGCCTGAACCGCGACCTCGGCTTCTCGCCGGAGGACCGGGCCGAGAACGTGCGCCGGGCCGGCGAAGTGGCGCGCCTGTTCGCGGAGGGCGGCTTGATCAGTCTGTGCGCCTTCGTCTCGCCCATCGAAACGGCGCGTCGGGCCGTCCGTGACCGTCTTCCGGCGAACGGCTTCCTCGAAATCTTCGTCGACGCCCCTCTGGACGCCTGCCGCGCGCGCGACCCCAAGGGTCTGTATGCCCGGGCCGATGCAGGCGTCATCGCCGACCTGACCGGCGTCGGTTCGTCCTACGAGCCGCCGTCCGACCCCGACCTGGTGCTAGATACGCTCGCGCTCACCCCTGAAGCGGCCGCCGACCGGATCATCGCCCTGCTCGAAGACCGTCGCTGGATTCCCGCCCCCTGATCTGAACGGCGGGTTTCCGGGGCTCTGCCGACGCCAAAGCGCGGGAGCAGCTGAAGGCAATCCTGCGCGGCTATGTCGACTTCGTCGGATGACCGATCAATCGCACCTGTCCTGACGCACGGTCGCGGCCTATCTAGGCCCTATCGACGGTGACGGCCATGCGCCGACGCCGCGCCAGCCGTTCAAGGATCGCCCCATGAAGACCATTGGTTACGCCGCCCATTCGACCACGACCCCGCTGGCCCCGTGGGAGTTCGACCGACGCGAGCTGCGCGCGAACGACGTCGCCATGGAGATCCTGTACAGCGGCGTCTGCCACTCCGACCTGCACCAGGCGCGCAACGACTGGGGCTTCTCGTCCTATCCGATCGTGCCGGGCCACGAGATCATCGGCGTCGTCACCGCCGTCGGTCCCGAGGTGACGAAGTTCAAGGCGGGCGATCGCGTCGGCGTCGGCTGTATGGTCGACAGCTGCCAGCACTGCGACCAGTGCGACAAGGGCGAGGAGCAGCTCTGCCGCCACGGCAACACCCAGACCTATAACGGCAAGGACCGGGTGACCGGAGAGCCGACCTACGGCGGCTATTCCAAGCACCTTGTGGTGCGCGAGGAGTTCGTCCTGTCGGTGCCGGACGCGCTCGACATCTCCAAGGCCGCGCCCCTGCTGTGCGCCGGCATCACAACCTGGTCGCCGCTGAAGACCTGGGGCGTCAAGGCAGGCACCCGTGTCGGCGTCATCGGCCTGGGCGGTCTCGGCCACATGGCGGTCAAGCTGGCCGCCGGCCTGGGCGCCCATGTCGTCGTCCTCAGCCGCTCGGCCGACAAGGAGGCGGATGCGAAGGAACTGGGCGCGCATGAACTGCTGGTCTCGTCCGACAAGGCGGCGATGAAGGCGGCGGCGAACAGCCTGGACCTGATCATCGACACCGTGCCGGTGAAGCACGACCTCAACCCCTATATGCCGCTGCTCGACATCGACGGCACCCTGGTCATCGTCGGCCAGCTGGGTCCGATGGAAGAGATGTCGACCCTTCCGCTGCTGATGGCCCGCCGTCGCGTCTCGGGTTCGCCCATCGGCGGCATCCGCGAGACCCAGGAGATGCTCGATTTCTGCGCCGAGAAGAACATCCATCCCGACGTCGAGATGATCCGGATGGACGAGATCAACCACGCCTTCGACCGGATGGAAAAGTCCGACGTCCGCTACCGCTTCGTCATCGACATGGCCTCGCTGGACGCCCCGGCCGCCTGATCGACGTCTGTCCAGGTCTTCATTTCGCCGCCCCAATCCCGCCCCAATCCGCTACATATGTAACGCTACAAATGTAGCGGACCGGATCGGGAGAGGGTGCGATGATCGAAGGCTTGCCGAGGCGGGAGCGAGAGGTGTTCGAACTCCTCTGTCGCCTTGAGGTCGCGACGGCCGCCGCCGTGCGCGCGGCCATGCCCGATACATTGAGCGACTCCGCCGTCCGCACCCTGCTGAAGCGACTGGAAGATCGCGGGCTGGTGTCGCGGGCGGCGGGCGGGGACGGGTTCGACTATCGGCCCGTTCCCCGCACGGAGACCGTCGCCGCCGGCGCCCTGAAGCGGATGGTCGACACCTTCTTCGCCGGCTCGGCCGCCAGCGCCGCCACCGCCCTGCTGGGCATGGGCGAACCGCTGAAGCCGGACGAGATCGCGGCCCTGGAAAAGCTGCTCGACGCGGCGCGGGAGCGCGAGCCATGAGCGCCGCCCTTCTGGTCGCCCTGCTGGCCAAGTCGTCGGTCGTCGCCGGCCTGGGCCTGGCCCTGTCCCATCTCGTTGCGCGCCGCGCCGTCGACCGGGTCGATGTGCTTCGCGCCACGGTCTGCATCCTGCTGGCCCTGCCGGTGCTGATGACCTTCGGCCCGGCGCTGAACCTGGCCTTGCTGCCCGTGACTGCCCAGGCCGCCACGCCGCTCGCCCTCTGGAGCGGCGACCTGCCTCCGGTCGAGGGGGTCACCGTCTCCGGCTCCCCCTTGCTGCCGTCGCTGGGACAGACCCTGGCCCTGGCCTGGACCATCGGGGCCCTGATCGTCGCCGGCCGGTTCGCGGCCGGGGTCTGGACTCTCTCGCGCTGGACCGGGGCCGGCAAGCCCGTGAAGTCCGAGGTCTGGACCGAGGCCCTGCGGACTCTCGCGCCCGCCGCCCGTCCCCTGCTGAGATCCAGCGACCGGATCGCCAGCCCGCTGAGCTGGGGCCTGCCGCCCGGCGCCGTCCTGATCGACCCCGCGACCCTGTCCCGGCCCCAGACGGCCGCCGCCGTCATCGCCCATGAGATGGCCCATATCCGTCGCCGCGACTGGCTTTTCCTCGTCCTGTCGCGCCTGGCCCTGGCCCTGCTCTGGTTCAATCCCCTGATCTGGATGCTGCATCGCAGCCTGATCGAACGCTCCGAGGAGGCGGCCGACGCCGTCGCCGTCGGACAGGTGGATCGTCACGCCTATGCCCGCGCCCTGATCGGCCTCGCCGCCGCCCCGGGTCAGCCGACCCCGTCTTTGGCCGCGACCGCGATGGCGGGCGACGGCCGCTCCCTGAAACGAAGGATCGCAACCCTGATGACCGACAAGACCCCCGCCCGCCGGCCCGCCGTCATCCTGACCGCAGTCGCCGCCCTGGCCGCCGTGGCCACCCCGATCGCGGCTCTGGAGCTGCATTCGCGGAGCCCGAAGACGACCCAGGCCTCAGCCCCCGTCGCGGCCGCTCCCACCATCGCCCAGGCTGCCGCGCCGAAGACGGACGCCGCCCCGGCCGTTGAAGCGCCTCGCGGCGCCTTCAATCTCGCGGCCTTCGGGTTCGCCCCTCCGGCCCCGCCCGCACCTCCGGCTCCGCCCGCGATGGTCATACCGCCGGCGCCTCCGGCTCCGCCCGCGATGGTCGTACCGCCGGCGCCGCCTCTGCCGCCCGTTCCGCCGGCCCCGCCCAGCCATAACGGCCAGAATGTCTTCAGCTACAACGGCCGTAGTTGGGAGGCACTGACGCCGGAAGAGCGCCGGCACGTCGAAGAAGCCCGCCAGGCCGCCGTCGAGGCCCGACAAGCCGCGATGGAGGCCCGTGCCCACGCCACCGAGCAACGCGCCTTCGCTGAAGACGCCCGCACGCGCGCCGAGGCCGACCGCAGCCATGCGGCCGTTATGCGCGCCCACGCCGAATCCGTCCGCATCGCCGGCGACCACGCTCGCGCCACCGGCGAACAGGCCCGCCAGATCGGTCTGACCCACGCCGCCGAGGGGCGCCGCTCCGCCGAACGCGCCCAGGCCCAGGCCCGTGTCGCCATGGCAGGCGCCCGCGAGGCCCGCGCCAACGCCCGCGTCAACATGCGGATGGGCGCGGAGACCATGCGTCGCGGCGCCGCGCAACTGAGGCAGGAGAGCCGCCGTCTGGAGGATCCGGCCTACCGCGCCCGACAGATCCGCGAGAACGCGGCGCGCGGCAACACGGTCACCGATGCCGAGCTACAGGCTGCCGGCCGCAGGATGCCCGGTCAGGCCGCGGACATGGAACGTCGCGCCACCGAGCTGGCCGCCCGCGCCGACGATGCCTGAGACGAGGGAAGGGCGGCCGGTCTGGACCCGGTCGCCCGCTCTCGCCACGCCGACAGCGGTGGTCTCGGGCGGGATGCATGGAAAGAGTGACGTGAAAGGAAATAATTCCTCACGCGGTCTTGTGCTCTCGTGCCCCTGTCACCAGCTTGGCCGAACGGTCTTTGAAAGGTCCAAACGGTGCAGACTGGATCGACCGATCCGGACGCTTCGGTCTCTTCGGACGCTTCGGACTGTGTTTTTGAGTCCGGGTCGTTTCCAGACTCTACGGACTATCTGGACTCCGAATTCCGGAGTCTGGACGATCAGCCCACCAGCGCCACCCGCTCCTCGGCGGTCAGCATCCGCCAGGCGCCCTCAGGCAGATTATCCAGCTGGATCGGGCCGATCCGTACACGGATCAAGTCGATGACATCGAGGTCAGCATGCTCGCACATGCGCCGGATCTGCCGGTTGCGGCCCTCGGTCAGGATGAACCGCAGGCGCTGCTGCTCCATCCGCGACACGCGCGCGTGCTTGAGCTGCCGCCCGTCCAGCATGATGCCGTGGCGCAGCAGATTGAGCTTCTTCTCGGTCACATCTCCGGCGACGCGGACCAGGTATTCCTTGTCCAGCCGCGACTCCGGCCCGATCACCGCCTTGGCCACCACCCCGTCCGAGGACAGCATCAGCAGCCCGCGCGAATCCTCGTCCAGCCGACCGATCGGGGGCAGGGAGGCGTCGGCGGCCGGCGTCTCGCCGTCGCCGATCCGGTTGGCGTCGGTCAGCAACCGCACGGCCGGGATCTTGTCCGGCTCCGGCTGGCCGGAGACATAGCCCAGCGGCTTGTGCATCACGATGGTGACGCCCGCCGCCAGAGCGCTCTCGGCCCGGTCGGACAGGGTCAGGGTCTGACCCGGCTCGATCTTGCGGCCCGCGTCGGTGACCACCTCTCCGTCGATGGAGACCAGGCCGTCGGCGATCAGGGCGTCGGCCTCGCGACGCGAACAGACGCCCGTCTGGCCCAGCCATTTGTTGATCCGGCTGGGCTCGGCGCCGTCGTAGGTGCGTGAGAAGGCCAAGGCGTCAGTCGGCCGCGAGGGCGGCGGTGGCGACGGCGGCGTCCTCGGCGGCCGAGGCGCCCGACACGCCGATGGCGCCGACGACATGGCCGTTGACGAAGATCGGAATGCCGCCGGCGATCGGCAGGGCGTCGTCATTGGCCAGGGTGACCGTGCGCCCGGCCAGGGTCCGCTCCTCCATGGTGGAGGTGGCGAGGCGGTAGCGGGCGGCCGTCCAGGCCTTGCGCTGGGCGATCAGGATGGAGCCGTACTGGGTGTCGTCCATGCGGGCGAAGGCGACCAGCTCCCCGTTCGGCTCCACGACGGCCACGGCCATGCGATGGCCGCCGGCGCGCGCTGCCGTGAGCGCCCGGTCGATCAGCGCCTCGGCCGCCGTCAGCGAGATCGGCCCTCCATAGGATGGCGGGCTGGCCTGTTTGGAGAGGCCGGGCGTGGTCTGGGCCAGGGCGGCGGGGGCGACGACCGCAAGGGCCAGGGCCAGGAACAGGGCTTTCATGGTCGAAACTCCGGTCAGACGCGGCGGAAAAGAAGCATCAGGTTGTTGGCGGGCATCTCGACCCGACGGGTCAGATGAAGGCGGTGGCCCCTGGCGAGCGCCACGACCTCGTCGAGTTCGCGCAGGCCCCAGGCCGGATCGCGCGATTTCAGGCTGTCGTCAAAGGCGGCGTTGGATGGGGCGAGCGGAACGTCGGCCTCGCGGTAGGGGCCGTAGAGCACGAGAAGACCGCCCGGGTCGGGCAGGATGCGTCCTGCGCCGGCCATCAGCCCCTCTGTCGCCGCCCACGGGCTGATGTGGACCATGTTGGCGCAGAAGACGACCTGGGCGTCGACCTCGGGCCAGGCGTCCGGTTCGGCGGCGTCCAGTTCGAGCGGAGGGTTCAGGTTCGGCAGCGCGGCCTCCGCCCTCCAGGCGGTGATGCTGGCGCGGGCCTCCGGCGACGGGTCGCTGGGCGTCCAGGTCGTCGCTGGCAGGGCTCGGGCGAAGGCGATCGCGTGCTCGCCCGAGCCGGACGCGATCTCCAGCACGCGGGCGCGGGCGGGCAGGTGGGCGCGCAGCACCGCGAGGATGGGCGCGGCGTTGCGGGCCACGGCGGGCGAGGCGAGGGCGCCTTGCGGAGCGGCGGTCTGGACGGAATCGAGCGTCTGCACAGGCTCGGGATACAGCCGCCCGGCGGGAAGCGCGACCGGATTCGGCCTATGGGCTTGCGTGGTCACGATGACGGGGGGCGAAATCTTGCAGCGGTTGACGTTGCGTTGCCCGAGGTGTCTTTGCGCCGTTACAGTCCGTGAGGTTCTGTAACACTTGGGAGAGGTCACGGCGGCGACAGACCAGCCGGGCCGACGCATCAGGAGAGTTCGCGTGGATTCCAGCACCGCCGTACCGGGCCTTCGCCCGGCGCCGACCCGTCACCAGGCCCTGATTGCTTGGGTCGAACAGATCGCCGCCCTGACGAAGCCCGCCCGCGTCCACTGGTGCGACGGCTCGGAGGTCGAGAAGGCCGCGATCATCGCCGACCTGATCGACAAGGGCACGCTCAAGGCCCTGGACCAGGCGAAACGTCCCGGCGGCTATTACGCGGCCTCCGACCCCCGCGATGTCGCCCGCGTCGAGAGCCGCACCTTCATCTGCTCCGAGGACGAACAGGACGCCGGCCCGACCAATAACTGGGCCGATCCGGTCGAGATGCGCACCCGTCTGAACGGCCTCTTCGACGGCTGCATGGCCGGCCGCACGATGTATGTGGTGCCCTTCTCCATGGGCCCGCTGGGCTCCGAGCTCAGCGCCCTCGGCGTCGAGATCACCGACAGCGGCTATGTCGCCATATCGATGGGCATCATGACCCGCATGGGCCAGCCGGTGCTGGATCTGATGGGCGAGGACGGCGTCTTCGTCCCCGCCGTCCACACCCTCGGGGCGCCGCTGGCCGAAGGCCAGGCGGACGTGCCGTGGCCCTGCAATGATGACAAGTGGATCGTCCACTACCCCGAGACCCGCGAGATCTGGTCCTATGGCTCGGGCTATGGCGGCAACGCCCTGCTGGGCAAGAAATGCTACGCGCTGAGGATCGCCTCGGTCATGGCCCGCGACGAGGGCTGGCTGGCCGAGCATATGCTGATCCTCAAGCTGACCAACCCCGAGGGCCAGGCCAAATACATGGCCGCCGCCTTCCCCAGCGCCTGCGGCAAGACCAACCTGGCCATGCTGCAGCCCTCGATACCGGGCTGGAAGGCAGAGACGATCGGCGACGACATCGCCTGGATGCGGTTCGGCGATGACGGGCGTCTGTACGCCGTGAATCCGGAGGCCGGCTTCTTCGGCGTCGCCCCGGGCACGAGCCGCAACACCAACCAGAACGCCCTGGCGACGCTCGCGACCAACACCGTCTTCACCAATACGGCCCTGACGGCCGACGGCGACGTCTGGTGGGAAGGCCTCACCAAGGAAACGCCCGAGGGCATGACCAACTGGAAGGGTCAGCCGCACGACCCGGCCTCTGGCGAACCCGCCGCCCACCCCAACGCCCGCTTCGCCGCGCCGGCCTCCCAGTGCCCGACCATCGCGCCGGAGTGGGAAGACCCCAAAGGCGTGCCGATCGACGCCATCCTGTTCGGCGGCCGCCGCGCTTCCGCCGTGCCTCTGGTGACCGAGGCCTTTGACTGGGAGCACGGGGTTTTCATGGGCTCGACAGTGGCGTCCGAGGGCACGGCGGCGGCGGAGAACGCCATCGGTACCCTGCGGCGCGATCCGTTCGCGATGCTGCCCTTCTGCGGCTACAACATGGGCGACTATTTCGCGCACTGGCTGGCGCTGGGCGAGAAGGCCGATCCGGCGAAACTGCCGGGCGTCTATTTCGTCAACTGGTTCCGCAAGGACGAGGCCGGTCGCTTCGTCTGGCCGGGCTTCGGCGAAAACGCCCGCGTCCTGAAGTGGATTTTCGAGCGTCTGGACGGCAAGGCCGAGGCGCTCGACACCGCCGTCGGCCGTGTGCCGACCCGGGCGGCGCTGGACCTCGAAGGCCTGTCGCTGTCGGACGCCGCCCTGGCGACCCTGCTGGACGTCGATGTGGATGTCTGGTCCGAGGAGGCCGCACTGATCCCGGAGTTCTACGCCCGGTTCGCCGAGCGCCTGCCAAACGCCTTGTGGCGTCAGCACGACGCCCTGGTCGATCGTCTGGACGCGGCGAAGGACGAACGCGAGGCGGCGGAACTGGCGGCAGAGTGACGACAAGCCCCTCCGAGGCTTGAAATCCCCGCCCGGTCGGTCGAAGGACCGGCCGTGGCGGACATCTCCTGTGACATTGTGGTGATCGGGGCCGGCGTGCTGGGCCTTTCGGTCGCCGCCGAGCTGACGGCGCGCGGCCATGCGATGTGCGTGGTCGATCCGGGACGGCAGAACGCCTCGTCCGTGGCGGCTGGGATGATCGCGCCGGCGTTCGAGAGCCAGCTGGACGGCGCGGATGCCGCACGCGCGGCCCTGTTGAGACACGCGGCCGGGCTATGGCCCGCTTTCGCCGGGCGGTCGGGACTGGTTCTGGAGCGAACTCCGGCGGAATGGCGCGGGTCCGATGCCAAAGCGGTCGCGGAGACCCTGACCGGCCTTGGCTTCTCTGTGCAGGCGGATGGCGATGTCGTCCGCGCCGAAGGCGATGTGCGCATCGATGCGGAGGCCGCGCTCGCGAGGCTGCGATCGGGACTGGGCGCCGCGTTCGTCGGCGCCGAAGCGCGCAGCGTCGAGCGGGCCCCGGAAGGCTGGCGAGTGGAGACGACGGCTGGCCGGGTCGAAGCCCGTCAACTGATCATCGCCACGGGTGCGGCCGCCGCTCTTGCGGGCCTGCCTGAAGCGGTCACCGACATCATCAACCGGATCGAACCGATCGCGGGCCAGATCGGTCGGACCGAAGCGTCCCTGACCGACCGGGTGGTGAGAGGCGTCGGGGGCTATGTCACGCCGGCGCGCGCCGGATCCCTGATCGGTGCGACCATGGTCCGCGGCAGCCGTGAGACGGCGTCCGATCCGGCGGCGTCAGCGAGGCTGGCCGAGGTGGCCGCGCGGCTGTCCGGGCTTGCGGCGCCTGAGACGATCGAGTGGCGGGGCGGCGTGCGCGGCGCGACATCTGACGGCCTGCCCCTGGCGGGGCCGGTCGGGGACGGACTGCATCTGGCCCTGGCGCCGAGGCGGAACGGCTGGCTGCTGGGGCCGCTGGTCGGACGGATCGTGGCGGACGGGATCGAAAGGCGGCCGCGCGGTGCGCACGCCGCCGCCCTCGACCCGCTGAGGTTCAGTCTGCCGGGAGGGTGAAACGGATGCCGATCGTGACCTGGGCGCCATCGACCGCCTGGCCGTCCACCGTCTGCGGGCTCATGCGGAAGTAGCGGGCCAGCTGCTGGGCCGAGCGACCGAAACCGAAGCCGCCCGGCGTTTCGGAGACGACGGTGCAGCCGGTGACCGTTCCCGCCGCCTGGACGCGACAGCTGAGGGTAGCCGAGCCGGAGACCTCACCGTTGAGGGCGCGGTCGGGATAGGCGCGGGTGAGCTGGTCGCCAGCGGGGCGGCTGATCCACTGCGGCGAGCGGATGACCGGAGGGCCGCGCGGCGCTTCGACCTCGGACTCCCGGGCCGTTCCGGTGGCGGTGGTCGGGTCGACGAGGACGGTGGTGTTGATCACAGCGCCGGTCGCCGCCGTCGGGATGTCGGGAATGACCGTCGTCAGGGTCTCGACGTTCGTCGGCGGGCTCTCCGGGCGGTGAACCGGCGGGTTCGGCGCTGGAGGCGTCAGGGTGACGACGGGCGGCGGCGGCTCGCGGTGGAGCACGATCACGCTGCCGTCGATGACGCGGGGCTCGCTTCGGTCAGGCAGCATCTTCAGCTCGAACCGCTGGTAGTAGAGCGCCGTCCCGAGCCCGACATGAGCCAGGGCGACGATGCCGACGGCGATCCAGGTCGCGGGGGGCAGGAGCTTTCGCCGCTCGCCGAAGTCGATGGGGCTGACCAGTCCGGGGCCGCCTGCAGTCTGTATCATCATGGCCGTCACTCCCTCGCAGAAGCCGCTCCCCAGCAACCCATGGGAGAATGACGCGCGCGGTCCATGGCGGGATTGGGGCGTCCGAAACTTCGGTTTCTGACTGAACGTCGATCAGCTAGCGGTGTGACATCGGGGCGTCGCTGTTAACCGACATTAACGCTCGATTAACCATGATCTCCGAGTTTCCGGGCATGACCGTCGGAGCGATTCCAGCGTCGGGAGGGGTGGAGGCTGCGATTCGGCGCGCCTCCAGCAGCACCGGCGTGGACTACGACTTCCTGATGCGGACGGCCCGGCGGGAGAGTTCGTTCAATCCGAATGCGCGGGCGCCGACGTCTTCCGCGTCCGGCCTGTTCCAGTTCATCGAACAGACCTGGCTGGCGACCGTCAAACAGCACGGCGCCAAACACGGATACGGCCAGTACGCCGACCTGATCCATCGCGGCTCGGACGGGCGCTGGCGCGTCGAGGGATCGGCGCGGAACGTGGTGCTGGATCTCCGCTTCGACCCGCAGGCCGCCTCGACCATGGCGGGTGAGCTGACGGCGTCGAACGCCGCCTATCTGCGGGGCCGGACAGGCAGGGAACCGGGCGCCGGAGACCTCTACGCGGCCCACTTCCTGGGACCGGCGGGCGCGGCCCAGATCATGGAGGCCATGGCGACACGACCCGGCTCGAGCGCGGTCGCCTTGTTCCCGCAGGCCGCAGCGGCGAACCGCTCGATCTTCTATCGCGACGGGCGGGCGGCGACGGTGGCCGAGGTGCACGCCAACCTGCAGCGAACGGCCGGGTCGGGCGGGGCGGTCGCGCCGGTCGGCCCGACGGCGCCGCTGTTGAGTGAGCAGGACACCGCCCTGGCGGCGCGTCTGGACCGGCTGAAACAGGACCAGAGCCTGCTCGCCCTGCTGCTGGGCCAGGATGGCGATGGCAAGGGCGGCGGCTTCGGCGGCGCCTTCTCCCCGGGAGCCGGATCGAGCGCGTGATCCGCCCATAGTAAACCGGGCGTTAAGCCTGCAGGCTCACCCTGATGTCGCCCGAACGCGACTCGCCTGAAGAAGCCCCATGACCGCTCACCGCGCCCGCCTCACCGAGTTCGACATCCGCCGCCTGATCAAGGCGACCGATGACGACGAACGCGCCTCGGCCGCGCACAAACTGTGCCGCAGCATCGACCGGGCCGATCTGACCGCGGAGGATCGCGAGGCGGCGCAGAAGATCACGCGCGTCCTGGCCCACGACGCCGCCGAACTGGTTCGCCGGGCGCTGGCGGTGACGCTGAAGAGTTCGGACCTGTTGCCGCGCGATGTGGCGCGGATTCTGGCGGCGGACGTGGATTCCATCGCCCTGCCGGTCATCGGCGCCTCGCCCGTCTTCACCGACGAGGACCTGATCGAGATCGTGCGCGCCGGTTCGGCCGTGCGTCAGATCGCGATCGCCGCCCGCCCGACCGTGTCGCGCGACGTTGCGGACGTGTTGAGCTCGGACGGCTGCGAACAGGCGGTGCGGACCCTGGCGTCCAACGACAACGCCGACATTTCCGAAGGCGCGATGGGCAAGGTGGTCGACCGGTTCGGCCAGACACCCGAGGTCGTGGCCGCCCTGGCCTATCGCCAGGTCCTGCCGCTGGGCATCACCGAACGGCTGGTCGCCCTGGCGTCCGACGCCGTGCGCGAGCATCTGATCACCCGCCATGCCGTGGCGCCCGAGACCGCCATCCGCCTGTCGAGCTTCGCCCGTGAACGCGCGACGGTGGACCTGATCGACCAGGCGGGCGCAAGCGCGGACCTGCCGATGTTCGTGGCCCAGCTGAATGCACGTAAGGCTCTGACCGCGTCCCTGCTGCTGCGGGCCCTGGCGCGGGGCAAGATGACCCTGTTCGAGCACGGCGTCGCCGAGCTGTCGTCGACGCCGCACCCGCGCGCCTGGCTGATGGTGCATGACGCCGGTCCGCTGGGCCTGAAGGCAATCTACGACCGTGCGGGTCTGCCGCCGCGCCTGTTCCAGGCGTTCCGGGCCGGCGTCGACACCTGGCGTCAGCTGTCGGCCGAAGGGGCGGACACGTCAGGCGAGGCCTTCCGCGAGCGGATGCTGGAGCGGTTCCTGACCCAGCGTCCGAACGCGCCGAGGGATGACCTGGCCTATCTGATGGAACGGCTGGATCAGCCGACCAGCCCCCCCGCTCGAATGACGGCGGCGAACGCGGCCTGAGGCTCTCTTGGTGCGCTACCGCTCGCGACGCGGTCGCTCACTGCCTGAGCGCCGGTTTCGTCTGTTGGTCCGGACGTAAAACACCCTGACGAAACGGACGAAACGGACGAAACGCACCGTGGTCTAAGTAAAATCAGTGGGTTAGCCGAGGGGCGCTTCGTCCGACGGTGTCTTTCTGCTCACCTGGATTGTCAAAGACCGGGTGATGAGAGTGTACGCCCGATTTGAAGGGCGCCTGGTTAAACGGCTCTCAAAAGATCGGAGCGTTGAATTCGTTAGGTGAATTCGGGCGTCCGTTGATGGGTATGACGCAAAAACCCCTCTCCCGGAGGGAGGGCGCTTGAGTGGAGGGCGGCCCTCTGGGTCGGTCCGGACCACGCGTAGTCGCCTATACGGGGTCGAAGCCAGGGCCGAGATCGCGCCTCTAGTGGTGTAAACCCTGAGTGAGGCGGCAATTCGATAAGCACCGGCTTCCCACTTTAGTCAGGGGCCAGAAGATATCGAAAAGCTCCCGACATCCCGACGGAAGGGTCAGCCCGCCCGGTGCGCGGCGACCTTGGCTTCGAGGGTTTCCGCCAGGACGCGGCCCGTGGGGTGGTCGTCGGTCTGGATCTGGTCGCGGACGACGGCCCGGATGGCGTCGATGTGAGCGTCGATCAGCATCATCGGCGCCTCGAGGCGTTTGATGGGATCGTCCATCAGCTTGCACAGCGAACCGGCGAGGCGGGTGACCAGCGGATACTGATAGGTGGCGCCGAGACCCTTCAGGTCGTGGGCGCGGAAATAAAGGCCTTCGGCGGTCTGGCTGTTGTAACCCTCCGCGCGGATCGCGACCTGGGCCGCGTCGAGCTTGGTGATCTCGTCCTGGAGCCACTGACCGAACTGGCCGGACATCGCCTTGAGGGCCTCTTCGGCCCTGGCGATGGCGTCGGCATTGATGCCGCCGAAACTGCCGCCGACCTTGGCGCGCAGCATGTTGGGCGGACGGATGACCTGAGCCGGGTTGCTCACGATGAACTCCTGAAGACTGACGACCTCAGGATGCACGAGGGCTCTTAAGAACCTGTGACCTGCGTGCAGGGGAAAGCCGCCAACACCTATCCGGATCAGGCCTTAGCCTGTGAACTGTTCGGCGAGGACGCGTTCCTCGAACGAGCGGCCGGCGTCGAACAGCATGGTCAGGCTGACGTCGCGGCGCTCCCTGACCGCCACCTTCACGACCCGACGGATCTCCAGGCTGTCGGCCACGGCGCTGACCGGGCGCTTGTCGGCCTCCAGCACCTCGAACTCGACACTGGCGCGGTGAGACAGGAGGGCGCCGCGCCAGCGACGCGGCCGGAAGGCGCTGATCGGCGTCAGGGCCAGCATCCGCGCGTCCAGGGGAATGATCGGGCCGTGCGCCGACAGATTGTAGGCGGTGGAGCCGGCGGGCGTGGCGACCATGCAGCCGTCGCAGGCCAGTTCCTCCAGCCGGACCTTCCCGTCGACGCTGATCCTGAGCTTGGCCGACTGGCGGGTCTGACGCAGCAGGGAGACCTCGTTGATGGCCAGGCCGGTATGCACCGCGCCGCTCTCGGTCCAGGCGTCCATCTGCAGCGGGTGGATCACGGCGCGGCCGGCGGCGGCGATCCGCTCGGGCAGGGCCTCCTCGTCGTAGTCGTTCATCAGAAAGCCGACCGAGCCGCGGTTCATGCCGTAGACCGGAATCTTGCGCATCAGGTTGGCGTGCAGGGTCTCCAGCATGAAGCCGTCGCCGCCGAGGGCCACGATGACATCGGCCTGGGCCTCCGGCGCCGATCCGTAGCGTTTGGCCAGGCGATCGCGGGCCTGGACAGCCTCGGGGCGGTCGCTGGCGCAAAAGGCGATTCGAAGGGAGGAGGGGTCGACGCTCACCCGGTCACGAGAAGCCGAGCCGGACAGGGAAGTCAAACGCCGTGACGGATTGTCAGTCGTCGATGTGGCCCATCAGGGCGCGGAACTCGCGCATGGCGGCGGATGGCGGCAGGGTCATGCGGCCCGCATAGCCCCCGTCTTCATCGCCAGGCCAGCCATCGTTCAGCTTGCGGATTTCATCGAGCACGGCCGGGAAGACGGCGCGGTCGATGCCAACGGCGGCGCAGCCCAGAAACAGGGCGTCCGGGCTGGGGCGCATGATCGCGGCACGGATGTGGCTGATCGGGAAGCCGCCCAAGGCCGCGATGCCGTGTTCAAACAGGCTGAGGCGTTTCTCGCGGACGGCGCGGATCAGGAAGCCGGCGCGCAGCTGGCCGGCGCTCTGCAGCTTGGCGACGAGACGGCGTTCCATCTCCTCGTGATCGGTGACGTCGGCGGGCCCCATGCCGAGCGGCTCGGCGCTGGGCGGAGCCGCGACGGGGTGGGTTACGGCCTCAATGGCTGCGGCCAGCCGGGTCTCGTCGACGCGGAAGCGCTCGCCGATGGCCTCGCGCAGGGACTGGCCGACCCATTGATAGAGCTGCATCGCCAGGGCGTCGTTCAGGCGCGGGTGTCGGGTCAGGGGCGCGCGCAGGGCGGCGATGCGGCGTGACTGCTCGATCAGACGGCCGAGGGCGTCGTCGCTGACTTCCGCGGTCTTGTTGCCGGCCAGCGCCGTCAGGCTGGCGGGTTCGCCGCGGTCGATGATGGCGTCGGCGACCCGGCCGCTGATGCGGGGGCGGCGCGCGACCTCGATCTGGTGCTCGATGGTGGCCTCGACCAGGACGCGCAGCAGGTCCTGATCCTTCAGAAGCGGGCTCCGGGCGATGACGGGGCGGGCGATCTCGATCTCATCGAGCGCCAGCATGGCGATGAGGGCGGGCGGGGCCCATTCGGCGGCGGCGAGGCTGTCGGACAGGGCTTGTCGGATATCGCGTTCGGCCTGGCGGGCGATGACCATGAAGATCTCGCCGAGAATGGGCGAGGCCTCGGCGCCGGGCGGGGTCGCGTCGCACAGGGCCGCAATGCCAAGCAGCAACCGGCGGCGATCGTCCACACCTTTGCCGCGTGCGAGCTCAAGGAGATGCTGTGCGGAGGACAGGGTCTCCGCCTCGGTGGAGCGATGGGACTGAAGTTGGACAACAGCGGTCACGGCGAACTCCGGCCGGACGTTGAGCATCCGAGCAGTTTCGACCTTGGTCGCAGGTGGTGAAAACTCGGTTAACGAAGCCTGAAGGTGCGTCTTGACCCGATCCGGTGTTGGCGCGACTTTGCCGGCTTCGCCCGGCAAGAGGCGATGGAGAAGTCAGAATGGCCGACGGCGCAGCCCAGTCTTTGAAATCGCGGGTCTCAGCCGAGGAATGGCAGGCGCGGGTCGATCTGGCCGCCCTGTACCGGCTCGTCGCCCTGCACGGGTGGGACGACATGATCTTCACCCACATCTCGGCGCGGGTTCCGGGGCCGGAACACCATTTCCTGATCAACCCCTACGGCTTCTATTTCGAGGAGATCACCGCCTCGTCCCTGGTGAAGGTCGATCTGGAGGGGAACATCGTCCAGGAGACGCAGAACTTCATCAATCCGGCCGGCTTCACCATCCACTCTGCGATCCATGCGGCGCGCGAGGATGCGCATTTCGTCATCCACCTGCACACGGTGGCCGGGGTCGGCGTGGCGGCGCAAGCCGAGGGGCTGCTGCCGATCGGCCAGAACGCCTGTCTGCTGCAGCACCAGGTCGCCTACCACGGCTATGAGGGTCTGGCGCTGAATCACGATGAGCGCGAGCGGCTGGTGGCGGACCTGGGCGACAAGCCTCTGATGCTGCTGCGAAACCACGGGACGCTGGCGGTCGGACAGACTGCGGCTGCGGCCTGGGTCGGGATGTTCTTCCTCGAGCGCGCCTGCGCCCAGCAGGTCGCGGCGCTGTCCGGCGGGCGGGAACACGTCCTCATGGCGCCCGACGCTGCCCAGGCCGAGACGAAGGAGCAGGGCAGGGGCATCGGCTTCATCGCCGCCCTGGCCTGGCCGGGCGCGCTGCGTCTGGTGGATCGCAAATCGCCTGGCTACGACGCCTGATGCTCTATCGCTGCCTCGCGGGCCTGTTGCTCGCGACGGCGGCGACGTCGGCCGACGCCAACGCCTGGACCCAGCGCAAGGGCAAGGGGCAGGTCATCGTCAAGGCGGAGACGATGCGGGCCAAGGAGGGTTACGACCCGTCCGGCGCGGTCCTGCCGCTGCCGATGGAACGCGAGGACCGGTCGCTGGGCGTGTTCGCCCAATACGGGCTGACCGAGACTCTGACGGTCCAGTTCAAGGGCGATTGGCAGTCGGGCGAGGACGCCTTCGTCGACTATGACGGGCGGGGGCCCGTCGAACTCGGCGTGGCCTGGCAGGCGTATCGTGACGACCGGAACGCGGTCAGCCTCTATGCCGGCTATTCGATCTCCGGCGACGGGCGCAACGCAGGCTATGCCGCGCCGGGCGCGGGCGAGCAGGACTGGGAGGTCCGGGTGTCGGCCGGTCATTCGCTGGGCGGGCCGGGGCGGGGTCTGGCCGGCGGATGGGGACCGGAGCGATCATTCGTCGAGATCCAGGCGGCCCGGCGCATGCGCGACGGCCTGCCGGACGAGACCCGGGCGGACTTCACCGTGGGCGGCCATTTCGGCGAAGGCTGGATGGTGCTGGGCCAGGCCTTTGGCGGTATGACGGACGGCGACGGCGCACGCTGGCTGTCTGTCGAGACCTCGGTGGTGCGCAACCTCGGTCGCTGGAGCCTGCAGGCCGGGTGGCGGCGCACGGTCTCGGGCCGGGAAACGCCGCTGGCGGAGGGCGCGATGGTCGCCCTCTGGCGCAGATTTTGATCCGCGACAGTCTGGCGCGCCGGAAACTGGAACGGCGCACGTTACAAACTCTTTAGGTTGCCTAGCGAGGCGGAATGGGTATTCCGGGCCGCCCGCTTGCTTATAGAGATCGTACCGCGTGATCAGACGTCATTTGTTCCTCGTCATCGCCGCCGCCGTGCTCGGTCTGATGATCGTCGCGGCCGTATTGCGCGTCGCCTTCGCGGGTGATGAGCCGGGCGCCGGAGGTCCGGGCGGACCCGGCGGCGGGCGCGGCCAGGCCGTGTCCGAGGCTGTGGTGGCGCTGCGGCCCTTCAGCGACCAGATCAATGTGCTCGGCGTTGCCCGCGGTCGACGGTCGGTGAACGTCACCTCCAGCACCTCGGAGCTGATCACCGCCGTCCTGTTCAGCGACGGTCAGCGCGTGGCTGCGGGGACGCCTTTGGTCCAGCTGCAGGCGCGCGAGGAAGACGCCAGCATCATTCAGGCCCGCGCCCAGGTGGCGCAGGCCCAGCGCGAGTACGACCGGTTCAAGGCACTGGCCGAGCGCGGCGTCGCGCCGCGCGTGTCCGCCGAGGACGCCCAAACGGCGCTGGAGACGGCCCAGGCCTCGCTCTCCGCCGCCGAGGCGCGTCGCGGCGACCGGATGATCCGGGCTCCGTTCGCCGGCACCCTGGGTCTGTCGTCGGTGACGCCGGGCACCCTGATCAGCCCGGGAGCCGTCATCGCCACCCTGGATGACACCTCGGTGATCCGCGTCGATTTCCCGGTGCCTGAACGCTACCTCGCCTTGCTGCGTCAGGGCCTGCCGATCGTGGCCACGGCCGACGCCTATGGCTCCGAACAGTTCTCGGGCCGGATCGCCCTGATCGACACCCGGATCAACGAGACGACGCGCGCCGTGACCGCACGCGCCGAGTTCCCCAACCCCGGCGGACGCATCCGTCCCGGCATGCTCATGCGGGTCGGGATCCAGCAGGGCCAGCGCCAGACGCCGTCGGTGCCTGAATCCGCCATCCAGTACGAAGGCGACGGCGCCTTCGTCTATCGCATCGCCCCGGGTGAGCGCGGCTCGACCGCCCAGCGGGTGACGGTCGAGACCGGAGCGGTCGAGAACGGCTTCGTCGAGATCGTCTCGGGTCTCTCGGCCAATGACCGCGTTGTCGGCTCCGGCCTGAACCGCATCCAGCCCAATGCGCCGATCACGGTTGCGGGAGCCGGGGGCGCAAGGCCTGGCGCACAGGGCGCCGCCGCGCAGCCGCAGGCGGCTGCACGATGATGCTCTCCGACATTGCCGTCCGGCGGCCGGTGTTCGCGGCCGTGGCTGCGATCGTGCTGTGTGTGATCGGGGCGGCGGCCTTCTTCTTCCTGCCGGTGCGGGAACTGCCGGACGTCGATCCGCCGATCGTCTCGGTCTCGACCAGCTACGCAGGGGCCTCGGCCGAGGTCATCGAGAACCGGATCACCGAGCCGATCGAGCAGCAGGTCGCGGGCATCCAGGGCGTTGAGCGGATCACCTCGTCCAGCCGCGACGGCCGGTCGAACGTCACCATCGAATTCGCCCTGGATCGCGATATCGACGTCGCGGCCTCGGACGTGCGCGACCGGGTCAGCCGGGTGCAGGGCCGCTTGCCGGACCAGGCCCAGCCGCCGGAAGTCTCCAAGGCCGATTCCGACAGCCAGCCGATCATGATCCTGTTCCTGCGGTCGTCGTCGATGAACCGGCTGGAGCTGACCGACTACGCCGACCGCAACCTGCTGGACCGTCTGGCGACCGTGCCAGGCGTGGCCCAGGCCCAGATCTACGGCGAGCAGCGCTACGCCATGCGGATCTGGCTGGACGCCGCCGCCATGGGTGCGCGCGGCCTGACCGTCTCGGACGTCGAACAGGCCCTGACGAGCCAGAACGTCGAACTGCCCGCCGGCGCGCTGGAATCGACGGACAAGGACTACACCGTCCGGGTGGCCCGGACCTATGCGCGGCCCGAGGACTTCGCCCGGCTGCCGATCGGCACGGCCGGATCGGCCTCGATCGGTTCGGCGGGCGCCTCGGGTGCGATCTCGACCGGCTCCATTCCCAACGGCTCGGGCGCAACCGGCGCCCTGCAGGCCCGCGCGACCTATGTGACCCGTCTGGGCGACATCGCCCGGGTCGAGGAAGGCCCCGCCGAGGCGCGCCGCCTTTTCCGCGGCAACGGACTGGACCAGATCGGTCTGGCCGTGACCCGTCAGGCCCAGTCGAACGATCTGGAAATCTCCAAGGGCGTCGAGGCGCTGGTCGAGGAACTGCAAGCCACACTGCCGCCCGGCACCGAACTGGTCGTCGGCTCGGACAACTCGGTCTTCACGTCCCACGCCATCGACGAGGTGTGGATCACCATCGGCATCTCCATGGTGTTGGTGGCCTTCGTGAACTTCATCTTCCTGGGCAGCTTCCGGGCGGCGCTGATCCCGTCGATCGTGGCCCCCATCTGCCTGCTGTCGACCTTCATCGTCCTGGCGCCGCTCGGTTTCTCGCTGAACCTGCTGACCCTGCTGGCTCTGGTGCTGGCCGTTGGACTGGTGGTCGATGACGCCATCGTGGTGACCGAGAATATCCAGCGCCGCCTCGACCACGGCGAACCGCCGCTGGTCGCCGCCGAGCGCGGCACGCGTCAGGTCTTCTTCGCCGTCATCGCCACCACCGTGACCCTGCTGGCCGTGTTCGCGCCCTTGCTGTTCCTGCCCGGATACGTCGGTCGGCTGTTCGTCGAACTGGCGGCGGCCATCGCCGCGGCCGTAGCCTTCTCCGCCTTCCTGGCGCTGAGCCTGTCGCCGATGCTGGCGTCCAAGATCCTGAAGCCCGCCGCCGGCTCGGGCTGGCTGGCGCGCAACGTCGATCGGGCCATGGACGGGCTGAAGAATTCCTACGCCCATTCGCTGGACGCGATGGTCGGCAAGCGGGTGGCCGTGATCGGCGTCTCCCTGCTGATCCTGCTGGTCGGCGCGGGGGCCGGGGGCATATTCCTGACCCTGCCGGACGAACTTGTGCCGCCCGAGGATCGGGGTCGGGTTCAGGTGCGCGTCCAGGGGCCTGAGGGCGCCGGCTTCGACTACACACGCCAGATCATGATGGGCCTGGAGCCGATCCTTGCGGAGTACAAGGACGCGGGCGAGGTCGAAAGCTTCCTGATTTCCGCCCCAGGGTTCGGCGGCGGCAGCTACAACTCCGGCAACGCCTCGCTGATCCTGAAGGACTGGTCGGAGCGGGATCGCAGCGCCGACGATATCGCCCAGGAACTGAACGGCAAGCTGCGCAGCCAGACGGGCGCCCAGGTCAACGCCTCCACGCCCGGGGCCTTCCAACGGGGCGGCGGCGGCGGAAATTCGATCGAGCTCATCGCCACGGGCGCTGAGTACGAAGAGATCTATAACTGGCTGCAACCGCTTCTGGCGGCGTCGCTGGAGAACCCCGGATTCTCGCGCCCGCGTCTGAACTACGAGCCCAATGCGCCGCGTCTGCTGGTCGATGTCGATCCCGAGAAGGCTGCCGCCCTCGGCGTGTCCGCCCAGGAGATCGGGCGGACGCTGGAGACCATGTTCGGATCCCGCCTGGCCACGACCTACATCCGCGGCGGGCAGGAATACGATGTGATCCTGCAGACCGAGCGGGCCAATCGGACCTCCATCGGGGATCTGGAACGGCTGTATGTGGGCGCGGGGTCCGGCGCCCTGGTGCCGCTGTCGTCCGTGGTCACGACGGAGACGTCCGGCGACACGCCAGACCGTCGCCGTCTCGACCGACAACGTGCGATCACTCTGTCGGCGGACCTTAACCCCGGCATGACCATCGCTGACGCCGTCGCCTTCATGGAAGAGCAGGCGGCGCAGCAGCCGCAGGGCGTCGTCACCCTGCAGTACGGCGGCGCGGCGCGCGACCAGCAGGAGGCCGGCGGCGCCGTGACCTGGGCCTTCGCCCTGGCCCTGCTGCTCGTCTTCCTGGTGCTGGCCGCCCAGTTCGAGAGCTGGATCACCCCGGCGGTGATCATGCTGACCGTGCCTCTGGCAGCCGCGGGCGGGCTGTTCGGCCTTCTGATGGCCGGCTCCAGCCTGAACATCTATTCGCAGATCGGGCTGATCATCCTGATCGGGATCGCGGCCAAGAACGGCATCCTGATCGTGGAGTTCGCCAATCAGTTGCGCGACCAGGGCCGCTCGATCAAGGAGGCCATCGTCGAGAGTTCGGCGCTGCGTCTGCGCCCGATCATCATGACCTCGATCGCTACGGCCTTCGGGGCTCTGCCGCTCGTCCTGTGGCAGGGTGCGGGGGCCGGCAGCCGCCAGACGATCGGCGTGGTGATCTTCACCGGGGCCATGTTCTCGACCCTGCTGACCCTGTTTGTGGTGCCGGTGATCTATGGAGCGCTCGCGCGTTTCACCAGGTCGCCCGAATACACCGCCCGCAAGATCGAGGAATGGGAGGCCCAGGAAGCGGTCGCCAACGATCCGATCCCGGCGGCGGCGGAGTAATGATTCTCCCTCCCCCTCGGGGGAGGGCAGGCGCGCCGCGCCGGGTGGGGGCGGCATGGTGTCCCATGACGGCCTTGTCTGGATCGCCCTGCCGCCCCAGCCCGTCTCCGCTGCGCTCCGACCACCTTCCCCGGAGGGGGAGGGAGAGGTCTGTCGCTGGACTTTCCTTGCGCTCCTGATAAGCGTTCGCAATGTCCAGTGTCATCAAGTTGAGCGACGCCCGCGTAGGCGACCGCGGCGTCATCGTCTCGGTCGGCGACCATTGCCACCATCAGGCCGGCGAGGTGGAGCTGGAGCGCCGTCTGCTGGAGCTGGGTTTTGTCGAGGGGGCGAACGTCGAACTGCTGCACGAGGGTCTGTTCGGCCGTGATCCGATGGCGTTGAAGGTCGATGACATGCGCGTGGCCCTGCGCCGCAAGGAGGCGGCCAGCCTGACTGTGGACCTGGCCGCGGCCCTGCCGGAAGCCGCTGAATAATGGACGTCGCTGTCAGGCCCCTGCGGGTCGCCCTGGTCGGAAACCCCAACTCGGGCAAGACCGCCCTGTTCAACGCCCTGACCGGCGCGCACCAGAAGGTCGCGAACTACGCCGGGGTCACGGTGGAGCGGAAGGAGGGCCGGGTGCTGGCCGCCTCGGGCCGGTCGATGTCGGTGCTGGACCTGCCGGGGACCTATTCGCTGCGGGCCCGCAGCCCGGACGAGGAGGTCACGCGCGACGCGGTCCTCGGACGACTGGTGGGCGAGGCCGTGCCGGATGTGATCGTGGCGGTGGCCGATGCGACCAATCTGCGGCTGGTGCTGCGGCTGATTCTGGAGCTGAAGGCCGTGGGGCGGCCGATGGTTCTGGCGCTCAACATGTACGACATCGCCCAGCGACAGGGCCTGCGCATCGATCTTGAGAGGCTGCGCGCCGAACTGGGCGTGCCGATCGTGACCACGGTGGCGACGCGCAGGCGCGGCATCGAGGACCTGGTCGCCGAGATCGAGACGGCCGCCGGGCCGGGCTGGACGTCCGGGGGCGAGACCTGGACCGCGCCGGACGCCGAGGCCATTCGCGAGGCTCATCGCCGGGCCGAGCAGATCATGCGCGCGGCGGTGCGTCCGCCGGAGCGGCCGGACACCCTGACCGGCAGGATCGACGGGGTCCTGCTGCATCCGGTCATCGGACTGGTCGTTCTGATGGCCCTGCTGTTCGTCATGTTCCAGGCGGTGTTCGCCTGGGCGACGCCGGCGATGGACGCGATCGAGGCGGGTTTCGGCCTGATCGGTGCGGGTGTCAGCGCGGTCGTACCCGACAGCGGGCCGGTCTGGCCCCTGGTGCAGAGTCTGATCGTCGACGGGGTGATCGCGGGCGTGGGGGGCGTGCTCGTCTTCCTGCCGCAGATCGTGATCCTGTTCGCCTTCATCATCCTGCTGGAAGACTTCGGCTATATGGCGCGGGCGGCCTTCCTGATGGATCGGATCATGGGCGGGGCGGGGCTGCATGGTCGGGCCTTCATCCCCCTGCTGTCCTCCTTCGCCTGCGCCATTCCCGGCGTGATGGCGGCGCGGGTGATCGACGCCAAGCGGGACCGGCTGACGACCATCATGGTCGCGCCCCTGATGACCTGTTCGGCGCGCATCCCGGTCTACACCCTGATCATCGGGGCCTTCATTCCGCAGCAGACGGTCTGGGGCTTCGCCAACCTGCAGGGGCTGGTGATGTTCGGCCTCTATGCGGCGGGGATCGTGTCGGCGCTGCTGGTCTCCTTCGTCATCCGCAAGGTGTTCTGGAGGGGCGCTGTCGAGCCCTTCATGATGGAGCTGCCGGCCTACAAGACGCCCGACGCCAAGTCGGTGCTGCTGAACCTGTGGATCCGCGCCAGGATCTTCATGGAGCGGGCGGCGCGGATCATCCTGCCCTTGATGATCCTGGTCTGGGCCGCCTCGACCTTCCCCTATCCGCCCGAGGGCGCGACCCAGCCGGCCATCGACTATTCCTTCGCCGGGATGATCGGCCACGCGCTGGAGCCGATCTTCGCCCCCATCGGCTTCAACTGGCAGATGGTCGTGGCCCTGGTGCCCGGCATGGCGGCGCGCGAGGTGGCCGTGGCCGCCCTGGGCACCGTCTATGCCATCGCCGACGTGGAGAGCGCGGGAAGCCTGCTGGGCGCGACCCTGGCGGCCCAGTGGTCGCTGGCGACGGGGCTGTCGTTCCTGGCCTGGTACGTCTTTGCGCCGCAGTGCGTGGCGACCCTGGGGGTGGTGAAGCGCGAACTGAACAGCTGGAAATGGATGTGGGTCATGGTCGTCTACATGTTCGCCCTGGCCTATCTGGCGTCGTTCGCCACCTATCGGATCGCGGTGGCGCTCGGAGGGGGCTGACGCTTCCTTTCCGTGCACCCCGGCCTTCGCCGGGATGCACGGTGAAAGGGGCCGGGCCCTCGGGACAATCCCGAGGGTGACGGGTATGGGGAGCGATGAGCCTTGTTTACGCTTCCATCGTCATGGGCCTGCTGGGCCTGATCTTCGGCAGCTTCATCGCCGCGGTGACCGTGCGCCTGCCGAGGGACGAGGAGATCGTCGTCACCCCGTCGCACTGCATGAGCTGCGGCGAGACGCTTAAAGCCTGGCAGCTGGTTCCGGCGATCAGCTGGCTGGTCCAGCGTGGAAAGTGCGCGATGTGCGGGGCGGCGGTGTCGCCGCGCTATATCCTGATCGAATGCGGGGCGGCGGCCATCGGGGTCTGGGCGGCGCTGTGGGGATATGACAGCGGCTGGCTGCTGGTCGGGGCGACCGCGGCCCTGGGGTGGCAACTGCTGCTGATCGCCCTGATCGACGCCGAGAATTTCTGGCTGCCGGACGAGCTGACCCTGCCGTTGATCGCGACGGGGCTGATCGCGGGGGCGCTGCTGGCCCAGGGCTGGCCGATCCCGCAACTGGTCGGCGCCGTGGCCGGGTTCGGCATCCTGTGGGGGCTGGCCGAGATCTATCGGCGGGTGCGCGGCAGGGAAGGGCTCGGCGGCGGGGATCCGATCCTGTTCGCCGGGGCGGGGGCCTGGGTCGGGTGGACGGGGTTGCCGACGGTGCTGCTGTGGGCCTGCGCCGCCGGGTTCAGCATCGTGCTGACGTTGTTGATGACGCGCAGGAAGGTCGAAATGACCCAGAAGCTGCCGTTCGGGACGTTTCTGGCCATCGGGATCTGGCTGACCTGGCTGTATGGGCCGCTCGGGACCTGAGGCTCAGGCCTCTCCCTCCCCCGAGGGGGAGGGAGAGGAAATCAGCGGCCGGTCACCAGTTTCACGACGATATGGGCGGTAGTGTCGATGATGGCGTCGGGCGGGGTGTCGCCGCGTCGCATCAGGTCGAAGCCGCCTGCAACCGATTCCACCAGATTGGCGACCTCGTAGGAGGTCAGGCGGGGATCGAGGCCGGGCGCGTGATATCCGGTGGCGTGGGCGACGGCGATACGGCGCTCCAGCGACAGGTGGACCCGACGCAGACGGCGGATGCGCGCCTCGACGAAACCGGCCTCGCCCTTGTCGGCCAGCATGTGTTCGATGCGCAGGACCGGGCCGTGGTCACGCCAGATCAGCAGGACGTCCATGACGTAGGCGCGGGCGGCGGCGAAGGCGTTCTCCGCCGACCAGTCGCCTTCGAGGTGGCGTGACAGGGGCGCAAAATCGACGGCGGCGGCTTCGCACAGGGCCAGAACCGGTTCCTCCACCGTCTTGAAATAGGTGTAGAAATTCGACGGCGACACGCCGGCCTCGAGCGCGACGTCGGCGACCCGGATTTCGCCGAGGTGCTGGCGGTCCAGCAGGCGGCGGGTCGCGTCCAGGATCGCGGCGCGCGTCTTTCCGCCCCGCGCGCCGATGCGGTGACCCAGTTTGTTGATCGCGCGTTCGGCCATGAGGGAGCGGCCCGGAAGGAGTGGTGCCGGCTGCAGGAATCGAACCCGCGACATCCAGTTTACAAAACTGGCGCTCTACCAACTGAGCTAAGCCGGCCTCGCTCCGCCTTTAGCGGGGGAGGCGGAGATTAGTCCAGCGCCTCCGCGATCTTCGCCGCCGTCGCCTTGAGGTCCTCGACATCGGCCATGCCGGCCTGGCCGTGGCCCTTGAGGTCGCGGTCGGACCAGCGGGGGATGACGTGGACGTGCAGGTGGAAGACGGTCTGGCCGCCGGCCTCGCCGTTGAACTGCATGATCGAGACGCCGTCGGGCCTGAGGGCCTTCTCGACGGCGCGGGCGGTGCGCCGGGTCGCGGCGGCGAGGGCGGTCAGCACGTCGGGTTCGACCTCCAGCAGGGTGCGGGCGGTGGATGTTTTCGAGATCACAAGGACGTGGCCCTCGGACTGGGGGAAGACGTCCATGAAGGCGAGGACGGCGTCGTCCTCCCAGACTTTCACTGCGGGGATTTCGCCGCGCAGGATCCTGGCGAAGATGTTGGACGGGTCGTAGGGGGCGTGCAGGGTCATGGGGCGATCATAGCCATTCCCTCTCCCGGTGGGAGAGGGCTTGAGCCTCCGGGAGCGCAGCGATCGGTCAGGCGAAAGGGTGAGGGCCGTGCGTCACCGGTGAGGCCGAACCCTCATCCGTCCGCTTTGCGGCCACCTTCTCCCACCGGGAGAAGGAAGCGCGTGGCGTTTGCCCCCTGCGGCGACGCCCGCTAGAGCATCCGCTTCCCCAAAGCCTGCCCAAAAGACCGCGCCATGCACGATATCCGAGCCATTCGAGACACCCCCGGTCATTTCGTCGCCGGCTGGTCGTCGCGCGGCGTGGAGAATGCGCAGGCGCTGGTCGACCAGATCCTGAGCCTTGATACCGAACTGCGGGCCGCCCAGACGGCGGGGCAGGAGGCGCTGGCGAAGCGCAACGCGGCCTCCAAACTGATCGGCGCCGCCATGGGCCGCAAGGACATGGAGGAGGCTGACCGGCTGAAGGCCGAGGTGGAAACGCTCAAGGGCGATATCGCCGGCCACGGCGAGGTCGAGGCGGCGAAGGGCAGGGCGCTGCGCGACCTGCTGGCGGCGCAGAAGAACCTCGCGGCTGACGACGTGCCGGACGGCGAGGACGAGGCGGGCAATGTCGAGACCTCGCGCTGGGGGACGCCGCGCGCCGGTGGTCCGGCCAAGGATCACGCCGACCTCGGCGAGGCCATGGGGCTGCTGGACTTCGAGGCGGCGGCGCGGATGTCGGGCGCGCGGTTCGCGGTGCTCAAGGGCGGGCTGGCGCGGCTGGAACGGGCGATCGGCCAGTTCATGCTCGACGTGCAGACGACCGAGCACGGCTATCTGGAGGTCAATCCGCCCTATCTGGTGCGGGACGAGGCGATGTTCGGGACCGGGCAGCTGCCTAAGTTCGAGGAGGATCTGTTCCGCGTCGGCGAGCACCTTCTCATCCCCACCGCCGAGGTCTCCCTGACCAACCTCGTGCGTGAGCAGATCACGCCGGAGGAGGAGCTGCCGCTGCGGCTGACGGCCCTGACGCCCTGTTTCCGGGCCGAGGCGGGGTCGGCGGGGCGGGATACGCGCGGGCTGATCCGCCAGCACCAGTTCCACAAGGTCGAGCTGGTCTCCATCACCACGCCGGACAAATCCGACGAGGAACACGAGCGGATGACGACCTGCGCCGAGGCCGTCCTGCAGAAGCTGGAGCTGCCCTATCGCCGCATGCTGCTGTGCAAGGGCGACATGGGCTTCTCGGCGCGCAAGACCTTTGATCTGGAGGTCTGGCTGCCGTCGCAGGGGACCTATCGCGAGATCAGCTCGGTCTCGAACTGCGGGGACTTCCAGGCGCGGCGGATGGACGCGCGGTTCAAGCGCAAGGAGGGCAGGCCGGAGTTCGTGCACACGCTGAACGGCTCGGGCCTGGCGGTCGGGCGGACGCTGGTGGCGATCATGGAGAACTATCAGGACGAGAACGGGCGGATCGCCGTGCCGGCGGCCCTGCTGCCCTATATGGGCGGGGCGACGAACGTCGGTTGAGGTTCAGTCTCCTTCTCCCCTTGCGGGAGAAGGTGCCCCGGAGGGGCGGATGAGGGGTGACTCCCGGTCTCGCCGGTGACCGCCACCGACCGCCCATTCGACGCCCCGGTGTCACCCCTCATCCGACCTCGCTTCGCTCGGCCACCTTCTCCCGCAAGGGGAGAAGGACTTGCGATGGATAGTCGGCTATTGTTGGCCTCTGAAACAGGAGACGCGGAATGAAGACGATCCTCACAGCCTTGGCCCTGTCACTGATTGTCGCCGCCCCGGCTGTCGCCGAGGTCCAGCCCGCCCCGACCCCGACCGTCTTCGAAGGCTGGATCAATTTCTCGGGCGAGGAATTCCAGCTGATCGAGAGCGAGAACCGCTACGTTGCGGGCACGCGCCGTCCCTGTGTCTCGGGGGCCCTGCCGCGCGACGAACAGCGTATGGCGGCGGCCACGATCGGTCGCCAGAAGGTGCGGGTCACCGGCACGGCCATGGAATGGTCCGACGACCTGCCGGGCGACCGCTATGATTACGAGGGTTCCAACATCCGCAACGAGTGCGACGGCGCCTTCGTGATCCTGGGCACGGACATCGCCGTCATCCAGTGATGCGGTCGCAGGGTGCGCGGGGGCGGGGATTCGGCTATTCCCTCCCGACTCATCAAAGGCTTCTGATTTGCGCATCCTGCTGACCAACGACGACGGCATCGAGGCCGAGGGCCTGGCCTGTCTGGAACGGATTGCGCGGACGCTGTCGGACGACGTCTGGATCGTCGCGCCGCACGAGGAACAGTCGGGCAAGGGTCGGGGGATCACCCTGACCGAGCCGCTGCGGGTCAACCGGTTCGGGGACAAGCGGTTCTCGGTCACGGGCACGCCGACCGACTGCGTCGTCCTGGCCGTCAACGACCTGATGGACGCCAGGCCGGACCTGGTGCTGTCCGGCGTCAATCGCGGGCACAATGTCGGCGAGGACTGCTCCTATTCCGGTACGGTGGCAGGCGCGCTGCAGGGCATGGCGTTCGGCATCCGCTCGATCGCGCTGAGCCAGTCGCTGGAGCGGTTCCACGATGACGTCACCGCCCATTGGGAGACGGCCGAAGCCTTTGCCCCGCCGATCATCAGCCGTCTGCTGGCCGAGACCTGGCAGGTGGGCGTGGTGATGAACCTGAACTTCCCGGCGCGACCGCCGGAGGCGGTCAAGGCGGTCGAGGTGACCGTGCAGGGCTTCCGTCAGGCCGGAGAGATGCATGCGGTCAAGCGCACGGACCTGCGCGGCCGCGACTACTACTGGATGAGCTTCCGCGGGTCGAAACAGGACCACGCGCCGGGCACCGACCTGCGGGCCATGGACGACGGCAAGATCTCGGTCACGCCGCTGCATATCGACCTGACCCACAAGCCCAGCGTCCACGACCTGCGGGGCCTGCTGGGCGGGGCGCCGCCGAAGGCGCTGGCGGGATGAGCGACGACGTTCAGACCCTTCTCCCCTCGGGGGAGAAGGTGGGCCCGCAGGGCTCGGATGAGGGGGCTGTCGCCGCGGACCTCGCTCTGACCGCTGGCGCGTGCGGAACAAACCCCCTCATCCGTCTCGCTTCGGGAGCCACCTTCTCCCCCGGGGGGAGAAGGAGTTTCCGATGAACCTGAAGGACGACAGGGCGGGGCGGCTGATCCTGTCGCTGCGGCAACAGGGGGTCACCGATCCCCGGGTGCTGGCGGCGATGGAATCGATCGACCGCGCCGTGTTCGTGCACCAGAAATTCCTCGATCAGGCGTGGGAGGACCAGGCCCTGCCGATCGACTGCGCCCAGACCATCTCCCAGCCCTATATCGTCGGCCTGATGACCCAGGCGCTGGAGGTCGAGCCGCGCCACCGGGTGCTCGAGATCGGCACCGGCAGCGGCTACCAGTGCGCGGTGCTGTCGCGGCTGGCGCGCTATGTCTATTCGGTCGAACGCTATCGCAGCCTGCTGGTCGAGGCCGAGGGCAAGCTGCGGACCCTCGGTATCGACAACGTCATTACCAGACACTCCGACGGCGGCCTCGGCTGGCCCGAACAGGCGCCGTTCGACCGGATCATGGTCACGGCCGCCTCGCCGAACGAGCCGACCGAACTGCTGAAACAGCTGAAGCCCGGCGGGGTGCTGGTCGCCCCGGTGGGCCGGACGTCGGTGCAGATGCTGCACCGCTACACGGGCCAGGAGGACGGGTCCTTCCGCCGCGAGAGCCTGTGCGAGGTCCGGTTCGTGCCCCTGGTCGAGGGCACGGCCAAGGAGGGGTGACGCCGGCGGTTGCATGGCGGACAGTGACGCCATGTGGTTTCGTTTCGCCCTGTTGATCGGTCTCTTGTGCGGCGCGACGCCGGCTGCGCGGGCACAGACGTGGACCGTTTGCATTGATCCTGCATCCGGTGGTTTGACGCCTGAGGGATTCCGCTCGGTGCGCGAGGTGGCGGCCGCCGCGTCAGCGTCGCGATACGGCTTTCTCAACTATCGCATCCGTCGATCCAGTCTCGGTCGGCAGGGTGAGCCGCCGTCACCCCGGATTGTCGATCTCGAACTGAGGCGCGCCCGGGCGCAGGGTTGGAGCCTGTGGAGTGCGGAACTGCCCTATGCTGGTTTGCCCAGCGGTGATCGGCATTGCTTCGAGATTCTTGCGGAGGAGGGCGGGCCTGGCCTCTGGCACTATTGGGGTCCCTATTTCCCGCTGGGCAGCGCGATAATTCCGGAGGCGCAGAAGCCGAACCTTGAGTATCTTGTGGTGGGCTATGAGCCCGGCAACACCCTCTTTCTGCTGGAAGGCTTCTCGGACACATTGGGGCCTGCAGACGCCAACGCCCGCCTGGCCGCTCGACGAGTCGACGCCGTTGCACGCGAGCTGGTGCGGCTCGGTGTGCGGTGGGACGATATCCAGCAGCGCAGTATCGGCGAGACGCTGCTGGCCCGACCGACCGCCGATGGCGTGGCAGAACCACTGAATCGACGCGTGAACATCAATGTACGGACGCGGCCGCCGCCCGCCCGTTAACCTCTCCGCCCCACTTTCGCGCGCTTTGGCGGGTTGGCTTGTGCGCTCCGGCGGGGCATGTCCGGCAGGGTGAACGGGGAGCGGCGGATGCGTCTTTTCAATCGGGTCGGGGCGAACTGGATGAGGGCGGCGGCGATCGCCTTTGCCGGAATGGCGGCCACGGCCTGCGCCAGCTATCCGGAGGCCCCGCGCTATTCGACCCGGCCGATGGAAGGCTATGGCGCGCCCGTCGCGCGTCCGGCCGATCCCTACGGCGCCCAGCCCCAGCCGCCGGTCTATGAGGCGCCGCCGCCGATGACCGCGCCGACCGAGCGGATCGAGGGCGGGGCGCTGCCGCCGCCTTCATCCTCGTCGTCAGACAACTATCCGCCGCCGGCCTCCAATCCCCCGGCCTATAGGCCGCCCGCGACCTCGCCGTCCTATGTGACGCCCAGCGCGCCGATGAGCGTCAATGCGGGCGCGGCCTATGTCATCCAGCCGGGGGACACGATCTCGGGCGTCGGGCGGCGGTTCCAGACCCCGGTGCAGATCCTGATCGACCTGAACGGTCTGGGGCCGCGCGGCGCGATCACCGTGGGCCAGTCGGTCATCCTGCCCGACAGCGCGCTCGACACCGGCCCTGATCCCTATGCGACCGGGCCTGCGCCCGTCGGGGTCATGGTGCCCGAGAACGGAGTGATTCCCCCGCCGCCTCCGCCGCCGTCCGGCAATCCGGCCGCGCCGCCGCCGCCGCGACAACCGGCCGCGACCGGTGCGACCGGCGTCGCGCCCGCCGGAGCCACAAGCCTGCAATGGCCGGTGCGGGGCGAGGTCCTGCGCCGGTTCGGGCCGGTGGGTCTGGGCGAGCGCAACAACGGCATCAATATCGGTGCGGCGGCGGGCGCACCGGTGAACGCTGCGGCCGGCGGGCGCGTGGCCTATGTCGGCGACGACATCATCGGACAGGGCCTGACCGTGCTGATCATTCACCGCGACGGCTGGCGGACCGTTTATGGGCATCTCGGTTCGGCGACGGTCGACGACGGGGCCGATGTCCGTGCGGGCCAGCAGGTCGGCACGGTCGGGCTGACCGCCGGCGACGGGCGTCCCTCGATCCACTTCGAGACCCGCCGGATGCAGGGCGACGAGCCGGTGGCGATCGATCCGTTGACTGTTTTGCCACGTTAGAGACGCCGAACCATCACGCCGCGTTGCAATCGCAGGGTCTCGGCCCTAGGTTCCGCGCCTTGTTTTAACGGGCGCCCGGAAGCGGCTGCCTCATCCCCCGGGGAACGACCAAATGACGCCCACTGGTGAAGGCGGCCTTATGGCCATGATCGTGCAGTTCCTGCCGTTCGTCGCGATCTTCGTACTGTTCTACTTCCTGCTGATCCGTCCGCAGCAGAAGCGGGCGAAGGAGCATCAGGCCCTGATCGCGGCCGTGAAGCGCGGCGACACCATCGTCCTGTCGTCTGGCCTGATCGGCAAGGTGACCCGCGTCGAAGAGGCCGAGGTCAATGTCGAGATCGCCCCCAGCGTCAATGTGCGTGTGGTCAAGGGCATGATCGCCGAGGTGCGCAACCGCACCGCCATCGCCGCCAACGACTCCAAGGCGTGAGCCTCGGCTCGCTGAACCGGAACCCCCGTCCATGATTCAGCTGTCGCGCTGGAAGATCATCCTGGTCGTGTTTGCGCTCGTCTTCGGCGTGCTGCTGGCCTTCCCGAACGCCCTGTCTCCGGCGCAACGCGAGTCGTTGCCGGGCTGGCTGCCGAAGAACGCCCTGAACCTGGGTCTCGACCTCCAGGGCGGATCCTATCTGCTGCTGGAAGTCGACGTGGCCGCGATGCGGACCAAGCGCGTCGACAACCTGATCGAGGACGTCCGGGTCTCGCTGCGCGAGGCGGGCATCGCCACCAACCAGATCTCGCGTGAAGCGGGCGGCGCGATCATTACCCTGTCCGATCCGACCCGCCAGGACGCCGGCTATACGGCGCTGGAGGCCCTGGTCGGCCCGACGAACGCCAGCGGCGTGGCCGAGCGTCAGGTGCAGCGTGTCGGCTCCGACCGCATTCGCCTGGCCTTTACCGAGGCGACGCTGAACAGCATGGGCGCGACGGCGGTGGACCAGTCCATCGAGGTCGTGCGCCGCCGCATCGACAGCCTGGGCACCCGCGAGCCCTCCATCACCCGCCAGGGCGCCGAGCGTATCGTCGTCCAGGCCCCTGGCGAGAGCGATCCCGCCGCCCTGGAACGGGTCATCGGCCAGACGGCCCAGCTGACCTTCCAGATGGTCGACACCGAAAACTCGGTGCAGGACGCGGTCGCCGGCCGCGTGCCGCCGGACGCCCAACTGCTGATGGGTTCGGACGGTGTGACGCCCTATCTGGTCAAGAAGCGCGTGCTGGTCTCGGGCGAGAACCTGACCCGCGCCGGCGTCGGCGCCGACCAGAGCGGCCGCCCCGCCATCGACTTCCGCTTCGACGGCCAGGGCGCGCGACGCTTCGGCGAGACGACCGCGGCCAATATCGGCAAGCCCTTCGCCATCATCCTGGATGGCAAGGTGATTTCGGCGCCGACGATCCAGAGCCCCATCACGGGCGGCACAGGCCAGATCACCGGGAACTTCTCCATCGCCGAGGCCTCCGAACTGGTGAACCTGCTGAACGGCGGCGCCCTTCCGGCCCCGCTGACGGTCGAGGAACGCCGAACGGTGACCGCCGAACTGGGCGCTGACGCCGTCAAGGCCGGCGCGTTGTCGACGATGATCGGCTTCATCATCATCGTGTCCTTCATGCTGCTGGCCTACGGCTTCCTGTTCGGAGGCATCTCGGTGCTGGGACTGATCCTGAACGGCATATTGATCGTGGCGGCCATGTCCCTGACCCAGGCGACCCTGACCCTGCCCGGCATCGCCGGTCTGATCCTGACCTTCGCGGTGGCCGTCGACGCCAACGTGCTGATCTTCGAGCGGATGCGTGACGAGGCGCGGGCCGGACGGTCGGTGATCGCCTCGATGGACGCCGGCTTCAACAAGGCCATGGGCACGATCATCGACGCCAACCTGACCACCCTGGTGGCGGCGATGATCATGTTCATCTTCGGCGCCGGTCCGGTGCGCGGCTTCGCCTGGACCCTGACCATCGGCGTGTTCACCTCGGTGTTCTCGTCGGTGCTGGTGGCCCAGATCCTGCTCGCCTACTGGCTGAAGATCGCCAAACCCAAGTCCCTTCCGATCGCGGAGTCCGCCCGATGACCTGGTGGCCCCTTATCAGGACCCTGCCGCAGAAGACGAACCTCCACTTCGTCAAATACGCGCGCTATGCGGCCGTGCTGTCGGTCGTGCTGTGCACGGCGGCGATCGTGTCCTGCTTCTATCCCGGCCTGAACATGGGCATCGACTTCCGGGGCGGCGCCTCGCTTGAAGTCGCCAAGCCCGCCGGTCAGTCGATCGACCTTGAGGCCGTGCGCAGCTCGGTGGGCGAGCTGGAGCTCGGTGACGTGGGCGTGCAGGGCATCGCCCGTCGCGACACCAACGTCCAGGACGGCTCGACCGCCGTCCTGCGCTTCCAGATCCCCGAAGGTCGCGACCAGACGGCCGTCGTGAACCAGGTCGAGGGCGCCATCACCGGCGCCGTCGGCGAGGTGACCTACTCCGGAGTCAGCGTCGTGGGCTCCAAGGTCTCGGGCGAACTGTTCACCTCCGGCCTTCTGGCCCTGGGCTCGGCCATCGTGCTGATGTTCGCCTACATCTGGTTCCGGTTCGAGCCCCAGTTCGGCTTCGGCGCCGTGGCCGGCCTGTTGCACGACGTCATCCTGACATTCGGTCTGATCGTGCTGTTCAAGCTGGAGTTCAGCCTGAACATGGTCGCCGCCATCCTGACCGTCATCGGCTATTCGATGAACGACACGGTCGTGGTGTTCGACCGCCTTCGCGAGAACCTGCGCAAGTACAAGACCATGCCGCTGCGCGACGTGATCGACCTGTCGCTGAACGAGACCCTGTCGCGGACCATCATCACCGGCATCACGGCCGTGATGGTGCTGGCGGCCCTGGCCTTCTTCGGCGGCGAGGCCCTGTTCGGCTTCTCGATCGCCCTGATGTTCGGCATCGTCGTCGGCACCTATTCCTCGATCTACGTCGGGGCGCCGATCATCCTGCTGTGGGGTGTGAAGCGCGGCGAGATCGCCGAGGACGCCAAGCCGATCAAGCTGGGCATGGCGTCGCGGCCTTAGACATCGTCTCCTCCCTGTTCGCCGCCTGGCGAATGGGGAGGTGGCAGCGAGTTCTTGCGATCTGACGGAGGGGGTCTTCGTGCGGCAAGAACCCGTCCGTCTCTTCGCTTCGCTAAGAGCCGCCTCCCTATCGCTTCGCGACAGGGAGGAGACAGGCTAGGATGACCGCCAAACACCGACTCGGGGGAGCGAACACATGGCCAATCTGCTTTCGAATTTCAGGAACACGCTGATCCTCAGCTTCGTGCTGGCGGGGGTGATGATCTTCGCCTTCTTCCGCATCGCGGAGGTGGACGCGATTCAGTTCTGGCAGGCGGTGGCCCGCTGGTTCCACGTCGGCTTCGGCATCCTGTGGATCGGGCTGCTGTACTATTTCAACTTCGTCCAGATCCGCGTCATGCCGTCCATCCCGGGCGAGCTGAAGCCGGCGATCTCGAAATATATCGCCCCCGAGGCCCTGTTCTGGTTCCGCTGGTCGGCATTGTGCACGGTTCTGGCGGGTCTGGCCGTCATGGGCCTCAAGGGCCACGTCTATTCGATGGAAGTATTGAGCTTCGGCTTCGCCGGCGGCCTGGTCCAGGGCGATCAGGGCTTCGCCCTCATGGGCGTCGGCGTCTGGCTGGCCATCGTCATGTTCCTGAACGTCTGGGGCATCATCTGGCCGAACCAGAAGCGGGCGCTGGGCATCGTGGTGGTCGATGATGAGAAGAAGGCGAAGGCCGCCCGCGTGGCCATGCTGGCCAGCCGCACCAACCTGCTGCTCAGCCTGCCGATGCTGACCTCCATGGCGATGTACCAGACCCTGTTTGGCTGACGCTCCCGACAGTCTCGACGATCAGGTCCGCAAGGCCGATCCCGACCGCTGGCTGTCCAGCCGGTTCGTCGGCGATGCGCAGGCCCGCGCGGACCTGATCGCGCTCTACGCCTTCGAGGCGGAGCTGATGAGCATCCCGACGCGGGTGACCCAGCCCCTGCTGGCCGAGATGCGCTACGCCTGGTGGCGCGAGCAGATGGACGGGGTGTTCTCGGGCGCCGCCAGACGGGGGCATCCGGTGCTGGAGGCCCTGACCGATCTGGTGGCGCGCCACAGTCTGGACCGTGCGCCGTTCGACGCCCTGATCGAGGCTCACATCGACCGGGTGCACGGCGAGCCGCACGATCTGGACGCCTTCTATGTCGGGCCCATGCAGACGGCCGTGCGCCTGCTGGCCGGGCCGGGGCATGACCTCGTCGTGGCCGACGCGGCGCGGGTCCGGGGTCTGTTGCAGGTGGGCCGCAGGGACGAGGCGGCGGCGCTGAGACCGGCCGCGAACCGCGCGCTGAAGACCTTGCCGCCGGTCGCCTTTCCGGCAGTGGCCCATGCGGCCCTGGCCATGGATGCGCCCGAGCCGCTCAAGCGGCTGATGCTGATCTGGGCGACGCTGAGAGGCCGTATCTGATGGCCGTGAGCCAGACTGACGTCGTCATCCTGGGCGGGGGTCACAATGGGCTGGTCTGCGCCTTCTATCTGGCGCGGGCGGGGCTGAAGGTCACGGTGCTGGAGCGGCGCGGCGTCGTCGGCGGGGCGGCGGTGACGGAGGAATTCCATCCCGGTTTCCGCAACTCGACCGCCAGCTACACCGTCAGCCTGTTGAACCCGAGGGTCATCGCCGAGATGGATCTGGCCCGGCACGGGCTGAAGGTCGTCGAACGGCGGATGTCGAACTTCCTGCCGCTGGACGGCGACTATTTCACGGCGGGCGAGGGGCGGACCCAGGGACAGGTGGCGCGGTTCTCGGCGCGGGATGCGGAACGGCTGCCAGAGTATGAGGCGCGGCTGGAGGCGGTGGCGGCGGTGCTGCGGGCGCTGGTGCTGGAGACTCCGCCGAATCTGCCGACGGGAGGCTGGCTGGACGCCCTGCCGGAGATGCTGAAGTCGGCGTCGCTGGCGAAACGGCTGGGCGGACTCGATCTGACGGGGCGGCGCGACGTGCTGGACCTGTTCGCCAAGTCGGCCGGCGACTGGCTGGACGGCTGGTTCGAGAGCGATCCGATCAAGGCCCTGTTCGGGTTCGACAGCATCGTCGGCAACTACGCCAGCCCGTACACGCCGGGCTCGGCCTATGTCCTGTTGCACCACGTTTTCGGTGAGGTGAACGGGCGCAAGGGCGTCTGGGGCCACGCCCTCGGCGGTATGGGGGCGATCACCCAGGCCATGGCCGCGGCCTGTCGCGAGCATGGCGTGGACATTCGGCTGGAGACGGAGGTCGCCGAAGTTCTGACCGGGAAGGGCAGGGCGGTCGGAGCGGTGACGACTGCAGGCGATACGGTGCGGGGTCGGGCGGTCGTGTCGAACCTGCATCCGCGCCTGCTGTTCGACCGGCTGGTCGATCCGGCCGTCGTCCCGGCGGATTTCACCGAGCGGATGAGCCGCTATGCGTCGGGGTCCGGCACCTTCAGGATGAACGTGGCCCTGTCGGAACTGCCGCGCTTCACGGTTCTGCCGACGCCGGGCGACCACCACACGGCGGGCATCATCATTGCGCCGAGCCTGGCCTATATGGACCGCGCTCATGCCGAGGCGCGGCTGCACGGCTGGTCCAGGCAGCCCATCGTCGAGATGCTGATCCCCTCGACCCTGGACGACAGCCTCGCGCCGCCAGGACAGCATGTGGCCAGCCTGTTCTGCCAGCATGTCGATCCGACGCTGGAGGACGAGCACCGCGACACGGTGGCGGACCTGATGATCGAGACGGTCGACGCCCATGCGCCCGGTTTCAAGGCGTCGGTGCTGGGGCGGCTGGCGCTGGGGCCGCGTGATCTGGAGCGGCGCTTCGGCCTGGTCGGTGGGGACATCTTCCATGGCCGGCTGACGCTGGATCAGCTGTTCAGCGCCCGGCCGGTGCTGGGTCATGCCGACCACCGGATGCCCGTGCCCGGCCTCTATCTGTGCGGATCAGGGGCGCATCCGGGGGGAGGGGTGACCGGCGCGCCGGGACACAACGCGGCGAAGGCCGTGCTGAAGGACCTCAGACGAGGGCGACGCCCAGGGCCTTGAACAGGGCCGCCTTCACCGCATCCTCTGTGAAGGGTTTCTGGATGGTCGACTGGCCGCGCCAGTGGTCGGGGAGGCCGCCTTGTCCGTAGCCGGTGGAGAAGACGAACGGGATGCCCTTGGCCTTCAGCGCCTCGGCGACCGGGAAGACCTCGCGGCCGGCCACGTTCACATCCAGCAGGGCGGCGTCCAGCAGGGGATCGCTGGCCACGACGTCCAGCGCCTCGTCCACCGTCGCGACGGCGCCGACGGGGATCGCGCCCATGTCTTCCAGGATGGTCTCGAGCAGCATGGCGACCAGGGACTCGTCCTCGACCACAAGGATTCGGCGCCCCGTCAGACCTTCAGCCATGCTGTTGCGTGTCCCTATCAAGCGGAATCAAGAATTCCGCTATAAAACCGTCGCTTGCGTAGCCGAGTTTTACGTCGCCCGCCAGATCGTGGCGGACGTTCCTTTCGATCAGCCGGCTGCCGAATCCCTTGCGCGTCGGGGAGGAGACAGGTGGGCCGCCGGCCTCGCGCCAGACGACGCCCAGGATCCGGCTGGTCTGGTTGGCAACGGTCCAGTCGACGAACACGCGGCCGTCCGGGTCTGACAAGGCTCCGTACTTGGCGGCATTGGTGGCCAGTTCGTGGAAGATCATGCCCAGCGACAGCGCCGCTGCCGGACCGAGCGCCAGGGGCGGGCCGTTCAGGACGATTCGGGTCGTCCCGTGGGCCGCGGTTTCATGCTCCAGCACGTCGCGGAGATCGGCGCCCTCCCAGTGGCTGCGGGTCAGGAGGTCGTGAGTGTGCGACAGGCTCAGCAACCGCGCCTGGAAGCTCTCGGCGAAGGTCCTGGGGTCCTCATGGGAGCGGGCTGTCTGGATGGCGATCGACTGGATGGTGGCGAGGGTGTTCTTCACCCGGTGATTCAATTCGTCGATCATCAGCCGCTGGCGCTGGGCGGCGAGAACGGTGTCCGTGACGTCGTGTCCCTGGACAAAGATGCCGACGACCGTCCCGTGGTGGTTCCGGACGGGCTGATAGATGAAATCGACGTTGCGGGTCAGTTCGCGGTCTGCGCCTTCGGGCCGGAAGGTGACGGCGACGCCCTTGCCCTCATAGGGTTCGCCGGTCTCGAAGACGGAATTAAGCCGTTCGTAGAAGCCCTGGCCGGCCAGGTCGGGGAGGGCGTCCCGGATCGACTTGCCGGCGATGTCGTCGCGCCCGACGATGCGGGCATAGGCGTCGTTGTACATCTGGAAGACATGGTCGGGCCCGGACAGGATGGCGACGAAGCCGGGCGCCTGCATGAACATCTCGACGAGCCGGTTGCGCTCGGTCTCGAGGCGGCGATTGTCCTCCTGAACGGCACGGGCGCGGTTCATGACGCCGCCGCCCAGGAGCATGTCCAGCGCGCTGACGGTCGAGCTGTCGTCCCGTGCGCGCCGCAGCCGCTCCAGCTCGGTGATGTCGGACGTGTGCTGGAGGATCAGCACGATCCGGCCCTCGACGTCGTGCAGCGGCGTGTGGCTGGCGCTCCAGTAGCGATCCTCATGGCGGACCACGCCGTCCGGGCCGGTGACCGGTATGGCGTAGTGGATCAGCGCCAGGTGATCCCGTTCGCCGGTCGTCAGCACCTTCTGGAAGGAGGCCCGCAGCTGGCGGACATTCTCCGCCCCCGCCGCAGTCGGCCCGCCGTCAAAGATATCGAAGATCGGGCGACCGATCAGCTGTTCCCGCGCCATGCCGACCTCGGCCAGATAGGCGGCATTCATGCCGGCGTAGCGCAGGTCCGGGGTCAGCAGCATGTAGGGGTTTGTCGACGCTTCGAAGGCCGCCGCGAGATCAATCACCTGTTCAAGTGCCTGCACGCGTAGCGTCTCCCCGCTCGGGTCAAGCGCATGACGCGGAGAAGGGTTCCCGGCGCCGTGAAGATTGTGTCGCGAGCCCGGGCGGCTAGGATCGCCGCATGTCCTTCACCAGTCTCGCCCTGGCCGTCCTCATGACCCTCGTGCCCGTTTCGCCGACCCACCCGGATGCGCAGGTGGCGCAGGGGCGATTGATCGGCCGACAGGCGGACGAGGTCGATTTCTTCAGGGGTATTCCGTTCGCGGCGCCGCCGGTCGGGGCCTTGCGGTGGATGCCGCCCCAGGCGCCGGCCTCATGGGAAGGCGACCGTGATGCCGGCTCGGTCGGAGCGATCTGCGTCCAGGCCCCGGCCAACGGCGATCCCGGCGTCGGACCGCCTCCATCGAGCGAGGACTGTCTGACCCTGAACGTGTGGACGCCGGCGGCGCGGGCGGGGACCTTGCCCGTGATGGTCTGGATTCACGGCGGCGGGTACAACAACGGCTCGGGCACGGCGGCGCTCTACGACGGTGCGAACCTGGCGCGACGCGGCGTCGTGGTGGTGACGATCAACTACCGGCTGGGGAGGCTGGGCTTCTTCGATCATCCGGCGCTCGCGGCCGAGCGGCCGGCGGACCAGTCCGCCGGAAACTATGGCGTCATGGACCAGATCGCGGCTCTGGAGTGGGTGCGCGACAACATCGCCGCCTTCGGGGGCGATCCGGCTCAGGTGACGATCTTCGGCGAGTCGGCGGGCGGGGCGGCGGTGACCCAGCTGATGGTCGCGCCCGCCGCGCGCGGCCTTTTCAGCCGTGCGGTGGCGCAGTCGGGGCTGGGTCGGCAACGTTCGGCGTTGCTGGCCGAGGATCGGCCGGGTCGGCCCTCGGCCCAATCGCTGGGCGTCGCCTTCGCGCAGTCGGCCGGGCTCGGCGCGGATGCGACCGCGGAGGCCCTGCGCGCGCTTTCGGCCGAGCGTCTGCTGACGCCCATGCCGGCCTTCTACAGTGACAATCTGATCGTCGACGGCGAGGTCGTGCCTGAGGATGTGGTCGAGGCCTTCGCCGCCGGACGCCAGGCGCCCGTGCCCCTGATCATCGGGACCAACAGCGCCGAGTTCTGGTGGATCCGCCCTGTGGACGCGGGCGCCTATGGCCGCACCGACGACGCGATGACCGATGCCGAGTACGACGCCCTGCTGGCGGCCTTCGGCGGGCAGGACGGGTACGACGCCCATGTGGTCAGCGACCTGATCTTCAACGAGCCGGCGCGGCATCTGGCGCGGCTGCATGCGCGGGCCGGACACGCAGCCTACCTCTACCGCTTCGACGTGGCGCCGGAATCCAATCCGGAGCCCAGCGGCGGGGCGACCCATGCGTCTGAGCGGCCCTATGTCTTCGACAATCTGGACACCGTCGGGAGGCCGATGGGCGGGCGCGACCACCGGGCGGCGACCGCCATGGCCGACTACTGGACCAGGTTCGCCAGGGCCGGCGACCCGAACGGCGGCAACCGGCCGGTCTGGCCCGAGTTCGGCGCCGCGCCGGACCGGCTGCTGGAGTTCACCAACGACGGGCCGGCGGCCAGGGCGGTTCCGTTCGGAGACCGGCTGGACCTGATCGAGCGGTTCTACGGGCGCGTCCGACCCTAGAGCCTGATCGGCTGAGGAGGAATCGCTTCGCGATTCCGCTGATGCCGTGAATCAGGCTCCAGATTTAAGCGAGAGCATGATTCACGTTTCATGTCGGACCCGTGAAGCGGGTCTCCCAGAAACGATCATACTCTAGAGACAGGCCCCGTTGGTCCGGATCACCTCGGCATACAGCAGGCCGCTGTCCTTGATCGTCCGCTCCTGGGTCAGGAAGTTGACGTGGGTGATGCCGAACCGCTTCGAATAGCCGAGCGACCATTCGAGATTGTCGAGCAGCGACCAGGCCATATAGCCCTCCAGCTTCACGCCCTTGCCGATGGCGTCGTGGACCGCCTTCAGGTGGGTCTTCAGATAGTCGACCCGCATCGGATCCTGGATGCGACCGTCGATGGCGTGGGGCGGATCGTACCAGGCCGAGCCGTTCTCGGTGACCATCAGGGGCAGGCCGCCCGTCTGCTCATGCAGCCAGACCAGGGTGTCGGTGAAGGCCGGGGGATAGACCTCCCAGCCGGTCTCCGTATGGGCGTGCTGGATCTGTTTCACCGGCCGGGCGCGGACGGGCCAGGCGTCGGGCGCGTTCTCGGGTACTGCGCGGGTGTACCAGTTGAGGCCCATCCAGTCCGTCGGCGTCGCGATCAGGTCGAAGTCCCCGGCCGGGAAGTCGCGCATCGCATCCCCATAGACGTCGTGCAGTTCGGCCGGGTAGCCGCGACCCATCAGGGGATCGAGGAACCAGCGGTTCATCTGGGCCTCGGCGCGTTTGCGCGCGGCCTCGTCCTCCGGCCTGTCGCTGGCCGGATATTTCGGTTCGATGTTGAGGACGATGCCGATCCGGCCTTCACCGACTTCGCGGAAGCGGCGAACGGCGGCGCCGTGGGCGCGCAGGACGTTGTGGCCGGCGATCACGGCCTCGTAGTGGGACCTGTGGCCGGGGGCCAGTACGCCATGAAGATAGCCGCCGTCGACGATGACCCAGGGCTCGTTGATCGTGCCCCAGGTCTTCACCCGCCCCTTGAAACGCTCGAACAGGACCTGGCCATAGTCCGCGAACCAGTCGGCGATGTCGGGGTTCAGCCAGCCGCCCCGGTCGTCCAGCGCCGCCGGCAGATCCCAGTGATAGAGGGTGACGAGCGGCTCTATCCCCGCCTCGATCAGGGCGTCGATCAGGTTGTCGTAGAACTGCAGGCCCGCCTCGTTCAGCCGCCCCGTGCCGTCCGGCATGACCCGGCTCCAGCTGACCGAGAATCGGTAGGCCTTCAGACCCAGACGCTTCATCAGTTCGACGTCCTCGCGCCAGCGATTGTAGTGGTCGCAGGCCACGTCGCCGGTGTCGCCGTCCTTCATGTTGCCCGGGATGTGACAGAACCGGTCCCAGATGGATTCGCCCGCTCCGTCCGCCATGGACGAGCCTTCGATCTGATAGGCCGCCGTCGCTGCGCCCCACAGAAAACCGTCGGGAAACTGATAGTTGGCACTCATTGGAAGGCTTTCGTTCGGACGGCGGGCAGGTGGGGGAGGAAGAGGCCGGAACCGTTGCCGCAGGCCCGACGCTGATCAGAAAGTCTGGTGTGGCCAAACTACGGCACTTGCGGGCCCCATTACCAGTGTGCGATGTAACCGATTACAGAATTTTGTCGACGGACCTTCGATAAACGGGGGCCGGTACGGCCGGGACGTTTCAGGACACGCTGGGTGCATCGCAATCGTACTCACAGCTCAGCCGGCCGTGCGCCGATCGGACGCACGGCATGAAGCCGGCGACGATCCGTGACGTGGCTGAACGCGCCCGGGTTTCCGTGGCCTCGGTGTCCCGTGTCCTGACCGGCGCAGGGGCCGTCACCGAGCCGACCCGGCTGAAGGTTCTGGAGGCTGTCGAGGCCCTGGCCTACGTCCCCCATTCGGGCGCCCGCAGCCTGTCGACCAGCCGGACCGACACGGTCGGGGTCATCCTGCCGGACCTGTTCGGGGACTTCTTCTCGGAGCTGATCCGGGGCATGGATGTGGCGGCGCGCGCCAACGGACTTCACCTGATCGTGTCGAGCTCGCACGACGACGCCTCGGATGCGGCCGCGGCCATCCGTTCGATGCGAGGCCGTGTCGACGGGCTGATCGTGTTGTCGCCCCATCTCGATTCGGCCAATCTGGCGCACAGCCTCGCGGGTCGTCTGCCGGTGCTGTTGATGAACGGCGGGGCGAATGACGCCGGCCGGCCGTCGATGGTCGTGGACAATGTCGGCGGTGCGGTCGCGGCGGTCGAACACCTGCTGGGCCAGGGCCGCGAGCGGATCGTCCACATCGGCGGGCCGTCCGGTAACCTGGAAGCGAGCGAGCGTCAGGCCGGATACGTCCAGGCCATGACCGCCGCAGGCCGCGACCCGGTGATCGTCGGCGGGGAGTTCACCCAGGCCTCGGGACACGACGCGACCGCGCTGCTGCTGGCCGAGGGCGTGCGGCCCGATGCGATCTTCGCGGCCAACGACATGACGGCGATCGGCGCCCTTCTGGCGTTGCAGGACGCGGGCGTCCGCTGCCCCGAGGACGTCGCCGTGGTCGGTTTCGACGACGTGCCGATCGCGGCCCTGGTCCGGCCGGCCCTGACCACCCTGCGCATCGAAATCGCCGAGACGGGCCGCCGCGCCATGGACCGGCTGGTCGCCCTGATCGCCGCCTCCAACGACCCGCAAGCGACGCCCGACGCCGCCTGCGAAATCATTCGACCCACACTCGTCGTCCGCCAGTCGAGCGGCCGTCCCCAATCCAGCATCGCCTTCAACGGAGAAACCCAATGACCCGCATGACCCTGCGCTCCCGCGCGCTGGGCGCCGTTTCGGCCCTGGCCGTGGCGACCCTGATGACGGCCGGAGCCGCTTCGGCGCAGACCACCAACGCCACGATCCGGGGCACGGTCTATGAGGGCGATGCGCCGGAGAACGGCGGCGAAGTCGTCGCCCGCGAGACGGCCACGGGCTTCTCCTACCGCGGCCGGATCAATGCGGATGGCAGCTATGCCCTGGTGGGGGTGCGGCCCGGTTCCTATGCGATCACGGCGACGACGGCCGACGGCCAGGTCGCCACGGATGTCGTGTCCGTCGGCGTGGCCCAGTCCGCCAGCCTGGATCTCAGCGTCGGAGCCGTCACAGGCGCAGTGAGCGATGACGCCACCGACGTCGGCGATATCGTCGTCACCGGCCGGCGGCTGGTCGAAGTCCGCACGCCGGAGAACTCCACCAACGTCACGCTGCAGCAGATCCAGACCCTGCCGCAGATCAACCGCAACTTCCTCAACTTCGCCGCCTTGGCGCCCGGCGTTCGGGTCTCGCAGAACGAGCAGGAAGTGACGATCAGCGCGGGCGGTCAGCGGGCCGAGGCCATCAACGCCTTCATCGACGGCGCGAGCCTGAAGTCCAACGTCATCTCGGGCGGTATTCAGGGCCAGGACGACAGCCGGGGCAACCCCTTCCCCCAGGCCGCCATCGGCGAGTTCCGGATCATTACCCAGAACTTCAAGGCCGAATACGAACAGGCCTCGTCGGCGATCATCACGGCCATCACCCGTTCGGGCACCAATGAGTTCCATGGCGAGATCTTCGGCGCCTATCGCGATCAGGACTTCATCGAACAGGACGTCTTCTCGCGTCGTCGCAACCAGCCCGAAGCCAATCTGGAAGTACAGCAGTACGGCGCGGCGCTGGGCGGACCGATCATCCAGGATCGTCTGCACTTCTTCGGCAGCTATGAGCACAAGCAGGAGAACCGCGCGGCTACCGTCAACCTGGGCCGCCAGACGCCCGCGTATCAGACCCAGTTCGCCCAATATATCGGCACCTTTGCGACGCCGTTCGAGGAAGACCTGTTCTTCGGCAAGCTGAGCTTCCAGCCGGCCGAGGGTCACCTGTTCGACCTGAGCGTGACCTATCGCGACGAAGCCGACACCACCGGCGTCGGCGGGGCCAACTCGATCGAGCGCGCCTCGGGTCTGCAACAAACCACCAGGAGCGCCCAGCTTCGCTATCAGTGGCAGGGCGAGGGCTTCGTCAACGAAGCCTCGATCGACTACCGCGACTACAACTACAATCCGACCGCGACGAACTTCGACACGAGGGGCGCGAGCTTCCGCATCTTCGAAACCGGCTACGACCCCTTTGGCGGCGTTTCGATCCTGAACATCGGCGGTTCGGGCAGCCGCCAGAACATCACCGACCGGACGATGACGTTCCGCGATGACCTGACCTTCACCGACATCGACTTCCACGGCTCCCACACCCTGAAGATGGGCGTGAAATTCTCGGCCCAGAACTATGTCGTCGACAAGGAATTCGGGCGTAACCCGGAGTTCTTCTTCGATCTGAACGGTACGGCCAGCGGCAATGCGGCGGTTCCCTACCGGGTCCAGCTGGGCAACCGGTTCCCGACCGTCGACCTCGATAACAATGTCTACGGCCTCTACATCCAGGACGACTGGCGCCTGACCGACCAGCTGGAGATCAACCTCGGCATCCGCTGGGACTATGAAGACAACGCCAACAACGTCGACTACGTCACCCCCGCCAACGTGCTGACCGGTCTGAACCAGTGGATCGCCTCGACCGACGGCGGCAAGCCGGCCGGCTACAAGCCGAGCTGGTTCAACGTCAACGACTACATCTCGACCGGCGGCAACCGCGACGCCTACGCCAAGGCCTTCCAGCCGCGCATCGGCTTCTCCTACGACGTCTTCGGCGACCGGGAGACGGTCATCTTCGGCGGCGCCGGACGCTATTATGACCGCGTCAACTTCAACTTCGCCTTCGACGAAGTGGCCAAGGGCGGCGACTTCACCCGCAATGCCTTCTTCTCGACCACGGGCCGTCCCGCAGGTGTCGCCAACGGCGGGCCTACCGATCCCATCCTGTGGCAGGCCAGCTATTTCACCGCCGGCGGCCTTGATCCGGTGTTGAACAACATCCCGGCTCGGGGCGAAGCCTTCCTGCTGAAGAACGACTTCGAGCCGCCCCGGACCGACCAGTTCAACCTGGGTCTGCGCCAGCGTTTCGGTGACTGGCAGACCGAGTTCACCCTGGCCTACGGCAAGACCGAGAACGAGTTCACCTGGCAGTATCTGAACCGCTGCCGTGAGCCCAACGCCCCGAACAACGGCGACGGCTTCGGCGACAACGGCGGCTTCTGCTCGCCGGGCGGCACGAACCCGTACCGCACCTATCTGGTCAGCGATCACAGCAAGGAACGCGAGTTCACGGCCCTCTACGTCAAGCTCGACAAGAACTACACGCGTGAAAGCGGCTGGGGTCTGAACGTCGCCTACACCTGGGCCGACTCGCAGCAGAACGGCGGCGACGACAACTTCTGCTTCGACTGCTTCAGCGTGGCGACCTCGCCGATGCGGAACTCGCCGAACAACGAGCACCACCGCATCGTCGCCAACGGCATCGTCGATCTGCCGGCCGGGTTCCAGCTATCGGGCATTCTCACCCTGGGTTCGGGCACGCCGTTTAATGTCTTCGACGGCACCGGTTCGCGCTTCTACTACCGTCCGTCCGGCGCCTATCCGGAGCAGGACAACTTCATCATCCCGGCCGCCTTCGCCTACCGGAACCTGGATCTGCGCCTGACCAAGTCCATCGACCTGTGGGATGCGGGCGAGCTGCAGCTGTACGTCGACGCCATCAACGTGTTCGACTTCTACAACTACTCCGGCTTCAACGGGGACAAGGGCCAGCCGAACTTCGGCAACCCGTCGTCGGTGCTCTTCCCGACCCGGACCCTCCAGTTCGGCGCGCGCTACAGCTTCTGATCCTCCTCTCCTGAGACTGGCCGTCCCTGGGTTACAGGGGCGGCCGTATTTTTTGCGGGCGACGCGGGGGCGTTGGCGTAGGGTGAGTGCGTATGGACCGTCGTCGATTTCTTCTGGCCTCTACGGCCGTCGCTTTCGCCCCTGCGGGCCTGTCGGCCTGTGGCAGCCTGGGCCTGCCCCTGTCCGGCGGCGCGATACGGCTGGACCCCGAAGTCGATGAACTCCAGCGCCGGACCTTCGACTGGTTCGTCCACGTCACCGACCGCGAGCGCGGGCTGACGCCGGACCGCTGGCCGGCGGAGTCCTTCTGTTCGGTCGCGGCGGTCGGGTTCGCCCTGACCTGCTGGCCGGTCGGGGTCGAGCGCGGCTGGATGAGCCGGGACGAGGCGCGGACGCGAACGCTGAACACCGTCCGCTTCTTCCATGATGCGCCCCAGGGGCCGGAGGCGACCGGCGTCGCGGGCCACAGGGGCTTCTTCTACCACTTCCTCGACCGCCGGACGGGTCACCGCTACGGCCGGGTCGAGCTGTCGACTGTGGACACTGCCCTGCTGGTCGCCGGCATGCTGTTCGCCGCCCGCTTCTTCGACGGGGACGACGCGGAGGAAGCCGAGATCCGGCGTCTGAGCCAGGCGATCTACGACCGGATCGAATGGGACTGGGTCGTCATCCGGCCAAACCGGATCAGCATGGGCTGGCATCCGGAGACCGGCTTCATCCCCGCCGACTGGCATGTCTACAACGAGGGGATGCTGGTCCTGCTGCTGGCCATCGGCTCGACGACCCATCCGGTTCCGCCCGCCGTCTGGGACGAGTGGTGCTCGGTCTATGACCAGAGCTGGACGGCGACCCGGGGTCCGGCCCACCTGCATTTCCCGCCGATGTTCGGGCACCAGTACAGTCATATGTTCGTCGACTATCGCGGCATCCGCGACGCCTGGATGCGGGCCAAGTCGGCCGAGATCCAGGGCTTCGACTATTTCGAGAACAGCGTGCGCGCGGTGGCGGCCCAGCGCGCCTACGCCGTCGCCAATCCGGGCGGCTGGGACGGCTATTCGGCCGAGGTCTGGGGCTTGACCGCCTGCGACGGACCGGGCGATTTCAAACAGGTCATCGACGCGCGCGAGCGTGAGTTCTTCAGCTATTCGGCGCGTGGACCGGGCGATCGCGACGACGGCACGATCGCGCCGACGGCGGCCCTGGCCAGCTATCCCTTCGCCCCCGCCGAGGTCACCGCGACCCTCAAGGCGCTGAAGTCGCGCTACGGCGCCGGCATCTACACGCAGTGGGGCTTCCTCGACTCGTTCAACCCGACCCTGACGGAGCGGGAAGGGCGGTTGCAGCACGGCCGGATCGTGCCCGGCGTGGGTTGGGTCGACAGCGACTACCTCGGCATCGACCAGGGACCGATCGTGATCATGATCGAGAACGGCCGCTCCGACCTGGTCTGGCGTCACATGCGCGGCGAACCGAACGTCACGCGCGGGCTGAGGCGGGCCGGATTCAGCGGCGGATGGCTGGACGCATGATCGATCGCCGCGCCGCCCTGGGGCTGATGGCGGGCGCGTCTCTGGCGGGTTGCGGGCGGAACGACGGGATCACCCGGCTGAGCTTCTGGGCCATGGGCAACGAGGCGACCCACGCGCCTCAGATCCTGCCGGCGTTCGAGGCGGCCAATCCGGGCATCAAGGTCGTGGTCCAGCCTCTGCCCTGGACCGCCGCGCACCAGAAGCTGCTCACCGCCTATGCCGGTGCGTCGCTGCCGGACGTGAGCCAGATCGGCAATACCTGGGTGGCGGAACTGGCCGCGATCGGCGCCCTGTCGCCGACGCCGGCCTTCGCCGACGACCTGCTACAGGATCAGTTTCCGGCGGTGCTGGAGACCAACCGGATCGGTGGCCGGGCGATGGCCACGCCCTGGTATGTCGACACCCGCCTGATCTATCTGCGCACCGATCTTCTGGCCCGCGCGGGCTTCGACGCCATGCCGGTGACCTGGGCCGAGTGGAAGCGGGCCATGCATGCGGTGAAGCGCGTGGCAGGCGACGGAAACTTCGCAATCCTGTTGCCGGTCAATGAGTTCGAGCAGCTTCTGACATTCGGTCTACAGGGCGATCAACCATTGCTCCGAGACGAGGACACGCGCGGCAACTTCTCCAGCGAGTCCTTCCGGGCGGCGCTGGCCTTCTACAAGAGCCTGTTCGACGAAGGCCTCGCGCCCCTGGCCTCGGCGGCGCAGATCTCGAACGTCTGGACCGAGTTCGCACGCGGCTATTTCAGCTTCTACTTCTCCGGCCCCTGGACCATCGGCGACATGAAGAGCCGGCTGCCCGCCGAGATCCAGCCGCACTGGACCACGGCCGGCGTGCCCGGTACCACCGGCCCCGGAGCCTCGGCGCCGGGCGGGTCATCGCTGGCCGTGTTCCGCTCTTCGCCGCATCAGGACGCGGCCTGGAAACTGGTGCGCTATCTGTCCGATCCGGCGGTGCAGGCGCGCTTCAACGTCATCACCGGCGACCTGCCGGCGCGCCCCTCGGCCTGGGCCGCGCCGAAAGTGGCGTCCGACCCCTATGTGACCGCCTTCAACGGCCAGCTGGCGCGCGCCAGGGCCGTGCCCAAGGTCCCTGAGTGGGAGCGGATCGTCACAGAGATGCAGATCGTCGCCGAACGGATGGTGCGCGGCGAGTTCACGGTCCAGCAGGCCGGCGCCGAGATCGACCGCCGCGCCGACCGCCTTCTCGAAAAGCGCCGCTGGATGATCGAACAGGGGCGGGCGGCATGATCTCTCGCCGGGAACGCGCCGCCTGGGGCTTCGTCGCCCCGTCGCTGATCGCCATCGCGATCTTCTTCGTCATTCCGGTCGTGTCTTCGCTGCTGCTCAGCCTGACCGACTTCGACATCTATGCCCTGGCCGACCTCGGCAACATGAGGTTCGTGGGCCTGCAGAACTACGAGCGTCTGCTGACCAATCCGCTGTTCTGGCAGGCGATGAAGAACACCGTCTGGTTCAGCGTGCTGGGTGTGCCGCTCGCGATCGGCGCCTCGCTGGCGGCGGCGGTGATCCTGAACGCGCGGACGATCAAATGGCGGCCGGTCTGGCGGGTCATGTTCTTCGCGCCCTATGTCACGACGCTCGTCGCCACGGCAGTGCTGTGGAACTATCTGCTGCACACTCGCTACGGCGTCATCAACTGGGCCCTCACCAGCGTGGGCCTGCCCGCCGTCGACTGGCTGGGCAACCCCGACACCTCGATACCGGCCATCCTGATCTTCGTGGTGTGGAAGATCTTCGGCTATAATATGCTGATCTTCCTGGCGGTGCTGCAGACCGTGCCGGACGACCTCTACGAGGCCGCGCGCATTGACGGGGCGGGACCGTGGGCGCGGTTCACCAATGTCACCCTGCCGGCCATCGCGCCGACGCTGCTGCTGGTGTCAATCATCTCGGTCGCCGGCTTCTTCCAGCTGTTCGCCGAGCCCTATGTGATGACCCAGGGCGGACCGGCCCAGTCGACCGTGACGGTGCTCTACTTCATGTACGAAGAGGGCTTCAAATGGTGGAATCTGGGGTCCGCCTCAGCCGTCGCCTTCATCCTGTTCCTGTGCATCTTCGCGGTGACCATGGTGCAGCTGGCCGTATCGCGGCGGCTGGGCGGAGATCACACATGAAGCCCCGCGTGATCCTGTTGAACGTCGGCGTAGCCCTGATCGGCCTGATCGTCCTGTTCCCCCTGCTGTGGATGCTGTCGGTCAGCTTCATGTCGACGGGCGAGGCCGCCGTCTTCCCGCCGCCTCTGCTGCCCGGCCGCTGGACCCTGGAGCATTACCGTGACCTGTTCGTGAACCAGGGCATGGGCCGCTACATGTGGAACAGTTTCGCCCTCGCAACCCTGGCGACGGGGCTGGCCCTGGCCTTCACCGTGCCCGCCGGCTACGCCTTCGCCAAGCTGACCTTCAAGGGCCGGGACCGGCTGTTCCAGCTCCTCATCGGCGCCCTCGTCATCCCGGCCCAGATCGGCACCCTGCCGCTGTTCCTGATGCTGAAGTCGATCGGGCTGGTGAACACCTACGCCGGGGCGCTGGTGCCGTGGCTGGCCTCGATCTTCGGCCTGTTCCTGGTGCGCCAGTACGCCCTGTCGATCCCCGACGAGATGCTGGAGGCCGCGCGCATAGACGGCGCCAGCGAGGGCCAGATCTTCCGCCGCATCGTCCTGCCGACCCTGACGCCGATCCTGGTGACGCTGGGCCTGTTCGTCTTCCTCGGCAGCTGGAACGACTTCCTGTGGCCGCTGATCATCCTGACCGACCAGTCGAACTATACCCTGCCGGTCGCGCTGGCGGCCCTGTCGCGGGAGCATGTGCAGGATATCGAGCTGATGATGGCGGGCGCCGTCATCACCGTGGCGCCGGTGCTGATCCTGTTCCTGGCGCTGCAACGGTTCTACATCCGCGGCATGCTGGCCGGGAGTGTGAAGGGTTGAGTATGCTTTCATTCCTCCCTCGTTGGGGGTCGAGGACGGATCGCATGCGATCCGACGAGCGGACCACGACGTGGTGGAGGGGGCTGGCCCCAGACACCGGGTTCGCGGCCAGCCCCCTCCGTCACGGCGCAAAGCGGCGCCGCGCCACCTCCCCCTTTGGGGGAGGAATAGGCCTCATCGCCGCCCTCCTGATCGCTGCGCCCGTCCACGCCCAGTCGACGCGGACGCTGGATGCGTTCGAGGACCTGTCGCCCTGGAGCGCCGACGCCTCGACCGACGTGACCTCGACCCTGTCGTCCGTGGCGGGCCATCGCGGCGATGCACTGCGGCTGGACTATGATTTCAATGGCCGGTCGGGCTACGCCTTCGCCGCGCGCGACCTGTCGTTCGAGGCCCCCGGGAACTACGAGATCACGTTCAGGGTCCGGGGCGCGGGACCGACCAACACCTTCGAGGTCAAGTTCACGGACGCGAGCGGAGAGAACATCCACTGGCGCCAGACCACCCGCTACGCCTTCCCGGACGGCTGGACCCTGTTCACGATCAAGAAGCGGCAGGTCGCCTGGGCCTGGGGGCCGAACCCCGACCGGGCGTTCCGCGGCGCCGAGCGGGTCGAATTCGTCGTTACGGCCGGAGAGGGCGGCAGGGGCTTCATCGAGATCGACGACCTGACCCTGCGCACCCTGGCGCCGGAGCCGTCCGTCCCGCCGCGCCCATTAGCCGAGGCGACGAGCGAAGACGGCCTGTCGGTTGCGGCCCTGGCCGTGGACGACGACCCCGCCACTGCATGGCGCACGGTCGGGGCGGGCGAACAGTCCCTGACGCTCGATCTCGGCTACGAGCGGGAGTTCGGCGGCCTCACCCTGCGCTGGGCCGACGGCAAGGCGGCGTCGGCCTATCGCGTCATGGCCTCCGGCGACCGCCGCCAGTGGCATGAGATCGCCAGGGTCCAGGGCGGCGATGGCGGGACAGACTGGATCCGCACGCCGGAAGCCTCGGCCCGCTGGCTGCGGCTGGACCTGACGACCCCGCAGACCGGGGCGGGCTCGGGTCAGATGGGCGCGGGCTTCGGCATGGCCGCAGCGGCGGCGACCGCCTATGCGCTGGCCGATCTGCGCATCGAACCGCTGGCGTTCGGCGCCGACGACACCGCCTTCCTGACCGCGATCGCAGGCCAGAGCCGACGCGGCCTCTACCCGCGCGGCTTCCGCGGCGAGCAGCCCTACTGGACGCTCGTCGGCGTCGACGGCGGCGGCGAGAGCGGGCTGATCTCCGAGGATGGCGCCATCGAGCTGAAGCGCGGCGGGCCGTCGATCGAACCTTTCGTGCTCGACAACGGGCGGCTGGTGACCTGGGCGGATGCGCGCATCGATCAGGCCCTGGTCGAGGACGACCTGCCGATTCCGACCGTGACCTGGACCCGGGATGACTGGACCCTGAAGGTCACGGCCATGGCCGAGGGATCGCCGGACGCGGCGGCGCTCTATGGCCGCTACGACCTGACGAACACCTCGGCGCAGGAGCGGACCCTGACGCTGGCGCTGGCTGCGCGGCCGATGCAGGTCAACGGACCGGTTCAGTTCCTGGCCGTACCCGGCGGCGCGGCGCCCATCCTCCAGATGCAGTGGACCGGCGCGGAGCTGGTGCTGGACGATGCGTTGCGGATCCATCCGCTGGTCGCGCCCGACGACGTTCGGCTGGCGACCTTCGCCTCGGGGGCCGATCCGCAGAGCCTGCTGGCGCGTGGGCCCGACGCGCCCCGCGATGCGGCGGTGGAGTCCGACCGGACCGGTCTGATGGCGGGGGCCATGCTCTATTCGGTGACGCTGCGTCCCGGCGAGACGCGGACATTCGGCTGGGTCTCGGCGCTGGACGGCCCGCGTCCGGCCCTGCCGGCGACCGCCTCGGTCGAGGCGGCGTTCGACACGGTGCAGCACCGCGTCGCCGCCGGCTGGCGCGAGAAGCTCGACCGGTTCGACCTGGTCATGCCGCCTGAGGGTCAGCGGATCGAGGACACCATGAAGACCTCGCTGGCCCACATGCTGATGTCGCGTCAGAGTCCGGCCCTGCAGCCCGGCACGCGCAGCTACAACCGCTCATGGATCCGCGACGGCGCGATGATGGCCGAGGGGCTGAACCGGCTGGGACATGCCTCGCTGTCGCAGGACTATCTTCGCTGGTACGCCCCCTATGTCTTCGACAACGGCAAGGTCCCGTGCTGCGTCGACAGCCGGGGCGCCGATCCCGTGCCCGAGAACGACAGCCACGGCGAGTTCGTCTTCCTCGCCGCCGAGACGTATCGCTACACCGGCGACCTGACCCAGCTGCGCGCCGTCTGGCCCCAGGTGCAGGCCGCGATCGGCTATATGGACACGCTGCGGGCGTCGACGCGGACCGTGGCGAACCGGACGCCGGCGACGCGCCACTTCTACGGCCTGTTGCCGCCGTCTATCAGCCACGAGGGCTATTCGGACCGGGCGGCCTGGTCCTACTGGGACGACTTCTGGGGCCTGCTCGGCTACCGCGACGCCATCGAGATCGCCGTCGCACTGGGCGAGACCGAGGCGGCCGCCCGGTTCACGGCGGCAAGGGCGGAGTTCTCGGCGGACGTCACCGCCTCCATCACCGGCACGGCCATCCATCACCGCATCGACTGGATCGCGGGCGCGGCCGACCGGGGCGATTTCGACGCCACCTCCACCACCATCGGCCTGTCGCCGGGCGGTCTGCAGGCCGAGCTGCCGCAGGGCCTGCTGATCCGCACCTTCGAGAAATACTGGGAGAACTTCACAGCGCGCCGGGCCAACCGCACGGCCTGGCGGGACTACACCCCGTATGAGTTGAGGAATGTCGGGGCCTTCGTGCGACTGAGCCAGCGCGACCGGGCGATGGCGGCGCTGGACTTCTTCTTCGCCGACCGTCGGCCACAGGCCTGGAACGGCTGGGCCGAGGTGGTCGGCCGCGACCTGCGCGAGCCGCGCTTCATCGGCGACATGCCCCACGCCTGGATCAGCTCCGACTACATCCGCTCTGCGCTGGACCTGTTCGTCTACGACCGGGACGAGGATCACGTCCTGGTGCTCGCCGCCGGCCTGCCGATGAGCTGGATCGACAGCGCGACCGGCGTGGGCGTCCGGGACGTCCGCACGCCCTATGGGCCGCTGACCTTCGCCCTGCGTCGTCGGGCCGGATTGACCACCCTGACCCTGGGCCCGGGCGTGACGCCGCCGGGCGGCTTCGTCCTGCAATGGCCGGAGGGGCAGGACCTGCCCGCCCGCATCCGCATCGACGGGCGGAACGGGGAGTGGACGGGTCGTGAACTGGTGATCCCGGCGGGCGCGCGGCGGGTCGAGTTGCGCTGACGCTTTTCGGGGAGCCGGGGAGGCGTTAGACCGCCGTCATGACCCAGACCCTCCGCCGCCTCCTCGACCTGCCCGGCGTCGCCGACCTCGAAGCGAAGGCGTTGATGAAGCCCGGCTACGCCGACCCCTCGCGCCGCGACGAATTTCCCGAGGTGGACGAGGTCTTGGCCGCCGTCTTCGGACTGACCGCCGAACAGGCCGAGGATGCAGCGCGTCCCGACGACTGGGACGGGATCGAGCGCCTGTCGGCTCTGGATCAGGCGGACCTGTTCGAGGCGGAAGGCTGGGACGTGCGCGATGCGAAGCGGAAACCGCTGCGCATGCTGGCCGTGATGGCCGAACCTCTGGCCCTGGCGATGCGCGGCGTGGCGGGCGGCTTGGCCGAAGCGCCCTTCGTTCCGGAACCGGCCGAGGAGAAGAGCGACTGGGGCTCTGGCATGGCGGCCGAGGCGGCGCGCTTCAGGAAGCGCTGACGGTTTCCTTCTCCCCTTGCGGGAGAAGGTGGCAGCCGAAGGCTGACGGATGAGGGGTCACGCGGGCGGCTGAAATGAGGGCGGGCAGCACTCACCGGTTGGACCAGCGTCACCCCTCACCCGATCGCGCCAGAACGACGGCTACGCCGCCGCGCGCGAGCTCCCTCTCCCGCATGGGGAGAGGGGTACGGAGCTACATCCCCCGCATCAGCTCATCGGCCAGGGCCGCTGTCAGGTAGCCGTCGGCGATGCGGCCGTGGGCGATCTGCCATTGTTTGAGGGCGCGGCGGGTGCCGGAGCCGACGACGCCGTCGATGGCGCCGGGATCGTAACCGGCGCGGGCGAGGGCGGTCTGGGCGCCGAAGCGCTGCTCGCGCGAGATCGGACCGTCGTTGGGCCAGGTTCCGACCAGGCCGGGCTTTCCCGCCACGCCGTCGGCGGTCAGGCCGATGGCGAGCGCATAGCTGACCGAGTTGTTGTAGCGGCGGATGATGTAGTGGTTCGGCAGGGCCAGGAAGGCCGGACCCCGCGCGCCCTGGGGCAGCAGGATGACGCCGTTCTCGCTGGCCTCTTCCGAGGTCGGGGCGCCGCCCCGCGCGAGGGTGACGCCGCGCCGGGCCCAGTCGCTCCACGGGCGGCCATCGGCCTCGGCCAGGGCGTAGTCGAAGTTGGCCGGCAGCTGGATTTCGTAGCCCCAGGCCTGACCGCGTTTCCAGCCGGCCTGGGCCAGAAGGTTGGCGGCCGAGGCGAGGGCGTCGGCGTCCGAGCCCCAGATGTCGACATGGCCGTCGCCGTTCTGGTCGACCCCGAGACGCAGATAGTTGTCGGGCATGAACTGGGTCTGGCCCATGGCCCCGGCCCAGCTGCCCAGCAGGCCCGCGCGCTCGCGGCGGCCATCGACGACGATGTCGAGGGCGTTCTTCAACTGGTCCTCGGCCCAGTCGCGGCGGCGACCGTCGAAGGCGAGGGTGGCGAGCGAACGGATGACGTCCTTGTCGCCCTGGACCTGGCCGAAGCTGGATTCGTTGCCCCAGATGGAGACGAGGATTTCCGACGGCACGCCGAAACGCTGGGTCACGGCCCAGGGCACGGCGTCGATTCGGCGACGGGCCTCGGCGATACGGGCGGCCGATGCGGCGTTGGCGATATAGGCCCCGGCCGGGCGGCTGAACTCCGGCTGGCTGCTGTCCAGACGGATGACCTCGGGGTCGGGCGTCAGATTGGCCAGTTGCTGTTCGTAGAGGGCGCGGCGGGCGCCGCCCTTGCGCGACAGGAAGCCCTGTTTCCAGCCCTCGAACCCGGCCTGATCCGGGGTGGCGCGCGGCGGGGTCGGGACGGCAGGGGCTGGTGCGACCGGCGCAGCGCGGGGCGGCGCCGGGCTGGCGATGACCGGAGGCGCCTCGGGCAGCATCGGCGCGCAGGCCGAAACGGCGGCAATCAGGACGAGGCGATAGTCGAGGCGCATGAGGCGAAGAGTTCCAGACAGCTCTGATCCGATCAAGAGCCTGCACATAGCGCGCGAGTATGGCGAAGCGTTGCGGCGAAAGGGTGAATGCGATCTCCACCGTGTTCGATTCCTCGATCTTAGGAAATGTGCGACATTCTGTCCTCGCTCTCGGACACGGCCTGGTGGCGGAGGGGCGACGCAACGGGTGTGCAAGCCCGTGAACCCTCCGTTCAACTCGGAGGCCAGGCCTCCAGGCGCTTTTTGGTGCGCGAATGCGAGCGACGCGGTCGCTCGCTGCCTGAGCGCGGATTCCCTCATATCTTTCGGACGCGCTACAGGTGAGGGCATGCCCACCGCCGCCGAAATCATCGCCCTGCTGGACCTCAAGCCCCATCCCGAGGGCGGCCACTATCGCGAGACCTTCCGCGATCCGCGTGAGGTCGGCGGGCGGTCGGCCGGGACGGCGATCTATTTCCTGCTGGCCGAGGGCGAGGCGTCGCACTGGCACCGCGTCGACGCGGCCGAAATCTGGCATTTCCACGCCGGCGCGCCGCTCGAGCTCAGGATCGCCGATCCGGTCGGGCGGCGCATGGTGCTGGGCCCGGACCTGAGGGCGGGTGAGCGGCCGCAGGGCGTCGTGCCGACGGGCGCCTGGCAGGCGGCGAGGAGCCTCGGCGCCTGGACGCTGGTCGGCTGCACCGTCGCGCCGGGGTTTGATTTCACCGGCTTCGAGATGGCTGCTGAGGGCTGGGAACCCGAGCGGGAAGGGATGTGATGGCGGAACAGAAGACCAGGCCGACGACCGTCTCCGTCGAGGATTTCATCGCTGCGGTCGAAAACCCGAAACGGCGGGAGGATGCGCGTGTCCTGGTCAGGCTCATGACCGGGATTTCGGGTGAGCCGGCGATGATGTGGGGGCCTTCGATCATCGGCTTCGGGCGGTATCATTATCGCTACGACAGCGGCCACGAGGGCGATGCGCCGTTGCTCGGGTTCTCGCCCCGCAAGGCGAACCTGGTGCTCTACATGACCGCCTATCATGACGAGCGCGCCGATTTCCTGAACCGGTTGGGCAAGCACAGGAGCGGCCAGAGCTGCGTCTATGTGAACCGTCTGTCCGACGTCGATCTGGACGTCGTGGCCGAGATGGCGCGATGGACCATCAAGACCACGAAGGAACGATTCCCGGGCTGAGGCCGGTCAGGCCGCCATGCGGAAGTCGTCGTAGCAGGTGTCGGCGGCGCGGGCCTCGTCCCACAGGGCGTCTTCGTCCGAGTAGCGGGCGCTGGCGCTGGCGTCGATGACATCGACCACCTGTTCCTCCAGCCGGTCCCAGATCACGGCCAGGTCGCCGCAGCCGTCGGCCTCACACGGGACGATCAGGTAGCGGGAGGCGTTGATTTGCGTCTGGGGAGCGAATGCGCGGGCCATGGGTGTCTCCGGTCTGAAGTGTGCTTGCCGATGAGTCTGAGATAGGACAGAGTTACGTCAGTTTCGGACGTATCATTACGGAGGCGGCGCGTGCGGCACGACAAGGCGGTCCTGGTCATCGAACTGGCGCGGCGCATGGCGGCTTCGGCCGAAGGGCTGACGCTGGACGAAATGGCGCACGAGTCGCGCGTCGGCCGACGCACGGCCGAGCGGATGCGGGACGCGGTGATCCTGCTGTTTCCGTCGGTGGAGGAGGTGTCGGACCCGCCGACCAAGCGCTGGCGCATTCGCGGCGGATTGTCGGCCTTCGAACAGGCCCCGACGGCGACCGAACTGCTGGAACTGTCCAAGGCGGCGCAGGGACTGAGGACCGCAGGCGAGGCCGGGCGGGCGGCGGCGCTCGAGGGGCTGGAACGCAAGCTCAAGTCGGCGATGCGGTCGACGACCCTGAACCGGCTGGCGCCCGACCTGGAAGCCTTGGTGCGGGCCGAAACGATCGCCGTTCAGGCGGGGCCCAGGCCGAACGCGGACGAGGCCATGCTGGCGGCCATCCGGGGCGCGGTCCTGGCGCAATCGCCGCTGGGCTTCACCTACTCACGGCCGGGTGCGGAGGCGCGGCGGCGCAGCGTGGCTCCCTGCGGGGTCATGTTCGGGCGCGCCAACTATCTGGTCGCGGCGGACCGGGAGAGCGGCCGGATCCAGACCTTCCGCCTCGACCGGATGAGCGCCGTGGAGGCCTTGGCCGGCTTCGCCCCGCCGCCTCCGGAATTCGACCTGTCGGTCTTCGCCAGCCAGTCGTTCGGCATCTATCAGGATGAGATCGAGGACGTGGTCCTGCGCGTCTCGCCCGAAGGGGCGGCCGAGGCGCGAGGCTGGCGCTGGCACCCGACCCAGACGCTGGAGGATCAGGCGGACGGATCGGTCATCGTGCGGTTCCGGGCCTCGGGCATGCGGGAACTGGCCTGGCATCTGTTCACCTGGGGCGAACAGGTGAAGATCCTGGCGCCGCAGCGGCTGAAGGCTGTGATGGCCGGGGAACTGGCGGCGGCGCAGCGGGCTCTGGACGCGAGGTGAGCCGCCGGAGTCCTTGATCCGGACCCCGGCGAGGGCGCGTCAGTAACGCGCGCGGAGGGTCACGCCGACCGTGCGCTCGTCGCCAGGATTGCCGATGACGAGGCCGGAGTTGCCGGTCTGGACGCTGACGAACTGGAGGTAGGCCTCGTCGAGGGCGTTCTTGACGAAGACGGACGCTTCCCAGCCATCGTCTGACCGGAAGCCGGCGCGCAGGTTCAGCAGGCTATAGCCCGCGATCTCGGTGTAGCGGGACACCGCAGCGTCGGAGTTATAGGTCGAGCGATAACTGGCGTCGGCGCCGACGAAGGCCTCGCCGGAGAGACCCAGGGCGGTTCCCGGTGCGTGCAGTTCGCCGCCGAGTGCGATCGCCCGGGGCGAGACGCCGGGCAGGGCCTTGCCGCTGAGATCACAGGCGGCGGTCGAGGCGCTGACCCGTTCGAGCGGGCAGGGCCCGTTTGCAAACGACGCATACTCCCCATCGGTCCAGGCGACGTTGGCGTAGAGGTCGAGCGCGTCATTGGGGCGGGCGCTCAGGTCCAGTTCGACGCCCCTGATCTCGACCCGTTCGACATTGGCCAGATAGCCGCGCAGGGCTCCGGGGCCCGCGTCCACGACATTGGCCTGGAAGTCGGCGATCCCGGTCGAATAGGCGGCGAGATTGGCGGTCAGGCGTCGGTCGAAGACCTGGGTCTTCAGGCCTAGCTCCCAGGTCGTGACCTCCTCGGGCCGGACCTCGGCGGCGGTCAGGGCGGGGAGCCCGGCGGCCGTGGTCGGCAGGCCGGCCATGTTGATGCCGCCCGATTTAAAGCCGCTGGCGTAGCTGACGTAGGTCAGGACGTCGGGCGTGATCTCATAGGAGACGGCGATCTGGCCCGAGAGGCTGCCGTCCGAAATCTCGGCCGCATAGTGCTGGGGCCGCGCGATGCCGAGGCGGCGCGAGATCAGGGTCGCGTCAGTGGTGACGAGGCCGCCGGCGACGGTCGCCGTGTATTCGCCGGACTTCTCCTCATGCGTATAGCGCAGGCCGGGCGTGATCTTCAGCCGATCCGTGACGTTCCACGTCAGCTGGCCGAAGGCGGCGTAGCTGGTGGTCTCGATCGAGGAGACGTTGAAGACCCTGTAGCCGTCCAGCAAGGCGTCCGGCGTGCCGGCGGGCAGCAACCAGTATGAGGCGTCCCGGCCGTATTCGGTCACGCCGTTGGTCGCGACCGTCTGGTTGAAATAGTAGAGCCCCCCGACCCAGTCGATACGGTTGTTTCCGACCGACGACAGGCGGAATTCCTGCGTCGTCTGATCCTGATGCGAGGGGTTGGCGGACTGCCGGACGATGTCGAGGCCGATATAGTCGCGGTCGTTGGCGGGCTCCCAGTCCCACTCGCGGTAGGCGCTGATGGAGGTGAACAGCAGATCGCCGAAGTCGTAGTCGACGATCAGCGATCCGCCCGCCTGCCACTGGTCGGCCTGGATGTCGCCGTCGCCGTCCGCCAGCCGGTCATAAGGATTGGTGCTGGGAACCGAATAGCCGCGGCCGGCGGCCAGCGCCGCATACTGCTGCCCGAGGGGCTTCAGCGTTACGCCGGCTGTGACGAACACCTGGGTGCAGCATTCCAGACGCTGCCGGTTCCAGTCGCCATAGCCCCGTACCGTCAACGCCCCGGTGGGTTGCCACTGCAGCTGACCGCGCACGGCGAAACTGTTCTGATCGTTCTGGTCGCCGCGCGTTCGGGCGTTTTCGAGCGTGCCGTCGCGGCGGGTTGAGACGATCGACAGCCGCCCGGCCAGTGTGTCGTCGATCAGGGCTCCGGTGACGGTCGCCTTGGCCTGGAGGAAGCTGAGGCTGCCGACCGTGATCTCGGCCGTGCCCGATGGCGTAAAGGAGGCGTCGCGGGTGGTGATGTTCAGGGCGCCGGCAGTGGTGTTCTTGCCGAACAGGGTCCCCTGCGGCCCGCGCAGGATCTCGATCCGCTCCAGGTCGACGAAGTCCAGCGTCGCCGTCGCCGGGCGGGCGTAATAGACCTGATCGACATAGATGCCGACGCCCTGTTCCAGACCGTCATTGGCCAGGCCGTAGCTGGCGCCGATGCCGCGGATGGTGAGGGCGGTATTGCGCGGGTTGGACGACAGAAGCTGTACGCTGGGCGCCTGCTGGGTCAGCTGGCCGAGGTTGTAGGTATTGGTGTCTTCCAGCTGTTGGCCGCTGATGACGGTCAGGGCGATCGGAACCTCCTGGGCGCGTTCCTCGCGCCGGCGGGCGGTGACGACGATGTCGCCGAGCTGGGCGACGCCGGGGGTCTGGGTCTGGCGCGCGCCGGCGGGCGTCCCGGCCAGCGCGTGCGTCGCGCCGCAGCCGAGGACGAGCGCCAGCGCGCCGGTTCGCAGCAATTTTTGTTTGGTCATGACTATCCCCAGTCGTGCAGCTTGACTGCAAGCTGGGCGATGCATCGGTCAGCGCCAAGCGGGATTTCTTGCGGCTGGTCGTTAGATTTTCTGATGTGGCGTCACGCCGCCGCGAACGGATAGGGGCTGACCGACTTCGACCAGTCGTCGACGCGCAGCGGCCGGTCCACCGGCGCGGCGGCGCGCTCGGCGCAGGGGTGGCGGTGGCACAGGCGGCAGGCGGGGCCGATGGGGGTGACCTCAGGCGCGGTCAGGTCGAGGCCGCGCGCATAGATGAGCCGATGTGCGTCCTTCAGTTCGCAGCCCAGGCCGATGGCGAGGTCGTGGGGCTCGCCGTAGCCGTCGTGTCCCTGGCGATCGACGGTGCGGGCCAGGGTGAACCAGCGGCTTCCGTCGGGCGTCTCGATGATCTGGGTGACGAGGCGGCCGGGCGTGCGGAAGGCCGAATGCAGCCGCCAGCGCGGGCAGGCGCCGCCGAAGCGGGCGAAGGGGAAGGCGCCCGAGGCATAGCGTTTGGAGACATTCCCCGCCTGATCCACCCGCATCAGGAAGAAGGGCACGCCGCGCGCGGTGGGGCGCGACAGGGTCGTCAGCCGGTGGGCGACCTGTTCGAACGAGGTGCCGAACCGGGTCTGGAGCCGGGCGATGTCGTAGCCGGTCGCCTCGGCCATCCGCTGGAAGGCGGCGTAGGGCATCAGGATGGCGGCGGCGAGGGTGTTGGTCAGCGAAACCTTGAGCAAGGCGCGCGTGGTCTCGTCCGGCGGCCGGGCGGCGTCGGCCAGGGCCGACAGCTCGGCCTCGTGCTCGGACAGGGCCAGTTGATAGGCGGTGGCGAAGGCGCGGGACGACGGGTCGAGCGTCTCGGACAACAGCAGGCGCCGGCGGTGCGGGTCGAAGCGGCGGGTCCATTCGACCATGACCTCGGCGGGCATGACCCGGACGGACAGATTGTGGCGACTCTGAAGGCGGGCGCGGGCCAGCGCCTCGAATCCGTCGCCGGTCTGGTTGGGGTCGAGGGCCGCGTGCAGGGCCTCGCCCAGGGCATCGAGTTCGGGAAAATGGTTGGCGCGCGACTGGATATGGTCGCGCACCCAGTCGGCGGGGGAGGGGCCGCTTGCCGACTCGCCGCCATCGATCAGGGCGGCGCGGGACCGGTCGCGCTGTTCGGCGAAGGCGCGGTAGAGGCGCAGCAGGGCCTCGGCGGCGCCGGGCGCGTCGTCGGCCAGCAGCAGCATCTCGTGACGGGGAACCTCGAGGCCCTGAAACAGCGGGTCGGCCAGGACTTCCGATAATTCGGCCTCGCCGGCCGCGCCGGACTGGCCCAGCTGGCGCAGGTCGACGTCATAGGTCTGGGCCAGACGCAGCAGGAGCTGTGCCGAGACCGGGCGCTGGTTGCGCTCGATGTGGTTCAGATAGCTGGGCGAGACGCCGAGGTCGCCGGCCATGGCCGTCTGGGTCAGGCCCCGATCCCGTCTCAGCCGCTTCAGGCGGGCGCCGAGGAACAGCTTGCGATCGGCTGAGGTGTCCATCGATCTCTCCCTCCGTAGACCCCGGCCTTCGCCGGGCTGCACGGTGATAGAGGAAGGTTGTCACGATATGTCACGAAAGTCAAAGTCACATCATGACAATATGACACGAACTGATCGCATCAACCTGTATCAGAAATGACAGCCACGTGTTCTCTGTTCTGACCGAACCGATGCGACGTTCGCCTCGGTCAGATCCTGAGCAGAGCGCCATGACCACCTTCGCCGATCTCGTCCCTTCGCCCAAAGGCCGCTTCGACGGCATCGAGCGCCCCTACACGCCGGAAGACGTCCTGAAGCTGCGCGGCTCCGTGCCGATCACCCACACCCTGGCTGAGCGCGGCGCCAACCGCCTGTGGGAGCTGCTGCACACCGAGCCCTTCATCAACGCCCTGGGGGCCGTCACCGGCAACCAGGCGATGCAGATGGTCCGGGCCGGACTGAAGGCCATCTATCTGTCGGGCTGGCAGGTCGCCGCCGACGCCAACACGGCCGGCGCCATGTATCCGGACCAGTCGCTGTATCCGGCCAACGCCGCGCCGGAACTGTGCCGCCGCATCAACCGCACCCTGCAGCGCGCCGACCAGATCGAGCACGCCGAGGGCGGCGCCAGGCGCGACTGGTTCGCCCCGATCGTCGCCGACGCCGAGGCCGGTTTCGGCGGGCCGCTGAACAGCTTCGAGATCATGAAGGCCTTCATCGAGGCGGGCGCTGCGGGCGTCCATTTCGAGGACCAGCTGGCTTCGGAGAAGAAGTGCGGCCACCTGGGCGGCAAGGTCCTGATCCCGACCCAGGCCCATATCCGCAACCTGGTCGCCGCCCGTCTGGCCGCCGACGTCATGGGCACGCCGACGATCACCGTCGCCCGCACCGACGCCGAGAGCGCCCAGCTGATCACCTCGGACATCGACGAGCGTGACCAGCCCTTCATCGACCGCGACAACCGCACGCCGGAGGGCTTCTTCCGCCTCAAGGAAGGCACGGGGCTGGACCATTGCATCGCGCGGGGCCTGTCCTACGCCAACATCGCCGATCTGCTGTGGTGGGAGACCAGCCACCCGTCGCTGGAGGACGCCAGGAAGTTCGCGGAAGCCGTCCAGAAGGAGCACCCCGGCAAGCTGATGGCCTACAACTGCTCGCCCTCCTTCAACTGGAAGGCCAAGCTGGACGACGCCACCATCGCCAAATTCCAGCGCGAGCTGGGGGCCATGGGCTACAAATTCCAGTTCGTGACCCTGGCCGGCTTCCACAGCCTGAACAACTCGATGTTCGAACTGGCGGACGGTTACCGCGACCGCGGCATGGCGGCCTATTCCGAGTTGCAGCAGCGCGAGTTCGCCAATGAGGCGGCGGGCTACACCGCGACCCGTCACCAGCGCGAGGTGGGCACCGGCTATTTCGACACCGTCGCGACCGTCATTTCCAACGGGCAGTCGTCCACGACCGCCATGAAGGAATCCACCGAGACCGCGCAGTTCGTCGCGGCCGAATAACCAACCGAGGAGAGATGCATATGGAACCGCTGAGCCGCCCCCAGGCCATCATCGACTTCTGCCTGGCGCCCCTGGCGCTGGATTCGGGCACCGAGGCCGAACGTGAAGTCCGTCGCCGCCTGGAGCATGTGATCAAGACCTACCAGACCAAGCTGGCGGTCGCCTCGGCGCCCACCACGGTCGACTTCAGCCAGATGCCGTCACAGGTGATCAACGAAGCCGCCCACGGCTACGAGTAGACGGACCAGGCCGCCGGCACTTCGCAGTGTCGGCGGCTTTTGCCGTTCGGGACCGCCCGGATTGGCGCTCTCGGCGGTTCACGTCGCCGAATTTTTGCCGTTCAGGCCGCAGCAGATTTTTGCTGACTCTCACCACCGAGCTCCGCCACCAGCGCAAGCAACTCGGCGGCGTCGAACGGCTTGGCCAGGTGGCGGTCGGCGCCGGCCGCCATGGCCGCCGCGACGTGGTCGGGCAGGGCATTGGCCGTCAGCATGACGATCGGCGCGCGGTCCAGGCCCATGGCCGCTTCGTGCAGCCGGATCTCGCGCACGGCCGTCAGTCCGTCCATCACCGGCATCTGCATGTCCATCAGGATCATGTCGAAACCCTGGGCGCGGCAGGCTTGCAGGGCCTCGGCGCCGTTCTCGGCCTGAACCAGATCGATCGCCGCCTGTGACAGGATCAGCTCGACGACCTTGCGATTGGTCGGATGGTCGTCCGCGACGAGCACGCGCAGGCGCTGGTTCGAATGATCCTCGTTCGCGGGCGCAGCCGCCGCCACGGCCGGTTCCGCCGGCGCCTCGGCCATGATCAGGGGCAGAGTCAGGATGAAGGCCGAGCCGCCGCCGGGCTCGCTCTCGCAATCCAGTTCGCCGCCCATCAAGTCCGCCAGCTGACGGCAGATGGCGAGGCCGAGGCCGGTCCCGCCGAAGCGGCGGGTGATGGTGCCGTCGGCCTGTTCGAAACGGGTGAACAGTCGGGCCTTGGCGGCGGCGTCGAAGCCGACGCCCGTATCCTCGACGGTGAAGCGCATGATCCGCGCGCCGGACCGGTCCTTGCCCACGCACGCGGTCAGGCTGACGAAGCCGGTGGTGGTGAACTTCACCGCATTGGAGACCAGATTGGTCAGGACCTGCTTCACGCGCACGACGTCGCCGCGCACCCAGACGGCGGCCTCCGGCTCGATCTCGACGAAAAACTGCAGGCCCTTGTCGGAGGCCGGTTCTCTGTAGAGATGGGCGGCGTCGTTGACGGCGCGGGTCAGGTCGAAGATCTCGTCGGCGATCTCCAGACGGCCGGATTCGACGCGGGCGAGGTCCAGGATGTCGCTCAACAGGGTCTGGAGCGTGGTTCCCGAGGACTGGATCAGATCCAGCATCTCGCGCTGTTCAGGGGCCAGGCTCGTGCGAGCCAGGGCCTGGGTCAGGCCGATGACCCCGTTCAGGGGCGTCCGGATCTCGTGGCTCATGTTCGCCAGGAACTCGGACTTCGCCCTGTTCGCCGCCTCCGCCGCATCCCGCGCCTCGGCCAGCGACTTGGCGTCGCGCTTCAGGTCGGTGATGTCATTGACGACGGTGACGATGCCGCCGTTGGATGTGCGGCGATCCTGGACACGCAGCCAGCGGTCTCCCGCGATCTTTTGCTCCATGGTGTTCGACAGGTGACGGCGGGACGCGAGGCGATCCTCGATCCATTCCTCTTCGCGACCGAACGCATCTTCGTACAGGCCTTGTTTGAGACCCAGATGGAGCAGGTCGCGGAAGCGGACGCCGACGGCGAGGGCATTGGCGACCTCGGGATTCACCTCTGCGTAGCGGGCGTTCCAGATCAGCAGGCGGTCGTCGGCGTCATAGAAACCCAGACCGTCCGGCATGGTGTCTATGGCTTCCCGTAGCTGGTTCAGCACGGTGGAGCGGCCCCACAGGCCCAGGCTCGTCACGATCGCGGCGATGATAACCACCAGGGTGGCCCCGCCGACGACCCATAGCAGCAGGCCCGATTGCGAGATCAGGCTGGGGGACAGGACTGAAGACGGATCGGGCGAGATGATCATCGCCGCCATGGCTCCGAAATGCAGGGTGACGACGCTCAGTACCGCGAAGGCCGTATCCGCAGGGACGCGCCACCAGCCGTCTCGCTTGACCCACAAGGCGGTGCAGAGCGAGAGGAGGATGCTGAGGCCCACGGCCGCGGCCGCGGCGCCCGGGTTCCAGGAGAGCGCGGCCCCTTCAATACGCATGGCGGCCATGCCGATGAAATGCATAGACGCCACGCTCGAGGCCGCGAGCATCGCGACCAGGGCGCGCCCCAGGCGAGAGCCGCCGTTCAGGGCGACGGCGACGCCGAGAATCATACCGGCGATGACGATGCCCAGCGAAAGCAGGGTCTCGCCCGCAGCATAGCGGATCAGGGCGTCGGACCGGTAGCCGAGCATGGCCAGGAAATGGGTCGCCCAGACCGCCAGGCCGCCGACCAGGCCGGCGACGGCGCCGTAGGCCATCTTCATGCACGCGGCGCTGTGGCGGGCCCTGCCTATCAGGGCGATACAGGTGGCCAGACCGACCGCGCAGACGGTCGCCGCCAGCAGCGTCAGCCGCCAGTCATGCTGGACCACCAGGCAGTTCACTATCCAGTTCAAAGGCGCCTATTCCCCGACGTTCGCGATCACCCTGAACGGCAGAGGTAAAAAAACAGGTGTATGACGAGGCGGGACGCCGGGCTCGAATCCGCTCGCCTTACCGGGCTGTCCCGTTCTAGGAAAAGGGGAGGACGCCGGAGGGCCGCGCGTCGGGCGGGAGCCGCGACGACACCATGCCGTTCGACGAGTCTCCGTCCCCCGTCGCCCCGCTCGCCACCTCCCGGCTGTGGACCAACGGCGCTATCGGCGGCGTCGCCATCATTATCATGCTGGCCCTGGCGGCCGCGCGGCCGGACGCGGCCCCCTGGTTGCTCGCCGGCGCCGGGGTCATCGGGTTCATGACGCTGATGGGCCTCAGAGGCGCGCGAAAGATCGCGAACGAGACCTCTGCGGTCGCCGTTGGCGCGAGCCTGTCGGCGCCCGAAGATGCGGGCTTGCTGGACAGCGTGTTCGAGGCTCTGGACGACCCCGTCATGATCGTCAGCGGCGGGGAGGCGGACGACATTGCCGGCCGGCGCATCGTGCTCGCCAATCGCGCTGCGCGGGACCTGCTGCGCATCCAGCGGGAAGGCGCCCTGCTGGTCTCGGCCATGCGCGACCCGAACGTGCTTGAGGCAGTGGATGAAGCCCTGTTCGGCGGCGTGAGCCGGACGACCGACTACAACGCCGCCGGCGCCCGGACGCGGCACTGGAAGGCCTGGGTGCGCCCGCTGCCTTCGCCGGACGGCATGACCATGGCTCTGCTGGGCCTGCGAGACGAGACAGACGTGCGGCGCATGGAGTTGATGCGTGTCGACTTCCTGGCCAACGCCAGCCACGAACTCCGCACGCCACTGGCTTCGCTGAGCGGCTTTATCGAAACGCTGAAGGGACACGCCAGGGACGACCCGAAGGCGCGGGACAAGTTCCTCGACATCATGGCGGCCCAGGCCGACCGGATGGGACGGTTGGTCGCTGACCTGCTGTCGTTGAGCAGGATCGAACTGAACGAGCACATCCCGCCATCGGGGAAGGTCGATCTGCCCCGCGCGGCCTCGGACGTGGTCGACGCCATCAGCGTGCTGTCGCAGGAGAAGGGCGTCACCGTCCTTCTGGATGTGGAGCCGGGCGACGCGCGGATCACCGGCGACCGCGACGAGATCGTTCAGGTCATCCAGAACCTGACGGACAACGCGATCAAATACTCCCTGGTCGGCGGCACGGTGGACCTGACGGTGCGGCACGGGCTGGACATCGAGGCCGCCGCCGCATCGCGCGTGCCCGGGGCGACCCGGCTGTCACTGCTGACGCCTGACCGCGAGGCCGGCGCGCGCTATGTGGTGGTGACCGTGCGCGACTACGGGCCGGGAATGGCGCGTGAGCATCTGCCGCGGCTGACCGAGCGGTTCTATCGCGTCGAGGGCCAGAAAAGCGGGGAGCGTCCGGGGACGGGCCTGGGGCTGGCGATCGTCAAGCACATCGTCAACCGACACCGCGGCGGGATGACGGTGGAAAGCGCCCCGGGCGAAGGATCTTTGTTCAATGTCTATTTTCCGATGGCGACCGCGTCGAGGGGCATATCGGAGCCGGCCTGATCGTCGAAGAACGGCGATCGCTTACGACGTTGCAGAACTGTCATCCAGCCGTCTTAATCCGCTGACCATCCAAGGGCAGGTTCCGCGCCTGGACGGGCCGGATTTCCGCGCACGATCTGATTCTGGCGTGCGCGCTCGCGGGACCTGATGACCTGGCTTGTGATTCCTCTCGTGGCGGTGTTCGCCGTGCTCGCCTATCTGGCCGGGCGCGGCGTGGCGCAGCGTCGCGCCGCGGCCCTGCACGGCGGGCAAAAGGCGCACTCGCGCCCTGAGCAGCACGGCTATTACGCCATGATCTGGGTCGCCGTGCCCGCGCTGGTTGTTACCATTCTGGCGGGGGTCTTTTCCGGCCCCCTGGCCCACAACCTTCTGGCGGCAGATGCGCCGGCCTCCGTGCAGGCGCTGGAGCCCTTCCGCCGCGAGGCCTTCTTCAATGACGCGCGGCTGACGGGGGAGGGGCAGCGCGCCTTCCAGGTCTGGTCGGGCGAACTGGGCGAGGCCCTGACGACCGAAGCGGCCCGCTCGGCCCGTCTGCACCAGACCCTGACCTGGGGCGGCGTCCTCGCCGCAATCCTGGCGGCGGTGATGGGCGGCCTGTTCGCCTGGAGCCAGATCCGGCCGACGCTGCGGGCCCGCAACCGGGTCGAGGGCTGGATCGGCGGCCTGCTGTTCGCCTGTTCCGCCGTGGCCATCCTGACCACGGTCGGCATCGTCTTCTCCCTGCTGTGGGACAGCCTGCGCTTCTTCCAGGCCGTGCCTGTGACGGAGTTCCTGTTCGGGACCCAGTGGAGCCCGCAGATCGCCATCCGCGCCGACCAGGTCGGATCGTCGGGCGCTTTCGGGGCTGTGCCCCTGTTCGCCGGCACTTTCCTGATCATGATCATCGCCATGATCGTGGCCGCGCCGGTCGGTCTGTTCTCGGCCATCTATCTGTCGGAATACGCCAGCGCCCTGTCGCGCGGGATCGTCAAACCGGTGCTGGAGATCCTCGCGGGCGTGCCGACGGTGGTCTACGGCTTCTTCGCCGCCCTGACGGTGGGCCCGGCGTTCCGTGAGTTCTTCAACGGCCTCGGCGCGATGCTGGTCGGCGGACCTCTGGACGGCATGGGGCAGTACCTGATGCTGGTCCAGAACCAGATGGCCCTGGTGGCCGGGGCGGTCATGGGGATCATGCTGATCCCGTTCGTCTCGTCCCTGTCCGACGACATCATCAATGCCGTGCCCCAGTCCCTGCGCGACGGTTCCTATGCGATGGGCGCGACCAAGTCCGAGACGGTGAAGCGGGTGCTGCTGCCGGCCGCCCTGCCGGGCATCGCCGGCGCGCTGTTGCTGGCCATGTCGCGGGCCATCGGCGAGACCATGATCGTGACCATGGCGGCGGGTCTTGCAGCGAACCTGACGCTGAACCCGCTCGACACCGTGACCACGGTCACGGTCCAGATCGTGACCCTTCTGACCGGCGACCAGGAGTTCGACAGTCCCAAGACCCTCGCCGCGTTCGGCCTGGGACTGACCCTGTTCCTCGTCACCCTGCTGCTGAACATCGTCGCCCAGCGGATCGTCCAGACCTATCGGGAACAGTATGACTGAGACCGGCGCAGACAAGATGTGGGCGCGTCTGGCCGCAGAGGATCCCGCGCGCGCGGCCCGGCTGCAGCGCGGGCTGAAGAAACGCTATGCCCGCGAGGGACGATTCAAGCTGTACGGCATCCTGGCCGTCTCCGTGGCCATCGGCTTCCTGCTGCTCCTCCTCGGCCGGATCATCGAGCAAGGCCACACAGCCTTCTACGCCAACCAGATGACGGTGCAGGTCTATATGGACCCGGCCCGGATCGATCGCGCCTATCCTCAGGGCACCAATTTTCAGCAGATGGTGGCGCAGCAACAACTGGCTCGCCTCGGCGAAACGGACGACGCGCAGGGCACGAAGGCGACGGCCTATCGCTTGCTCATCTCCTCGGAGCTGAAATTCCGCGCCGCCGATCTGATCCGCAACGATCCGTCGCTGATCGGCCGGACGGTGGAGATCACCGCCCCCGTCTCGGATGAGGCGGACCTCTATTACAAGGGCGAGATCACCCGCGAGACGGCGGCCGAGCAACGCCGCGTCAGCGACGAGCAGATGGCCTGGCTGGACGGGCTGAAGCGCGACGGGCACGTCTCGACGACCTTCAACGCTCAATTGTTCACCAACGGTGACTCGACCGAGCCTGAGCTGGCGGGCGTGCTCGGCGCCGTGGTCGGTTCGGCCCTGATGCTGCTGGTCACCGCCCTGATCGCCATTCCGCTGGGCGTCGGCGCCGCCGTCTATCTGGAAGAGTTCTCCCGGAAAGGCCGGATCACCGATCTGATCGAGGTCAACATCAACAATCTCGCGGCCGTGCCGTCGATCGTCTACGGCCTCCTGGGCGTGGCTCTGTTCATCAACTGGATGCACCTGCCGCGATCATCGCCGCTCGTAGGCGGGCTGGTGCTGGCCCTTATGGCCCTGCCGACGATCATCATCGCCACGCGCTCGGCGCTGAAGGCCGTGCCTCCCTCGATCCGCGAGGCGGCCCTGGCCATGGGCGCCAGCCGGACCCAGACGGTGTTCCACCACGTCCTGCCCCTGGCCATGCCGGGCGTAATGACCGGCACCATCATCTCCATGGCCCACGCCCTGGGCGAAACGGCGCCTCTGCTGCTGATCGGCATGGTCAGCTTCGTGCCGGGAATCCCGGGCGCGATCGACGAGCCGGCCGGCGCCCTGCCGTCGCTGGTCTATATCTGGGAGAACGCTTCGGAGCGTGCGTTCCACGAGCGGACGGCTGCGGCCATCCTGGTTCTCCTCGCCTTCATGATCGTCATGAACGCCGCCGCGATCCTGCTGCGTCGGCGGTTCGAGCGTCGGTGGTAAGACAATGAAACTTCCTTTCTTCCGCAGCCCTGACGGGCGAGAGGGCGGCGGCTCCGCCGACCCGACCGAGCGCCGTGACGAATCCGTCCTGACGCCCGCACCTGAAGCCGCCGGCGTCATGGCCGGGCGCGTGCCCGAGGTGAAGTCGCCTTCGGCGCCTGCGGGCCCGACCAAGATCGCCGCGCGGGACGTCTCGGTCTTCTACGGTGACAAACAGGCTCTGTACGACGTCTCGCTGGACATCCCGGACAAGACGGTCACGGCCTTCATCGGCCCGTCCGGCTGCGGCAAGTCGACCTTCCTGCGCACGATGAACAGGATGAACGACACCATCCAGGGCTGCCGCGTGACCGGCAAGATCCTTATGGACGGCCAGGACATCAACGCCCGCTCGGTCGATCCCGTGTTGCTGCGCGCCCAGGTCGGGATGGTGTTCCAGAAGCCGAACCCCTTCCCCAAGACCATCTACGAGAACGTCGCCTACGGACCCAGGATCCACGGCCTGACGACGTCGAAGGCCGAGCTGGACGGCATCGTCGAAAGCTCGCTGAAGAAGGCAGGCCTCTGGGACGAGGTGGCCGACCGTCTGCATTCGCCCGGCACCGGCCTGTCGGGCGGTCAGCAGCAGCGTCTGGTGATCGCGCGCGCCATCGCGGTGAACCCCGAAGTCATCCTGATGGACGAGCCCTGCTCGGCGCTGGATCCGATCGCCACGGCCCGGATCGAGGAGTTGATCGACGAACTGCGCGAGCGCTACTGCATCGTCATCGTCACCCACTCGATGGCCCAGGCGGCGCGCGTGTCGCAACGCACGGCCTTCTTCCACATGGGGCGTCTGGTCGAGCACGGAAACACCGAGGAAATCTTCACGAATCCCCGCGAACGGCGCACGCTCGACTACATCACGGGACGCTTCGGTTGAACCAGCATACGGTCAAGGCCTACGGCGACGAACTGAACCAGCTGACCGCTGAGGTCGCCCGCATGGGTGGTCTGGCCGAGGCGCAGGTGGCGGACGCCGTCGAGTCGGTCGCGCGGCGCGACATCGCCCTGGCGCGGGCGGTGGTGGAGCGTGACGCCAAGGTCGACGCGATGCACCGCGACATCGAGAAGAAGGCCATCCGCCTGATCGCCCTGCGTCAGCCGGTGGCCTCGGACCTGCGCAAGACCCTGGCGGCGATGAAGCTGTCGGTGGACCTCGAGCGCACCGGCGACCTGGCCAAGAACATCGCCAGGCGCGCCCTGTCGCTGGCCGAGACCGAGCCGATGCAACCCCTGACCCGCTCGATCGAACGGATGGGCAAGCTGGTGTCGATGCGGCTGCGGGACGTGCTGGACGCCTATACGGCCTCTGAGATCGACCGGGCCATGGCCGTCTGGGCGTCTGATGACGAGGTCGATGAGCATTACAATGCCCTGTTCCGGGAACTGCTGACCTACATGATGGGCGATCCGCGCACGATCAGCGCCTGCACCCATCTGTTATTCATGGCCAAGAACCTTGAGCGGATCGGGGACCACGCGACCAACATCGCGGAGGTCATCCACTACGAGATCACCGGCGACGAGATTACTGGCGAACGCCCCCGCTGGACGCCTTCGCCGGGCGACTGGGATGCGGATTCGGGGCACCTGCCCACGCCACCGACGACCTGACGGAGAGACCTGAGTGCAGCCCTATATCCTGGTGATGGAAGACGAGGACGCCCTGGCGACCCTGCTTCAGTACAACCTTGAAAAGGAGGGCTACGACGTCGTCGTCGCCGCCGACGGGGAGGAAGGTCTGGTTCAGATCGACGAGCGTCAGCCGGACCTGGTCCTGCTCGACTGGATGCTGCCAAAGGTGTCGGGCATCGAGGTCTGCCGGCGTCTTCGCGGACGGCCCGAGACCCGCAACCTGCCGGTCATCATGCTGACCGCGCGCGGCGAGGAATCGGACCGGGTGCGCGGCCTCGACACGGGCGCCGACGACTATCTGACCAAGCCCTTCTCGATGACCGAGCTGATCGCCCGGATCCGGGCCGTTCTGCGTCGCATCCGGCCGGGTCTGGCCGACGATCGCGTCGGGCACGGCGACATCATCATCGACCGGGTCGCCCACCGTGTGCGTCGCTCGGGCAAGGAGGTCCATCTCGGCCCGACCGAGTTCCGCCTGCTGGACCATTTCATGCGTCATCCGGGACGGGTGTTCAGCCGCGAACAGCTGCTGGACGCCGTCTGGGGCTCGGACGTCTATGTCGAGGCCCGAACCGTGGACGTCCACGTCGGCCGCCTGCGCAAGGCCCTGAACGTCGAGGACAGCGCCAACCCGATCCGCACGGTGCGGTCGGCGGGCTATTCGCTGGATCTCGAAGGGTAGCGGCGAAAACGCCCCTTCACAGACCGGCGTAAGCCAATAGGGTTTGCTCCTCGCATTCGAGGAGTCGCCCATGCGCCGTCGCACCTTCCTGTCGACCCTGCCAGCCGGGGCGTTGATCGCGACAGCCGGAGCCGCTACGGCGCGGCCCGTTGCACAGACTTCGTCAGGGAACCCGTTCGCCGGCGTGACCATGGGAGACCGGATCACGGGGGCTCCGTTCGCTGGCCGCTCGACCGTCTGGGGGATGAATGGCGCGGCAGCGACGGCCCATCCCACCGCGACCCTGATCGGGATCGACACCCTGAGGCGCGGCGGCTCGGCGATCGACGCGGCCATCGCCATCAACGCCGCCCTCGGCTTCCTCGAGCCGACCGCCAACGGCATCGGCGGCGACGCCTTCTGCATGATGTGGGACCCGGCGCAGCGGAAGGTGGTCGGCTTCAACGGGTCTGGAAACAGTCCCCTCGCGTTGTCGCTGGAGACGGCCCGCAGCCGGGCGGTGGATGGCTACCTGCCGCGCTACGGGGCGGTCACGGTCAATGTACCTGGCACGGTGGACGCCTGGTGGAGCGCGCACCAGCGCTACGGCAAGCTGCCGTGGAAGGACGTGCTGATCCCGGTCGCCGAGCTGTGCGAGCAGGGCGTGCCCATGCCCCAGACCATCGCCTGGTATCTGGAGCGCAACATGGCCGGGTTCGACCGGGCCGGGGGCATCGAGGAGAACGACAACCGCAAGGCCGTCTACGCACCCGGCGGTCGGACCCCGCGCGTCGGCGAGGTCTTCGCCAATCCGCACCTGGGTCGCACCCTGAGGCTGATCGCCGAGGGCGGGCGCGACGCCTTTTACGAAGGGCCGATCGCCGAACAGATCGAGCGCTATTTCCGGCGCATCGGCGGCTGGATGACGCGGGCGGACCTCGCCGGGCACCGGACCGAATGGGTCGAGCCGATCCGCACCGACTATCGCGGGGTGGACGTCTATGGGCTGGGGCCGAACACCCAGGGCCTGTCGACCAATCAGATCCTGAATATCTGCGAACAGTTCGACCTGAAGGCGATGGGCTTCCAGTCGGCGGCCTCGATCCACCATCAGGCGGAGGCCAAGCGGCTGGCGTTCGAGGACCGGGCGCGCTGGTTCGCCGATGAGCGGTTCTCGCAGACGCCGGTCGAGCGGCTGAACTCCAAGCCCTATGCCGCCGAACGGGCGCGGCTGATCCGGCCGGACCGGATCATGGACCGCGCCTTCCCGGGCGATGCGCCGACCCAGGGCGACACGACCTATTTCAGCGTCGCCGACAAGGACGGGATGATGGTCAGCTGGATCCAGTCCAACTATCGCGGCATGGGCTCGGGGCTGGCGCCCGACGACGGCGAACGCCCGCTGGGCTTCATGTTCCAGGACCGGGGCGAGCTGTTCGCCCTGACCGACGGGCATCCGAACGTCTATGCGCCGGGCAAGCGGCCCTTCCACACGATCATCCCCGGTTTCGCCTGCAAGGACGGGGAGCCGTGGATGGCGTTCGGCGTCATGGGCGGCGGCATGCAGCCCCAGGGCCAGGCCCAGATCATCATCAACATGGTCGACTACGGTCTCGATCCGCAGGAGGCCGGAGACAGCCCGCGCTGGCAGCACGAGGGCTCATCCGAGCCGACGGGCCAGGCCGCCGACGGCGTTGGAATCCTGCATCTGGAAAACGGCGTGCCGCCGGCGGCGCGCGCCGGTCTGGAACAGAGGGGCTGGGTCCTCGGCGCGACCGACGGCGGCTTCGGCGGCTATCAGAACGTGGTGCGTCAGGACAACGGCGAAGGCCGCTGGACCTATGGCGCGGCGACGGAAATGCGCAAGGACGGGATCGCCCTGGCCTATTGAGCCTGGGCTTCCGCCACCTCAGGGGCCAGTTTGTAGAGCGTGCCGCAGTATTCGCAGGTGACGTGGATCTTGCCGTCGGGCTCGACCATGTCGGTCCGTTCCTCCGGGCCGAAGGAGGCGAGGACGCCGGCGATGCGCTCGGCCGAACAGCGGCACTGGGCCTTCAGGGCGCGGGCGTCTTCCAGCCGCACGCCGTCCTCGTGGAACAGGCGGAACAGCAGGGTCTCGGGCGTGATGGTCGGATCGACCAGTTCGTCGTCGGCAAGCGTCTGGAACAGGGCGCGGGTGCGGTCCCAGACCTCCTCGGTCGAGCCGCGCGCATCGTCGGCGGCGATCAGCTGGATCAGCGCGCCGCCCGCGCGCCAGGTCGTGCCGGTCTCGTCGGTGACGGAGCCGACGGCGAGGCGGACCTTGGTCGGGATCTGCTCGGACTGGACGAAATAGTGTTCGGCGGCCAGCGACAGGCTCTCGCCTTCAATCGGCGTGATGCCCTGGGTGCGTTCGAAATCGGGTCCACGATCCAGGGTCATGACGAAGACGCCCTGGCCCAGCAAGGTGCGGGCGCCGGGGCGCGAGAAACCGCTGGATGCGGCGGCGACCTCGTCCTCGTCGAAGCGGCAGTAGCCACGCAGGTGACCGTCAGTGTCGTAATCGGCGACGACATAGCGGACCGGACCGTCGCCCTGGGCCTGGACGATCAGCCGGCCTTCGAACTTCAGCGCCGAGCCGACCAGGGCGGCCAGCGCGCAGGCCTCGCCCAGCAGGGCGGCGACCGGCTCGGGATAGGCGTGGGCCGACAGGATCTTGTCGATGGCGTCGCCGAGACGGACCAGGCGGCCGCGCACAGGCCAGCCCTCGATCTGGAAGGCTGCGGCGAGGTCGTCGGTCGGCGCGGAAACGGCGGCAGGCTCGTGATCGGTCACGGCGGATCCTTGGGCGGTGAGACATGTCGAGAACGGTGCAAGATAGGAGAGGCGAGGGCGGTTGGTAAGGGCGACCGCCCGTCGTCTGGCGCGGCCGCGTTCGCGTGCTATCTGTCGCAACCGGGCGCACGCCCCGCCCGTTCTTGCATGCCGACACCGACGAAAGCCTGATCCATGCCCGCCAAACCGAACCTGAAACCCCTCGATCAGCAGTCCATCATCATCACCGGCGCCACATCGGGGATCGGCCTGTCCACCGCGCGCCGGGCGGCGAAGGCGGGCGCCTGCGTCTTCCTGATCGCGCGCGGCGAGAGCGACCTGAAGGCGCTGGTCGAGGAGCTGCAGCAGGAGGGTGCGCGGGTCGCCTACGCCGTCGCCGACGTCGCCGACTATGACGCCCTGGCTGAGGCTGCGGACAAGTGCCGGCGGCTGTTCGGCGGCTTCGACACCTGGGTCAACAACGCCGGCGTGTCGATCTACGGCCCCATCCGCGAGACGACGCTCGAAGATCAGCACCAGCTGTTCGAGACCAACTACTGGGGTGTCGTGAACGGGTCGTTGATCGCCGCAGAGCATCTGAGGGCGCAGCCCGACGGCGGGACGATCGTCAATGTCGGCTCGGTTCTGGGCGACGCGCCCATGCCGGTCCAGGGCGTCTATTCGGCGTCCAAACATGCGGTGAAGGGTTTCACCAACGCCTTCCGCATGGAGCTGATGCGCGAAGGGTCGCCGGTCGCCGTCAGTCTGGTCAAGCCGGCGGCTGTGGATACGCCCTATCCGAAGCACGCCCGAAACCTGACGGGCTATGCGGTGCAGAACCCGCAGCCGGTCTATGCGACCCATGTGGTGGCGGACACTGTGCTATGGTGCGCAACCCATCCGATCCGGGAGATTACCGTCGGCGGGGGAGGGCGCGTCATCGCGTCTTTCTACGCCCTGCTGCCGGGTCTGGCGGAACCACTTTTCGCGCGGTTCGCTCCAGTTGCCATGCGGGACAGGGGTTCCGCCTATCAGCCGTATGACGACGGGCTCTATGACCCGACCGACGACGGCCTCGATGAAGAGGTTCATTATCCCATGGTCCGACAGTTCAGCGCCCTTGCCGAAGTTCGCAAACATCCCGGCATCACTGCGGGATCCCTGGCCCTTGTCGCCACGGCCGCCCTGGTGACCTTGCTGCTCACCCAGCGGACGGGACCGCGCCGGTTCGAGGAAATCCGCGACCGGATCGATCCGCGCGGCTGGATCGACGCCGAGGCCCTGCGTCACCGCTTCGACGACATCTCGCGCGGTCTGACCGAACGGGCCGGGGAAGTCAGCGACCGGGTCGGTGATCTGGGCGATGACGCCCGCCACGAGGCCAGGAAGCTCATGAAACGTGGCCAGCGCGCCGTGTCCGACAAGCAGCGCCGAAAGTACGCCCGCGAAGCGCGCCTCTATGCCGAGGAGACCGGCCGTTCGGCGCGGCGCTATGCCGGGGACGCCGGTCGCTACGCCAAGGATCACGGCCGTGAGGGCGGGGCTCTGCTGGCCGTGGCCACGATCGCAGCGGCCATCGGAGCGGCGGCTCTGGAAAGCCGCAGGCCCGACAGCCGGGTGCGGCGGCTGACAGGGCTGTAAGACCTCTCACAAAGCCGTTGCTGCGAGTGCGAAGGTCGGCGAAAGAGGGGCATGACCGCCGCCCCGACGCTGATTTTCGACTTCGATTCGACCCTTGTGCGCATCGAAACCCTGGAAGCCCTCGCAGATATCGCTCTGGAGGGGCATGGTGATGCCGTGTCGATCAGGGCGCAGGTCGCCTCCCTGACCGATCGCGCCATGACCGGAGAGGTCGATTTCGGCGAAGCGCTGAGGGCGCGGCTGGCGATGCTGCCGCTGACGCGGGCCCACGTTCTGGCTCTGGCGGACCGGATTCTGGACGAGGGGACGCCCTCGGTGCGGCGGAACCTGCGCTTCTTCAACGAGAACGCGGCCAACATCATCATCCTGTCAGGCGGCTTCCGCGAGATCATCGCGCCCATCGCCGAACGGCTGGGCGTGTCGCCGGATCGGGTCATCTGCAACGACCTGATCTATGACGCCGAGGGTCGCGTCACGGGCGTGGACGACGCCAACCCGCTGTCGCATGAGAATGGCAAGCCTACGGTGATCAAGGCGCTGGGTCTGAAAGGACCGGTCGTCATGGTGGGCGACGGCTGGAACGACGCCGAGGTCAAATTGGGTGGGGCGGCCGACCGGTTCTATGCCTTCACCGAGATCGCGCGTCGCGACAAGGTCGTGGCCGTGGCTGACGGCGAGGCGAAATCCATCGACGAACTTCTGCACGCCGAGGGGCTGGCCGGGCGCTGGTCCTATCCGCGCAGCCGCATCCGGATGCTGCTGCTGGAGAATATCCACCCCGCCGCCGTCGAGCGGCTGGAAGAGGCGGGCTATTCCGTGGAGACGATCAAGGGGGCTCTCGACGAGGCGGACCTGATCGAGAAGATCAAGGGCGTCCACGTTCTGGGCATCCGCTCCAAGACCAATGTGACCGAGGCGGTGCTGGAGGCTGCGGACCGGCTGCTGGCCGTGGCGGCCTTCTGCATCGGCACCAACCAGATCGATCTGGACGCAGCGGCCGCCAAGGGCGTGGCGGTGTTCAATGCGCCCTACTCCAACACCCGCAGCGTGGTCGAACTGGCCATCGGCCTGACCATCACCCTGATGCGCGACGTGGTCGACAAGTCGGCGGCCATGCACGAGGGCCGATGGAACAAGTCGGCCGACGGCTCGCGCGAACTGCGGGGCAAGACCCTGGGCATCGTCGGCTACGGCGCCATCGGATCGCAGCTGTCGGTGCTGGCCGAAGCCCTGGGCATGCGGGTCATCTTCCATGACCTGTCGGAGCGGCTGGCGCTGGGCAATGCGAAGCGGATGCGGTCGCTGGATGCGCTTCTGGCCGAGGCGGACGTGGTCACGTTGCACGTCGACGGGCGGCGCGAGAACGCCAATCTGATCGGCGCGTCCGAGTTCCAGATGATGCGACCGGGGACCCTGTTCCTGAACCTGTCGCGCGGCCATGTCGTCAACGTCGGGGCCCTGGCCCAGGCGATCGGGTCGGGCCGGATCGGGGGTGCGGCGCTCGATGTCTTCCCCGAGGAACCCCGCACCAACGCCGATCCGTTCGACAGCCCGCTGATGGGGCTGAAGAACGTCATCCTGACCCCGCACATCGGCGGCTCGACCGAAGAGGCTCAGGAAGCCATCGCCGAGTTCGCGGCCGAACGGCTGCTGGGATACCTGAACCGCGGCGACACCACCTTCTGCGTCAATCTGCCCAATGTGCAGCTGGCGGAGGTGTCGGGCGGCCACCGCATCCTGCACATCCACAGGAACCAGCCGGGCGTGCTGGCCGAACTGAACCGTGAGCTGTCGGCGGCCGGGCTCAACATCCTCGGCCAGCATCTGAAGACCGACGAACGCACTGGCTACGTCATCACCGACGTGGACCGCGACTATGACCCGCAGGCGCTCCGTGTCCTGAAGAGTGTGGCCGGAACGCTGCGCTTCCGACTTCTGCACTAGAAGCTTCCCCGGCGGCATCTTGCACTCGCGCAAATCGGGGGCAGACTGCCATCCAACGGTCGTGCTCAATCGACCGACGGGAGGAAGACCATGTCACGTTATCTTCGCGGCGCAGCCTTGGCTGCGCTGACGCTCGCCGCATCCGCCGCGCTCGCCACCGCCGCCTCGGCCCAGTCCTACGGCCGTCTGGTCGTGCTGGGCGACTCGCTGAGCGACAACGGCAACCTGTACCTGGCATCCGGCGGGACCCAGCCGCCATCGCCGCCCTATTTCCAGGGCCGGTTCTCCAACGGGCGCGTCTTCACGGAACTGCTGGGTTTCAATGCCGCCAACTTCAACGGTGCGGTCACCGGCAGCATCAACCTCGCCTACGGCGGGTCGCGGACCGATAACAACGTCGCCTTCCCGCCCGGCATGCGCCAGCAGCTGACGACCTATCTCGGTCGGGGCGGGGCGTTCGGCGCGAATGATCTGGTCAGCGTCCTGGGCGGCGCCAACAACATCTTCCAGGCGCTCCCGACCGCCGGCGTCAGCACCAACCCGGTTGCCGCCATCACCCCGACCCTGACGGCCGCCGTCGCGGACATGAATTTCCTGGTGAACGACATCGCCGGTCGTGGCGCGGGGACGATTCTCGTGACCAACCTGCCGCGACTGGGCATCACGCCTCAGTTCCGCACATCGCCGGCCGCGGCCCTGGCCGACTATGCCGGCTCGACCTTCAACAGCAGCCTGCAGACGGCTCTGTTGACGACCGCCGCCGCCCGTCCAGGCACGAACATCATCCTGTTCGATCTGGCCAAGGTCAGCGATCTGCTGGCCTCCAGCCCCGGCCGGTTCGGCCTGAGCAACGTGACCGAGGCCTGCTTCAATGGCGTCACGGTCTGCGCCAATCCTGACTCCTACCTGTATTTCGACGGCGTCCACCCGACGGCTGCCGGACACCGGCTGGTCGCCACCCTGTCCGGCGACTACCTCTACTATGGTGACCGGGCCGCAGGTTCGACCCTGCAGGGCGAGACCGCCTATCGTCACCGCGAAGACGCCCTGGACGCCGCCGGCGCCCGGATGTCAGGACACGCGCCCTGGACCGCGGGAACCTCGATCTCGATCGGCGGCCTCTATGACCGCTCCGAGACCGACGCGCGCGCTACGGTGGCCTCGGCCAAGTCCGATGGCTACGGCGCCCAGATGACGCTGGAGTCGGGCACAGAGACGATGCGGTTCGGACTGACGGGAAGCTATCGCAACGCCGACGTCAGCGCCGGACCGACCAGCTTCGAACTGCAGACCCTGGCGCTGGACGCCGCTGCGGGCTGGCGGTCGGATGCGATGTTCATCAACGTCGCCGCCGGCTTCGCCAGTGATGACTACAACAACATCGAACGGGTCAGCGCCCTGGCGCCGATCATCCAGACGGCGACCACGCGGGGCTTCAGCTCCGGCGCCCGCTTGCAGGGGGGGATGTGGTTCGATGCGGGCGGGATCGCCATCTCGCCGCGCGTGGCGGTGACCTACGCCAACTCGGACGTCGACGGCTACATCGAGCAGGGGGCGGCGGCCTCCTACCAGTACCGTGACCGCTCGGTCAAAGGGATCACCGCCGAGGCCGTGTTGCGGGCCGAGGGCGACATGGGCGGCTTCGCCGTCTTCGTCGAGGGCGGCTATCGCGACAGCCTCGACGACAGCTCCGATGCCGTGCGGGTCGGGATCGCGGGCAACCCTGCCCAGGTCCTGTCGCGTCACTTCGACGACCCGTTCGGCGGCTCGGTCCTGGCCTCCGCCGGGCTGAGCGGGGATCTGGGCCCGCTCGAGGTCGAGATCGGCTATCGCGGCCGCTTCGGCGACCATGCCGACAGCCACATGGGCGGCATTACCCTGACCCTGCCGCTTTAGGCGACAGGACACAGACCCATAGCGAAGCGCGTCGGCCCGGCGGCCGGCGCGCTTTCGCTTGTTCGGTTCCGAGGGTGCGACGCCCTGTCGCCCCCAGGACGCAACACCCGCGCCCCAAAGTCGCCCCATGAATTGTTGATACGGACGCTCGCCGCAGCGTGTGCCGGTCCCGGTCCCGGACCCGCGCCCTCTGGCCTCCACTGCTTTCGCAAAAGCGCCACCGAGCCGACGACCTCATGCGCCGACTGTTTCCGACCGCCCGTGCCTTTGTGACCCACTCCGGCCAGACCGTCGCCCTGATCGGGGTCGCCGTTCTGGCCATGGCCATGGCGCCCGCCGAGCGGGAACCCCGCGACCAGATCTTCGCCCTGCCGGAGCGGCCTCCGGTGACCGCCGTGGCCGAGCCCGCCGGGCCGCTGACCCGACCGATAACCTTCGAGGAACCGGTGCGCGGCTTCGCCATCAACTCTCGTTTCGGCATGCGCCGGCTGGGCGGCGAACCGGGCGCCCGGATGCACAAGGGCGTGGATATCGCCGCGCCGCAGGGCACTTCGGTCTATTCTGCCGCCGAGGGAGAAATCGTCCGCATCGGCCGTCAGCCCGAGGGGTACGGCAACTTCATCGAGATGCGCCACCCGAACGGCATGACGACGATGTACGCCCACCTGTCGCGGATCGATGTCGCATCGGGCGACCGGGTGCTGGCCGGCGAGCGGATCGGTCTCGTCGGTTCGACAGGCTATTCGACCGGCCCGCACCTGCATTTCGAAGTGCGTCGCGGCGGGTCGCAGGTGAACCCGTCCCGTGTCGTCGGTGAGACGTTCCAGGTCGTGGTCGCCGACTGATTCCGATACCGCTCTTCTCGTGACCGGGGCGTAACGGTCGCGACGTCGATTACAGTTCCAATGTAAAGTGTCCTTTGCTACCTCTAGGTCCGTAATCGACCAGGGGATGAATATGGCGGCCTTGACGCTCGAAGGCGTGAGCAAGCGCTACGGCGACTTTCAGGCGGTGAAGGACCTGAGTTTCGAGGTCCGGAAGGGCGCCATCTGCGGCTTCCTGGGCCCCAACGGCGCGGGCAAGACCTCGACCATCCGCATGATCCTGGGGCTCCAGGCCGCCTCCGCGGGCACGATCAACATCCTTGGCGCGTCCGACGGGCGCAAGGTGCGCGACCGGATCGGCTTCCTCCCGGAGGAACGCGGCCTCTACAAGAAGATGACGCCGGTGGAGGCGATCGCCTTCTTCGGCTCGCTGAAGGGGCTGCCGACGCGCGAAGGCAAACGCCGCGCCCGTGAGATGCTGGAGGCCCAGGGCCTCGGCGCCTCGCAGAAGAAGAAGATGAAAGAGCTGTCCAAGGGGATGGCCCAGAAGGTCCAGCTGATCGCCTCGGTCGTGCATCGGCCCGAGTTCGTTATCCTGGACGAGCCGTTCAGCGGCCTCGATCCCGTCAACCAGCAGGGGCTGGAGGCGGTGATCCGCGACCTGGCCGCCAATGGGGCGACCGTCCTGTTCTCCACCCATGTGATGCAGCACGCGGAACGGCTGTGTGACCAGGTCGTGCTGATGGCGCGGGGCCGCAAGGCCTTCGACGGCACGGTGACCGAGGCGCGGGCGACCTCGCGCCGGTTCCTGGAGCTGGAAGGCGAGATCACCGCCGAGGCCGTGGCGGCCCTGCCGGGCGTGACCGGCGTCGAGGTCGTGTCGGACAACGGCGGCGTGAGGGTGCTGAAGGGCGCCCTCGCCAGTGGCGCCGGGGGTCAGGAGGCGCTGAAGACCGCCTTCATCAGCGGCCTGGATGTGCGCCGGTTCGAACTGAAGGAACCGACCCTGCATGACGCCTTCATCGACCTGACGGGCGACAGCCCCGACCAGGATCAGAGCGTGGCCCGACCTGCCGCCAAATCGGAGGTGAGCCAATGAACCGTATCCTGCTGATCGCCCAGCGCGAGTTCCTCGCCTACGCCAAGACGGTCGGGTTCTGGCTGTCCTTGCTGGCCTTCCCCCTGTTCGCCGTGCTCGGCGGCGCCGTACCTTTGCTGATGCGCGGCGCCGATCCCGTGCGCGCCGTCGTCCTGATCGAGGAGGGCCCGGCCGCGACCGGCCTGGCCGCCGCTGTGAAGGGCGCTCTGGCCGCCGACGCCGAACGACAGGCGGAACGCGCCCGAGAAGCCGCCGAGAAGGCCGCGGCATCGTCCGGGGCGCCTCCCGGTGCGGCGGAGAGCGCGATCGCCTCCATGACCCGGTCGCGCATTCGGTTTGTCGACGCCCCCGGCGATCTGGCGGGTGCGGAGACCGGCGCGGCCCAGGAGGTCGTGGTGCGCCGCTATCTGACCGACGAGACGCCCAAGGAACAGAGGCTGGACGCCGTCGTCTTCCTCAGCCGTTCGGAACAGGGGCCCGCCGCCCGGGTCTGGGCGGCGCGGGCGACGGACGATACGGTCGAGGACTTCGTGAGCCGGGCGTTGCGTGACGAGAACCGTGACACCGTCCTGCGCGAGGCCGGGATCGACGCGGCCGTGGTTGAGCGGGCCGACGCCTTCCGGCCCGAGATCAACGTCTTCTCGCCGCGTTCGGCGGGGGGAGGGGAGGTGTCGTTCAAGGACCGCCTGCCCGGGATCATCGGCCTGGCCTTCAGCTTCATCCTGTGGTCGCTGATCATCACCGGCGCCTCGATCCTGCTGAACAGCGTGATGGAGGAGAAGTCGAACAAGATCCTCGAGGTCCTGCTGTCGTCGGCTTCGGCGACGGAGATCCTGACCGGCAAGGTGCTGGGGGTCGCGATGCTGACCCTGTCGGTGCTGGTTGTCTGGGGCGGGATCGGGGCCGTAGGGCTGATCACGGCGGCGCCGTCCGTCGCGGCGGATGTGGCCTCGGTGCTGATGACCGACGGGCTGATTTTCTACTTCATCGGCTACATCGTCGGCGGCTACCTGATGTACGCGGTGCTGTTCGCGGCCATCGGCGCCTTCTGCGAGACGCCGCGCGACGCCCAGACCCTGATGGGGCCGATCATGATGGTGCTGGTGGTGCCCTTGCTGGTCGTCCAGATGGCCCTGGTGAACCCGGATGCGCCGGCCGTGAAGTTCCTGTCCTGGGTGCCCTTCTTCACGCCCTTCCTGATGAGCGCGCGGGCGCCGTCGGGGCCGCCGCTGATCGAGATCATCGGCACGATGGCGGGGATGTTCGCGGTGGCCCTGCTGATGGTGTGGCTGGCCGGGCGGGCGTTCCGGGCCGGCGCCCTGTCGGACGTCAAGCTGAGCTGGAAGAGCTTCGGCCAGGCGATCAGCGGCGGGGGGCGGTAGAGCGGGAAGTCTCCCTCCCCCTGAGGGGGAGGGTCGTCGCGTAGCGACGGGGTGGGGGCGGCAGGGCGATCCAGACAGAGGCCCGGGGAGTTTTGCCTTGCCGCCCCCACCCGGTCTCCGCTGCGCTCCGACCACCCTCCCCAGACGGGGAGGGAGAAGATCAAGCTGGAATCAAAAAGACCGCCCCGGTTTCCCGGGACGGCCTTTGAAATCTTGAACTCCGGTCGCGGCCTTAGGCGCGCGGGACCCGGGGCTTCGGAGGCGGCAGCAGGCCTTCGCGCTGCATGCGCTTGCGGGCCAGTTTGCGGGCGCGACGAACGGCCTCGGCCTTCTGGCGGGCGCGCTTCTCCGAGGGCTTCTCGTAGTGCACGTGGCGCTTCATTTCACGGAAGCTGCCTTCGCGTTGCATCTTCTTCTTGAGGGCTTTCAGCGCTTGATCGACGTTATTATCGCGAACGAAAATCAAGGCGTGCGGATACACCAAGCCCCGCCCTCTGTCCAGATCGTCGCGGCGCTTCCGTGACGCTCGCGATCCCGCTGGGACAGGCGTATCATGGACAGATGACCGATACCCCGCAGCTGTCGAATGCGCCCGAAGGCGACTGGGCCGATCGGATGGAGCAGTCGGTGCTCGATTCGGCGCTGGGTCTGGCTCCACGGCTGGGCTGGAACGGGCAGATGGTGCGTGCGGCCTGCGAGGCGCAGGGCTTGAGCGAAGGCGATCAGGCGCTGTTGCTGCCCAACGGTGCGCGCGATCTGGCGGTCCTCTTGTGGCGGCGGCACGACGATCAGGCCCTGGCGGCGCTGGGTGATCCCGCCGCACTGAAGATCCGCGAGCGAATCGCCCGGGCCCTGGAGACGCGGCTGGAGGCCGCGATGGCGCATCCGGAAGCCGAGAAGCGGGCGGCGGGCTTTATGGCCCTGCCGACCAATGCCGACCTGGTGCTGAGCCTGACCTGGGCGACGGCGGACCGGCTGTGGCGCTGGGCCGGGGATACGGCGACCGACTGGAACCACTATTCGAAGCGGACCATCCTGTCGGGCATCCTGGTCCCGGCGATGACGCTGCGGCTGTTCGACGGCAAGGACGCGGCGGACGCGTTCGTCGCCGCCCGGATCGAAAACGTCATGGCCTTCGAGAAGTGGAAGGCCGGCAAGGACTTCGACGCGCCGGTGCGGCGGGTCACCGAGATGCTGAGCCGGTTGCGGTATCCGCAGCGGACGTAACCCTCGCCCGGTGGGAGAGGGCTTGAGGCTCGCAGAGCGAAGCGATGCGCCAGCCGAAAGGGTGAGGGTCGTGCCCTTACCGGTTAGCGCCAGCCCCTCACCCTTTCGCGCCAGTCTGATCGCCTGACGGCTCTCAGGCGCTCAAGCCCTCTCCCTCTGGGAGAGGGAGAATTAGAGCGGCCGCACCTTGTTCACATGCGCCATCTTGCGGCCGGGGCGGGCCTCGGCCTTGCCGTAGAGGTGGAGGCGCTGGTCGGGCTTCGCCGCCAGCCTGGACCACTGCTCGACCTCGTCGCCCAGCAGGTTGGTCATCTCGACCCGGGCGTGGGCCTTCGTCGGTCCAAGCGGCCAGCCGGCGATGGCGCGGATGTGCTGTTCGAACTGGTCGCAGACGCAGCCGTCCTGGGTCCAGTGGCCGGTGTTGTGGACGCGAGGGGCGATCTCGTTGACCAGCAGCTCGCCGTTCCCGAGGTCGAACAGCTCGATGCCGATGACGCCGACGTAGGCGAGGCCGTCGAGGATGGCGGCGGCAATGGCGCGGGCGCGTTTCTCCGTCCTGGCGTCGACCTTCGCCGGGGCGTTGGTGGTGCGCAGGACGCCGCCGGCGTGCCTGTTCTCGCCCAGCGGATAGACGGCCACGGCGCCGTCCCGGCCCCGGGCGGCGATGATCGACAGTTCACGCGTGAAGGCGGCCCTGGCTTCGAGGATGGCGGGGCGCCCGCTGAGTTCGGCGAGGGCGGCCTCGGCCTGTTTCGGAGAATTGATCCAGACCTGGCCCTTGCCGTCGTAGCCGTCGCGGCGGGTCTTGAGCAGGGCGGGCGTGCCCAGGGTCTCGATCGCGGCGGTCAGGTCGTCGAGGCTGTCGACGGGGGCGAACGCGACCGTCGTGGCGCCGACGGCGTTGAGGAAGGTCTTTTCGTCGACCCGGTCCTGGGCCACGGCGAGGGCGGTGGGGCCGGGGGCGACGAGGGCGCCGGCCTCGGCCAGACGCTCGACCGAGGCGGCGGGGACGTTCTCGAACTCGAAGGTGACGACGTCGCAGACGCGACCGAAGACGGTCAGGGCCGTCGGGTCGTCATAGGCGGCGACGATCTGGCCGCGCGAGACGCGACCGGCGGGGCTGTTCTCTTCGGGATCGAGGATGACCACGTCGAAGCCAAGGCGCGAGGCGGCCTGCGACAGCATCCGGCCCAGCTGGCCGCCGCCGAGGATGCCGATGGTCGAGCCGGGCGCGAGAGGGGCGGGCAGGGCTGTGTCAGACAGAACGGGCACTCAGTCTTCGACCGTCTCGTGGACCGACTCGGTCTGGGCCTCGCGGAAGGCGTCGAGGCGGCCGGCCAGGGTCTCGTCGGACAGGGCCAGGATCTGGGCGGCGAGGATGCCGGCATTCTTGGCCCCTGCGTCGCCGATGGCCAGGGTGGCGACGGGGACGCCGCCGGGCATCTGGACGATGGAGAGGAGGCTATCGAGGCCCTTCAGCGCCTTCGACTGCACCGGCACGCCCAGCACGGGCAGCGGCGTCATCGAGGCGGCCATGCCGGGCAGGTGGGCGGCCCCGCCGGCCCCGGCGATGATGACCTTGAATCCGGCCGCCCTGGCCCCGTTGGCGAAGTCGAACAGGCGTTGCGGCGTGCGGTGGGCCGAGACGACGCGGGCGTCCCAGGCGACCCCCAGCCGGTCGAGCATGTCGGCCGCGTGCTTCATGGTGGGCCAGTCCGAGCGGCTGCCCATGATGATCGCCACCGGGGGGGTCGTCGTCGCCATGCGTCACGGAGCCTTGCGAGGAAAGCGGCCGGTTACAGCACGCGCGTTGCGCCCGCAACCAAGGGCGTTAGCTTGGGCGCAGGAGGCGCCCGTATTGAGTCGCGCCCGGAGTGGCTTCTCGACGTGACCGACGCGCCGAACATCGATGAGATCGTCGACCCGGGCCTGGACCCTGTGGCCGAGATCGCCCGGCTGCGCGCCGAGGTGGCGGCCCTGACCGCGCGCGCCGAGGCGGCCGAGGCGGCGGCGGAACACGACGTCCTGACCCCGGTGCTGAACCGACGCGGCTTCGCGGCGGCGATGGTGCGGACCATGGCCTACTGCAGCCGGTACAAGGTGCCGGCGGTGCTGCTGTATCTGGATCTCGACGGGTTCAAGGCGGTCAACGACTCGCTCGGCCATGCAGCGGGGGATGCCGCCCTGGTGCGGGTCGCCGAGCTGCTGCTGGAGAATGTGCGGGCGACGGACGCGGTCGGCCGGCTGGGCGGGGACGAGTTCGGCGTGCTGCTGCTGAACTCGGGGCTGGAGGCCGGGCGCGAGAAGGCGGCGGGGCTGAAGGCGGCGCTGGAAGGGGCCGAGTTCACCTGGGAGGGGGCGGCAGCGTCGCTGGGCGGATCGTTCGGGGTGCGGGCCTTCGCCGGCCAGGCGGACGTCGAGACCTGGCTGGCCGAGGCCGACGCCGCGATGTGGGTCCGAAAGCGCGGAAGATAAGTCTTAAAAACAATGACTTATACGGGGTTTCGCAAGCGACGCTAAAGGTTGCGGGCTCCGCAGACTGGACTCTGAAAAAACCGAGTCCAAAGAGTGCAATCCATTGAATTCTCACAACTCTGCTTGCACTTTTTTGGACTCATAGAGTCCAACGGATTTCCCTCTCCTGATGGGAGAAGGGAAGGGATCAGGCGATGATGTCCGGCAGGATGCGGCTTTCGATCTTCACGATCTCGTCGCGCAGCGACAGCTTCTTGCGCTTCAGGCGGGCGATCAGGAGCTGGTCCGGAATCGGCATGTGCGACAAGGCGTCGATCGAGGCTTCGAGGTCGGCGTGTTCCAGCCGCAGGTCCTTGACCTGGGCGTGCAGGGCGATCTCGTCGTCGGTCAGAAAGGGTTGGTCGTCGTTCATGCCGGTCCCCGCGAAGGCGGGCTTATAGCCGAGGCCGGGTCAGGCCGGAAGGCATTCGGCGAGCATCGTCAGCGCCGGGCGCGGCACGACCCGGCTCCAGACGCGGGCGACGGCGGCCAATGCGTCTATGGCGGGGCGGGGCGGGCTTGTGGGCGCGGGCGCCAGGGCCTCCAGTCCCGCCATAAGGTGACGTTCTGCGGCCAGTTCGACGACCTTGACGGCCTCGCGCAGGCTCTCGCGCGCAGCATTGTCGATATCGGGGTTGGTGTTCCCGAGCGTGCGGCGAAGGCTGCGCAGCGGCGTGACGGCAGCGGCGTCCCAGGCCCGGGCGCAGTCGCAGGCGCCCTCGATCGCGTCCTCGTCGAGCACGCGGCCCGTCGCGGCGGTCCAGCCGGCCCAGAGCAACAAGGGGACGTTCTGGCCGGTTCCGTCCTGAAGCTGCAGGCAGGCCTCCTGCACGCCGGGCGCGGCGTAGGCTTTCAGCGCCCATTCCCAGAAAGGGTCGCTCACTCCGTTACGGGGCCCCTGAGCCCCTCCCAGCGTTTCACCGGCGCCCAGTCGAGACCGAACAGGTCCAGCGCGCGGCCGACGGACTGGTCGACCATCTCCGCGATCGAGGCGGGTTTCGAGTAGAAGGCGGGCAGGGGCGGGGCGATGGTCGCGCCCATCTCGGCCAGGGCTGTCATGGTGCGCAGGTGGCCGAGGTGGAAGGGCGTCTCGCGCACCATCAGGACGAGGGGGCGGCGCTCCTTCAGCACCACGTCGGCGGCGCGGGTCAGCAGGGTCGAGGTCACGCCGGTGGCGATCTCGCTCATGGTCCGCACCGAGCAGGGGGCGACGATCATGCCCAGCGACCGGAACGAGCCCGAGGCGATGGAGGCCCCGACGTCATTGAGCTTGTGGAGGACGGTGGCCTTGGCGGTCAGGTCGTCAGGGCTGAGATCGGTCTCCTGCGACAATGTGAGCAATGCGGCGCGGGTGACGACCAGATGGCTTTCGACGCCCAGGTCGTTCAGCGCGTCCAGCACTCGGGCGCCGTAGATGACGCCCGATGCGCCCGAGATTCCGACCACCAGGCGACTGGGCGGGTTCCGTACCGCTACGTTCACATCATGGTCCAGGTTGGGGGCCAGGCTAGGCCGTGTCCGGAGAAATTTTACGTTCTGTTGACGTCACCGAACCGTGATTTCACAGGCGGCAAATCCAGGCGCTCATTGTGTGGTCCCTTAGACATGGAGGCGCAAGCCATGACCATCGAAGCTCGTATCCGCGAACTGGGAAATCGTCACCGTCAGCTGGATGACACCATCCGGCAGGAGGTGGGCAGGCCCTCTGTGGATCCGCTGCAGGTCAGGGAGCTCAAGCGAAGGAAGCTCCGGCTCAAGGAAGAAATCACCAGTCTGGAGGCCAGGGCAGGCTAGCCCCGGTCTCCGCCAGAAAAGCGAACGGCCCCGGGAGCGATCCCGGGGCCGTTTTCATTCCTCCCCCAGGCGCAGCGCAGGGGGAGGGGGACCGCAGCGCGCTTGCGCTGTGGTGGAGGGGCCGCCGCGAACACGGTGTCCGAGGTGACCCCCTCCACCGCTTCGCGGTCCCCCTCCCCCGATGGGGGAGGGTTCAGTCGTTCGTGCCGAACACCGAGGCGGCGGTCGGTTCGGCCGTGCGGCGTTCGCGTTCTTCGGGGACGAACTCCGGCTCGGCGGGTTCGGCCTCGATGGGCTGGAGGGCGGCGCCGCCCTTCTTGGCGTCGTCGCGGTTCTTCTTCTCGGCGGCCCTGGAGACCAGGTCGTCCAGCACCAGCTGACCGACGAGACCCAGGGTCACCGGGTCGACCGGCTTGATCTGGGGGCTGTTCCAGTGCGTGCGGTTGCGCACGCTGTCGATCGTCGACTTGGTGGTGCCGAGCAGTTTGGCGATCTGGGCGTCGGTGACTTCGGGGTGGTTCTTGACGAACCACATGATGGCGTCCGGACGGTCCTGGCGGCGCGAGACCGGGGTGTATTTCGGCGCGGGCTTGTGGGCCTTCATCAGTTCGGCGTGACGGCTGACGATCGCCTTCATGCGGTAGGTCTCGTCGCCCTGGGCCCTGTCGAGTTCCTCACGGCCCAGCTGGCCGCCGGTAATCGGATCGACGCCCCGGATGTCGCGGGCCACGTCGCCGTCGGCGATGCCGCGCACTTCCAGCGGATGCAGGCCGCAGAAGTCGGCGATCTGTTCGAAGGTGAGCGAAGTGTTGTCCACAAGCCAGACCGCAGTGGCCTTGGGCATCAGGATGTCGGTCATGGGGGTAGTCCCGGAAATGAGGGGCCCGGCGATCGCGGGCTCTGGATACGACGGCGCCCGACCTTTCGGCCGGGCGCTGATGATTTGGATATAGGCCGTTTCGGCGCAAAAGAAAACGTCACTGGCTGGTGATCGATCACGGGTTTATATATCGTTGCTCGGTCAGACTGTGCGGCCGGCCTCATCCCCGGGGGAGCCCATGAAACTCATCACATTGCTGTCCACGGCGGCTGTTGCGGGCGCCGGCCTCGTCGCCGCGCCGGCGACGCTCCAGGCCCAGGCGAGCGCCGTGCCGCAGGGCAGTTTTTCCCAGACCTGCGCCGCGTCCTATGTGCTCGGCGGCCGGTTGTTCTCCAACTGCCGCAACACCTCGGGCGCCTTCGTAAGGTCATCGATCCCGCTGACGTCCTGCACGGGCGTGGACGTCGCCAACATCAACGGGACACTGACGTGCGGTGGCACGGCGGGGCGGCTCGAACCGAGCACCGCCGCCACACGCCCGCCGACGCCGACGGTCTCGGTGACCCTCTATGCGGACCCGAATTTCAGAGGCTATTCCCGGACCTACACGACAGCCCAGTCCAACCTGACCGCCTCGGGCCTCAATCGACAGATCAGCTCCATGCGGCTGACCGGCGGATGGCAGGCCTGCTCCGAAGCCAATTATCGTGGCCAATGCCAGAGCTTCGCCGGTCAGGTGAGCAACCTCGACGACGTGGGTTTCGACAACGTCATCCTGTCGCTCCGACCGCTACGTTAAGCTAAGGCAAGCGGAGCCATACAGGTTCGGTTCATGCTGGCTGTTCAACAGTGTGACATCGGACGCGTTCAGCGGCCTTAGGGATCATTTGGAGGAAGCCCATGTCTATCGCACTCACATCTCTCGCAGCTCTGGCCGTGCTGGCCGGCGGCGCCCAGGAACGCGCGCCGTCGATGGACGATGGCGCCCAGCGTGTCGCGCCGCGTGGCAGTTTCGCAGACAGCTGCAGCGGATCCTACGTCAACCAGGGCCGTCTCTACGCCGACTGCAGGGACATGCGTGGCAATCTCCGCGGCACCTCGATCGAACTGGCGCGCTGCTCCGCCTTCGACATCGCCAACAATGACGGGCTGCTGGTCTGCGGCAATGTGCGCGGCGACTACGAGCGCGGCAATGGCGGCGGCAACAACAACGGTGGCGGGAATAACGGCGGCGGTTGGGGCAACGGCGGCAACAATGGCGGCAACAATGGCGGCCGTTGGGGCAATGGCGGCAATAACGGCGGCGGTTGGGGTAACGGCGGCAACAATGGCGGCGGCTGGGGCGGCAACAACGGCCGCACGAGCATCACCGTCTACGCCGACAGCAACTACCGCGGCTATTCGCAGACGTTCCGCAGCGAGATCGCCGATCTGGGTCGCTCGGGTCTCAACGATCAGATCAGCTCGATGGAGCTCAACGGCGCCTGGGAAGTCTGCACCGACGCCTATTTCCGCGGCCAGTGCCAGGTGATCACCTCCAGCACTCGCAACCTGAACTACACGAGCGTCAACGACCGCATCTCGTCGATGCGTCCGGCTCGCGGGGGCGGTCGCTGGTAGCGATCTAGACCGTCAGCACGATCTTGCCGACATGCTCGCCCGCCTCCAGCCGGAGGTGGGCGAGTTTCGTTTCGGCCAGGGGGAAGGTCGCCTCGACCGGCGGGCGCACGAGGCCCGAGACGACCCAGGGCCAGACCGTGGCCTCGATCGCGGCCGCCAGTCGGGCCTTTTCGTCGGCCGGACGGCGACGCAGGGTCGATCCGGTCAGGGTCGCCTGTTTCATCATGATCCGCATCAGATCGACCTGGGCGAGCGCCCCGCTCAAGGTGGCGATCACGACCCAGCGGCCGCCGGCCTTCAAGGCATTCAGATTGACCTCGGCATAGGCCGCGCCGACCATGTCGAGGATGACGTCCGCGCCGCCCGCGTCCCGGATCGCGGATTCCAGGTTTCCGGCCGAGGCGTCCAGGCTGACGTCGGCCCCGAGATCGAGCGCCGCCGCCGTCTTCGCTGCGCCCCGGGAGGTGGCGATGACGCGGGCGCCCGCCGCCCGGGCCATCTGGATCGCCGTGACGCCGATGCCGGACGTCGCGCCGTGGACCAGCAGGGTCTCGCCGGCCTTCAGGGCGCCGGCCTCGAACACATTGGCGTAGACGGTGAAGACGGTCTCGGGCAGGGCCGCGGCCTGGATGAAGTCGAGGGCGTCCGGGATCGGCAGGGCGTGGCGGGCGTCGACGACGGCATAGTCCGCATAGCCTCCGCCGCCGAGGAGGGCGCAGACCCGGTCCCCGGCCCGCCAGCGGGTGACCTCGTGCCCGACCTGATCGACCTCGCCCGCGACCTCCAGCCCCATGATGTCGGAAGCGCCCGGCGGGGGAGGGTAGCCGCCGTTGCGCTGGAGCAGGTCCGGGCGATTGACCCCGGCGGCGCGCACGCGGATGCGGATTTCACCCGGTCCCGCCCGGGGATCGGGGCGTTCGGAGAGGCGCAGGGCCTCTGCGGGACCAGAGCCGCCGTCAATCTCGATCACGCGCATATTCGTCCAAGCCTTGCAATCGTCCGTGTCCGGGAGCGTAAATGGGCTTCTTCGGGGTTCTGGCCAAGGAGGCGACGATGACGTTCGAGGATCTTGAACCGCGTCCGCAACGCGGAGCGTCCGTGGCGGCCTTGAGTCGCGAGGACCTGGACCTCTATTCGGTCGAGGAACTGGGCGAACGCATCGAGGCGCTGGACGCCGAGATCGCGCGGTCGCGCGGCGCCATCGCCGGCAAGACGGCCAAGAAGTCCGCCGCCGACGCCCTGTTCAACTTCGGCAACTGATGCGGTTCCGCGTGGCGGCTTTCCGTGGCCCCCTTTTTCGTGGCATGCCGGTTGCAGGCGAAACCCGCGCGGCGCCGTTCCGGGCCGATGGACCAGCGCACGCTGCGGATCACGATGAGTATGGTTGAGTTGATGGGCAACGAGAATTCCGCGCCGGGTACCGGGTCCACGGCGTCACGCGCCGGGGAGATCCGCGACTTCGCCCGGTCCGAACTGTTCGAGCGCACCTTCCAGGACGGTATGGACCTGGTCGAGGAGACCGCCGCCTATCTGGACGGCGACGGACGCCGGGACTCCAAGCTGCTGTCGCGTTCGGTCGCCCTGGCCTATGCCGCCGAGAGCATGAAGTTGACGACGCGCCTGATGCAGGTCGCGTCCTGGCTGCTGGTGCAACGCGCCGTGCGCGAGGGCGACATGGCGCCGGAGGCCGCGTGCGAGCCGCGCTATCGCCTCAACGAACGCAAGATCGAGGCCGAGCCGAGCCACCCGGAGATGCCGATCGCCCTGGTTGAATACCTGGTCCGCGCCGAGAAACTGCATGACCGCGTCCTGTATCTGGACAAGCGGATGTACCTCGACGACGCGCCCGAACCGGACGCGAACCCTGTGCTGAGCCAGATGGGCCTGCTGGAAGCGGCGTTCAGGGGGTAGGACTAAAGTTCTCCCTCCCCCGAGGGGGAGGGAAAAGTTGGCGCTTTAAGCCTTACGGCCCGACGTCGTTGGCCACGGCGGTCCCGTCATCGATCACCGCCGGCAGGCTGACGGCGATGCCGAGGGCCTCGGCCAGCTTCTGGTCGCGGCGATAGACGTCCTCGCGGAAGGCGACGCGACCCTGGCCGTCGACGAAGGCGGTCCAGTAGAGCAGGCGCACGGTGATCTCGCGGCCCGTCTGGATGCGCTGGGTCTCGCGGCTGATCTGGGCGTCGTCGAACTGGCCCAGCAGCATCGGATCGGGCGACAGCAGCAGGCGCGCGAACTCGACCGCGTTCTGGACGCGGACGCAGCCGTGCGACCGTTGGCGCATCGACAGGTTGAAGGCCGCCTTGGACGGGGTGTCGTGCAGGAAGATGGCGTAGCTGTCGCGCAGTTCGAACTTCACATAGCCGAGCGCGGCCGTGGGGCCGGCGCGCTGGATGACCGTGCCGTTCGAGATGTACATGTTCTGGCTGGCCAGATAGCCGGGGCCGCGCGGCAGGATCTCACGGCGGGCGATGCCGGCGGGCACGTACCAGGGCGGATTGGCGACGACCGAGGCGAAGGGCTTTTCCAGGCTGGGCGTCTGGTTGGCGGGCGAGCCGCAGACGACACGGTTGGAGTGAACCGGGCGGCCTTCCTTCCAGTAGACCATGATGGCGGCGGCCGTATTGACCTCGATCCGCTCGGGATTCAGGTCGCGCTTCAGCCAGCGGCGGCGTTCCAGGTTCAGGGCGATCTGGCGGGCGCGGTCTTCGGCCGAGGCGCCGAGCGAGCTCTGGGTGCCGGCGCCGATGCGGCCGTCGGCGGCCAGTCCGTGTCGGGCCTGGAAGCCGCGCATGGCGGTCTGCAGTTGCGGGCCGTAGACCAGCCCCTCGGCGGTCAGGCGGGCGCCGTCAGATGCGCTGAGGTCGCCCTCGGCCACCAGGCGGGCAATCAGGGCGGGCACGCGGTTGTCGCTGGCGCCCGGCTCGATCGTTCCGGCCCTTGCGACGAAGCGGGGCCAGCCGCCCTCGCGGATAATGCGGCGGTAGCGGACGTAGCCGGCGGACAGGTTCGAATAGCCGATGTCGTTCGGGGCCAGGCCCTCGAACCATTCGACGACCTTGTTCTGGACCAGGGCGTCGTTCAGGCCGACCGGCAGATCGACCCGGTTCTTCTCCATCTCCCACAGGTCCTCGACCGTCTCGGGACGGATGCGGCCCTCGGCCAGGACGCGGGCGTAGGTGATGGCGGCGGCGGTGGTGCGCATGTCCGCCGTGTCCGGATCGGCGGCGAGGCCCACGAAGTCGAAGAAGTCCGAACGCGACAGGCCGTGGCGCTCCGCGCGGGCGGAGGCCTGATTCAGGGTGCGCAGGCGGGCGCTGGTCCAGGCCGGCTGCCAGCCGTTCAGTTCGTAGAAGGCGCGCACGTCGGGCTGGATCGCGGCGGGCAGGCGCTCCAGCTGGGCGTTGAAGGCGGCGTAGTAGGGGCTGGTCGGCGTGACGACGACGGTCTGGGGCTGGCCCTGAACCTGGGCGCCCGTCGGAGCGTTCTGGGCCGCGGCCGAACCGGCCAGAGCCGAGACGGCTGCGCCGAGAGTGAGTTCGCGTCGATTCATGGTCGTATTCGCCTTGGTCCGACGCCTGGTGGAGCCCCGTGTCCACGCCCGGGTATCGAACGGGCCCATGTTATCGACGTTCCAGACAAACAAAAAGCGCCGGTCGGGCGACCGGCGCTCTTCGTGACGACTTTGTCGCACCGGCCAGGGACCGGCGACGCGGCCTACTTCTTGATGAAGCCGCCGAACTTGTTGTTGAAGCGCGAAACGCGGCCGCCGCGATCCAGCATCTGCTGGTTGCCGCCGGTCCAGGCCGGGTGCGTCGAGGGATCGATGTCCAGGTTCAGCGTGTCGCCCTCTTTGCCGTAGGTCGACCGCGTCTTGTACGTGTCGCCGTTCGTCAGGGTGACGGTGATGAAGTGGTAGTCGGGGTGCGTATCGGCCTTCATGGTCGTATTCCGGTCTCTAGTGCGCGGTGACGATGCCGACCGTCGGTGCGCGTGCATTTTGTGTCGCTAACGCTCGGCTCGCGGAGCCTCGCTGCTTTAGCGAATAAGAAAACCCGCCGAGGTCCCGGCGGGAATGAGCGGCGGCGTTTACACCGCAGGGCGTTCCGGGGCAAGACCCGCGCATGAGCACCCCCTCGCCGACCCAGGACGCCTATTCCAGCACGGAGGCGGTGGGGAGGCCCGGCGCCGGGGCCGTGCTTGTCGAACAGATGGGCGAGGCGGGCGCGCGGCGCGAGAAGCGCAAGGATGTGCGGCCCCTGCTGCGGCTGTGGCCCTATCTCATGCAGCACCGGCTGGACGCCGTGATCGCGGGCTTCTGGCTGCTGGGATCCACGGCGGCGTCCCTGGGCCTGACGGCGACGGCGCGGGGCGCCATCGACCACGGGTTCGAGAATGACGGCGCGGACATCAATCGCTGGTTCCTGATCCTTGGGCTGAACGCAGTGATTCTGGGGGTCGCGACGGCGGTCCGGTATTTCTACGTGACCAAGACCGGCGAGCGGATGATCGCCGACCTGCGAAAGGCCCTGTTCGACCGAATCCTGACGCTGGATCCGTCCTTCTTCGCGCGGATGCGGACCGGAGAGGTGCTGTCGCGCCTGACCACGGACATCGCCCTGGTCGAGACCCTGCTGACGACCTCGGTGTCCTTCGCCCTGAGGAATTTCCTGACCCTGATCGGCGGTGTCATCCTGCTGTTCATCGTCAGCCCGAAGCTGACGGGACTGGTCCTGCTGACCGCGCCCCTGCTGTTGGCGCCGATCTTCCTGTTCGGGCGGTCGGTCAGGAAGCTGACCGTGAAGTCCCAGGACCGGTTCGCCAATGCCGTGGGCTTCGCCGGCGAGAGCGTGGACGCCATCGAGACGGTGCAGGCCTTCGGTCGCGTCCGCAGCGCGGTGGCGCGGTTCGGCGCGGTGGTGGAAGAGGCGTTCGGCGTCTCCATCATCCGAATGCGCGCCCGGGCCTGGATGACGGCGGTGGTCATCGTGGTGATCTTCGGCGGCGTCACCCTGGTGCTCTGGCTCGGGGCCCAGGACGTGATCCGGGGCGCGATGACGCCCGGCGCCCTGCTGCAGTTCGTGCTGCTGTCGGTGTTCACGGCCGGGGCGGTGGGCGCGCTGGGCGAGAGCTGGGGCGATGTGCAGAAGGCTTCGGGCGCCATGCAGCGGATCGACGAACTGATGAAGGCCCAGGCGTCGATCGCCGCGCCGGAGCACCCCGTCGCCCTGCCGAGCCCGCCTGAAGGGCGGGTGGCGATGGCGGGGGTGCGGTTCGCCTATCCGGGACGGCCCGACCTGCCGGCGTTGAAGGGCTTCGACCTGACGGTGCGGCCCGGCGAGACCGTGGCTCTGGTGGGCCCGTCGGGAGCGGGCAAGTCGACGGTGTTCCGCCTGTTGCTGCGCTTCTACGACCCGCAGGAAGGCGCGGTCAGCGTGGACGGGGTCGACGTCCGCTCTGCCGATCCGGCCGAGGTGCGCGGGCGGTTCGCCTGGGTGTCGCAGGAGGCGCCGCTGTTTTCGGGCTCGGCGCTGGAGAACATCCGCTTCGGTCGCGAGCAGGCTTCCGAAGACGAGGTCCGCAAGGCGGCGGAAGAGGCGCAGGCCCTGACCTTCATCGACGCCCTGCCGGAAGGGTTCGCGACGCCGCTGGGCGAGCGCGGCAAGAGCCTGTCCGGCGGACAGCGCCAGCGGCTGGCGATTGCGCGGGCCCTGGTCCGCGACGCGCCGATCCTGCTGCTGGACGAGGCGACCAGCGCGCTGGACGCCGAGAACGAGCGGCTGGTGCAGGCGGCGCTGGATCTGGCGATGGAGGGGCGCACGACGCTGGTGATCGCCCACAGGCTGGCGACCGTGCTGCGCGCCGACCGGATCGTGGTGATGGAGGACGGCGTCGCGGTCGAGGAAGGCACGCACCACGAACTGGTGGCCAGGGGCGGGCTCTATGCGCGTCTGGCGGAGTTGCAGTTCCGGGAGGGTTAGTCTCGCGCCTGCACAGCCACGCCCGGAAAGTCGCTGAACACCGCGTCCACGCCGAGTTCGTAGAAGCGCCTGATCCAGCCGGGCAGGTCGCCGCGATAGTCGACGGGGACGAAGATGTCCTCCGCGCGGAAGGTCCAGACGACGACCTTCAGACCCGCCGCGTGCGCATCCTCGACCAGGGTCGTCGGCGTTCCGGCGGCGCCGACGGGCGTGCGGGGGATGATCAGGGCTGTCTCGACCCCGACGGCGTCGGCATAGCCGGCGATCCCGGCGAGGCCTTCCGGCGTGGCCATGGCGGCGTAGGTCATCTCCAGGTGATCGGCGGGGCCGCCGGACGGCGACATCAGCTGGAGCAGGGGGGCGTCGGTCTGCTGGTTCAGTGAGCGCAGGCAGTCGATCTCGAAACACTGGATCATGATGGGGCTGTCGGCGCTCATCAGATCGTTGGCGCGCAGGGCCTCGATGAAGGCGGGCTCCATCGGCAGGCCCGCCTGCTCGAAATAGCTCGGGTGTTTCAGCTCCGGCGCGACGCCGATGACGCGGCCAGTGCGGGCCGAGGCGGCGTGGGCGATGTCGATGACCTCCTGGAAGGTCAGGATCGTCTCGTCGGCCCAGGCCGTGTTGCCCGGACGCAGGGCCGGCAGGCGCTCGCGGGCGCGCAGGGTGCGGAGCTCGGCGAGGGTGAAGTCCTCGGTGAACCAGCCGGTGGTGGGGACGCCGTCGAGGATCTTCGTCGTGCGTCGTGCGGCGAATTCGGGACGGTCGGCGACGTTCGTCGTGCCGCCGATCTCGTTCTCGTGCCGGACGACCAGCTGGCCGTCCTTCGACATGACCAGATCCGGCTCGATGAAGTCCGCGCCCTGTTCGATGGCCAGGTCATAGGCCGCACGCGTGTGCTCGGGTCGCTCGCCGGAGGCGCCGCGGTGGGCGATGACGAGCGGGTGCGGCATTGTCTGGGCGGCGACCGGGCTGGCGAGGAGCAGGGCGGCGAGGATGAACCGGATCATGCGCCAGCGGTAGGGGAGGAGCGTGACGCCCCTGTGACCCCCTTAGGAAGCCTGCAGCACCTTGCGCAGCCGCGGGTGCAGTTCCGGGTTGGACGCCAGGATGGACACGCCGGTCTTCGGATCGCCGTCGTTGTCGATGGTGGTGACCTGGCCGCCGGCCTCGGTGACGAACAGGATGCCGGCCGCGACGTCCCAGGGCTTCAGATTGCGCTCGTAGTAGGCGTCGAAGCGACCGCAGGCGACCCAGGCGAAGTCCAGAGCCGCCGAACCCAGACGACGGATGCCGGCGACGCGCTGGCCGACGGCGTGGATGTCCTTGATCGACTGGGCGTGGCCGGTCTTGCCGATGAAGGGCAGGCCGGTGGCGATCAGCGATTCAGACAGGTCGCGACGGCCGGAGACACGGATGCGCTGGTCGTTCAGATAGCAGCCCTTGCCCTTCTCGGCCCAGAACAGCTCGTTCATGATCGGGTTGTAGGTGACGCCGGCGACGATCTCCGACGACCCGTCCGGCGCATAGCGCTGCAGGCCCACGGTGATGGCGAAGTGGGGCATGGCGTGCATGAAGTTGGTCGTGCCGTCGATCGGATCGACCACCCAGGTGTGGGACTTGTCGGTGCCCTCGATCATGCCGCGCTCCTCACCCAGGAAGCCGTAGCCGGGGCGGGCCTTCATCAGCAGTTCGTAGAGGGTGTCCTCGGCCTTGATGTCGGCGGCGGTGACGAAGTCGCCGGGGCCCTTGCGCGAGACCTGGAGCTGCGAGACCTCGCCGAAGTCGCGCAGCATGGGCCGGGCCGTCTTGCGAACGGCGTCGATGATGACGGAAACGAGGGCGGAGGCGAGGGCCATGGGGAATCTCCTGGTCCGCCTGTCCTGAAAAGGCCCCCACCCTCGATGGAGTGGCGCCCGGACAGACGGAGAAGTTCACAGGGGCGCGACATGCGCCTCCGGTCGTCGGTGGTGCGTCGGCCTATTCGGCGCGGCGGACGTATTCGCCGGTCGAGGTGTCGACGATGATGCGCTCGCCGGCCGACATATAGGGCGGGATCATGATGCGCACGCCGTTGTCGGCCATGGCAGGCTTGTAGGACGACGAGGCGGTCTGGCCCTTCACGGTCGGCTCGGTTTCGGCGACGGTCACCGTCACCTGATCGGGCAGGTTGAGGCCGATCGGACGGTCGTCGTGCATCTCGATGACGACCTTCATGCCGTCCTGGAGGTAGGGGATCGAATCCTCGCCGACCCAGGTCTTCTGCAGTTCGATCTGTTCGTAGGTGTCGTCGTCCATGAACACGAGGGCGTCGCCCTGTTCGTACAGGAAGGAGAAGCCTTTCTGCTCGAGCGTGACGCGCTCGACCTTGTCTTCCGAGCGGAAGCGTTCGTTCAGCTTGTTGCCGGTCTCGAGGTTCTTGGCCTCGACGTTGGCGAAGGCGCCGCCCGGTTTCTACATGGGTCAGCTGTCCCATGAGCTCCGATTTCAGCATCAGCTCCAGATCGTCCTTCAGCTCATTCACGCGACGCTCCATACGACGGGTGAACTCCGTACCCTGCAGAGCGAGGGTCCGGATATCAGCAACCTCCTTTCGAAGTTGACGAACTTCCGAAAGCGTCTGCTCGGCGAGCTTGGTCAGCAATGTCAGATCTACGTCCGCCATGTGAATAAGCTGGGCCGTCCGGGTGAGAAGTCAAGCGGCGCGGTCAGTGCACGGTCGCCTGCCGCGCCTCGGCCTTGCGGTCCAGGGCGTTGACGAAAGCGACGCCGCGCGCGGTGGGGTTGGCCAGCTTGCCGGCCGTCGGGTCCAGCTTGCGGGCCTCGTGGGCGAAGGCGGCCGCGAGGCCGGCGGAGGTCATGGCGGCGGCGATCTGCATGCCCCGGCTGGCCGGTCGAAGGACGATCCACAGGGCGTTGATGGCCTGGGCCCCGGCCCACAGGACCATGGCCCTGGTCCGGGTGGCGTTCGACGGAGCGTTCCAGACCCGCACGGCCGACAGGGTGGTCGCCGAGAAGACGGCGGGCAGGATCAGGCTGAAGGCGCCGCGAGGGCGCTCGGCCACGGGGGCGTCGCCGTCACGCCATCGGGCCGCCGTGCGCCGGGGCGGCTTGATCGCGCCGCTCGCGAGCGCCGTGGCCAGCAAGGCGAAACCGACCGTCGCCGCGATGCCGAGGGCGACGTGGCCGCCGCTGCGTCCCTCTGCATTGAGGAAGTCGGCGGCGGCCTCGCGCACGTGGTCGATGGTCTCGTCGATGTCGGTCATGGCCTCGCTTCTCCCGCGGAGGAGGAATGGTCGGCGGCCCAGGCGGTTCCGGGCGATTCCCGCTCAGAGACCGTCGTCGTCGGCGCGCGCGAGGTCGGCCGGGTCGTGGTCGTAGTCCAGCAGGTCGCCGGGCCGACAGTTCAGGGCGGCGCAGATGCGGGCCAGGGTCGAGAAGCGGATGCCCTTCACCTTGCCGGAGCGGAACAGGGACAGCTGGGTCTCGCTGAGACCGACCTCGACCGCCAGATCGCGGGCCTTGATCCCGCGCGCGACGATCAGCCGGTCCAGGGTGACGCGGACCGGCATCAGATCATCTCGTCCAGCTCGGACTGGATGCGGTCGGCCTGATCCACCACCCGACCCAGCAGGAACAGGGCGCCGCCGATCATGCCCAGGGTCATGCCGGCGACGTCGAAATAGGCGAAGCTGCCATGGCCGCCGAGCAGTCGCGAGATGTTGGTGACGCCGAACACGCTCAACAGTCCGCCGAGGCCAAGGGCGATCCCGACGTGTCGCAAGGCTCTGCCCAGAATAGGCTGGATAAGGCGGCCCCTGGCGAGCTGGCCCATGGCGGATCCGATCGCCCAGACGGCGAAGAGATAGAACAGGGTCGGTGTCGCCCACACGGCCTGTTCCAGCCAGATGGCGGGGTCGATCCGGGTGTCGCCTCGTGCGGTCAGCACCGTCGGCGCAACGAGGTGGATGAGCGCGAGGATGGCGCCCACGCTGCACACCATAAAAACGGCGAGCCAGCGAAACTGGCCGCACATGCGGCGGAAGCGGGTGAGGTCCTGGGTCGTCATGGCGTCGCTGATTTCCTGTCCGATCTTTAATCTTGACTTAAAGACGCGTCCTTCGCAACTTTATATCTGACTTAAACGAAACAGGGCCCGGGCATGGCGGCGGCGATCGAGACCGAGGGACTGACACGACGGTTCGGCAAGCACCGAGCGGTCGATGCGGTGTCGATGACGGTGCCGGAGAGGGCGGTCTATGGCTTCCTCGGTCGCAACGGGGCGGGCAAGACCACGACCCTGAAGATGCTGCTGGGCCTGCTGAAGCCGACCGCCGGATCGGCGCGGATCTGCGGGGTCGATGTGGGCCGGGACCGGATCGGTGCAGGGCGCAAGGTCGGGGCCTTGCTGGAGGCGCACGGCTTCTACGGCAATCTCACGGGCCGGGAGAACCTGGACCTGACGCGGACTCTGCTCGGTCTGCCGACCACGGAGATCGACCGGGTGCTGGAGGTCGTCGACATGACCGACAACGGGCGTCGGCGGGTTGCGGACTATTCGCTGGGCATGCGCCAGAGGCTCGGTCTCGCGCGGGCCATGCTCGGCGCGCCGCCGGTGCTGATTCTGGACGAGCCGACGAACGGGCTCGATCCCGACGGTATCGCCGACATGCGACGCTTCCTGAGGAGCCTGCCGGATCGCACGGGGGCGACAGTGCTTTTGTCCAGCCACCTGCTGGGCGAGATCGAGCAGACAGCGACCCATATCGGTATCGTGCACGACGGGCGGCTGGTGCTCGAGGGCGAACTCGCGGCGCTGAAGGCGGACCTGGCGCCGGAGATCGGCCTGCGCGTCGACGATCCGGACCGGGCGAGGCGGGTGCTGAAGGGCCACGACCTGACCCTGACGTCGGACGCGGCCGGTCTGGTCGCGCGGTTGAGGCCCGGGGCGGACCATGAGGCGGCGACGGCGGCCGTGAACAGCGACCTGGTCCATGCGGGGGTCAGGGTCTTCGCCATCGGCCCGCGCAGCCCCTCGCTGGAGGGCATCTATCGCAACGTCACCGCGCCGCGCGCTGCGGCTGAACGCCAAATGGAGACCGTCTGATGCTCGCCGTCCTGTCCGTCGAAATCCGCAAGCTGAACCGGTCGCTGGCCGCCGTCCTGGCGGTCGCCGCCCCGTCGCTGATCGCCGTCTTCGGCTTCTTCATGCTGCTGCGCGGGAAAGCGGCCCAGCCCTGGGAAATGTGGATGCTCAGTGCGATCGGCATCTGGGCCTTCTTCATGCTGCCGATGAGCGTGACCGCGCTGACGGCCCTCGTGGCCCATATGGAGCACGGCCCGAAGTCGTGGGATCATCTGCGCAGCCTGCCCCTGCCGCGCTGGCGTCTCTATGCGGCCAAGGCGGTGATGGTCCTGGCCGTGGTCGCGATCATGAGCGTCCTGACCCTGGCCCTGACCTGGGGCGCGGTCATGCTGGCCGCGACGATCAAGCCGGACCTGACGCCCACGGGGCCGTTCGAGCTGGGCCGATACGCCGCGACCATGGGCAAGGTCTTCCTCGCCGCCATCCTGATGGTCTCGATCCAGCTGTGGATCGCCCTCCGCTTCGCCAGCTTCGTGCCGGGGCTGGTGGTCGGGATCGGCGGGACCTTCTTCTCGGTCGTGGCGACCTCGGCGAAGCAGGGGGTGTTCTTCCCCTGGCAGATGCCGGTCAACATGCTGGCGGCCGAAGCCTGGCGCGTGAACACGGCGCTGGGACTGGGCTGCGGGCTGGGACTGTTCGTCCTGGCCCTCGCGACAGCCCATCTGAGCCGCCGCGAGGTGCTGTAGGTCAGTTGCCGGTGGCGGACTTGTCCGGGGCGATCTCGGTCATGGCCGACTGCAGATAGTTCTGCTCGCCCAGCTGTTCGATCAGCTTGAACTGGGCCTCGAGGAAGTCGATGTGCTCCTCGGTGTCGTTGAGAATGCGCATCAGGATGTCGCGGCTGACGAAGTCGCGGGCCGCCTCGCACTGGGCCACGCCGGCCATGACCGTCTCGCGGCCACCGATTTCCAGCTGCAGGTCGGCACCGAGGCATTCGATGGCGCTCTCGCCGATCTTCAGCTTGTGCAGGTCCTGAAGGTTGGGCAGGCCGTCGAGGAACAGCACGCGCTTGATCAGCATGTCGGCGTGTTTCATCTCGCCGATCGACTCGTCATAGATGATCTGGCCGAGGTGCTTCAGGCCCCAGCTTTCGAACATGCGGGCATGCAGGAAGTACTGGTTGACCGCCGTCAGCTCGTTGGTCAGCACCGCGTTGAGGGTGCGGATGATCGCGGGATCGCCCTTCATGGCCGTCTCGTCCTTGCTCTGCGGGCGGCCCCGTCGGAGCCGTTCATGTCGAGGGCATAGCACAGGAAAACGCCTGTGTTCAGTTGCGAGTGCTTATCGGAACATTGATATTGCGAATGATTTTGGTCCGCAGGACTGCGAACCTACTCGGCGGCGAGGGCCCAGGATTCGCGGGTTTCCGAGATCATCTGGCGCATTTCGCAGACGCATTTGGCACATTGCGCTTCGCATTGATTGCGCTGGAAAACCTCGCGCGGGCGGGTGGCCCCGGCCTCGATCGCGCGCGCCACGTCGCGGTGTCTCAGGCCGTTACAGTTACACACGTACAAAGCAGGCTGCCTCGAAGCGTTAGTTGCGATTGGTTCGCTATAGCAGATCTTCGGGCGATTGCAACGCGTTCGCAAGGGGATCGACAGGCGAGTGGTTGACGACAGGCTTCGGGCGTCGCACCTGCGGCCCATGTCCGCGCCCGCCTGCCTGCTCTATCTGATCACCCCGCCCGTCATCGACGACCTGGAGGTCTTCGCCGCCCGGCTGGAGGCGGCCCTGGATGCGGGACCGGTCGCCGCACTGCAGATCCGGCTCAAGCCGGCGAGCGACGAGGCGATCACCGCAGCGGTGCGCCGACTCGCGCCGATCGCCCAGGGCCGGGGCGTGGCCGTGATCCTGAACGACCGGCCTGACCTGGCGTCGGCGCTGGGCTGCGACGGGGTCCATGTGGGGCAAGGCGACGCCTCGGTGGCCTCGGCGAGGCGTATCATGGGCAAGTCGGCGATGATCGGCGCGACCTGCCATGACAGCCGGCACCTGGGCATGGAGGCGGCGGAGCAGGGGGCCGACTACGTGGCCTTCGGCGCCTTCTATCCCACCTCGACCAAAGACACCGTGCATCGCCCGGAACCCGATATCCTGACCATCTGGCAGGAGACGATGGAAATCCCGTCGGTGGCGATCGGCGGCATCACGATCGAAAACGCCGCGCCCCTGATCGCGACAGGCGCCGACTTCCTGGCGGTCAGCGCCGGCGTCTGGGCGCATCCCGAGGGGCCCGCCGAGGCGGTCCGCCGGTTTTCGCAGCTTCTGTCGGAAAGCGGCTAACTTCAGGGGATATTAGGAAGCTCTGGTTAAGGTCGGGCCTCGTCTGCCCACCCAGAGTTACCCTGTATGCTTCAAAGCCGCGCGATGACCGCGACCGATACGGACGCCCTGGAGCCTATCGCCGCAGCCGCGCGTCCGGGGCGCACGTCCACGGCTGCCGGGCTGTTCGCCCAGCCCCTGGCGCCGATGCTGACGGTTCTGGGTGTCGCCGTTCTGGTCTTTGCGGCGATCTCCACGGCCCGCACGGCCGACATGATCGCGGCGCTCTGGGCGGCCAACGGCCTGGCCGTCGCCGTCTGGCTGAGAAGCGGCCGGGGGTTCGGCTACGATCTGGCCTTCGGCGGGCTGATCGCCTTCGGGGTCCTCGCCGGTGAGTTCCTTGCCGGCAACGGCCCGATCCTGTCCGTCGGGTTTACGGCGCTCAACATGCTGGAGATCGTGCTGGCCGTGTGGCTGGCCCGGCGGTTCGCCCCCACCCTTAACCTGGCCACAGTGGCAGGCGCGTGCCGGTTCATCCTGTGCACCGGGGGGGTCGCCCCCGCCGTCGCCGGACTGGCCGCCGGGGCCTTCCTGTGGCTGACCCGGGGGACGCCGTTTGTGCCGACCTTCCAGACCTGGTGGTTCGGCCATGCCCTGGGCCTGGCGGTGATCGGATCGTTCGTCCTGGCGCTCGACATGCGGGCCGTCCGGGCGATGTTCAACCCGTGGCGCGCGGCCGAGACGGTGCTGACATTCGGCCTGCTGATCGTCATCTGCGTGACCGTCTATTTCGTGCTCGACATGCCGCTGGGCTTCGTCATGGTGCCCGTGCTCATCGTCATCGCGGCTCGCCTGAGGGTCATCGGGGTGACCGCCGCCCTGGTGGTCATCTCCGTGCTGTCTCTGGGCTCGCTGATGATGGGAGCAGGGCCCTGGCGCCTGGTGATCGGCGATCTGTCCGAACGCGCCGTGCTGCTGCAGCTGACGCTCCTGTTCGGCTATCTGCCGATCCTGCTGGTCGCCTCCCTGCTGGAGGAACGCGACCGCCTGTCGGCGCGGGCCAAGGCGGGGCAGCTTCGCGCAGAGAAGGCCTCGGCCGCCAAGTCGCGCCTGCTCGCCAACGTGGCTCACGAAATCAAGAGCCCCATCGGCGGGATCATCGGCATCGGCGACCTGTGGTCGACCGGGCAGCTCGGCCCCGTCACCGAGACCCAGGCCGAGATGGCGGCCATGCTGGTCAAGACGGCGCGCCAGGTCGAGGCCCTGTCGCACGACCTGCTCGACGTCGCCCGCGCCGAGGCCGGGGCGGTCAAGGTCGAGATGCGCCCGACCGACATCCCCGGCATCCTGGAAGACGTTCGACGCGCCACGGCGATGCGCCCGGAAGCCCGGATGCTGTCGCTCAAGGTCATCTGCGAGGGCGACGGGCTGGTGGCCCTGGCCGATTCCCAGCGCCTGGCCCAGGTGATCGACAACCTGGCGACCAATGCCGTGAAATACGGCGCGGCGGGAGGCGAGGTCCTGTTCCGGGCCAAGCGGGTCTATGACGGCGTCCGCATCGAGGTCAGCGACAAGGGCCCAGGTCTGTCGCCCGACAAACAGGCCCAGTTGTTCGAACCGTTCAACCGGCTGGGACTGGAGCGATCGGCGGTCGAAGGCCACGGCATCGGTCTGGCCCTGGCCAAGCGGCTGGTCGAGCTGCAGGGCGGGTCGATCGGCGTCGTGTCCGTTGCGGGCGAGGGCGCCACTTTCTGGATCGAATTGCCCGCCGCCTGACTTCAATATTCACTTATTGATGAAATAACGCGACCGACTGTCGCGCGCCGTTCGCGCGTGTGGACACCGCCGATGAGAGGGCGCACTCCGCCGCCATCGCATTGTCACCAGGAACACCCCGTGGACCTCGACGCCCTGCTGCTGTCACGACTTCAGTTCGCCTTCACCATCGCCTTTCACATCCTGTTCCCGGCCTTCACCATAGGGCTGGCGGCCTATCTGGCGGTGCTGGAAGGGCTCTGGCTGTGGACGAAGCGCGAGGCCTTCAAGGTCCTCTATCTGTTCTGGGTCAAGATCTTCGCGCTCAGCTTCGGCATGGGCGTCGTGTCAGGCGTGGTGCTGAGCTACCAGTTCGGCACCAACTGGAGTGAGTTCATCCGCCTGACCGGCGGTGTGATCGGGCCACTGCTGGCCTATGAAGTGCTGACGGCCTTCTTCCTCGAGGCGTCCTTCCTGGGCGTCATGCTGTTCGGCTGGAAGAAGGTGGGGCCGAAGCTGCACTTCGCCTCCACCGTTCTGGTGGCCGTCGGCACCACGATTTCGGCCTTCTGGATCCTGTCAGCCAACAGCTGGATGCAGACGCCGCAGGGGTTCCAGATCATGGCCGACGGCCGGTTCGAGGCGACCGACTATATGCAGGTCATCTTCAACCCCAGCTTCCCGACGCGACTGGCGCACATGTTGCTGGCCGCCTTCCTGACGACCGGACTCGTGGTCGGCGGCGTCTCCGCCTGGCGGCTGCTCAAGGACCGCGCTGCGGGCGTGAAGACCGAGGGCTGGAGCGAAAGCCGCATCTCCCTGGTCATGGCGGTGGGGCTGATCGCCGTTCTGGCCCCGCTGCAACTCGTCGTCGGCCACGCCTCCGGTGAGGTCGCGCACAAATACCAGCCGTCCAAGACGGCTGCCATCGAGGGATACTGGGAGACCCGGGCCGACCAGCCGCTGCACCTGTTCGGCATTCCCGACCGCAACGCGCAGAAGAACCATTTCGAGGTCTCCATCCCGGGCGTCGGCAACCTGATCCAGGGCGTGCCGAAGGACGAGGTGATCAAGGGGCTGGACAGCTGGGCGCGCGAGGATCAGCCGCCGCCCTTCATCCCCTTCTTCGGCTTCCGCATCATGGTCGGACTGGGCCTGCTGATGATCGGGCTCGGCGCCTGGGGCGCGGTGCTGATCTGGCGCAAGAAGATCTTCGACAGCCCGCTGTTCCTGCGTTTCGCCGTCCTGATGGGGCCGGCCGGCTTCATCGCCGTCCTGGCCGGCTGGATGGTCACCGAGGTCGGACGCCAGCCCTGGGTCGTCTATGGCGTGCTGAAGACGCGCGACGCCGTCTCGCCGGTGATCGCCAGCCAGGTGGCGACCTCGCTGATCGCCTATGTCCTGGTCTATTCCGTCGTGTTCACCGCCGGGGCCATCTTCATCCTCAGGCTGATGGCCGAGGGGCCGGTCGCCGCCGTCACGGCGCCGTCGCCGCGCGGGCAGCGATCGCCGGGCACGCCGCTCGCCAAGGCGCCCGAGGACACGACCCCGGGCCGACCCGACCGCGTGCCTGGAGACCCGAAGTGAACCTCGACCTGCAACTGATCTGGGCGGGCCTGATCGCCGTCTCCGTCCTGCTGTACGTGACGCTTGACGGCTTCGATCTGGGGATCGGCATCCTGTTCCCGTTCGCGAAGTCCCCGGGCGAGCGGGACGTGATGATGAACACCATCGCCCCGGTCTGGGACGGCAACGAGACCTGGCTGGTGCTGGGAGGAGGGGGGCTGCTGGCGGCCTTCCCCCTGGCCTATTCGGTGCTGATGCCGGCGCTCTATCTGCCGATCCTGCTGATGCTGGCGGGGCTGATCCTGAGAGGCGTGGCGTTCGAGTTCCGTTTCCGGGCGCGCAACAGGGGCCGCAAATTCTGGACCCAGATGTTCTCCGGCGGGTCGATCCTGACCGCGGTGGCCCAGGGTCTGGTGCTGGGCGGCTTCATCCAGGGGGTGACGGTGCGCGACGACCGGTTCGCCGGCGGCCAGTTCGACTGGCTGACGCCCTACACCCTGCTGGTCGCGGCAGGACTGGTGGCCGGTTACGCCCTGCTGGGCGGGGCCTGGCTGATGATGAAGACCAAGGATAATCTGCACGGCGATGCGAAGCGCTGGACCCGCATCTCGGCCCTGATCGTGACCGGGTTGCTGGCGGCGGTCAGCGTGGCGACCCTGCTGATCCATCCGCGGGTCGCAGCGCGTTGGGGCTTCGATCTGCACGACGGGTTCGCGCTGGAGCTGGCGAAGCTCCTGCCGCTCTTGCCGATCCCGCTGCTCGGCCTGATCGGTCTGGGCATCGTGTTCGTGATGAGCCGCAAGGGGTCGCATCGCTGGCCGTTCGTCGGTGCGATCCTGGTCTTCCTGTCCGGCTATCTGGGGCTGGCGGTCGGGTTCGCCCCCTATATCGTGCCCTATGCCCTGAACTTCCGGCAGGCGGCGGCGCCCGACAATGCGCTGGGGCTGATGCTGGTGGGGACCGCGGCGATCCTGCCGCTGATCCTGGCCTACACGGCGTGGGTCTACTGGGTGTTCCGGGGCAAGATCGACGAGGAGGCCGGTTATCATCATTAAGCCCGTTCCCCCGCCCGAGGCCGGCGAAGACGCCGGCCCGCTGTGGAAGAAGCTGGCCTGGTTCGCGGGCCTCTGCGTCGCCGGATCGGCCACGGTCGCCGTGGTCGCCTATGCGCTGAGAAGCTTGCCGTTCATGGGCTGAGAGGCGATGGTCGCGGTCATGTCGAATATCCTCGTCCTCGCCGCTCTCCTGATCGCCCAGACCCAGGCCGCGCCCTCCACCGGCAGCGCCCTGACCCGCAGCCTGAACGCGGCGCCCCCCGCAGCAGTCATCCCGGCTCCACGCCCGGCGACCGTTTCGCCAGCCCCGACGACGACCCTGCCGCCGCCGGTCGCCAGCGCCTCGCCGCCCGGACGGATCGCCCCGATCCCCTCGGCGCCCGTAATTGCCCCGCCGAGGGCCGCGCCGATCACCCCGCCGGGGGCGGCTAATCCGCCCCGGACCCAGCCTCTGGCGACACCCGCGACACCCGCGCCGACGACTGCCGCGCCCGCTCGTGCGCCGACTGCGACGGCGCCGGTCACGACCCCCCGACCCATGGCTCCCACGCCGAGCGCCGTCGCTCCGCGCGCGACCACGCCCGCTCCGGCCACTGTTGCGCCTCGGACAACCCCAGCCGCTCCGACCACGACGCCCGTCACCACTCCGGCGCCCCGACCGACCCTGCCGGCGGCGACTGCCCCGGCCCCGGCCCCGGTGGTCACGGCCCCCGCCGAGCCGCCTCCGCCGCCGATGACGGTGCTGGACGCGCCGGCCATCCGCGCCCTGCCGTTCACCCTCGACCTGCCGGCCGGCTTCACGATCACGACCGGTCGGCCCGGGCCGAACTTCAACATCTGGACCATCCGGCGCGGGCAGCTGCCGCTGGTCATGGTCTATGCCGGACCGGCGTCGCAGTTCCCGATCTACAGCGGCGAGATGGTCGAGGCCGGGGCTCGCGCCTCGGTCGTGGCGACCGAGGACGGGCGGCGCGTGGCGCTGGAGCATCTGTTCACCCGCCCGTCTGCGCCGCGGGAAGTCCACGTCTGGATCACCAGCGTGGACGGCGCCGACCGGACCCTGGCGGAGCGGATCGGTCAGTCGGTGGACGTCCGCTAGGGCGTTCGACGGGTGAGTTGCGGCGCTCCTTTGAGCCCCTTTGACCAACGAACGCGCTAGGCGCGTCTGACGGGCGTATCCGTGACGCCCAGCCGGACGCCGCGTTTGCCGGCGAAGATCAGCACTTCCTGACCCTCGGCGGCGGCCCAGCGGCGCAACTGCGTCTGATAGGGCTCGCGCCGCCAGTCATGGGGGCGGGCGGGGTCGCATTCGACGATCAGCCGCGCCCCGCCCAGTTCCGAGTGCAGGACGAAGCCCGAGGTCGTGGGCTTCCAGCTGTCGTCCAGCGCCTCGGTCAGCAGCCACAGGCAGTTGAACACCCGGCAGTCGTTCGGCCTGTCGTCGTAGATGGCGCAGCCGGTCGTCTTGCCGAAATGACGGCACCAGCGGCCCGCGGGCTTCTCAAGGGCGGTGACGCCCATGATCTTGCAACACAGACCGCAGTCGCCGCAGGTCTTGGCCGAGGTGTTCAGGCGCCGCCTGCCGCGAACATCACCGTCTGGGCCGCCGACCCCGGGCGGAACACCACGGTGCGGGTGACGCCGTTTATCCTGACATTGACCTGTTGTTCCTGGTCGTCGTGGACGCCGGGGAAGAAGTCGAGGTCGATCGTGACGGCGGCGATGTCCCGGTCGGTTGTCTCGCCGGTGAAGGCGACGCGGACGTTGTCGCCCGCCAGATCGGTGGCGGCGTGGGTCACCGGGATGGCGGCGCCGTCGATATCCAGACGAAACCGCTGGCGCAGATGGGTCTCCAGGTCGGCCACGGCCCGGGGGTCGTCGAGACTCGGCTGGGCCTCCGGGGCGATGGAGACCAGGGCGGGCTCCACATCATGGGCGGAGAAGCGATGCACCACGCTGACCGCGCCCGAGGCGGGGTCGATCTCGACCACGGTCAGGCCCGAGTGGCCGCGATGCGCCAGGGCCGGAGAGGCGAGGGCGCCGACCAGGGCCGTGACAAGCAGAACCCGCTTCATCACTGGCTCGCCGCCGGACGACGAACCCGCGTCGCCGTCGAGTCGGGGCTGACCTCGACGTCGGAGTCGCGCATGCGGTTCTCGCCGGGCGGCGGCGGCGGGGACAGGCGCAGCGTCCGCTCGTCAATCCGCCGCGGGAACAGGTTGTTGGCCAGGTTGGCGTCGGCGGTTTCCCGCAGGGGATCGACCTCGGCCGAGACCAGGGTCTTGTTCGATACGTGCTGCCAGATCACCTGCTGGCTGTTGCGCCGCCAGATCTCGGCGGGAATTCGGATCGTCTCGTCCGAACCGTCGCTGTAGGTCAGCTTCAGGATCACCGGCATGACCAGGCCGCCGACGTTCTTGAAGGTGAAGCGGTAGATGTTGTCGTCGAAGCCCTGGGCCGCCCGGCGGTCGGCGTCGGCGCGGCGGGTCGCGGCTTCGGCGTCCCGGCTCTGCTGGGCCGTCGTCGTGAAGCGGTCGGTCTCATTGTAGAAGTCCCGGGTCGCCGGGTCACGCTCGACCACCGTCTCGATGCCGCGGTTGTTCTCGACCGTGCGCGAGACCGGCTCCTGTTCGAACCGCTCGCGGGCGGCGCGGTTGCGGGCCTCCGGGTCGGCCGACTCCAGGGTCGCGGCCGTCACGCTCTCCAGCGAGATGTCGACGTGGTCGGTCGAATAGAACCAGCCACGCCAGAACCAGTCGAGGTCGACGCCGGAACTCTCCTCCATGGTGCGGAAGAAGTCATAGGGGGTCGGGCGTTTGAAGGCCCAGCGCTGCGAATATTCGCGGAAGGCGCGGTCGAACAGTTCGCGGCCCAGCACCGTCTCGCGCAGGATCACCAGGGCCGTCGCCGGCTTGGCGTAGGCGTTGTTGCCGAACTGAAGCAGGCTGTCGGACTGGGTCATGACCGGCACCTGGTCCTGACTGATCATGTATTCGATGATGCTGGACGGCTCGCCGCGGGCCGGGAAGTCGGCGTCCCACAGCTTCTCGGCCTGGAACTGCAGGAAGCTGTTCAGTCCCTCGTCCATCCAGGTCCACTGACGCTCGTCGGAATTGACGATCATCGGGAAATAGGTGTGGCCGACCTCGTGGATGACCACGCCGATCAGGCCGTTCTTGGCGCGCTCGGTATAGGTCAGGCGGCCATCGTCGCCTCGCACCGGGCGCGGCCCGTTGAAAGTGATCATCGGATATTCCATCCCGCCGACCGGGCCGTTGACCGACTGGGCCGTGGGATAGGGATAGGTGAAGGCGAACTGGTTGTAGACGTCGATGGTGTGGGCGATCGAGCGGGTCGAATAGGCGTCCCACAGCGGCCGGGCCTCCTTCGGATAGAAGGACATGGCCATGACCACAGGGTGTTCGGCGCTCTCCTGATCGACCCCCATGGCGTCCCAGATGAATTTGCGGCTCGAGGCCCAGCCGAAGTCGCGCACGTTGTCGGCGCTGAAATTCCAGGTGCGGGTTCCGGAGCGGGCCGGGCGAGCTTCGGCCGCGGCGGCCTCTGCGGGCGTCACGACATAGACCGGGGCATCAGCGGTGCGGGCCTCGGCGAGCCGGGCCCGCTGCTCGGCGCTTAGGATGTCGGTGTTCTGCAGTTCGCCGGTGGCGGCGACCGTATGGTCGGCGGGCGCGGTGATGGAGACGTCATAGTCGCCGAACTCGAGCGTGAACTCCCCGGCGCCCAGGAACTGGGCGTTATGCCAGCCCTCATAGTCGGAATAGACCGCCAGACGCGGGAACCACTGCGCCGCCAGGAACAGGCAGTTGCCGTCCTCGCCGGGCTTGGTGAAACACTCATAGCCGCTGCGGCCGCCGACCACATTGGTCTCCGGCAGGGGCAGGCTGAAGTCGATCGTGAAGGCGAAGCTCTCGCCGGTCGCGAGCGGGCGCGGCAGTTCGACCCGCATCATGGAATCGACGATGGTGAAGGGCAGGTCGCGGCCGTCGGGACCGATCACCTTCAGGTCGTTGAAACCGCCTTCCCAGCCCTGCATCCGCTGCACGCGCAGCACTTCATTGACGCTGACCGTGTCCGAGGCGGTGTAGGTGCGGCTGCGCTCGGCGAGGGAGTCGCGGCGGTAGTTCTGCTGATCCAGCAGCAGCCACAGATAGCCGAGCGAGTCCGGCGAATGGTTGGTGTAGGTCACCGCCTCGCGCCCCGTCAGCGTGCGGTTGGCCTCATTCAGGCTGACGTCGATGTCGTAGTCGACCTGCTGCTGCCAGTAACGGTGGCCGGGCGCGCCCGAGGCGTTGCGGTAGTCGGTCGGAGTCGGCCAATCCTCGCCCTCGAACTGCCGGAACTTGTCCTCGAACGTGCCCCGCGACTGGTCGACCGGGCCGACGCTCTGCTGCGCCAGGGCGGCCGTGGCCATCAGGGAGACGCCGGCGACCGACGCCAGCAACATACCGATCCGCATTCGAAACACCGTCCGTTACCTTAAAGCCCGGGCGGACCATAGTCGGCGCGGACGGCGGGGCAAGGCGGGAAAATTAAGTCTGCGTAATCCAGCCGTGCCGCGCCGCCCATGCCAGCACCAGTTCCGGCCAGGCGGCGGCGGGTTTGCCTGCGATCAGGCGGATACCGAAGCCGTGGCCGCCCTCCTGGAACAGATGCGCCTCGCAGGGCACGCCCGCGGCGCGCAGCGTCGTCAGCAGTTGGAGGCTGTTCTCGACCGGCACGGCGCCGTCATCCATGGCGTGCAGCAGGAAGGTCGGCGGACGTCCGGACCAGTCCATCCGTTCCAGCGAATACCGCTCGACAGCCTCCGGGGTCGGGGTCGGGCCCAGCAACTCCCGCCGCGACCCGGCGTGGACATGGGGGTCGGCCATGGTCGCCACGGAATAGAGCAGGATACTGAGGTCCGGTTGATGCGGGACGGCGTCCGCCTCGTCCACGGCGTCATAGGTCGCATCCGCCCGCGCGGTCAGCATCCCGGCCAGATGCCCGCCCGCCGAAGCGCCCAGAACGGCGACCCGCGCCTGGTCGAGCCCATGGGCGGCGGCCTGTGACCGCACCAGCCGCAGGGCGCGCTGGGCGTCCTGCAGGGGTGCGTCCGGTCCCGCGGCCCAGCCATCGCCCGGCAGGCGGTAGCGCAGCACGAAACAGGTGATCCCGGCGGCGGCGAACACCCGGGCGCAGTCCAGCCCCTCCTTGTCCACGACCGCCCATCTGTATCCGCCGCCCGGGATCAGCAGCAGGGACGCCCCGTTGGGCTGGTCGGGCCTCAGCACGGTCAGGATCGGGTCGGTGGTGTAGCGGGCGAAACGGTCGTGGAAGGCAGGGTCGGTCGATCGCTCGGTGACCTGGGGCGTGACCGTGACCCGCTCCCCGCCGGGTGCGGCGCCCGGCCATAGCCGGATCGTCTCGGTCGGATCGGCCGGAGCGATCTGCGGCGCCGCGGCCCGGACGGGGACTGTTGCCAGGGCGGCCAGGCCCAGGGCGGTGCGGCGGTTCAGCGTCATGGTTGGGCTCCTGCCGTCGAGGCTAGAGCATTGGTTCGCCCACCGCCAAGGCGGTGGGCCTCAGGCCAGTTCGACCGCCACGGCCACGGCCTCGCCGCCGCCTATGCACAGGCTGGCCACGCCCTTCTTGCCGCCGCGCGCCTGAAGCGCCGCCAGCAAGGTGGACAGGATGCGGGCGCCCGAAGCGCCGATGGGGTGACCCAGGGCCGTGGCGCCGCCGTTGACGTTCAGCCTGGCCCGGTCGATGCCGAGGTCGCGCATCGCGATCATGGCGACCACGGCGAAGGCCTCGTTGATCTCCCACAGGTCTACGTCCTCGACCGACCAGCCGGCCTTCTTCAGTGCCTTCTGCATGGCCGGGACCGGGGCGGTGGTGAACAGGCCCGGCTCGTGGGCGTGGGCGGCGTGGGACACGATGCGGGCGACGACGGGCAGGTTCAGCGCCCGGGCGACGCTCTCGCGCGTCATGACCAGGGCGGCGGCGCCGTCACTGATCGACGAGGCGTTGGCGGCGGTGATGGTGCCGTCCTTGCTGAAGGCGGGCTTCAGGGTCGGGATTTTCTCGGGCATGGCCTTGCCGGGCTGTTCGTCCTCGGTGACCGTCACCGTCCCCTTGCGGCCCGAGACCTCGACCGGGGTGATCTCGGCCTTGAAGGCGCCGGTCTCGATGGCCTTCAGGGCGCGGCTCAGGCTTTCGAGGGCGTAGGCGTCCTGCTGCTCACGGGTGAACTGGTAGGTCCGGGCCGAGTCCTCGGCGAAATTCCCCATCAGCTTGCCGGGCGTATAGGCGTCCTCGAGCCCGTCCATATACATGCTGTCGACGATCACATCGTGGCCGATGCGCGCGCCGCCGCGGTGCCTTGTCATCAGGTAGGGGGCGCCGGTCATCGATTCCATGCCGCCCGCAACGATGATGTCGGCGCTGCCCGCCGCGAGGCTGTCGGAGGCCATCATCACGGCCTGCAGGCCCGAGCCGCACATCTTGTTGACCGTCGTCGCCTCGACATGCTGGCCGAGGCCGGCGCCGATGGCCGCCTGGCGCGCCGGGGCCTGGCCGAGGCCGGCCGGCAGGACGCAGCCCATATAGATCTGCTCGATCCTTGCCGGATCGACGCCCGCCCGCTCGACCGCCGCCCTGACCGCCGTGGCCCCCAGTTCGGTCGCCTTGACGCCGTTGAACGCCCCCTGGAAGCCGCCGATGGGCGTGCGGGCGAAGGCGACGATGACGACGGGATCGGACATGGACAGGCTCTCACAATGGCGTGGAGCGGATGTAGCGTTCACCGTGGTGGATTGCGAGGGGAGGGGAAATCCCTTCTCCCCTTGCGGGAGAAGGTGGCCGAGCAAAGCGAGGTCGGATGAGGGGTCACGCTGACGTCGACGGCGAGTGTTTGATCCGGCCATTCCAGCTGCCCGTGTGACCCCTCACCCGACCGCGCAAGGACGACGGCTACGCCGCCGTGCACGGGCTCCCTCTCCCGCAAGGGGAGAGGGAAGAGATCACCACCAGCGCTCCGCCCGACCCACGCCGCCGGCGGCCTGTTCCAGCGCTGCGCCGACCTGAAGCACGGTCGCCTCGTCCAGCGCCTTGCCGATCACCTGCAGACCCAGCGGCAGGCCATTGGAATCCACGCCCGCCGGCACCGAAATCCCCGGCAGGCCGGCGAGGTTGGCCGTCACCGTGAAGACGTCGTTCAGATACATGGTCACAGGGTCGATCTGCTTGTCGCCGATGGCGAAGGCGGCCGACGGGGTGGACGGCGTCAGGATGGCGTCGACCTGGCCCCAGACCTTGTCGAAGTCCTCGGCGATGCGGCGGCGGACCTTCAGGGCGCGGACGTAGTAGGCGTCGTAGAATCCGGCCGACAGCACATAGGCCCCGATGACCAGACGGCGCTTGACCTCGGCGCCGAAGCCCTCGGCGCGGCTGGTCTCGTACAGGTCGGTCAGGGAGGTCGTGTTCGACGCCCGATGGCCGAACCGCATGCCGTCATAGCGGGCCAGGTTCGACGAGGCCTCGGCCGGGGCGACGATATAGTAGGTCGGCAGGGCGTATTTGGTGTGCGGCAGGGAGATGTCGACGATCTCGCAGCCCGCGTCGCGCAGCCAGGCCACGCCCTGATCCCACAGGGCCTGGATCTCTGCGGGCATGCCGTCGACGACGTATTCGCGCGGCACGCCGATGCGCAGCCCTTTCACGGACTTGCCGACCGAGGCGGACCAGTCGGGCGTCGGGATGTCGAGGCTGGTCGAATCCTTGACGTCGAAACTGCACATGGACTGCAGCATCAGGGCGGCGTCCTCGACCGTCTTCGTGATCGGCCCCGCCTGATCCAGCGACGAGGCGAAGGCGACCATGCCGAACCGGCTGGCACGGCCATAGGTGGGCTTGATCCCGACCGTGCCGGTGAAGGCGGCCGGCTGGCGGATCGAGCCGCCGGTGTCCGAGGCCGTGGCGGCCAGGCAGAGGTCGGCGGCGACGGCCGAGGCGGACCCGCCCGAGCTCCCGCCCGGCGTCAGGTCGGCGTTGGAGGTCTTCGACTTCCAGGGGTTCACGACCGGACCGAAGGCCGAGGTCTCGTTCGACGAGCCCATGGCGAACTCGTCCATGTTGAGCTTGCCCAGCATGACCGCGCCGTCGCGCCACAGGTTGGCGGTGACGGTGGACTCATACGGCGGCACGAAGCCGCGCAGCATGTTGGAGCCGGCGGTCGTCTGGACGCCGTCGGTGCAGAACAGGTCCTTGATCCCCAGCGGCGCGCCTTCCAGCACGCCGGCCGTCCCGGCCGCGATGCGGGCGTCGGAGGCCTTCGCCATGTCGATCGCCTTGTCGGCGGTGACCACGACATAGGCGTTCAGGGTCGGGTTGGCGGCCTCGATGTTCGAGATGAAGGCGCGGGTGATCTCCTCGGACGAGAAGGCCCTGGCCTTGAGGCCGTCGACGGCGGCCTTGAGGGTCAGTTTCGTGAGGTCAGACATCTATTCGACCACCTTGGGCACGACGTAGAAGCCGTCGGCGGACTTGGGCGCATTGGACAGGACCGCCTCGACCCTGGCGCCGTCGGTGACGACGTCGTCGCGCAGGCGCAGCGGTTGGGCGACGTTCGAGGTCATCGGCTCGACGCCGACCACGTCGACCTCGTTGAGCTGGTCGATCCAGGCCATGATGCCGTTCAGCTCGCCGGCCAGCGGCTCCAGCCTGTCGTCGGGGGTCTTGATGCGGGCGAGGTGCGCGACCTTCCTCACCGTCTCTGCGTCGATGGCCATCCGGCCCTCCGATAGTCTTAGTGCAAGCGGGCGGGATTAGCCGCCCGTGCCGCGCTGCACAAGGACCGCAGGCTTACCCGGCGGGCGTAACGGTGACGGAAGCGGGCGCGCCGCCGTCCTCGCCGGGGGTCCACTGGACGATGATCTTGCGCACCTGGGTGTCGGCCGAGTCGGTCTGCTGGTTCCAGCTGCTCTGGCTGATCTCCAGATCCACGCGGTTCGGGCCGGTCGAGAGCACGGTGTACTCGTTGAAGTCGCCCAGTTTGTAGACCGCCCAGCCGTCGGCGGTGGACTGGAAGACCGCCAGATAGGTGTAGAGGCCGTTGATCGCCGGGTCGCCGCCGGCCGTGCCAAACAGCTTGGCGTCGGTGTCAGGGATGTCATCCACCTTCACCACCGAGGCGGCCCACTGGATGTTCTCCTCGGCAGCCTCCGCAGCCAGGGTCTCGGACGGGCCGTTGGCGGTCAGGGACGTGCCCTGGGGCGCCGCCGTCGCTTCGGTCGTGGTCGTCACCTTGACCTCCGGCGCCGCGTCGCAGGCGCTGGCGGTTACGGTGGTTGCGAGGGCGGCAGCGATGAGCAGATGACGCGACATGGAACCTCTCCGTTATGGTCAAGCTCACTGTCGTCTTTGACAGGCGGCATGGCAACGCCTACCGCCCGCGCTGTGCCCGTATTTGATCTGACAGACCTGCCCGCCGCCTGCCCGCCCGGCACCGCCTGGATGGGGCTGGACCTCGGCGAGCAGACCATCGGGGTGGCGGTGTCGGATACGACCCGCCTGATCGCCAGCCCGCTGTCGCTGATCAGGAAAACGAAGTTCACCGATGATGCCGCCGCGCTGTTCAAGCTGATGGACGCCCGCAAGGTCTCCGGCCTCGTCATCGGCCTGCCGGTCAATATGGACGGCACGGAGGGACCGCGCGCCCAGTCGTGCCGGGCGTTCGCGCGCAATCTGGACAGGCTTCGACCGACAGGCGTCGCCTTCTGGGACGAGCGGCTGTCGACCAGCGCCGTCGAACGGTTCCTGATCGACGAGCTGGACCTGTCACGGAAGCGCCGCGCCGGGGTGGTGGACCGGACGGCCGCCGCCTGGATCCTGCAGGGAGCCCTGGACCGGGTGCGCGACCAGCAGACCTGGACATGATCGGCATGATCGCCGGGGTCGTCCCGGTCTTCATCCTGATCGCCCTGGGCTACGGGTTGAGGAAGACGGATTTTCTGCCCGACGCGACCTGGCGGCCGATCGAGAAACTGTCGATCAACCTGCTGTATCCCGGCTTCCTGATCCCGGCGATCTGGGGCGCCGACCTGTCGGGCGGCAGCGCCCGGGCGGCTGCGGCGGCGGCGGTCGTCGCGGTCCTGATCGTGTCGGCGGCGACGCTGCTGGCCAAGCCTCTGATGACGATCGAGGGGCCGGCCTACACCTCGGTGTTCCAGGGCGTGATCCGGTGGAACAGTTTCGTCTTCCTGCCGGTGATCCAGGCCGCATTCGGGGCCGAGGGGCTGGCGTTGGCCGCGGTGATGATCGCCTGCATCATTCCGGTGACCAATATCGCCTGCGTCGCCGTGCTGGCGAAATGGGGCGCCGATCAGCGGGCCGTGACGCCGTTCCAGCTCGTCAAGGCGATGCTGGCCAATCCGATCCTGCTCGCCTGTCTGATCGGCCTGGCGCTGAACTTCTCCCGGGTGCCGCGCCTGCCGGGGATTTCGGACACGCTGGAGCTGCTGGGCTCGGCCGCCCTGCCGCTGGGCCTGATCATCGCCGGCGCGGGCCTGAGCTTCACCGAGGTGGCGCGCAGGAAGTTCACCATCGCCGGGGTATCGTTCGTGAAACTGTTCCTGATGCCGCCCCTCATGTGGGGGCTGTGCATCCTGTTCGGCGGCGATCATCTGGCTCAGGGCGTCGCGATGCTGTGCGGGGCGGCGCCGGGGGCGGCGGCGGCCTATCTGCTGGCGCGCCAGATGGGCGGCGATGCGCCCCTGATGGCGGGTGTGATCGCTCTGACGACCGTGATCAGCGCCCTGATGATGCCGCTGCTGCTGTTCCTCCATCACCTGACTTGAGGCCATTGTCTTGAGGTCGGGGCCTGAGGTCCGTATAGCCGGGCTTCGATGACCCAGCTTGATGCCGCCGCCGACCTTATCGCCGACCGGCTGGTCCCGTTTCCGAAACCCCATTTCCTCGCCGCCGGCGATCTGAACCCGCCGTTCGTGTTGAGCCTGCTGGATCTGGCGGACTCGTTCGTCGATCTGAACCGCCAGTCGACCAAGCAGCTCGACCTGCTGCGGGGCAGGACGGTGATGAATCTGTTCTTCGAGAACTCGACCCGGACCAGTTCCTCGTTCGAGATCGCGGCCAAGCGTCTGGGCGCCGACGTGGTGACCATGCCGGTCCAGGCCAGTTCGGTGAAGAAGGGCGAGACCCTGATCGACACGGCGGTCACCCTGAACGCCATGAAGCCGGATATTCTGGTCGTCCGGCACGGCGCGTCGGGCGCGGCGGCCCTGCTGTCGCAGAAGGTCGGCTGCGCGGTCGTCAACGCCGGGGACGGACGACACGAGCATCCGACCCAGGCACTGCTGGACCTGTTGAGCCTGCGTCGCGCCTTCGGCGACGTGGGCGGGCTGACCGTCGCCATCTGCGGCGACATCGCCCACAGCCGGGTGGCGCGGTCCAATGTCGCCCTGCTGTCGATGATGGGGGCGCGGGTGCGGCTGATCGGGCCGCCGACCCTGGTGCCCGGCGACGCCGACCGCTGGGGCTGCGAGGTCTTCCACGACATGCGCGAGGGTCTGGCCGGCTGCGACGTCGTCATGATGCTGAGGCTGCAGCTGGAGCGGATGGACGGGGCCCTGGTGCCGTCGACGCGCGAGTATTTCCGCTTCTGGGGCCTCGACCGCGAGAAGCTGGCCTGGGCGAACGCAGGCGCCAGGGTCATGCACCCCGGACCGATGAACCGGGGCGTGGAGATCGACTCCGACGTCGCCGACGACCTGACCGTCTCCCTGATCCAGGATCAGGTCGAGATGGGGGTCGCGGCGCGAATGGCGGTCCTGGCCTCGCTGTCGGCCCGTCTGGAGGGCGCGGCATGAGTTCGTTCCGCCCAGTCCTCCCCCATCGGGGGAGGGGACTCGAAGCGAAGCGTAGAGACGGAGGGGGCGAGCCCCGGATGCCGGCGTGCGGGGTGGGCCCCCTCCACCGCGAAGACGCGGTCCTCCTCCCCCGATGGGGGAGGATTTTCGCATGAGTTCGCAGGCCATCATCAACGCCCGCCTGCTGGACCCGGCGAGCGACTACGACGGCCCCGGCTCGGTGGTCATCGAGGACGGCGTCATCACCCGCGTCGAGCGCGGGTCTGTCGCGGTCTCGGCCACGGAAATCCTCGACGCGCGCGGACTGTGCCTGTCGCCCGGCCTGATCGACATCCGCGTGCGAACCGGAGAGCCGGGGGCCGAGCCCAAGGAGACGCTGAAGTCCGCCAGCCTGTCCGCAGCGGCCGGCGGGGTCACCACGGTGGTCATCCAGCCCGACACCGATCCGGCTGTGGATGATCCGGCCATGGTTGATTTCATCCAGAGGCGGGGCGCCGCCCTGAACCTCGTCAACGTGCGGGCGGCAGGGGCGGCGACCAAGGCCCGCGACGGCAAGCGGATGGCCGAGATCGGCCTGATGCACGAGGCCGGCGCCCTGTATTTCACCGACGGCGACCACGTCATCGCCGACAGCCGCGTGCTGCAGCGGGTCATGGCCTATGCCACGGCGTTCAACGCCCTGATCGCCTGTCGTCCAGCCGATCCGTGGCTGACGGAGGGCTCGGTGGCGACGTCGGGCGAACTGGCGACGCGGCTGGGCCTGTCCGGCGCCCCAGCCATCGCCGAACGCATCCAGCTGGAGCGGGACCTGGCCCTGGTCGAACAGACCGGCGTGCGCTTCCTCGTCGACCAGATCTCGACCGAGGCGGCGCTGGAGGTGCTGGCGCGCGCGCGGGGCCGGGGGCTTGAGGTCGCGGCCTCGGTCTCGATCAACCACCTGTGCTTCAACGAGATCGACATCGGCGACTACCGCACCTTCTTCCGGCTGGAGCCGCCTCTGCGCCCCGAGAGCGACCGGCGCGCCCTGATCGAGGCGGTCCGCGACGGGCTGATCGAGGCCATCACCTCGGCGCACACCCCCGCGCCCGCCGAGGACAAGCGCCGCCCGTTCGCCGAGGCCGCGCCGGGGGCGGTGGGTCTGGAGACACTTCTGCCTGCCGCCCTCAGCCTGCATCACGAGGAGGGGCTGGATATGCTCGACGTGCTTCGTCCGCTGACCCATGGGCCTGCGAGCCTGCTGGGACTTGAGGCGGGGCTGCTGGCGGCGGGCGCGCCGGCCGACCTGATCCTGTTCGATCCGGGCGCGCCGGTGATCGTCGACGCCGCCACTCTGCGGTCGAAGTCGAAGAACTCGCCGTTCGACGGGCGCAGGCTGCAGGGCAGGGTGGAGATGACGATCGTCGGCGGGCGGGTGGTCTACGCCGCCTGATCTCGCGTCACATGCGCCGCGATCGCCTCTATTTCCGATAAACCGTCACGTCCGCAGGTTGGTTCATTATGAGCGCCTGCCCCATGATTGAACCTGCGGCCAGTGGAATGTGGCCCATACGTATGCCGGGTTGAGTTGCGGGCTTCTTTGTCCGCAGATCGACGGTGACCGTTGTTTTGCCGTCTTTAATCTTGATAGCCGAGATGCGTGACTGTGTAATTCCTTCCACCTGACCGGCCCATGTCTCCAGTTGCGCGAGTGTCCAGGCGGCGTTGTCGTCAAAGTAGGTGCGGGGAAGACCCTCTCGGCTCATAGCTTGAACTCCCGCTCGGTGATCGCCTTCAACTGAGGGCTCAGCGCGTTGATAACGTCTGCTCCCCTTGCCGCACGGAGTGCGTATGCGTCGGCTATGTCCTGTTGATAGATACGCAGTCCGTCGGCCTCCGAGAGGGTTTGATCGCCAGGCTTCGCGACCGCGAGGAGTTGGGCGAGGGCATGGAGGGTAGGGAGCCTCGTTTCTGCAATCACGTATGCCGAGAAGGCTTCACGGACCGCCTGAATACTTGGTGAAACAAGAGGCATTCGTACGACTGTCAAAGCCTCGGCCTGTGCGTCCGTCAGTTCATTCGCCGCTGTGCGCGCCATCTGGACAGACGCGTTGTTGATGCTGGCTTGTGCATTCAGAGCGCGTACTTCAATCAGCGCATCGCCGAGCGGATAGGTGGACGTGTCTTCAAGCAACAAGCGACGCCTGATCTGGGTCATGGCCCGGAGGCGAGCGGCTTCGGCGGTTGACAAGGCCGCTGCCAGGCTCTGTTCCATGAAAACTTCCCGATTGAACACCGAGTTCGCGCCGATCATGGTCGCCGACCCGACCGCGAGCGCACGAGCGGCTTCCGCCCCCGATACCGCAGCGGCGCCGTTCATAATCAGGACGGCGATGCTCGAGCCTGTTTCCAGACCTTTCATTTCTCGAGAAAGGTTCTGTCTGAATGCAATGTACCCGGCGTCAGAAAGGCCGATCCAGTGGTAAACGATGCGGTCCCGATAACGGCGGCGCTCCACCTCTGAGTTGAGTGTGGAAAATTCCGTCAGAACGGCGGTCTCTGCAAAGTCGCCCGTCGCTACCAGAGACGCAGGCTCGCCGGTGAAGGAGGCGCAACCACCGAGCAACGCTGCGCCCAGGACGATCGCGCCAGCTCTGCCAAACCACCTGCTCATAGCCCCCTCCCTGGATGGCACAACACTGGTCTCTCAACTGAGCTGAGTCAACGTGAGAGTGTGTCGCTCGCGGAGTGGGTGCGTTCGAACCAGGCGTCCATGAGCTTGGGGGCTGCGCGCGTTATCGTGGTTTCCGCTCCAGCGCATAGAGCGCCTCGGCCATCTCGTCGGCCTTGGCGGCGATCAGGGCCTGGGCGTCGTAGACGGCGCGGTTGTAGACCGCGTGGCCCAACGTATTGGCGAAGAAGTCCATCAGCATGGACGCCTGCAGGTCGCCGATCTCCTGATCCAGCTCGTCACGCACGAAGGCCTTGATGCGCGGAATCAGGTCGCGCTGCTCCTCCTTCGAGAAGACGATCGGCTTCATGCGGCGGGGCGGATCGAGACCCGGATTTCGTCCCACTGGTCGGACCTGGTCATCATCATGGCCTCGCCGTCTGGATTGACTGTGATGCGGGGGCGGGCCTCAACTATCCATTCGACGCCGTTCTGCCGCGCGATTTCCGTCTCCAGCTGCATCTTGCCGTCGGCGGCCTCCGTCACGGTGGCGTTGATCCGATAGCAGTCGTTGACCTGCATCCGGGCGCTCCCGCCGACCGCAAGCCGGATCGACGGCGCGGCCACCACCTCACCGTCTTCGGTCACCTGAATGGTGATTTGGTAGGCCCGCTCAGGCTCGGCGTGAGCGACGGGGGCAAGCAACAGCGCGGCGGCGAAGGCGAGTGGCACACGATGCACTGGAAACTCCTTCAAACGAACGGGTGATGTCAGCAGTGTAGTGCAATCACGCAACTTCCGCGAGCGCTTCCTCGGCCGCCATCCAGGCCGCTTCCGCAGCGTCGAGATCGGCTTGGGACCTGGCCCGCGCGCGGGTCAGGCCTTCCAGCGCCTTCGGATTGGACACGGCGGCGTTGGCCAGGTCGTCGTCGATCCGGGAAATCTCTGCCGTCAGGGCGACGACGCGTTCCTCCGCCTTCTTCACCGCATGACGCAGGGTAGAGGGAGAAGGGCCGCCCTTCTGCTTCTGAGGCCTGGCGTTGGAGGTCGAGGCGACGGCCGCCTCTTCCTTCTTGATCTGACTGGGCTTCACCGCCGCCTGTTTGGCGCGATCGAGGACGAATTTCGCATAGTCGTCCATGTCGCCGTCGAAGGGCTTCACCGTGCCGTCGGCGGCCAGCCACAGCCGGTCGGCGACCATCTCCATCAGCGACCGGTCGTGGGTGATCAGGATGACGGCGCCCGTGTAGTCGTTCAGCGCATCGAGCAGGGCGCGGCGGCTGTCGATGTCCAGGTGGTTGGTCGGTTCGTCGAGGATCAGGACGTGCGGCGCCTCCATGGCGACCATGTTCAGCAGCAGGCGTGCGCGCTCGCCGCCGGACAGGCTGTCGACCGTGGTCTCCTGCTTCTCGTAGTTCAGGCCGAACTGGGCCAGCTTGGACCGGCGCCCGGCCTCGGTCGCCTCCGGCATGGCCCGGCGGATGATCTCCAGCGGCGTGTCGGTCGGGTCCATGGCCTCGATCTGGTGCTGGTGGAACCAGCCCACGCGCATCTTCCTGTCGCGATGCAGTTCGCCCTCGGTGACCTTGAGCGCGCCCGCGATCATCTTGGCGAAGGTCGACTTGCCGGCGCCATTGACGCCCAGCAGGCCGATGCGGTCGTCCAGGTCCATGCGCAGGTTGAGATTGCGCAGGATCGGCCGGCCGGTCTCGTAGCCGACGTTGGCGCGCTCCAGCCGGATCAGGGGCGGCGCCAGAGGACGCGGCGGCGAGGGCAGGGTGAAGGGGGCGACGCGCTCCTCGATGGTGGTCGAGACCGGCTGCATCTTGGCCAGACGCTTCATGCGGCTCTGGGCCTGGGCGGCCTTCGACGCCTTGGCCTTGAACCGGTCGACGAAGGACTGGAGGTGGGCGCGTTCGGCGTCCTGCTTGGCCTTGGCCGACAGCTGCAGGCGGGCCTTTTCGGCGCGCGCCTGTTCGAACTGGTCGTAGTTGCCGGTGTAGATCTCCAGCTTGCGGTTCGCGAGGTGCAGGATGTGGGTGCAGACCTCGTTCAGCATTTCGCGGTCGTGGGAGATGATCAGGGCCGTCGCCGGATATTTCTTCAGCCGCGCCTCGAGCCACAGGGCGCCTTCGAGGTCGAGATAGTTGGTCGGTTCGTCGAGCAGCAGCATGTCCGGCTGGGCGAACAGTGCGGCGGCCAGGGCCACGCGCATGCGCCAGCCGCCGGAGAATTCCGACATCGGCCGCTGCTGGTTCTCGTGGTCGAAGCCGAGGCCGGCGAGGATTTCGGCCGCCCGGGAGGGGGCGCCGTCCGCGTCGATCTCGATCAGCCGGGTCCAGATCTCGCCCATCTCCTCGGGCTCGGCGGTCTCGAGGCGGCCCAGCAGGTCGTGGCGCTCGGTATCGGCCTCCAGAATGGTCTCGACCACGCTGACGGGCGTCGCCGGGTGTTCCTGATCCACCGAGCCGATGCGGGCGGTCCTGGGCAGGGAGACTTCGTCGCCATTGCCGGCCAGCTCGCCCAGGATGATCTTGAACAGGGTCGACTTGCCGATGCCGTTACGGCCGACCAGCCCGACCTTGGAGCCCGGGGGCAGGCTGACCGAGGCGTCGTCCAGAAACTGGCGACCCCAGGCGTTGAACGTCAGGTTGGTGATCTGGAGCATGGCGAAAGAAAACGTCCGTAGGGCGAAAATCCGCTCCTCAAGCAGCGAGCCGCCGCGCAAGGAGCAATAGGAGCCAACATCATGTTGGAAACCGGGGAGGCGGCGTCTATAAGCCCGCGACCTTCAAACTCCCAACAAGAAGTCTCTCCATGACCGACCGTACCTTCTCGATTATCAAGCCCGACGCCACGCGCCGCAACCTGACGGGCGCCATCAACGCCGTGATCGAGGGCGCAGGCCTGCGTATCGTGGCCCAGCGCCGCATCAAGCTGACCGAAGCCCAGGCGAAGAAATTCTACGAAGTCCATGCCGAGCGTCCCTTCTACGGCGAACTGGTCGGCCAGATGATCGCCGAGCCCGTCGTCGTCCAGGTGCTGGAAGCCGAAGGCGCCGTCGCCAAATACCGCGACGTCATGGGCGCGACGAACCCGAAGGACGCCGCCGACGGCACGATCCGCAAGCTGTTCGCCCTGTCGATCGGCGAGAACTCGGTCCACGGTTCGGATAGCGAAGAGAACGCCGCGCTCGAGATCGCCCAGTTCTTCACGGACGCCGACATCGTCGGGTAAGCGGCTGATATAAAAGGTCGCTCAAGCAGAGAGCGGCCGGGTCGCAAACGATAGCGACCCACAACAAAGAGGCCCGCGTCCGGAACCGGACGCGGGCCTTTCCGTTTGATCTCCACGCTGTCCCCGAAGCGAAACTGGAGATTTGACCATGAAGACGATCCTGAAGATGGCCCCGCTGGTTGGCGCGATGGCCCTGCTGGCCGCCTGCGGTACGACGATGGAACAACGCGCCGCCACGGGCGCCATCGGCGGCGCTGTCGCCGGCCAGGTCATCGGCGGCAACACCGGCTCGACCGTTGCCGGCGCCGCGATCGGCGGCGTGGTCGGCGCGGCCACCACCCCGCGTCGTCCGAACTAGGCAAGACCTTCGTTCAAGCAGCGGGGCTCCGCGAGCCTCGCGTTAGCGAGACCAAAAAAGAAAGGCCCCGGAGCGATCCGGGGCCTTTTTCGCATTCACCAAATCCGCGCCCGGGCTTCAGGGGCCAGATACTGTTCGTCGCCGGGCTGGACGCCGAAGGCTTGGTACCAGGCGTCGATGTTCCGGGGCGAGACCGCGGCACGGTACATGCCCGGCGAGTGCGGATCGGTCGTGACCTGCTGACGCAGGTATTCGTCACGGCTGTTGGTCCGCCAGACCTGGGCCCAGCCGAGGAAGACCCGCTGGTCGCCGGTCAGGCCGTTGATCACCGGGGCCGGCTGGCCGTTCAGCGACATGTGATAGGCGTCCAGCGCCATCAGCAGACCGCCCAGGTCGGCGATGTTCTCGCCCATGGTCAGGTCGCCGTTGACGTTGGCGCCTTCCACCGGCGACAGGGCCGAATACTGGGCCCCCAGGACGGCGGCCCGCTCCTCGAATTTGGCGGCGTCCTCCGCGGTCCACCAGTCACGCAGCACGCCGTCGCCGTCGGTCTTGCGACCCTGGTCGTCGAAGCCGTGGGTGATTTCGTGGCCGATGACGGCGCCGATGCCGCCGTAGTTGACCGCCGGATCGGCGCGCGGATCGAAGAAGGGCGCCTGCAGGATGGCGGCCGGGAAGACGATCTCGTTGCGCGGCGGGTTGTAGTAGGCGTTCACCGTCTGGGGCGTCATGCCCCATTCCAGCGGGTTCACCGGCCGGTCCAGCTTGGAGAGGTTGAACGCCCATTCGAAGGCCGCCGAGCGTTCGACGTTGCCGTAGAGATCGCCCGCCACGAGGTTCAGCCCGTCATAGGAGCGCCATTCGTCCGGATAGCCGATCTTCACCCCGAACCGGCTCATCTTGTAGAGCGCCTGCTCCTTGGTTTCCGGGCTCATCCATTCGAGGTTCTGGATGCGGACGGTCATGGCGGCGCGCAGGTTGGCGACCAGGTCCTCCATCTGGGCCTTGGACTCGGCCGGGAAGTGGCGGGCGACGTATTCGCGCCCGAGGGATTCGCCGAGCGAGCCCTCGACCAGGGTCACGCCGCGCTTCCAGCGGGGCTGGATCTCCTGCTGACCGCTCAGGGTCTTGCCGAAGAATTCGAAGCGGGCGTCGACGAAGGGCTGCGACAGATAGGGGGCGGCCTGATCGATGACGTGGAAGGCTTCCCACGACTGCAGGGTCGAGATCGGGGTCTCGGCGAACACCCGCGCCATCCCCGGGAAGGCGGTGTTGTTGGCGGCGATCAGGGTGCGATCCGTTCCGACGCCGGCGGCCTTGGCCCAGCCGGCCCAGTCGAAGCCGGGGGCCGCGGCGGTCAGTTCGGTCACCGTCATCGGGTTGTAGATCTTGTCGATCTGGCGGTTCTCGACGGCCGTCCAGTGCTCCTGGGCGATGGCGGTCTCGAAGGCCAGGATGGCGTCGGCGGCCGCGGCGGGCTCGGCCCAGCCGGCCAGGGTCAGGGCCTGTTCGACATAGGCGCGATAGGCGGCCTTCTGGGGCGCGAAACGGTCTTCCAGATAGTAGTCGCGGTCGGGCATGCCGATGCCGCCCTGGACCACATAGGCCGAGGTGCGGTCGGGAGTCCGCAGATCCTCGAAGGTCTGGACGCCGAACAGGCTGGAGCCGAATCCGTACTGGGTGCGGCCCATCAGGACGGCCAGTTTCTCGCGGGTGTCGGCGGCGCGGACTTCGGCCAGGTCGGCCTGCAGCGGCGAGGCGCCGAGGGCGTTGACGGCGGCCTCGTCGAGGAAGGCGGAATACAGGGCGCCGATGCGGGTCGCATCGGCGCTGGCGCCGGGGTTGGCGGCGCTCTCGTCGATGATGGCGCGCAGATCGGCGTCCGAGCGGTCCCGGAGCACGGTGAACATGCCGTAGGACGGCTTGTCGGCGGGGATCGGGGTGTTGGCGAGCCAGTTGCCGCTGACGTAGCGATTGAAGTCATCGCCGGGCTTCACCGACGTATCCATGCCGTTCAGATCAACGCCGAAGGCGCCGATCTCGGCCTGGTCCTCGGACGGAATCTCGACCGGCAGGGGCGTAGTCTGGGCCAGGGCGGGCGAGGCGAGCAGCAGGGCGGCGCCGGCGGCGCACGCCATGAGGCGAATTCTGGACATTAGGGCACCCCGATGGAATTTCGCGGCAGACTGACTCCGTCGCGTCGGCCTGTCGCGGGCAAAGCGCGATGATTACAAACTTCTAATCCGGCCCCGGCAGAAGTCGGCCATCGCGCGGGCATAGAGGATGTGCTCGGCCTGCAGGACGCGCTCGGCCAGTGTCGCGGGCGTGTCATCGGCGACGATGGGCACGGCCTGCCGGGCGAGGATCGGGCCTTCGTCCACGCCCTCGGTGACCAGATGGACGGTGCAGCCGGCCTCGGCGTCACCGGCGGCCAGAGCGCGGGCATGGGTGTCCAGCCCCGGATATTTCGGCAGCAGACTGGGGTGGATGTTCAGCATCCGGCCTGCCCAACGGTGCACGAGGAAGGGCGTCAGCAACCGCATGTATCCGGCCAGGGCGACGACCTCGGTCCCCGCCGTCTTCAGTGCTGCCTCAATCGCAGCCTCGTGGGCGGCGCGGTCCTTGGCGAACGGCCTGTGGTCGATCGCGGCGGTGGGCACGCCCTTGGCGCGTGCGATGGCCAGACCGCCCGCCTCGGGGTCATTGGACAGGACGAGAACCACCTCGAACGATGCCTCGGCCGCCTGACCCGCGTCGATCAGGGCGGCCATGTTCGACCCGGCCCCGGAGATCATCACGGCCACGCGCACGCGGCCCGACGGCTGGCTCATCGGGCGGCGGGCGCCGGCGGGTCGCCCACGGAGACGAAGGCGCCGGCGGGGCCGGGATAGACGACCGGGCTCTCGAACCCGTCTTCGGACAGGGCCGAGACGCCGAAGAAATAGTCGTCGATCGGCACCCCGGTCAGGACCAGCGACGTCGCCGTTCCGGCCGAACGGTTGAAGGTCCACTGCGGCGCCGTCGTCGATCGCCACCAGACGCGATAGCTGGCCGCGCCCGGGACGGCGGACCAGCGCAGGGTGGTGTCCGGCTTGACCGCGCCCTCGATGGTCACGTCGGCCGGGACCATGGGCGCGGAGGCCAGGGCGGCCATGGTGGCGATGTTGAGCCGTGCGACCTGGGCCAGGTAGTCGAAGTCCACGCCCTCGATCGTGTCGCCGTATTCGACGCCGTTTTCGGTGCGAAGGTCCTGGTGCTGGCGGTCGTAGTTCTCGGCCCCCTCGGAGATGCGGACGGCGGGGAAGCCGGCGCGCAGCATCTCCACCTGGTCGCCGCCCCGGCCGAAACGGTCGGTGCGATAGATCATGTCGACGTCGAAATTGGTCAGGTAGCGGTCGGCGATTCCGTCGACGTAGCGGGCGAGATTGCGCGAGGAGCTATCGACCTCCCCACCGTTGTAGCGTCGGCGTTCGGCCTGCAGCGCCGTCTCGACGGTCTTGGTGCCCTCGGAAAACACGCGCACCCGGGTCGTGTCGCGGATGCCCGACTGGCCTTCGGAGTTGCCGACGATGTCGTTGTTCAGATTGGCCTCGACGACCCAGCCCTGGGCCTTGGCATAGTCGGCCAGGATCTTGCCGCCCAGCAGACCCTGCTCCTCGCCCGACAGGACGGCGTAGACGAGGGTGGCGTCGAACGAGTGTTGCGACAGGACGCGGGCCGCCTCCAGCACCGCGGACACGCCCGAGGCGTCATCGTTGGCGCCCGGCGCGTCGGCGGTGAAGTTCATCACGTCGGTGACGCGGCTGTCGATGTGGCCGGAGATGATGATGACGCGGTTCGGATCGCCGGTTCCGCGCTGGATGGCCACGACATTGACGACTTCGGTCGGGGTCGGCACGCGGGGGCCGGTCACGGTGTCGGCGGGCAGGGCGATCTCGAGACAGCCGCCGCATTCCGTGCTGATGGTCCGGAAGTGGCTCTCGGCCCAGCGGCGGGCGGCGCCGATGCCCCGCGTGTCCGAATCGGTCTGCGACATCGTGTGGCGGGTGCCGAACCCGACGAGGGCCGTGATGTCTGAACGCATCCGTTCGGCTTCCACCTGGGAGACGACAGTGTGGAGCAATGCCTGTTCGACGGCGGCGGGCGTCTGGGCGTGGGCGGTTGCGGGGAGAAGGGCGAGGGCGGCGAGGGCGATCAGACGCATGGGCGACTCCTGCAAGACAGCCTTCTCCCCTCGGGGGAGAAGGTGGGCGGCGGAGCCGCTCGGATGAGGGGGCTGGTTCACCAGTTCCCGATGTTTGACAGTGAGTCCCGATGAGGCAACCCCCTCATCCGTCTCGCTTCGCTCGCCACCTTCTCCCCCGAGGGGAGAAGGAAAAAAGTTTAGACCAGTTGCCCGCAGACGAACGCCGCTTCACCCGCCTCCAGCAAGCCGGCCAGCACATCCTCGGCGTTCTCCGGCGCGACGATCAGGATGAAGCCGATGCCGCAGTTGAAGGTGCGGCGCATTTCGTGGTCGCTGATGCCGCCGGTCTCGGCCAGCCACTGGAACACGGCCGGCATCGGCCAGGCGTTCCAGTCGAACTCGGCGGTCAGGCCCTCGGCGATGCAGCGGGGCGGATTTTCGATCAGGCCGCCGCCGGTGATGTGGGCCGCGCCCTTGATCAGGCCCGCCTTCATCAGCGGCAGGACCGGCTTCACATAGATTCGGGTCGGCTCCATCAGGGCCTGGGCCAGCGAACGATCTTTTGCGAACGGCGCATCGTCGCCCCAGGCCAGGCCCGAGCGGTCCACGACCTTGCGGATCAGCGAATAGCCGTTGGAGTGTGGGCCCGAGGACGCCAGGCCGATGATCAGGTCGCCGGTGTTCTGCAGATCCAGCCGGGGCAGGGCGTGACCCCGCTCGACGGCGCCCAGCGAGAAGCCGGCCAGGTCGTAGTCGCCGCCCGAATACATGCCCGGCATCTCGGCCGTTTCACCGCCGACCAGGGCGGCGCCGGCCTGACGGCAGCCCTCGGCGATTCCCGAAACCACGCGGCGAGCCGCGTCGATTTCGAGCTTTCCAGTCGCATAATAGTCGAGGAACAGCAGCGGCTCTGCGCCCTGGGCCAGCAGATCGTTGACGCACATGGCGACCAGATCCACGCCGACGCCGTCATGACGGCCCGTTTCGATGGCGATCTTCAGCTTGGTGCCGACGCCGTCGGTGGTGGCGACGATCAACGGGTCGACGAATCCGGCCGCCTTCAGGTCGAACAGGGCTCCGAATCCGCCCAGCGAGGGCTCCGAACCGGGGCGGGCTGTGGACTTGGCCAGGGGCTTGATGTGCTCGACCAGCATGTCGCCGGCATCGATATCGACCCCTGCATCGGCGTAGGTCAGGCCGTTCGGCAATGGGTCTTTATTGTCGCTCATCGCTCACGGGCCTGGAATCGGTGCGGAAATATGGTCGCGGCTCTTGCCACGACCGCGTCGCGGGGGGCTATAGCATTTCAATGACGCCGATCACCACTAATGACGCGCTGGTTCAGTTCTGCGCGGCCGTCGCCCACGCTCCGTTCATCGCGGTCGATACCGAGTTCATGCGGGAAACGACCTACTGGCCCAAGCTGTGCCTGATCCAGGCCGCTACGCCGGAGCATGAGGCCATCATCGATCCGCAGGCCGAGGGCCTGGACCTGGAGCCGTTCCTGGACATCCTGCGCGATCCGAAGATCGTGAAGGTCTTCCACGCCGCGCGGCAGGACACGGAAATCTTCGTCAAGCTGGGCGCCATGCCGAGGCCGATGTTCGACACCCAGGTCGCCGCGATGGCGGCCGGGTTCGGCGATCAGGTCGCCTATGACGGGCTGGTCCGCCAGATGCTGCGCATCGACCTCGACAAGGGCAGCCGGTTTACCGACTGGTCGCGTCGGCCCCTGTCCGACGCCCAGCTGACCTATGCGATCGGCGACGTGACCCACCTGGCGGCCCTGTATCCCAAGCTGCGCGATCGCCTGGAGAAGGATGGCCGCCTCGACTGGGTGACCTCGGAGATGGAGGATCTGGTCGATCCGGCCCTCTACGACACCGATCCGGAGAAGGCCTGGAAGCGGCTGAAACCCAAGAAGTACAACGCGAAATATCTGGCCGCCTTCAAGGCCACGGCAGTGTGGCGCGAGAAGGCGGCGCAGGATCGCGACCAGCCGCGCGGCCGAATCCTCAAGGACGAGGCGATCGACGAGATCGCGACCCAGGCCCCGATGGACGTCGAGGCCTTCAACCGCCTGCGCTCCGTGCCCAAGGGATTCGGCGGCTCGCGCCTGGGCCTCGAACTGACGGAAGAGCTGAAGCGGGTCATGGCCGATCCGGAGGCCCATGCGCCCAAGCTGGACCGCCCGGCCCACAACCAGCCGGCTCCGCCCTCGGTCGTCGAACTGCTCAAGGTCCTGCTGAAGGCCAAGAGCGACAATGCCGGCGTGGCGTCCAAGCTGATCGCCAACGTCGCCGACCTCGAGCGAATCGCCATCGACGACAATGCCAAGGTCGATGCCCTGACCGGCTGGCGACGTCAGCTGTTCGGCGAGGACGCGCTGAAACTCAAGCGCGGCGAGATCGCCCTGGTCCTGAACGGCGCCCGGGTCGAGGTCGTCGAGATCGAATAGGCCGCCGGTTCAGATCTCCAGCTTCAGCCCCAAGGCCTCGGCCAGGGCCTTGGCGCGGCGACGGGTCTGTTCGCCCAGCAGCACATCGGCATAGCCGGGCGACGCGGTCAGCTTCAGCGCGCCGTTCTTCACGGTCACCGAGGCGTTGGCCAGCAACTGGGGCGAACGGCCCGACAGGTCGCAGCCCAGCCGCATGGCCAGGCCCAGAGCCCGGGCGCTGAACCGCGCGTCATCGCTGAGAAGGCGGGTGACGGCGGCCGGCGCGGGCGTCGAGGCCCCGCCGCCGTAGCGACCGTTCAGGGCGCAGGCGAGCCACACGCGCTCGGGGTGGGTCTGGCCCGGAATCGGCGCACGCAGCACCTGATCGAACACCAACTCGAGCCGGTGATCGGGATGCAGCCGGGCCCCGAGGTCAGCGAGGCGGCAGGCCGCGGCGGCGAGCACGGCGTCGCGCTCACGGCCGAAGGCCACGGGCAGGGCGGCGATGACATCGGTCAGCCAGGCGTTGAGCGCGGCCGGCATGGCCGGTGAAATACCCTGGCGCGCCCCCAGGGCGGCGGCTCCGGCGATCAGCGGATCGGCGGGGGCCTCGTCCTGATCCAGCGTCTCGTAGAGCAGGCCCTCGCGCAGGCCCCAGGCGGAGAAGGTGAGGGTCTTCAGGCCCAGGGTGTCGATCAGTCCCTCCAGCACCAGGGCGGCGTAGGGCAGGGTCTCGGCGCGGCGTTTGGAGATGCCCGGAAGGCGGTCGAGCGAGGCCTTCGATTGTTGAGCCACCAGTCGGGCCACCCCGCGCGCGTCTTCGGCGCTCATCGCGTACTGGTGGACGATGCGGAGCGGATAGTCGCTCATCTCCATGTGCAACTGGGCCAGAGAGCGCCAGCCGCCGCCCACGGCGTGGAGTTCGTCGGCCGAGAACCGTTTCGCAGCGGGTCTCAGCCGTTCGGCGATCGTGTCGCGCAGGCGTGCGGCGTCGAATCCTTTCGGATCGGCCAGGCTGAACGGACCAAGGGGCAGGGTGATCCCGGGGCTTGACGCCCCCTCGCCGACCTTGATCAGCTCCAGGCTGGACCCGCCCATGTCGGCGGCGACGCCGTTCGAGCGCGGCTCTCCGGCCAGGACGCCCAGGGCGGCGTATTTCGCCTCCTCCTCGCCGGTCAGGACGCGGACGCGCAAGCCCGTCGCGGCGGCGACGCGGTCGCAGAACTCCGGGCCGTCTGCGGCCTCGCGCACGGCGGCGGTGGCGGCGACGAAGGTGTATGCGGGACGCACCCCCTCCAGCACGGCCGCGAACCGGCGCAGCGTCGTCATCGCCAGCTCGACGCCCGTCGGCGACAGTCTGCCGGTCACCGGCAGGTCGCGGCCGAGGCCGGCCTGGACCTTTTCGTTGAACACGGTCCAGATGGCGCGGCCTTCCAGCCGGTACAGGACCATGCGGACGGAGTTCGAGCCGATGTCGATCACCGCCGCCTCGCGCGGCGTCGCATAGAGTGCGTTCACTGACCGGGCCGATCGTAGCGCAGCGCTTCCGGCCGGGTCTTTACCTTTCGGCCCCGGCCCGACAGGCTGGGGTTGGTCATGAAGTATTTGTGGGCCGAGAAGGGCCGCGCCGGATCGGCCGGCGTGACCCTGGTGTAGCCGCCGTCGGCGCCCAGAACCCAGCTCTGGGCGTCGTCCTTCAGGTTGGCGACCATGATCTGGTCGAGCACCTGGTCGTGGACCGTGGCGTTGAACACCGGTGTCATGATCTCGACCCGCCGGTCCAGGTTGCGGGTCATCCAGTCCGCTGACGAGATGAACACCTTCGCCTTGTCGTGGGGCAGGTCCTTGCCGTTGGCGAAACAGATGATCCGGCTGTGCTCCAGGAAGCGGCCGACGATCGACTTGACGCGGATATTCTCCGACAGGCCCGGCACGCCGGGACGCAGGCAGCAGATGCCGCGCACGACCAGTTCGATCCGCACGCCCCACTGGCTGGCCCGGTACAGGGCGTCGATGATCTCGGGATCGACCAGGGCATTGAGCTTGACCCAGATCGCCGCCGGCTTGCCCTTGGCCGCCGCCGACATCTCCTTGCCGATCAGCTCGATCAGCGTCGACTTCATGTTCAGGGGCGAGACGACCAGCGCTTCCAGATCCTCGGGCTGGGCGTAGCCGGTGATGTAGTTGAACACCCGCGACGCATCGCGGGCCAGCACGGGATCGGAGGAGAACAGACTGAGGTCGGTGTAAACCTTGGCCGTGATCGGGTGATAGTTGCCGGTGCCGAAGTGGCAGTAGGTCTTCAGCGCATCGCCCTCGCGCCGCACGACGACGCTGAGCTTGGCGTGGGTCTTGTATTCGACGAAGCCGAAGACGACGTGGACCCCGGCCCGCTCCATGGCGCGGGCCCAGCGCAGGTTGGCCTCCTCGTCGAACCGGGCCTTGATCTCGACCAGAGCCACGACGTTCTTGCCGTTCTCGGCCGCCTCGATCAGGGCCGCAACGATCGGGCTGTCCTTGGACGTGCGATACAGCGTCTGCTTGATGGCGATGACGTTGGGGTCGCGCGCCGCCTGACGCAGAAACTGCACCACCACATCGAAGCTCTCGAACGGGTGGTGGATGAGGATGTCCTTCTCGCGCACCGCGGCGAAGACGTCGCCGCCCTGATCGCGAACCCGTTCCGGATAGCGGGGCTCATAGCCCGGGAACTTCAGGTCGGGGTGGCCGGAAGGGATCAGTTCGCCCAGCTGCGCCAGGCCCAGCATGCCGTCGACCAGAACGACATCCTGGGGCGCGGCCTCCAGTTCGCCGACGATGAAGGCGCGCAGATCGTCGGGCATCGACGCCTCGATCTTCACCCGCACCACCGATCCCAGACGACGCTGTTTCAGCGCCTCCTCGAACTCCAGCACCAGGTCCTCGGCCTCCTCCTCGATCTCGATGTCACTGTCGCGGATCAGGCGCAGCACGCCCTTCTCGAGCACCTCGTGGCCCGGGAACAGGTGCTCGATGAACAGCAGCAAGACGTTTTCGAGCGAGATGAACCGCCGGCGCCCTTTCACCGACCGTCCGTCGCCGGTCAGTTCCCAGAAGCGCCGCACCTGGGTCGGCACGGGGACGAGTGCGTAGAGGGTCTTGTTGTCCCGGTTCCGGCGCAGCTTCAGCGCCAGGGAAAAGCCGAGGTTGGGCAGGAAGGGGAAGGGGTGCGCCGGGTCTATGGCCAGCGGCGTCAGCACGGCGAACAGCTGGTTCAGGAATTCGGGCTCAAGCCGTTCCTTGTCCGTCTTGGTGATCTTGCCCGGCTGAACAACCTCGATCCCGGCCCCGGTCAGTTCCTTGCGCAGCTGGCGCCAGCGTTCCTGCTGTTCGGCCATCAGCTCGCCGGCGGCGACGTTGACCTTTTCCAGCTGTTGGGCAGCCGTCAGGCCATCGGCGGACAGGACCCGCACCCGTTCGCGGACCTGACCCTTCAGACCGGCGACGCGGGTCATGAAGAACTCGTCGAGGTTATTGGCCGAGATCGACAGGAACCTCAGCCGTTCCAGCAGCGGGTGGCTGGGGTTGGCGGCTTCTTCGAGAACCCGGGCGTTGAACGCCAGCCAGCTGATCTCGCGATTGAAGAACCGTGTGGGCGAGGCCATCAGGCCCTCGTCCAGGTGCAACTGGGGCGCTCGGGAGGAGGGGACTTCCTCGCCCCGGGTGGCGTCGGCTATGGCGGCGTCGGACATGAGCCGGTTGTGGGGCGCGATTGTTACGGCTGCAACCCTGATCCGCCGTCATCTTCAGGCGCGTCGTCGAACAGGTCGTCGCTGGCCTCCAGAACCTGCCGCGCCAAGGTCCGCGTGACCGGCCTGTGCTCCGCATCCAGCCGGTCAACCACGTCGGCGACGGCCGCCGCCGACCGGTCGATGCGTCTGACCAGATAGTCGATGACGCCGTCACCCGGCGTGATGCTGTGTTCGGCGAAACGGGCGGTCAGGATGGCCGACAGGACGTTGTCGTCCGGCGCCTCCATCGCCACCACCCGCACAGCGTCGAGCCGCGACCGCAGATCCGGCACCGCCACATCCCAGCGTCGCGGCGAGGGCCGCGAGACCATCAACAGGGCGCCGCCGTCGTGCTGGGCCAGGTTGATCAGGTGGAACAGGGTCTCGTCGTCGGCGTCCTGGGCGATGTCGAGCAGGACAGGGCGGCCCTCCAGCTCGAGCGGATCGGCCAGCGCCGCCTCGGCCCCGTTCAGGGGGATGGCGCCGACCCGTTCGGCCCAGAGGGCGGCCAGATGGCTCTTGCCGCATCCGGCCGGGCCGCAGATGGCCATGACCTGGCCCGCGCTGTCCGGCCAGGCGGCGAGCGCATCGACGGCATAGGCGTTGGACGCCGAGCGCACGAAGGTCGTCGCGCCATGCGACGCCTCCCGGGTCAGGGGCAGTCTGAGCTGTTCGCGAAGGGGACGGCGCGCCGACATGGCTTCACCATAGCAGATCGCCCGGATTGTCCTGATACGGGATTGTCTTGCGACGTGGACAGACGATCCAGCCCTGTGGACCGCTGCGACCGCTTCTGACGTCGAACATAAAAAGTCATGCGACGCTCTGGAAGGCGCCTCTTCCCGGCGGGCGGGCATCGGGGCCTCTCGTCCGCGCCTTGGCGGTCTGCGGGTGTAGACTACGGGGCTGGCTCGGACGTCGGCCGCGAACGTATCGACTCTGTCGACTCTATCGACTCCGTTTTTGGAGTCGCGCAGGTCCCGAAACCGGCGTCCGACCTTGACTTTCGGGGGCGCGGATGCGCCTTACGCCGCTTCCAATTCCCGCCGTTTCGCGGCCGATTCAGACGATTTTCCCCCCGATGTCCGACATGCACGCCTATCGCTCCCACACCTGCGGCGCCCTCCGGTCTTCTGACGCGGGCTCCAATGTGCGCCTGTCGGGCTGGGTGCATCGCAAGCGCGACCACGGCGGTCTGTTGTTCATCGACCTGCGCGACCACTACGGCCTGACCCAGCTGGTCTTCCACCCCGAGACGCCGGGCTTTGAGGCCGTCGAGCGCGTGCGCGCCGAAAGCGTGATCCGCGTGGACGGTGAAGTGGTCGCCCGCGACGCCTCGGTGGTGAACCCGAACCTGCCGACCGGCGAGATCGAGCTGCGCGTCACGGGCGTCGAGATCCTGTCCGAGGCCGCCGAACTGCCGCTGCCGGTCTTCGGCGAGCCGGAATACCCCGAGGAAATCCGCCTCAAGCACCGCTATCTCGATCTGCGCCGCGAGACCCTGCACAAGAACATCGTGCTCCGCAGCCGCGTGATCTCCTCGATCCGCCAGCGCATGGTCGGTCAGGGCTTCCTCGAGTACCAGACCCCGATCCTGACGGCCTCCAGCCCCGAAGGCGCGCGCGACTTCCTGGTGCCGTCACGCCTGCATCCGGGCAAGTTCTACGCCCTGCCGCAGGCCCCGCAGCAGTTCAAACAGCTGCTGATGGTCTCGGGCTTCGACCGCTATTTCCAGATCGCGCCCTGCTTCCGCGACGAGGACCTGCGCGCCGACCGGTCGCTGGAGTTCTACCAGCTCGACGTCGAGATGAGCTTCGTCACCCAGGAAGACGTCTTCGCCGCCATCGAGCCCGTCATGCACGGTGTGTTCGAAGAGTTCGCCGACGGCAAGGCGGTCTCGCCGATCGACGGCGCCCATACCTTCACCAACGACTTCGGCCAGACCCTGGAGCACGCCGGCTTCGAACGCCTGACCTACGCACAGTCGATGAAGTGGTACGGCACCGACAAGCCGGACACCCGCAACCCGATCAAGATGCAGGACGTCTCGGAGCATTTCCGCGACGGCGGCTTCGGCCTGTTCAACAAGATCCTCGGCGCTGACGAAAAGAACGCCGTCTGGGCGATTCCCGCCCCGACCGGCGGCTCGCGCGCCTTCTGCGACCGGATGAACTCCTGGGCCCAGGGCGAGGGCCAGCCCGGCCTCGGCTACATCTTCTGGTCGGATGACAACAACGCCTGGGGCGGCCCGATCGCCAAGAACCTGGGCGAGGCCACCGACGCGTTGATGGCTGCCCTGGGTCTCGGCAAGGGCGACGCCGCCTTCTTCGCCGCCGGTCTGCCCGCGGTCTTCGCCAAGTTCGCCGGCCTGGCCCGCACCCGCGTCGCCACCGAGCTGAAGCTGGTCGACGAGGCGCAGTTCAAATTCTGCTGGATCGTCGACTTCCCGATGTTCGAATGGTCCGAGGAAGAGAAGAAGGTCGACTTCTCGCACAACCCCTTCTCGATGCCGCAGGGCGGGCTGGAGGCTCTCGAAACCCAGGACCCGCTGACCATCCGCGCCTATCAGTACGACATCGTCTGCAACGGCTACGAACTGTGCTCGGGCGCGATCCGGAACCACAAGGCCGAGATCATGCTCAAGGCCTTCGAGATCGCCGGCTACGACGCCTCGGTGGTCGAGGAGCAGTTCGGCGGCATGCTCAACGCCTTCCGCTACGGCGCGCCGCCGCACGGCGGTCTGGCCCCCGGCATCGACCGCATCGTCATGCTGCTGGCCAACCAGGTCGCCATCCGCGAGGTCATCGCCTTCCCGCTGAACCAGCAGGGGCAGGATCTGCTGATGAGCGCGCCGGCCGAGGCCCAGGACCGTCAGTACAAGGAACTGCACATCCGCCAGAGCCTGCCGCTGAAGTAGGGCTTCGGCTCACACAGCGGCGGCTTCGACGGCCGCCGCGATCAGTGGTCGGCGCTGGCGAAGTTGCGGCGCGGCGAGGGCGGCGCCGGAGGCGCGGGCGGGACCGGCGGCGCAGGCGTCCGGACCATGATCCGGGAGCCGCAGCTTCGGACGCTGAGACCGTTCGGCAGGCGGGTCGAGGAGTCGCCGCAGGCCTGCGCGATCTGGGCCTGGGTCAGGCCCCGGGCGCTCGACAGGTCGGCGCCCCGGATGTCGGTCCGGCGCAGCGAGGCGTCGGTGAAGACGGCCCGGCCGAAGGTCCCCTGGGACAGGCGGGCTCCGTCCAGCTGGGCGTTGCTGAAGTTGGCGGCGCTGAAGTCGCCGCTGGCCATGTTGGCCGCGTTCATCTCGGCGTTGGCGAAGGAGGCGCCGCGCGCGCTGACGTTGGCCAGGGTGGTGCCGAACAGCTCGGCGTTGGACAGATTGGTCCCTGACAGGACCGCGCCGTTCATGTTCGCGCCCATGAGTTCGGCCCCTGACAGATTGGCCCGGCTGAGATCAGCGCGGCTGAAGACGGCGCCCTGGGCCTCGGCTCCGTGCAGGTTCACGTCTCGGAAGACAGCGCCGCCGAAGTTCGATCCCTGGATCTGCACACCGGTCATGTTTGCGTCGGTGAAGTCGCTGTTCGAGAAGTTGGAGCCGACCAGTTCGGCGCCACGCAGGTCCGCGCCGACCAGGGTCGCGCTGATGAAGCTGGCGCCGGTGAAGGTGGCGCCGGCCAGGTTGCGGCCCGACAGTTCGCAGCGGTTGCAGGTTCCGCCCAGTGAGATCATCCGGGTCACGTCGCGATCCTGGATCGGCAGGCTCACTTCGGCCGCAGCCGGCGCCGCGAGCGCCGAGAGGCCGGCGAACAGCGCGAGGGCCGGCAGGGCGGTGGAGAGGCGGCGGGAAATGAACACGGTTTGTTTCACGCCCTCTAGATGATCCCTGGGCAACCGAAACCCTACTTAAATCGCGGTAAGAATGGAGGTCTTCAGCAGGCGGGAATGCGCAGGTTTCCGGGCAATGTGGTCGCGGCGTCGCCGCAGGCGCGGTTCAGCTGGGCCTGGGTCAGGCCCGTCGCGCGCGCCAGCTGGGCGCCGGAGAAGTTAGCCCCGGTCAGGGTCGCACCTGAAAAGCTCGACCCCTCCAGATAGGCGCCGACGAAGCTGGCGTTGGTCAGGTCGGCGCGATTGAAATTCGAACTGGAGAAGACGCCGCCGTAGGCCTCCACATCGCGCAGATCGGCGCTGGAGAACCGGGTGCGGTTCATCACTGCCAGGCTCAGGTCCGCCTGGCGCAGCCGGGAGCCGCTGAGGTTCAGGCCGCGCGCCTCCAGCCCCGAGAAGTCGCCCTGGAACAGATTGCAGCCGGAACAGCTGGTGCCGCCGCGCACGCGAGCGATCTGGCCAGCGTTCTGGGCAAGGGCCGGGGCGGCGATGAGGGTGAGGGCGGCGGCGGCGAGGATCAGGCGTTTCACGGCGGTCGTGCTCCGAAGCCGGCGAACCGGCGGCAGTCGTCGCCCTGTGGTTACCGCACAGGTGCTTACGATCTGTTGAACCGTGCTCAGTCGGGAGCCGCCACGCGGGCGAGCATGGCGCGATAGGCGTCGGAGAGCGGCTCGGACCTGCCCTCCAGGGCGCGGACATAGGTCAACGAGACCTCGGTCAGGATCTGGCCGTCGCGCCGGATATCGACGCGAAGCTCATAGCTGGAGCGACCGATACGGGGCAGGGAGACCTCCATGTCCAGCAGGTCGTCGAACCGGGCCGAACTGCGAAAGCTGGCCCGCGCGTCGACAACATAGCTCTGGGCCATGTCGGGATGGTCGTCGGTCAACACCCCGGCGGCGCGGAAGAATTCGGTCGCGGCGACGTCGGCATAGGCGAAATAGTTGGGATTGAAGACGACGCCCTGGGCATCGACCTCGCCCCAGCGGACGCGGAGCGGGCAACTGAACCCGGACATTTGCGCCTATCCGCGCATCTGGGGCGCGATCCCGCAGGTGTCGCAGATCCAGGCCGCCCCACGCTGTTGCAGGGTGAAGTCGCCGCAGGCGGGGCAGGCATCGGCCTCGCTGTGGTCGCCGCTGACGACGGGCGCCTCGGTGCGCCGGCCGAAGGGCAGGACGACCAGATTGTCAGGCGTGGCGCCCCGCGCGAAGCCCTTGGAGATGAAACGGGCCGCCGGCACCAGTTCGTCGGCCTTGCCAGAGCCCAAACCGTCGGCGTCCAGCGGCTCGGCGTCGGCGTTGGCCAACTCGTGCCGATCCAGGTAGCTCACGCCCAGTTCGCGGAAGATGTAGTCGAGGATCGAGGTCGCCGAGCCGATCGAATCGTTGCCGGTGACCCGCCCGGCCGGCTCGAACCGGGTCAGGACGAAGGCATCGACGAACTCGTCCAGCGGCACGCCGTATTGCAGGCCGATCGAGACCGCGATGGCGAAATTGTTCATCAGGCTGCGGAAGGCGGCGCCTTCCTTGTGCATGTCGATGAAGATCTCGCCGAGCTCGCCGTCCTCGTATTCGCCGGTGTGGATATAGACCTTGTGGCCCCCTACGGCGGCCTTCTGGATATAGCCCTTGCGGCGGTCGGGGAGTTTGCGGCGAGTGCGGACGCGCTCGATGACCCGTTCGACCACGCGCTCGGTCCTGGCGGGACGGGGGGAGGGAGCGGGTTCCGGCGCGCGCCGGGCCGGTTCGACGTCCGGCAGCAGAAGCAGGGGCTGGTTCGCTGCCTGACGGCGCGACAGACGAATCGCGCGGCGGCCTTCGGATGCGGCCTGGGTCAGCATGGCCATGGCCGCGCCGATGCCCGCCCGGCTGGGCAGCTCCACAGATGTCATGTCCGCGACGTCGCTCGACGGCTCCGCCGCGCGGACGAGGGCGGCGGCCGCGGCATCGAGGTCGGTGAGAACGGTCTTCAGTCGCATGGGCGTGCTGGGCCAGGCGGACAGGTCCCGATGCCCGAACACATGCTCCGTCGCCGCCGCGATTTCATCGGGGGACGCCAGCTGGGCCAGCAGTCCGCCTTGAATCAGGGTCTCCTGATCGATGCCCAGGACGTCGCGGATGAAGCCGGCTTCCAGCGTCGGCGGGCTGAAAGCGTCTTCGAGCCGCTCGACATGGGTCAGGGCCGTCTCGACGGCTTCCAGCTCCAGTTCGGTGAACCCTTTCGCCGAGAGTTCGGCATGGCCGAGGGCCGGCGAGTCCATCAACGTCCGACGGCCCAGCAGCCAGCGCTCGGCGCCCTCCACGTCGCCGCCCTGGGCGGCGATCGCGGCGGCCAGCGTCGGATGCAGGCGGCGAACGATCTCGCCGTCGCGGGTCTGGAAGACTTCGAGGCCGGACAGAGGGGCGACGCCCAGCCGCAGATCCCGCTCCGCGTCCGCAGACAGGGTGGCGATGAGGCACTGGCGGCGACCGGACGCGCTGGCGGCGGCGTGGGCCTGGGCGGTACGCAGGGCCGCGGCCCGCCCCAGATCGCTCGTCAGGTCGGCGAGGCGCGCCTCGCGCGCCGCAAGGGCGGCCAGGATGGTCTCGGCGGCGACGGGCCAGTCGGCGGCGGGGCGCAGGGTCTCGGCCAGTTCGCTGGAGGCCAGGGAGGCTGACGCCGCCAGCAGGCCTGAGGCGGCCACGAACTCGGTCTCGTTGATCACTCCGTCGGCCTGGGACGCCAGCCAGTCGAGCCCGCCCACCAGAGTCAGGACCACCGGCCGCACGGCGTGACGCCGTCGGGCCAGACGGCCGTCGGGGGCGAAGCCGCAGGCGACCTCGATCTCCAGCGCCGTCGTCCACAGCCGGGCGAGGGCGTCCAGGCCTGCGATCATGTCCGGCAGGGCGGCCGCCACGGCGGGCAGGGCGATGGCGCAGCCCGGAGCGATGGCGAGATCCGCAGCGGCCTCGGCATCGCGCACGGAGAAGGCCACGATCAGGTCGTCGGCCAGACAGCCGTCGGCGGCGGCGCGAAGGGGGGCGTCCATCGGCGCAGCGGGATCGGAGACCGCGACGACTCGTGTCTGCTTCAACGGCTCGGGTTCCGGGGCGGAGAACATCCGTCCGGCGATGGCGTCCAGGATGGCCGTGTCGTCGGCGCCGGCACGGCGGGCGGCGAGGGCGGCGCGGCCCAGGACCGGATTGGCGCCGGGGTCGGAGCATACCGACGCCGGGCCTTCGCAACGCCTGACCGCGTCGGTCACGGCCCGGAGGGTGCGGGTGACCCCGGACAGGGCGTGGGCGGTGACGCGCGCAGTGCGCCGCCGCGCCGTGTCGCTTTCAAATCGCGCGCGGACCCCGGCGTCGCCGAGATCGAAGACGGTCGCATTGCGCGTCGGGCCAGGCTGATCCTCGACGGCGGGCGGCGTCCGCGCGCCCTCCATCAGGACCGAGGACGGCGCGGCCAGCCCCAGAATGACGCTGGCGACCAGTTCCGAAGCGAAGGTGTCGGCAGCGATCGCCGACGGGAATATGCCGGTGGAGCGGCCCCAGGCGGCGAGGCGGGCGGCCCAGCGATCCAGGGCGCCGTCCAGGACGGGCGGTCCGGCGGCCGCGGTGCGGGTCGGCGCCCCCTCGAGGCGGGGCCAGTCGTCGGGCGACTGGTCGTACCAGTCGAGCCACGCCTCGACCCTGGAGTCGCTCCAGCCGGCGGGCGCCAGCACCCTGATGACGCGGTCAGCGCGCTCGATCTCGCGCGCTTCGCACACGACGGAGGCGGACAGGTCGGTCAGGAAGGGGGTGAAGCGCATTCGCAGGCCCGGACAGGATCGTTTCGTCAGCCTAGGGCGCTCAGCACCGTGGCCGCAATAGATGTAGCGGTTTGACGCAAGGTTACCCCCAAGATGTTGCATCCTGTGATTTGGGCTGGACGCTGGACGCGGACGCGGCCGGTTTCTATGATCGGGCGAGTGGATCGGGCCTCCCGCCGATCCGAATCTGGACTGGAATCGCCTCGTGCTCGGCAGAATCTTCGGTTGGACGTCCGGCGCGACGATCGGCACCCTCTTCACCATCGCCAAGCGCGGCGAACTGATCGGGACCGACGAGAACGGCAACCGCTATTATCAGTCGCGCGACAACGTCAGCTATGACGGCCGCAAGCGCCGCTGGGTCGTTTACGACGGCTATGCCGAGGCGTCGAAAGTGACGCCCGACTGGCACGGCTGGCTGCACTATACCTTCGATGAGCCGCCGACCGAGGCGCCGTTGCCGCGCCGTCGCTGGGAACTGGATCACCGCCCCAACATGACCGGAACGCCGCTGGCCTGGCATCCGCAAGGCTCACTGCTGGAGGAGGGCGTGCGCCCGGCAGCGACCGGCGACTACGAGGCCTGGAAGCCCGAATGAACCGCGCTCGCATCCTGCTGATCAGTACGGCGGTCGTCGGACTGGCCGTGTCGGGCGGCGTGGTCGCGGGCGGGTGGCAGAATGCGCCGGCCCAGGATGCGACCCCGGCGCCCGATTCCATCGGCGACGTCCTGCGGTCGACCGGGCCGGCGGAAGAGACGGCGCCCGCCGGCGACCCCGCCCCGGCCGTGCCCATCGCCATCACCCCGCCGACGCCCGCGATTCAGATCGAGACGGCCGCCCTGCAAGGGGATGAGGCCGACGCCGAGGCGGCGGACGCCGATGCGGACAAGGAAGACGAGGACGCCGAGTCTGAAGCGGACAAGGCCAAACGCCTCGCGGCCGATACCGTGCTCCCGCGCCAGCGTCGCCGCGTCGCCATCATCGAGGCGATCGACAAGATCACGGCCGAAAGCATGCGGTTCGAGGTCGAGGTCGGCGGTCGCCCGGTACGCTTCAACCAGGCGCTGATCTTTACCGCCCGCGCCTGCGAGGTCTCGGCGGAGAACGAACTTGTCCCGGACGCCATCGCCTATGTCGATGTGACGCTGCAGCCGAAGGCAGCTGGCGCCGCGCCGCGCCAGATCTTCCGGGGCTGGATGTTCTCGTCGAGCCCGGCCATCAGCGGGCTGCAACACCCGATCTATGATGCCTGGGTCGTGGGCTGCAAGGCATAGGTCACGGCCTCCGCGCCTGACAGCGGGCGGGTGAGGGCGGACTGGTCCGGTATCGCGGGCAAGGCGTCGGCCAGGCGTTTCAGATAGGCGCGCTGCGGGATTTCCAGCAGACCGAACTGATCCAGATGCGGCGTGCGGAACTGGGCGTCGAGCAGTCGCCAGCCGCCGAGCCGGAGCCGCGCCACCAGATGGACGAGCGCGACCTTGGAGGCGTCTGTGGCCCGGCTGAACATGCTCTCGCCGAAGAAGGCGCCGCCCAGGGTGACGCCATAGAGCCCGCCGACCAGGACCTCGTCTCTCCAGCATTCGATGCTGTGGGCGTGACCCCGCATATGCAGGTCGAGGTACAGGCCCATGATCGGGTCGTTGATCCAGGTTTCCTCACGCCCTGGCCCCGATGCGGCGCAGGCATGCAGGACCGCGTCAAAGGCCGTATCGACGCGCACCACGAACGGTTCGCTGCGGATCGTGCGGCGCAGACGGGCGGGAATGTGGAAGCGGTCGAACGGGATGATGCCCCGCTGCTCGGGCTCGACCAGATAGACGCGCGGGTCGTCCCGGTTCTCGCCCATCGGGAACACGCCGTGGGCGTAGCACTGCAACAGGGCGTGGGCGTCGAACGGATCCGGCGGCGTGAAGGCGCTGGCCGCCGGATCGGTCACGTCAGGCGTCGGTCTTTTGACGCCTGGCCCAGTTCTCCAGCCAGTGGATATCGTAGTCACCCGACAGGATGTCGGGCTCGTTCAACAGCTTCTGGAACAGGGGAATGGTCGTGTCGATGCCGCCGATGACCATCTCGTTCAGGCTGCGCTTCAGCCGGGCGACGCACTCGGCGCGGTCGCGGCCGTGGACGATCAGTTTGCCGATCAGGCTGTCGTAGTAGGGCGGGATCGAATAGCCGGCGTAGATGGCGCTATCGAGCCGCACGCCCAGGCCGCCGGGGGCGTGGAAGTCGGTGACCGTGCCGGGCGAGGGGGCGAATGTTTCCGAGTTTTCGGCGTTGATCCGGACCTCGATGGCGTGGCCCTCGAAGTGGATATCGGCTTGCGTGAACGAGAGCGGCAGGCCGGCGGCGATGCGGATCTGTTCGCGGACGAGGTCGACGCCGGTGACGGCCTCGGTGACCGGGTGTTCGACCTGCAGCCGGGTGTTCATCTCGATGAAGAAGAACTCGCCGTCCTCCCACAGGAACTCGATGGTGCCGACGCCGAGGTAGCCGATCTTGCCAATGGCCTTGTTGACGACCTCGCCGATCTGGATGCGTTCGGCGGCCGACAGGGCGGGCGACGGGGCCTCTTCCAGCACCTTCTGGTGGCGACGCTGCAACGAGCAGTCGCGTTCGCCCAGGTGGACGACGTTGCCGTGGCTGTCGGCCACGACCTGGATCTCGATGTGGCGGGGCTTCTGAAGGTACCGCTCCATATAGACCGCGCCGTTGCCGAAGGCGGCCTTGGCCTCGGTCTGGGCGGTCTGGACGGCCTCGACGAGGTCTTCGGCGGTCAGGGCGACCTTCATGCCGCGTCCGCCGCCGCCCGCCGCCGCCTTGACGATCAGCGGGAAACCGATCGACTTCGACGCCTCGATGGCGGCCTCGATCGTCTCGACCTCGCCGGCCGAGCCGGGCACGCAGGGGATGCCGGCTTCCAGCACCGTCTGCTTGGCGCTGATCTTGTCGCCCATGACCCGGATGTGCTCGGGTTTTGGACCGATGAAGGTCATGCCGTGAGCCTCGACGATCTCGGCGAAGCGGGCGTTCTCGGACAGGAAGCCGTAGCCCGGGTGGATCGCCTGGGCGCCGGTGATCTCGGCGGCGGCGATGATCGACGGGATGTTCAGATAGGATTTCGCGGCCGGGGCCGGGCCGATGCAGACGCTCTCATCCGCCAGCCGCACCCACATGGCGCCGCGATCGGCTTCCGAGTGCACGGCGACGGTGGAGATGCCCATCTCCTTGCACGCGCGGTGGATACGCAGCGCGATCTCGCCGCGGTTGGCGATGAGGACTTTGGTGAACACGGGATCAGGCCTCGAGGACAACGAGAGGTTCGCCGAACTCGACGGGCTGGGCGTCGCCGACCAGGATCTCCTGCACGACGCCGTCGCGAGGAGACTGGATCGGGTTCATCGTCTTCATGGCCTCGACGATCAGCAGGGTCTGACCCTTCTTGACCTTGTCGCCGACCTTGGCGAACGGCGGGGCCTCGGGCGAGGCCTGCAGATAGACGGTGCCGACCATCGGCGACTTCACCTGCTCGCCCGACCTGGCGACGATCGTGGCCGGGTCCGACGGCATGGACAGAGGCGCGGCGGCGGCCGCAGGCGCTGCGGCGGCCTGCGGGGCGTAGGCCGGAGCCGACGCGTACTGCATCACCGGGGTGGCGGTGATTTCGCGGGCGACGCGGATGCGCAGCTCGCCGCGCTCGACCTCGATCTCGGTCAGCGAGGTGTCGTTGAGAATGTCGGCCAGCTGGCGGACCAGCGTGGTGTCGATCTCCACCGAGGGCTCGTTATCCAGTTTCTTGTCGGTCGCCATGAGAGCTATGCCTTGTGGTCTGGGTTCAACGGGCAGGCGATGCGGAGCGTTCCCGCGCCAGCCGGAGGGCGGCCTTGACGGCCAGTTCGTAGGAATGGGCGCCGAAGCCCGAGACGATGCCCGCGGCCGCCAGCGAGACGTAGGAGTGACGCCGGAATTCCTCGCGGGCCCCCGGGTTGGACAGGTGGCACTCGACGACCGGGATCGTCAGGGCCTTCAGCGCGTCCAGCAGGGCGATGGAGGTGTGGCTGTAGGCCGCCGGGTTGATGACGAGCGCCACAGCTTCCGTGCGAGCTTCCTGGATCCAGTCGACCAGTTCGCCTTCGTGATTCGACTGGCGGAAGACCACGGTCGCGCCTTCGGCCGCCGTCTCGCACAGGGCCTGGACGTCGGCCAGGGTATCGCGCCCATAGATGTGCGGCTCCCGCACCCCCAGGAGGTTGAGGTTGGGGCCGTTCAGGACGTAGAGGACGGGGGTTTCGGGCATTCGCTCCGGAGGGGTTGGCGACGGGGCCAATGAGAGTGGTTCGCCGCTTCGGTGGGCGGGCCTTTTAGCGGAACGGCGTCGCTCGTCAAAGCCGAGGTTGCGCCGCACAGGTCAGGTTGACGTAACGACATGCGCATTCAAGTCAACGGAGATACGCGGGAGGTGGCCGCACGAACAGTCCTGGCGTTGGTCGAGGAGCTCGGATTCGACGTTCGCAAGGTCGCCGTCGAGCGCAACCTGGCCATTGTGCCCCGGTCGCTGCATGCCGGGACGGCGCTGGAGGACGGCGACCGGATCGAACTGGTCCAGTTCGTCGGCGGCGGGTGAGCGGGTTCCGTTCCCGGGCGCGCAGGCCTAGATTAGGGCGATGAACGCTCCCTTCGTCGCACCGACCGCCGATTCCCCGACCGATCGCTGGACCGTCGCCGGTCGCAGCTTCAACTCGCGCCTGATCGTGGGCACCGGCAAATACGCCGACTACGCCCAGAACGCGGCGGCGGCCGAGGCGGCGGGCGCCGATATCGTCACCGTGGCCCTGCGCCGGGTGAACCTCAGCGATCCGTCCCAGCCGATGCTGATCGATTATCTGAAGCCGGACCGGTTCACCTTTCTGCCCAATACGGCCGGCTGTTTCACGGGGGAGGACGCGGTGCGGACCCTGAGGCTGGCGCGCGAGGCGGGCGGCTGGGACCTGGTCAAGCTGGAGGTTCTGTCCAACTCGGCGCACCTGTATCCCGACATGATCGAGACGCTCAGGGCGCTGGACCTGCTGGTCAAGGACGGCTTCGACGTCATGGTCTACTGCACCGACGACGTGGTCATGGCCAAGCGGCTGGAAGATGCGGGCGCGGCGGCGATCATGCCGGCGGCCTCGCCGATCGGATCGGGTCTCGGCATCCAGAACCGGGTCAATATCCGGCTGATCGTCGAGCAGGCGAGCGTTCCGGTGCTGGTCGATGCCGGCGTGGGCACGGCATCGGACGCCACCATCGCCATGGAGCTGGGCTGCGACGCCGTGATCGCCAACACGGCCATCGCCGGGGCGCGCGATCCCATCGGCATGGCGCGAGCGATGAAGCACGCCGTCATTGCCGGGCGAGAGGCCTATCTGGCGGGACGGATGGCGAAGAAGATGTACGCCGATCCGTCCTCGCCTCTGGGCGGGCTGATCTGAGCTTGACGGAACGCGGGTTCGGCGACAGGGTGTTCCTGTAATGTTCCGGAGCGACCGATGCGAACCCTGACTCTCCGAGGCTATCTCGCCGTGGCTGTTCTCGGCCTGTTGATCGCGATCGGGGTCATGGCCGCCGGAAGCGCCAAGGCCCAGGAGACAACAGTGCAACACGCCGTGGGGACCTTCGAGGTGGCGATGGCGCCCGCCGATGCCGAGGTGATCGAGGCGGGCCTGGGTCTGTCCCGCTACATCCTGTCCAAGACCTTCACCGGCGGCATCACCGGCGTGTCGAGCGGCCAGATGCTGACCGGCGGGCCTCCGGGCGACACGACCGGGACCTATATCGCGCTGGAACGGGTGGTGGGCACGCTCAACGGCAAGGAGGGCGGCTTCCTGCTGGCCCATCGCGGCGACATGAGCCCGGAGGGCTATACGCTGTCGATCACCGTCGTGCCGAACTCGGGCACCGGAGCGCTGGCGGGGATCAGCGGGGACTTCGCCCTGACGCTCGAAGGCGGGGAACACCGCTACGACCTCAGCTACAGCCTGCCAAACCCCTGAGACGATCGGGGCGCTTGGAAGCGCTCTTCGACTGGTGCAGGATCGTCGCCTCGGATCGAGGGGAAGACGATGCGACTGAAACTGCTCACCTTCACCGCCGTCGCCCTCTGTCTGGCGGGACCCGCCGCTGTCGCCGATGCGACCTCGGCGACCGCCGATGCGGAGGCGAGCGCCTCCCTGTTGCAGAACCCCCGGGGATGCGGCCGGGTCGGGTCGGTGCTGGACGCCGCGCCGGAAGCCTCCATGGTCCTGGTGCCCGGTTTCGGCGAGGTCGCGAGCTGGACCGTCGACACCACAAATCCGGAGGCCCAGGCCTGGTTCGACCACGGGGTGCGGCTGCGCTGGGCGTTCGAGCACAAGGAATCGGTCCGGGCCTTCCGCCGGGCGCGGGCCATCGATCCCGGCTGCGGCCTGTGCGCCTGGGGCGAGGCCTGGGCGACCGGGCCCAACCTCAACGGCGGCGGCACGGATGACGACTCCCTGCGGGCCGGGCTCAGGCTGGCCCAGCTGGCCCGGCGCGAGGCGGGCGGCGCCACTGCCGTCCAGCGCCAGATGATCGACGCCCTGATCCAGCGCTATTCCGGGGCCAAGGCCAGCCAGGGCGTTCGCTTCGCCCGGGCCATGGACCGGATCGTTCGCCGCAACCCCGACAGCCCCCTGATCGCCGCCATCGCCGCCGACGCCTGGATGCTGCAGGCCGATGAGTGGTTCGACGAGGCGGGCCTGCCCAAGGACCGCGGCATCGTCCGGGCCATGGACATCCTTGAGGCGTCGCTGGCGAAGGCGCCCGACGACCCCGGCACCATCCACCTCTACATCCACCTGACCGAGTGGTCCGACGACCCGCACAAGGCCATTCCCTATGGCGAGAAGCTGGCCCGGCTGGCGCCCTCGGCCAGCCATCTGGTGCATATGCCGTCGCACACCTTCTACCGGGTCGGGCGCTACCGGGACGCCATGCGGTCCAATGTCGAGGCCGTGGCCCTGGACAAGCGCTATGACCGGCTGGCCGCGCCTCCGGGCGGGATCACCGGCATGCCGCTGCACGCCCACAATATCCACTTCGGCATGGGCGGCGCCCTGATGGCCGGCGGGGCCGAGGAGGGGCTGGCCCTGGCCGAGGGCTTCCTGTCGACCTATCCCGACATCCCGGCCGAGAACCTGTGGCGTCAGCTGATGGCCAACGACGCCTATGCGATCTTCGGCCGCTTCGGCACGGCGGCCCAGGTCGCGGCCCTGGCGGAACCGCCCGAGACCAAGCCGGTGCAGCGCGCCAATTGGCGCTACGGGCGCGGCGAGGCGGCGGCCCGGGCCGGCGACGCGGGCGCCGTCCGCGCCGAGGCCGAGGCCATCCGGGCGATCCGCGAAGGCGACGCCATCACCGGCGCCCAGGCCGCCGACATGAAGGACTTCATCGAGGTCTCGCAGCGGGTGCTGGAAGGCCGGGCGGCGATGCTGGAGGGCAATGCGACCGCTGCCGTGGCGGCCTTCACCCGCGCCGCCGAGATCCAGGGCCAGGAAGAGGAGGGCGGCGACCCGCCGATCATCTGGTTCCCGACCCGCCGCAGCCTCGCCGCCGCGATGCTGGCCAATGGCGACGCGGCCGGAGCGAAGGCGAAGATCGAGGAACTGCTGACCGACTGGCCGATGGACCCCTACAGCTATTTCGTTCTCGCCGAGGCCGAGGCCGCCCTGGGCAACACGGCCGCCGCCGAGGCCGCGCGGGCGCAGGCGCGGGTCGAATGGATCGGCGGCGAGATGAGCCTGAAGCTGGCCTAGGGCCTGGGGTCTGTCCGGTTTCGTCCCTTGGTCCGGACGAAAAACACCCTGACGAAACGGACGAAGCGGACGAAACCCGGGATCAGGTCGCCGGGTCGGGCGCGGCCTCTTCGGTCGTTTCAGCGAACGCGGCCTCGCGGCCGGCGGCGAACTCCTCGTTCAGTCGGTGCAGATAGGAGGCGCGGACACGGTCGATGTCCCGGAAGGCGGAGGAGTCCATGTCCAGGCGCGCGCCGCAGCGCTCAGCCAGCTGGACGAGCCGCATCCAGGAGAGGGCCTGCTGCGGCCGGTCGACGGCGGCGTTCTCGGCCGCCTGACGGAAGGCGTAGTGGCGCAGGCTCCGGGGATCGGGATTGAACAGCAGGCCGAAACGGGAGGTCGAGGCCTCCGCCGCCACCTCCTCCAGGGCCGGATCAATCTCCATCTCCTCGTCCCTGGTGCGCGGCCCGGCCATCCACGGCGGCGGCGGGGCGAGCCGCGTCGGCAGGAAGTCGGGGCGGCGCCAGCCCTCGATCGCCGCGCGACGACGGATGCTGCGATCGGTCGTGCCGTAGCGTTCGGCGATGACGGCGCAGCTGATGCCGGCGATGAAATCCTCGCGGGCATGAGCCCAGGCTTCGGCGGTGAGGCGGGGCGGTCTGTGTTGGGTCTGGGTCATGCCCGGCATTGTCCGGCCGTTTCAGACCAGGGCGCGTAAAATGGCTCTCGTTAGAGCCGGGCATTGAATTCAAAGGGGTTTGGGGACGATCCGCGCCTTGGTATCGGGGCTATCGCAGACATTGATGGGCCTGAAAGGGGACGCTTCCAACGTCGGCAACGGGTGGTGAGCGGACATGAAAACAGCCCCGCCGTCGCCAGCGAGGCCACTTCTTTGCGTGTGGGGCCGCTGGATCAGCCGAACTGTCGCCGCCGCTGGACCAGCACCGCCGCCCCACCCGCCAGGCCAAGGCCGAACAGGATCATTGCCCATTCCGACAGGGTGGGGACGGGAACGGGCGCGGCATCGGCCGGCCGGATGAACTGGCCGAAGGCGGTGGGACTGTTCCCCACGGCCACGGTCGCGCTGACGGTATTGGATGCGGTGTTGATCACCGAGACGGTGTTGGAACTGCCGTTCGCAACATAGGCGTGGGTACCATCGGGGCTCACTGCCACGCCGCGAGGACCGGTCCCCACGGCGACGGTGGCGGCGACGGTGTTGGTGGCCGTGTTGACCACCGAGACGTTGCTGGACCCGTTGTTCGCGACATAGGCGCGTGTTCCATCTGGGCTCACGACCACGCCGAAAGGATTGCTCCCCACGTTGACGGTGGCGACGACAGTATTTGTGGCTGTGTTGATCACCGAGACCGTGGTGGTGCCAGTGTTCGCGACATAGGCACTGGTTCCGTCGGGGCTGACGGCCACGCCTTGAGGACTGGTCCCCACAGTCACAGTCGCGACGACAGTATTGGTGGCGGTGTTGATGACCGAGACGGTGTTGGAGCTGTAGTTCGCGGTATAGACGCGGGCGCCATCGGGGCTAACGGCCAGGCCGTAGGGACCGACCCCTACCGCCACGGTGGCGACGACGGCATTGGTGGCCGTGTTGATCACCGAGACACTGTTGGAGTTGAGGTTTGCGACATAGGCACGGGTTCCGTCGGGGCTCACGGCCACGCCGAAGGGAACGTTGCCCACGGTCACGGTCGCGGTGACGATATTGGTGGCGGTGTTGATGACCGAGACGGTGTTGGAGCCGAGGTTTGCGACATAGGCACGGGTGCCATTGGGGCTCACGGCCACGCCGAATGGACTCGACCCCACGGTCACGGTGGCGGTGACGGTATTGGTGGCCGTGTCGATGACCGAGACGGTGTTGGAACCCTGATTAGAAATATAGGCGTTCTGGGCCATCGCGGCCCCGGACCAGACCAGGGCCATGACACCGGCCGCGACGGCAGCCAGCAGGGTTCGCACCGACCGCGCAGGGTCGGAGGACTGGATGATCGACATGAAACGCTTCCCCTACCGGGAAACGGACTGTCCACACCCCACGGCTACGCTTGCATGCCAAATCCCGGAATACTAGGGAAAACTACGTAGTCCCCGAACGCCGGTCCGTCGCGTGATCGTCGCGGCTGCGATCAGCGGACGCCGTCAACGTCTGCAATGGGTCGGGTTCAGCCTTTAGCCTGAGGCCCGATTGCAGACATTCGATGAACGCGCCGTAAGCGGACATCGTGCAGGTCCGTTCGGGGTGGACTGCGGACCTTCGGTCGCTCATGGCCTCCGCCCATCAAGCGTAGCCGCCGGGACACGGTATGCTGCCGATCGCGTCGCCCGAGGCGGACGTCACGAAACAGAAGCTTGACCGTAACGACGCCGTCTTTCGGCCCGCCTAACGCGGTTCGAGGCCAATGGAGGCCTAAGAATTCGGGGCGAACATGACCACTCATCGACTTCTCGCGGGCGTTTCGACGCTCGCCCTCGCCCTTACGGGCGCGCTTGTCCTGCCGACCGCCGTACAGGCCCAGGCCGTCGTTTCCGAGCCGGGCGACGCCGCCCAGCTTGATGAAGTCGTCGTCTTCGGCGTCGGCCAGAGCCGCCAGCAGGCCTCGATCACCGAAGCCGCGATCGCCGTCGAGGCTCCCGGCACCAGCCCGCTGAAGGCGATCGAACGCCTGCCCGGCGTCAGCTTCCAGTCGGCCGACGCCTTCGGCAACTATGAATGGTCGGCGCGCATCGTGCTGCGCAGCTTCAACCAGAATCAGCTCGGCTTCACCCTGGACGGCGTGCCGCTGGGCGACATGAGCTATGGCAACCACAACGGCCTGCACATCTCGCGCGCCATCATTTCCGAGAACGTCGGCCGCGTGGACGTGGCCCAGGGCTCGGGCGCGCTGGGCACCGCCTCCAGCAGCAACCTGGGCGGCACCGTCCAGTTCATCAGCCGTCGCCCGGCCGATGAGTTCGGCCTTGACGTCGCCGCCACCTATGGCAGCGAACAGACCCTGCGCGGCCTCATCCGTCTGGACACGGGCGCCTTCGGCCCGGCCGGCACGGCGCTGTCGCTGTCCTATGTCGATCATCAGATGGACAAGTGGAAGGGCGTGGGCGAACAGAACCAGCAGCAGATCAACGCCAGCCTGGTCCAGCCGATCGGCAAGGGCGAGATCACCGGCTTCGTCAACTGGTCTGAGCGCCGCGAGAACGACTATCAGGACCTGTCCCTGGCCCAGATCGGTTACCTGGGCCGCGACTTCGATAATATCTCGGGCAACTACGCCCTGGCCGTTCGCATCGCCGACATCGCCAACAATCGCGGTGAAACCGGTGCGGCCGTGACCAATGTTGCAGCCGGAACGGTCTATCCGGCCCCGATCCGGACCGTCGACGACGCCTATTTCGACGCTTCGGGCCTGCGTGACGATACGATCGGCGCCCTGACGTTCAACTACCCGATCTCGGACGCCTTCTCGGTTTCGCTGACCGGCTATGGTCACCGCAACGAAGGTCAGGGTCTGTGGTGGACCCCCTACGTCGCCACGCCCGTCGGCGCGCCCGATCAGAACGGCACGGCGATCACGGCCCCCAGCCCGATCTCGGTGCGCACCACCGAATATGACATCGAGCGCACGGGCGCGCTTGGTTCGGCCATGCTGGACCTGGGGACCCATTCGATCGAGGCCGGCTTCTGGCTGGAGAAGAACGACTTCAACCAGGCGCGCCGGTTCTACGGCCTGGCCCGCGCGGCCAACACCCGCTCGTCGCTGGAGTTCCTCGAGAACCCCTTCTTCACCCAGTGGGAATATGAGTTCGAGACCGAAACCCGCCTGTTCTACGTGCAGGACAGCTGGGCCGTCACCGACGCCCTGACGGTTTTCGGCGGCTTCAAGTCCCTGTCGGTCGAGAACACGGCCCGGACCGTTACGGGCCCCAACAAGACGGGCACGATCAAGGCTGAAGACAACTTCCTGCCCCAGGTCGGCGCGACCTTCGACGTCAACGACGATCACCAGATCTTCGTGTCCTACTCGGAAAACCTGCGGGCCTTCGAATCGTCGAACACCGGCGGACCGTTCTCGGCTTCGGCGGCCGGCTTCGCGGCCCTGCGGACCACGATCGAGCCGGAAAGCTCCAGGACGGCCGAGGCCGGCTGGCGCTTCCGCTACGACCAGCTCCAGGGTTCGGTGGCAGTCTATAACGTCGAGTTTTCGGACCGCCTGCTGGGCGTCGCCCTCGGCGCTCCGATCCTGGGCCTGGGTTCCGGCATCCAGAACGTGGGTTCGGTAAAGTCGCGCGGTTTCGAAGCGGCAGCCGTCTGGAGCTTCAACGACGACTGGTCGGCCTTCGGTTCGTTCAGCTACAACGACTCGACCTATGAGGACGATGTCCGCGACGGCACGGGCGCCCTGGTCGCCGCAACCGGTGGGAAGACCGTCGTCAACACGCCCGAGACGCTGTTCCGCGCCGAACTGGCCTATGACGACGGAGCCCTGTTCGGCACCCTCGCCGCCGCCTACACCGGCGAGCGCTTCTCCAGCTATCTCAATGACGAGAGCGTCGACGGCTACACGCTGGTCGAACTGACGGGCGGCTATCGGATTGCGGACACCGGTGGCTGGCTGGACGGGACCGAACTGCAGCTCAATGTCACCAACCTGCTGGACGAGGATCACATCTCGACTGTCGGATCGGGCGGCTTCCAGAACACGGCGGGTCGCCAGACCTTCCTGCCGGGCGCGCCGCGCCAGGTGTTCGTGTCCGTGCGTCGTCACTTCTAGGCGTCAGGCGACTGACCGGTTCCGGGGCGCGCCCACGCGGCGCGCCCCGTTCGCGTTTGAAAGCGGAGATGAGGCAATGAACACCCTTTCGCGGCGGGGTCTGATGACCGGGACGGTGGGCGTCGGGCTGGCGGCGGGCGCGGTCCCGGTTGTGGCCGCCCCGGATGTCCGGTCCGGGCAGACGCTGACCCGGATCGCCTTCGGCTCCTGCGCCAAGAGCGACAAGCCCCAGCCGATCTGGGACGCTGTGCTGGCGGCGGAGCCGGACCTGTTCATCTTCCTCGGCGACAACGTCTATCTGGATACCCGGGACCCGGCAGTGATGCGCCGGAAATACGCCGAACTGGCCGCCCAGCCCGGGTTCCAGAAGCTGAAGGCCAGCGTGCCCATCCTCGCCATCTGGGACGACCACGACTATGGCGAGAACGACGCCGGAGCCGACTATCCGATGAAGGAGGAAAGCCGTCGGCTGTTCCTGGATTTCTTCGGCGAGCCGGCCGATAGCCCCCGACGCACCCGCGACGGCATCTACACTGCGCAGGTGTTCGGCCCGGCCGGCCGGCGGGTGCAGATCCTGCTGCCCGACCTGCGCTGGAACCGCACGCCGCTGGTGCCGCTGGAGCTCGGCGATCAGGACTATGACACCTGGGTCGAGCAGCGCGCCGAGGCGGGGCTGAGCACACCCGGCCCCTATATGCGCAATCCCGAGATGGCTGCGACCCAGCTGGGCGAGACCCAGTGGCGCTGGCTGGAAGAGCAGCTGTCCGTCCCGGCCGACATTCGCATCCTCGCCTCCAGCCTGCAGGTGGTGGCCGATTTCGCCGGCTGGGAGGGCTGGATCAATTTCGCCCACGACCACCAGCGGCTGATCGCCGCCATCCGCGACCGCAAGGCGAACGGACTGTTCTGCCTCTCGGGCGATACCCACTACGCCGAAATCTCGAGGTTGGACGTCAACACCCCCTATCCGTTGTGGGACATCACCTCATCGGGGCTGACCGAGGTGTGGCCGGTGACCCCGCCCAACGCCTTGCGCGTTGGCGAAGTGTTCCGGGAGCAGAATTTCGGCCTGCTGACCATAGGCTGGCAGGGCGAAAGCCCAACGGTCCTGGCCCAGGTCTACGACGTCAATCGCATCGTCCGGTTGGAACAGCTGATCCGGATCTCTGACCTCGTCGTATGATCTCCGCGCAGTGGTTTTTCCAATGCCGCATAGAACGCGGCAATGCCGATCCACATCACGCGGATGATTGTCTCGCTGCGCGACTGAGTGGCGTGGTTCAAAAGCTCCTTTAGTCTTGCATCCCATTGTCTGCCATTCGCCGGGCGCTGTCAGAATCTGAAGATGGGCTCCGGGCCGCATGATCAAAACTCATGTTCAGCAAGCGAAGATATTTCCGAGCTCGCGATAGACCGAGCCCAAAGCAACCTTTATGACATTTTTATGGAAGCAAGAATTGTTCGGGGGACGCCATCGAGGACGCTGCAAGGGCAACAGCTCTGGCAACTTGAGACACGCCCGAGTTCAAAATCGGACTGGTCGCGCCTTTACGGGCGCGGCCACTCGTCGACTATAGAAGCGGACCTCAAAAAAACAGCGCAATCAAATGGTTGGACGATTGTTCCATCTGACCATCCCTGAAGCCGTCATTCACGACGTCGGCTGAGGGTCGGGAGCGGTCAAAGGCATCGGACCGAAAAGCGGACCTTCCCAGGCTCAGACGGCACGGCTGACTGTCGCGTTTCCGGCGCTCGGTGAATGACCGGGTCTGGCGTGACAGTATCGGCAGCTCGCGGCTCTGCCTTGTCCCCAGGTCCATCTGCCTCTTCTAACCCCGCTTCGCCGCCTCGATCGCCGCCGCCACCTCCTGCGGGTTGATGGTGGCCGTGGTCTTGCCGTTGATCAGGAAGGTCGGGGTGCCGATGAGGCCGAGGGTGGCGCCGGTGGTGTGGATGTCGGCCAGCAGGCGGTCCGTGCCGGTGTCGCGGATGACGGCGGCGGCCTGGTCCAGGGCGACGCCGTTGGCGGCGAGGATGCGATCCACCGCCTCGGGCGTCAGGCTGCGCTCGGCCATGAGGGCCTGGTGGACGGTCAGATATTTGCCCTGGCGATGGGCGGCGAGGGCGGCGCGGGCGGCGTAGTTGGAGGTGGTGCTGTCGCCCCGGTCGAGGATCGGCCATTCCTTGAAGACGAAACGGACGTCCGGATGGGCGCGCATCAGGGCCAGATAGTCCTCGGAGACGGCCTTGCAGCCCGGGCACTGGTAGTCGAAGAACTCGACCACCGTGACCTTCGCATCGGCGGGACCGAAGGCCGGATCGCGCGCGTCGGGCGCCATCAGGGCCGCGTTGGCGGCGACGGCGGCGTTGATCGTGTCGACGCGAACGGTCTCGGCCCGGGTCTCGAAGGCGGCCTGGACCTCGGTCATGACCTGGGGGTTGGCGAGCAGATAGGCGCGGACCTTGCCGCCGAAATCGCCTCCGGTGACATAGGGGGCGGCCGCCAGACCCAGGGCCACGACGGACACCGCCAGGGCCGCCGCGCCGCCGCGACCGGAGGCGAACCAGGCGAGGGGGTCGCGAGTCGGCTTGTCGTCCGGGGACGGGGCGGGGGCTTGGTCGGTCATTCAGGTCTCGGAATAGGGGCGGTCAGGCGCCGGGCGCGATGACGGTCTGTTGTTGTTCGCGGCGACGCTCGTTGCGCCGATCGACGTCGGCGATGTCGTCCATCGTGGCCCCGGACGCCAGAACGATGTCCATGGCGCGCCGCCATTCGTTCGAGCCGGGCGGCAGCATGTCGCGGGCGCGCAGGGCGAACTGGGTCGACTGTTCCTCAGCCCCGGCGGCGAAATAGTATTCGGCCGAGGCCAGACGCGCCTCGCCCTCCTTGCCCTGGCTGGCATAGGCCTGACCCAGCAGGCGCCAGGCCAGGGTGTTGTCGCCTTCGCGGGCCGTGGCGCGCTTCAGCTGATCGACGGCTTCGTCGAGGTTGGCGGGATCGTTGGTCTCGATCAGGGCGTGGGCCAGGTTGATGCGTAACAGGGGGGCGTCGGGCTTCAGCCGGATGGATTCGCGGTGGGCGTCGATGGCCTCGCGCGGGCGGCCTTCCTCGAACAGGATCTGGCCCTTGAGCTCCCACAGATAGGGGTTGTCGACGTCCCCGGCGATCAGGGCGTCGGTGGCGTCGAGGGCGCGCTGGGTCTGGCCGTCGCGATACCAGGCGATGGCGCGGGCGTAGCGGGCCGGGAAGGAGGTGTCGCTTTCCAGATAGGTACGCAGGGTCTGGGTCGGGGCATCCATGAAGGCATGCACCTTGGCCAGGATCAGGGCGTGGTCGGCCAGCCTCTCGGGGCTGTCCCTGTGGCTGTAGTGGGACGCGGCCTCGACGGGCCTGCGCAGGGCCTCGATGCGCTGGCCGGACAGGGGGTGGCTGCGGAAATAGGGATAGCGGCGGGCGTCGGAGAACACTTCCTGACTGCGGAAATTCTCGAAGAACTCGACCAGGCCCCGACCGGATTCGCCGGCGGCCTCCAGGCCGCGCGCGGCGGTGATGTCGGCCTCGCCTTCCTGGCCCTGCATGTAGCGCAGGGAGCCCAGGGCGCCGAAATACTGGCCGGATCCGATCAGCGCCATGCCGGCGCCTGGCTGACCGGCCGCGACGGCCAGGGCGCCGAGCGCCATCGACATCAGCATGGGTTGCATGCCGGCGCTCTGGGCGCCGTCGCGCAGGGTGTGCCGGTTCTTGACGTGACCGGCCTCGTGGGCGAGCACGCCCAGAAGCTCGTTGGGATCGCGGGTGCGCAGGATCAGGCCGGTGTTGATGCCGATGATCCGCCCGCGCGTGGCGAAGGCGTTCAACTCGGGATCGTTGATCAGCAGGACCTCGACCTCGGCCGGTTCGAGACCCATGGCCGCGAACACCGGGTCCGACCACCCGCGGATGATGCCCTCGACCTCGGTGTCGCGGATCGTGCTCTGGGCGGAGGCAGGGCCGGCCGCCGCCATCACGAGGACGGCGGCGGACGCGGCGACCAGCCCGAGGAGGGCGGACGTGACGCGGGTCGGCCGGATCATGGCGAACTCCTTCGACGGGCGCCCCCGCCCCACGGTCTAATCTAGGCGCGGTTCGTCACAGACGCCACCATCCGCGTTTCGGCTTGGCGGGCGGCGCGGTGATCTGGTTCGGATCGTTGGCGATGATCGCGCTGAGATCGGCCTCGGGAGCCGGGGCGACCGAGGCCTCGGCGGTGACCAGGGTCTCTGTTCCGACGACGACCGGTTCCGGCTCGACCGCGACCGGCGCAGCTTCAGGCTCCGCCTCGACGAAGGCGATCTCGGGCTCCAGCGGCGGCGCGACAGCCTCGACGGCTTCGGCCGCAACGACTTCGGTCTCCACCGCCGAGCCGGCCGTCTTGCGACGGACGCGGCGACGCTGGGGCTCGGGCGCGATCACCGGAACGACCGCCTCGGAGGCGTCGTCCGACAGGACCACGGCCATCGGGGTCTCGGGATCGGCGTCGACGGGCATGCCTTCGTTGGTGGCGCGACCCTCGACCCTCAGATCCTGCGGGGTGGCGCGTTCGCCGCGACCCCGGCCGCGACGGCGGCGACGCGAGCGACCGCCTTCGCGATCTCCGGCCAGTTCGCCCTCGGGACGTTCGCCGATCATCTCCTCGACGTCGTGCGCGGCTTCAGCGTCATCACGGGCGGGCGCGGCCGGACGTTCGGCGCGCGGGGCGGGGTTGATCGGGTCGAACCAGACATAGGGATCGTCCAGCGACGGCGTGCGGCCCCGGACCCAGAAGAAGGATCCCGCGCCGGCGCCGGCGCCGGCGGTGTCACCGTCTTCGCGGATGCGACGTCCGCCACGACGACCCCGACGACGGCGACGGCCGGCCTCGCTGTCATCGTCATCGGCAGCCAGACCCTCGACCTCGGCGTCGGCGGCCACGGGAGCGGCCTCCTCGTCGCGACGGCCGCCCCGACGGCGGCGGCCCCGACCGCGGCCCTTGTCGCCCTCAGGACGTTCGGCGCGTTCGGCCCGCTCGCGCGGTTCGTCCTCGTCGGAGTCCTCGCGATCCAGCGCGTCCTCGTCGTCGTCGTCGCCGGCGATGATGTCGTCTTCGTCGTCGTTGTCGTCTTCGTCCTGCCAGGCGTTGTCGTCGAAGTCGTCTTCGAGATCGGCCAGCGAGACGATGGCTTCAGGCGGGGTGAAGTCCTCGTTGGTTTCGGTGCGCTCGATGGCGCTCTCGCCCTGACCCAGACGGTCGTCGATCTGGATGATCACGGCCAGGCCGCGACGCTCCAGCAGACGCTGCAGATAGTCGCGCTTGTGGTTCAGGATGTAGAGGGCGACGGCCGACGAGACCTTCAGGTTGATCGACCCCGCGCCGTTCTTCCCGGCCTCGATATCGACAGCGCGCAGCACCATCAGGGCGGCGGATTCGGCCGAGCGGACGCGACCGGCGCCCTGGCAGTGGGGGCAGACCTCGGTGGCGCCTTCCAGCACGCCGAGGCGGCGACGCTGGCGGCTGATCTCCATCAGGCCGAAGCCGGAGATGCGTCCCATCTGGATGCGGGCGCGGTCGAAGCTGAGTTCGTCCTTGAGGATGCGTTCGACGGTCCGGTTGTTCTTGGACTCGTCCATGTCGATGAAGTCGATCACCACCAGGCCGGCCAGGTCGCGCAGGCGCAGCTGGCGGGCGGCCTCGACGGCGGCCTCGCAGTTGGTCTTGAAGGCCGTGGCCTCGACGTTGCGTTCCTTGGTCGCGCGGCCCGAGTTGACGTCGATGGCGACCAGGGCCTCGGTCTGGTTGATCACCAGATAGCCGCCGGACTTCAGCGGCACGATGGGCTGGTGGATCTGCGTCAGCAGCTCCTCGATGCCGTTGGCGGCGAACAGGGGCCTGGAGCCCTGGTACAGATGCACCTTCTTGGCCTGCGAGGGCATCAGCACCCGCATGAAGTCGCGCGCCTCCTTGAAGCCCTCGAGGCCCTCGACCTGGATGCCGTCGAAATCCTTGTCGAACATGTCCCGCACGGCGCGGCGGACGAGGTTTTCTTCTTCGTAGATCAGAGACGGGGCATGCGAGGCGAGGGTGGTCTCGCGGATCGTCTCCCACAGGCGCAGCAGGTATTCATAGTCGCGCTTGATCTCGGCCTTGGTGCGTTTGGCGCCGGCCGTGCGGATGATCAGACCCATGCCGCGCGGCACGTCCAGGGCGGCCGCGGCGGCCTTCAGGCGCTTGCGGTCGCTGGCCTGGGTGATCTTGCGGGAGATGCCGCCGCCCTTGCCGGTGTTGGGCATCAGGACGCAGTAGCGGCCGGCCAGCGAGAGCCAGGTGGTCAGGGCCGCGCCCTTGCCGCCGCGCTCGTCCTTGACGACCTGGATCAGCAGGATCTGGCGACGCTTGATGACGTCCTGGATCTTGTAGCGCCGCATCAGGCGGCGCTTCAGCCGCTCTTCCTCGGCCATGCCGCCTTCGGAATCGCCGTCGTCCGAGTCACGGGCGTTCTCGTCGTCGTGATCGTCCTCGGCCGAATGGGCCTCGGCCATGATCGCGTCGCGGTCGGCGGCCGGGATCTGGTAGTAGTCGGGGTGGATCTCGTTGAAGGCCAGGAAGCCGTGGCGATTGCCGCCGTATTCGACGAAGGCGGCCTGCAGGCTGGGTTCTACGCGGGTGACCTTGGCGAGGTAGATATTGCCGCGAAGCTGGCGTTTGGTTTTCGACTCGAAGTCGAATTCCTCAACCTGGCGGCCGTCCACGATAGCGACGCGGGTTTCTTCCGCGTGCGCTGCATCGATTAGCATCGTCTTTGACATTGAAGGTATCTCTCTGGCGCGCTCGGCCGTTGCCGGGGGAGGCAACGGCGGCTCGCCGAACGGGGTAAGGGGCGGACGCGTGCGTCATCCCGTCGTCGCGGCGATGGCCGAAGACGACTGCGACCGGCCCGAAGAGGGCTGACGGTTCGTGGGAGAGGCAGGCGGAAATGCCCATGGGTTCTGGTAGGTCCTCGACCCGCACGCGCCGAGGGCGTCGCAAGGTCCGGTTCGGAATAGGCCCGGCTTTGTCGATCGATGGGCCAGTCAGTCAGTGACCACGGTCAGAGACAGGGGGCGACACGATCCGCGAAGGCGGGAAGTCGGCGCCGCGCCGGGGCCGCGCCAAACCGACAAAGCGGCGGCGCGATCGTTCGCGGACGGATATAAGCATAAGCATCAAGTCACGGAATGGAAAGGCAGCCCTCGGCTTTAGGTGGCGAATGCGCAGAAAGCGCTGTCGCTTAACCCAATCCAAACCGGGCCCTGCCACAACGGAGCCAACGATAAAGGTGGGCCCGCCGTCAGAATGACTGGTCGCAAGTATTTTAACCTGTCCGGCTGGGGCCCGCGTGAGTGGGCCATGACCGCGCTCGCCCTGCTGGTGCTGGGCGTCGTGCTGCTGGTCAGCACGCGCGGTCTGGCGGCCGGGGCGAGCGGTGACGTGCGCGGCGTGCGCTTCGGCGGGGACGTGCAGCGGACCCGGGTCGTCATCGACCTGGACCGGTCCGCGCGCGGAGAGGTGATCGAGAGCGGGGACCGCGGCTCGCTTGTCCTGACCCTGGCCGGCGTCGGCGCCGGTCGCGGCGTCGATGGCGCGGGCTCGGGACTGGTGCGCGACTGGCGCGTCAGCGCCTCGGGCACGGCGTCGCGGGTGCATCTGGGCCTGGCCCGGACGGCGCGGATCGAGCGTCGGTTCCTGCTGCCGCCCGGCGACGGGGTCCCCTACTATCGCTATGTCATCGATATCGCCGCGACCGGATCGGCTGCAATTCCGGCGGCCGCGCGCCAGGCCCCGCGTCCCGAACAGCGCCGGGCCGAGCGCCCGTTGATCGTCATCGACGCCGGTCACGGCGGTCGCGATCCGGGCGCGCAAGGCGCACAGCGCAGCGAGAGCGAGGTCACCCTGGCCGCCGCCCTGGCCCTGCGCGACGAACTCACCCGGACAGGCCGCTATCGCGTCATGCTGACGCGCGAGACCAATGTCTATGTCGACCTGTACCGTCGGGTGCGGATCGCGCGTCAGGCGGACGCGGACCTGTTCATCTCGTTGCACGCCGACGCCGGGGCCGATCCGGCCACGCGCGGGGCGTCGGTCTATACCCTGTCAGAACAGGGGGCGACGCGGGCCGTCCGCGAAGTGACACGCAGCGATGACTGGCACCGCGACCTGCATCTGCCGGGGCGGGATCCTTCGGTGGACCGGATCCTGCTCGACATGACCCAGAGGGCGACCCAGAATCGTTCGGCCCAGTTCGCCCGCGTCCTGCTGACCCACCTGGAGGCCGCCGACCATCCGCTGCTGCGCCGCAGCCACCGCGACGCCGGCCTGGCCGTGCTGCTGGCCCCCGACGTGCCGGCCGTGCTGCTGGAGATGGGGTTCATCACCAATCCCGACGACGAGCGGGCGCTCGGCGACGCGGCGCAGCGGCGCAGGCTGGTCCGGGCCGTCTCCGAAGGGATCGACCGGTATTTCCGTGAACCGTCGGGCACGATGCAGATTGCGGGAATGCCCGGCGCGGGCGGCTGATCCCGGACGATTCCGGCCTTCCCGCCGGACCCGGCGCGGGCTACATCGGGCCAAGGGTGTAGTCGGAGAAGTCTTGGTGAAGGTTGCCGAACGGTGGTTCGTGATTGCGGGCATCGGCCTTTTGGGCGCGATCGCGCTCGCAGGGCTGATCGTGGCGGTCTACGCCGCCTGGCTGTTCCATGACCTGCCTGACGCCTCGGAGCTGGCCGACTACCGGCCGCCGACCGCGACGCGGGTCTATGCCGGCGACGGGACGCTGATCGGCGAGTTCTCGGACGAGCGCCGCATCTATGTGCCCTACGAACAGATTCCGACGCCGGTCGTGCAGGCCTTCCTGGCCGCCGAGGACCGCAACTTCTTCCAGCACGGCGGCATCGACGTGTCGGGCCTGGGCCGTGCCATGCTCAAGAACGTCTTCAACGCCGCCACCGGACGGCGGCTGGAGGGCGGTTCGACCATCACCCAGCAGGTCGCCAAGAACGTCTTGCTGACCAATGAATCGACCATCGGCCGCAAGCTGAAGGAAGCCATCCTGTCCAGCCGCCTGGAGGCGACGCTGTCCAAGGAGCAGATTCTCGAACTGTATCTGAACGAGATCTTCCTGGGTTACCGGTCCTACGGCGTGGCCTCGGCCGCCTACAACTATTTCGGCAAGTCGCTGGCCCAGTTGACGCCGGACGAGGCGGCCTTCCTGGCGGCCCTGCCCAAGGGCCCCAACAACTATCATCCGAAGCGGCACCCCGAGGCAGCCAAGGGCCGTCGCGACTGGGTTCTGGGCGAGATGGCGCAGAACCGGTTCATCACCCAGGCGCAGTACGCCGAGGCGATCGCGCGTCCGCTGACGACCCGCGCCGCCCCGCGCCGCGCCGAATACCAGGACGCCGACTTCTTCGTGGAAGAAGCGCGTCGTCAGGCCGCCGCCAATCCGGAGTTCGGCGACCAGCTGAACGCGGGCGGCTTCTACATGCGCACGACGCTCGATCCTTCGCTGCAGACGGCGGCGCGCGACGCCCTGATGCGCGGGCTCGAGAACTACGACCGCCGCCACGGCTGGCGCGGGGCCTGGGGCACGACCGACTTCGCTCCGGGCTGGCAGGCCGTGGCCCTGCGCCAGACCGCGCCGCCGGAACGCCGCGAGTGGCGCGCCGCCGCCGTCGAGAGCGTGTCGGGCAACACGGTCCAGATCCGCACCGCCCGCGACGACACGACCGGCAGCCTGATCGTCTCGGATGCCGCCTGGGCCAACGCCAACCGGCCGCTCAAGCGCGGCGACCTGATCTTCGTCGAGCCGCGCAACGGCCAGTTCGCCCTGAAGCAGGTCCCGGCCGTGAACGGCGCCATGGTGGCCATCGAGCCGCAGTCGGGACGGGTCCTGGCCATGGTCGGCGGCTATTCCTACGCCCTGTCGAGCTTCAACCGTGCGACCCAGGCCCAGCGTCAGCCGGGGTCTTCGTTCAAGCCGTTCGTCTATGCCGCCGCCCTGGAGGGCGACTTCACCCCGGCCTCGATCGTGGTCGACGGGCCGATCAGCTTCGCCGGCGGGGCGAACGGTCAGCGCTGGACGCCCGAGAACTACAGCCGTCGCTACTACGGTCCCTCGACCCTGCGGCGCGGGCTGGAGCTGTCGCGCAACGTCATGACCGTGCGCCTGGCCAACACCATCGGCATGGACAGGGTCGTCGACCTCGCGGCCCGCATGGGCGTGGCCGACAATCTGCAGCCCAATCTGTCAGTGTCGCTGGGGGCAGGGGAGGTCACGGCCTATCACCTCACTGCCGCCTATGCCGCCTTCGTCAACGGCGGGCGGCGCGTCGATCCCTATCTGATCGAATACGTCCAGGACCGGGACGGGGAGACCATCTATCGCGCCGACCAGCGCCGCTGCCGCGACTGCGGCCGGGCCTTCTCGGGCCAGGCCTCGCCCTATCTGGACCCGCGCGGAACCCAGGTCATCGATCCGATCACCGCCTATCAGATCAGCTCGATGCTGGAAGGCGTGGTCCAGCGGGGCACCGCCGCCAGCGCGCGCGGACTGGGCCGCTGGGTCGGCGGCAAGACCGGCACGACCAACGAATACCGCTCGGCCTGGTTCGTCGGCTTCACCACCGACATCGTGGTCGGGGTCTATATCGGCTTCGACGACAACCGGTCGCTGGGATCCGGGGAAGCCGGCGCCTCCGCCGCCGTGCCGATCTTCATCGACTTCATGGAAGACGCGTTGAAAGAGCGGCCGGCGCGGCCGTTCGTCCGTCCGCGCGGCGCCATCTTCCGCACCATCAACGGCATCGAGGAGGCCTTCCGCCCCGGCACCGAGCGTCGCCGCGAGGAAGAGCGTCGCGATACCGGGCCCGCCGTGCCGGAGGGGCCGCAGAACTACAACGAAGTCATCCGTCGCGAGCAGCAGGCGGCCGCGGGCATCGCGTCCGGACCGTCCGCGCCCCCGCCGACCGCGCCGCCTGCGCCGAAGCAGGAACCGGCGGCGGATCTGGACGGGTTGTTCTAGGACGCGAGGCCGCAGGGTTCAGGCCGTCGGCAGCAGCAAGGGCGAGCGTCGCCGCCGGGAAGAAAACCTCCTCTACGGGCTGCTGCCTATTGCCTACTGCCTTCGATCCCCCCTATCTCCGCGCCTTCGCACCGTAAGGATTTGCATATGAGACCGGATGTCGAGGCCATGAAGGCCGACATCGAGCAGAGCGTCGCTCTGCTCAGGAGGCGTCTTTGACTGGGATGTCGCCAACCGAAAGCTCGATGAGCTGAACGCCCGGGTCGAGGACCCGACCCTGTGGGACAAGCCCGACGAGGCCCAGGCGGTGAGCCGCGAGCGCTCGAAGCTTGAAGCCCAGATCAACACCGTCAAGGCCATGGAGCGGGAGCTCGAGGACGGTGTCATGCTGTCCGAAATGGCCGATGAGGAAGGCGACGAGGCGACGCTGGAGGAGGCGCGCGCCCAGCTGAAGGCCATCAAGGACCGCGCGGCGCGGGCCGAGCTGGAAGCCCTGCTGTCCGGCGAGGCCGATGGCAACGACGCCTATCTGGAAGTGAACTCCGGCGCCGGCGGCACGGAGAGCTGCGACTGGGCGGGGATGCTGCTGCGCATGTATTCGCGCTGGGCCAGGGCGCACGGCTATGAGGTCGAGATGGAGGCGTCGGAAGACGGCGACCAGGCGGGCATCAAGTCGGCGACGATCCTCGTCACAGGTCCCAACGCCTATGGCTGGCTGAAGTCGGAATCGGGCGTGCACCGTCTGGTTCGGATCAGTCCGTATGACGCGGCGGCCAAGCGGCACACCTCCTTTGCCTCGATCGGGGTCTCGCCGGTGGTGGACGACACGATCGAGATCGACATCAATCCGTCCGACGTGCGCACCGACACCTATCGCGCGTCGGGCTCGGGCGGTCAGCATATCAACAAGACCGATTCCGCCGTCCGTCTGACCCATATCCCGACCAATACCGTCGTGGCCTGTCAGGCCGGGCGATCGCAGCACCAGAACCGCGAACAGGCGTGGAAGATGCTGCGCGGGCGTCTGTATGAGCTGGAGCTCCAGAGGCGCGAGGCCGCGGCCCAGGCCATGGCGGACGCCAAGACCGACATCGGCTGGGGTCACCAGATCCGGAGCTACGTCCTGCAGCCCTATCAGATGGTCAAGGATCTGCGGACCGAGGTCGAGACCTCGGACACCCAGGGCGTGCTGGACGGCGACCTGGACGCCTTCATGGGGGCAGCCCTGGCGCAGCGGGTCGGCGAGACCCGCGGATCAACGGTTGATTAAGAAAGCCCTTCTCCCCTTGCGGGAGAAGGTGGCCGAGCGAAGCGAGGTCGGATGAGGGGTCACGCTGACCTCACCGATCGTCCCAGGTGATGCAGGCTTCAGTCGCTGGCGTGACCCCTCACCCGACCGCGCAAGGACGACGGCTATCGCCGCCGTGCGCGATCTCCCTCTCCCGCAAGGGGAGAGGGATCAATGGATCAGAGCGACTTCAGGTCGATGATCTGCGGCTTGTTCTCGACCGGAGCGGCGGGCGCTTCGAAGTCGGCGGCGGCCGGAGCCTGGGCCGCCGGGCGCGGAGCCGGGGCGACCGGAGCGGGCGCATCGCGGCGGCTCTGAAGCACGCGACCCTGGAAATAGGCGCCGATGTCGATCGACAGCTGTTCGGCGGTGATGTCGCCGTCGACATAGGCGGTCGAGACCAGCTTGACCTGCTTGCCGTTGACCGCGCCGACGATGCGGCCGCGAACTTCAAGATAGTCGGCGGTGACATTGCCCTCGACGGCGCCGGTCTCGCCGACGATCAGACGGCCGACGCGGACGTCGCCCTTGATCGAGCCGTCGACCTGGAGATCGCCGGCGCCCGCGATATTGCCTTCGAACTGCAGGTCCGACGACAGGGTCGACAGGCCGCGCGAGGAGGCGATGGGCGAGGGGGCCGGAGCCGCGACGGGGCTGCGGCCCATGCCGGGCGACGGCAGGTCGGGCAGCGGCGGGATCGGCGGCGCGTTGGACGAACGGTCCGGCGTGGCGGGGGCGGGGGATTTCGTCTTATTGAACAATCTGGTCTCCTGCTCGGAAGAAGCGGGCGGGGTTCTGGGGGCGGCCGTCCATCCACACTTCATAGTGCAGGTGAACGCCGGTGGAGCGTCCTGTCGTGCCCATGGCGCCGATCCGCTGGCCCAGCGCAATGCGCTGGCCTGGCTGGACGGCCATGGCGTTCAAATGGGCGAAGCGGGTCTTGAAACCGCGACCATGGTCTATCTCAACGGTGTTGCCATACCCTGAACGAACGCCGGCGAAGGACACGATTCCGGGAGCGGTGGAGTAGATCGGCGTGTTCAGGGGGGCGGCGAAATCCTGGCCCTGATGAACCGCCGGGCGACCGTTGAAGGGATCGAAACGGACGCCGAAACCCGAGGTGGTGCGGGCCTGGGTCGGCCGATCGAACGGCAGGTGTTCGGCGGCGTCGGCCAGGTTGCGCATCTCCGACAGATTGTCGGCGGCGTGGCGGATGCGGACGGCGAAGGGCTCGTCCACGTCCAGGATGGTGGCCAGGGCCTTGGGATCGCTGGCCTCGACCAGAGGTCCGCCGAGGGCTGACCCGGAGGCCGCGCCGTAGGCGGCGGGGTTCAGGCCCGCGAGGCGGAAGGCGAGGCGCAGCCGTTCGGCCCGGGTCTGGGCGAAGTCGCCGGCCCGTTCGATCAGCCGCTCCTGGTCCATGCGGACCGCGACGATACGCTGGACCGGACGGGCGTCGGTGGCGCTGAGGGCCGGGGCAGGGGCCAGGGCGGCCTCGGCGCCGTCGACGCCGTGGAACATGCCCATGACGTTGGTCAGGGCCGCGTGGCGGCGCTCGACCATCCGGGCCATCTCGTCCAGGCCGCCCGTGGTGGCGGACATGCGGACGACGGCCGTCTCGAGCCGGGCCTGCAGGTCGGCGTTCAGGCGTTCGGACGCCGCGCGGGCGCGAACCACCTGGGTGTCCGCCTGGCTGCGGGCGATCATGTCGAAGACGAATCCGCCCGAGGCGACCAGGGTCCAGGCGGCGGCGGCGCAGGCGACGCCGGCCATCATCATCTGGCGGCCGCTTGTCAGGACGTAACCGCGCGTGTCGCCATTCGAGCGCAGATAAACATGGCGCTCAGGAAACCAACGCTCGATCAAAGAGCGTCTGACCACTCCCTGTTCTTCATCCATTTGAACACGCCCCCACGTACCGGGGGCTTTATCCGCGAACTGTTGCCTGTGGGCAATACCGTTTACGCAATGTTAACCACGTTGCCCGTTCCGGGCGATCGGAACGAATCTATTCAGGCGAAGATTCGCGTGCTGGGCGTATTCCGATAGACTGTGGAGGGCGCCGGCTAGACTTCACCGATCCGTCCGGCCTCGGATCAAACCTCTTTCGCGACGGCGAGAACCGCCTCGGCGTGGCCTTTCACCGAGACCTTGCGCCAGGCCTTGCGGACGGCGCCCGCGCCGTCGATCAGGAAGGTGGCCCGCTCGACGCCCATATACTGGCGGCCGTAGAGGGTCTTCTCGACCCAGACGCCATAGGCCTCGGTGGCGGCCTCGGCCTCGTCGGATCCGAGGATGACCTTGAGATCGTGTTTGGCCTTGAACCGGTCGAGCTTCTTCACCGGATCGCGTGAGATGCCGATGACCTGGAAGCCCGCCGCCCTGAAGGCGTCGATGTGGGCGGAGAAGTCGATGGCCTCGTTGGTGCAGCCGGGCGTGTCGGCCTTCGGATAAAAGAAGACGACTGTGGGGCCGGACAGGGTCGCGCGGCCGCCGCCGTCGGCGGGGATGTCGAACGCGGGGGCTTTGGAGCCTTCGGTGATCTCTGTCATCGGCTTTCCTTTGTCCGTGCATCCCGCCTTCGCGGGGATGCACGGGAGTTCGTTAGACGGGGCGTACCAGCATGATCTTCTTTTTGCCCGCCGCCAGTTTGATGACGCCGTCCGCATTGACGTCGGACGCCTCGATCGGGCGCGCGCCGTCCGCGATCGCCTCGTCGTTCAGCCGCAAGCCGCCGCCCTGGGCCAGGCGACGCGCCTCGCCGTTCGACGCGGTCAGGCCTGCGCGGGTGGCGACAGCGGCCAGCATGGCACCGATCACCTCGCCCGAGGGCAGTTCGACGGTCGGCAGGTCGGCGGAAAGCCTACCCTGCTCGAACGCGCCTTCCGCCGCCGCGCGGGCCGAGGCTGCCGCCTCCGCCCCGTGCAGCATCGTGGTGGCCGCGTCGGCCAGCGCCTTCTTGGCGTCGTTGATCGCGGCGCCTTCCAGAGCCTCGAAGCGGGCGATCTCGTCCAGCGGCATGTCGGTGAACAGGCGCATGAAGCGGCCGACGTCGCCGTCCTCGGCGTTGCGCCAGAACTGCCAGTAGTCGTAGGGGCTCAGCTGTTCCGCATTGAGCCAGATGGCGCCTTGGGCCGTCTTGCCCATCTTGCCGCCGGACGCGGTCGTCAGCAGCGGCGTGGTCAGGCCGAAGGCGGCCTTGTGATCGACCCGGCGCACCAGGTCGACGCCCGAGACGATGTTGCCCCACTGGTCCGATCCGCCCATCTGCAGAGTCACGTTCTGGCGGCGGTTGAGCTCCAGGAAGTCCACCGACTGCATCAGCATGTAGTTGAACTCGAGGAAGGTCATCGGCTGCTCGCGCTCAAGCCGCAGCTTGACCGAGTCGAAGGCCAGCATCCGGTTGACCGTGAAATGGGTCCCGTAGTCGCGCAGGAACTCGACGTAGCCGTATTTCGACAGCCACTCGTCGTTGTCGATCAGGATGGCGTCGGTCGGACCGTCGCCGAAGGTCAGGAATTTCTCGAACACCGTCTTGATGGAGGCGATGTTCGACTGGATCGTCTCGTCGGTCAGCTGCGGGCGCGAGGCGTCCTTGCCGGTCGGGTCGCCGACCTTGGTGGTGCCGCCGCCCATGATGACCACGGGCCGGCCGCCCGCCTGCTGCAGCCGGCGCAGCATCATGATCTGGATCAGACTGCCCACGTGCAGGCTGGGCGCCGTGGCGTCGAAGCCGATGTAGCCTGAGATGACCCCGGCTTTCGCCGCCGCATCCAGCTCGGCCGGATGGGTGATCTGATGGATGTACCCACGCGCCTGAAGCGTCTGCAGGAAGTCGGACTGGAAAATCGGGTCGGTCATGGTCGGCTCCGTTAGCAGGGAGGCCGGCGCTCTGTCTCGGGTGACGCGCCGGCAAAATGCGGCGCAGGGGTTCGCGGCCGCTCGCTAGATCAGCGGGCGGTAATAGAGGCCGGGCAGGGCGCGGGTGGCGAACATGGGGGGTGTCGTAGCGCCGGGCGTTGACCGGCGTCAACCAGCCGCTATCGGTTCAGGATGCGCGCCACGCTGATCCCCTTTCCCGACGAGACCCAGGTCTATCCCGAGGCGATCTCGGTCGAGTTCGAGCGCGAGGGCGGCGTGCTGTGGATGAGGTTCATCATTGACGACAATCCGGATTTCATCGCCTGGCCCGGCGAGGCGCCGGTCGGGCGGGCCGACGAGCTGTGGAAACACACCTGTTTCGAGGCCTTCGTGACCACCGACGACGGCTATCGCGAGTTCAACCTGTCGCCGTCCGGCCAGTGGGCCAGCTACCGGTTCGACGGTTATCGTGAGGGCATGAGGCCGGCCGACGAGGTCTGCGTGGTCGAGGGGCTCGACGGCGGCTCGGACTATGTCGCCCTGGAAGGCCGGATCGAACTGCCGGTCGATGCTCGCAAGCTGGCCCTGTCAGCGGTGATCGAGACCCTCGACGGGGTCAGGACCTGGTGGGCGCTGGCCCATCCGTCCGATAAGCCTGACTTCCACCATCCCGATTCCTTCGTTCTGGACCTGCCATGAAATTCGGCATCGACCGTCTGCTCTCCGAGCCCGAACTGCAGGCCGCGCTGAAGGGGCGGCGGGTGGCCCTGGTGGCGCATCCTGCCTCGGTGACGGCGGACCTGACCCATTCGATCGACGCCCTGATCGCGGCGGGCGTCAGCATCAGCGCCGCCTTCGGGCCCCAGCACGGGATGAAGGGCGATCTGCAGGACAATATGATGGAGAGCCCGGACGAGACCGATCCGGTCCACGGCTTCCCCGTCTTCAGCCTGTACGGCGAGGTGCGCCGGCCCACAGCCCGGATGATGAGCACGTTCGACGTGGTGCTGATCGACCTGCAGGACCTGGGGACGCGCATCTACACCTTCATCACGACCCTGCTGTACGTGCTGGAGGCCGCGGCCGAGCACGGCAAGGAGGTCTGGGTGCTCGATCGTCCCAACCCCGCCGGGCGGCCGGTCGAGGGCACGACCCTGGTCGCGGGCTGGGAGAGTTTCGTCGGCGCCGGGCCGATGCCGATGCGGCACGGCATGACCCTGGGCGAACTGGGTCACTGGTTCATCGACCACTTCAGGCTGAAGGTCGCCTATCGCGTCATCGAGATGCAGGGCTACGACCCCGAGGCGGCGCCGGGCTTCGGCTGGCCGCTGGGAGAGCGGGCCTGGATCAACCCCAGCCCCAATGCCCCGAATCTGTCGATGGCGCGGGCCTATCCGGGGACGGTGATGGTCGAGGGCGCGACCCTGTCGGAAGGGCGGGGCACGACGCGTCCGCTGGAGCTGTTCGGGGCGCCCGACATCGACGCCCGGGCCGTGATCGCCGGGATGAAGGCCTTCGCGCCCGACTGGGTGAAGGGCTGTACCCTGCGCGACATGTGGTTCGAGCCGACCTTCCACAAACACGTCGGCCAGCTGTGTTCGGGCGTGCAGATTCATGTCGAGGGCCCGCACTATGACCACGCCGCCTTCCGGCCGTGGCGGGTCCAGGCCCTGGGCTTCAAGGCCATCCGGCGGCTGTATCCCGACTACGACCTGTGGCGGGACTTCCCGTATGAATACGCGTTCGGGAAGCTGCCGATCGATGTGATCAACGGCGGGCCGGGCCTGCGGGAATGGGTCGACGATGGGAACGCGACGGCGGCCGATCTGGATGCGATCGCGGAGCCGGATGAGGCGGCCTGGGTCGAGACGCGCAGGCCGTTCCTGATCTACTGACCTAGAATCGCCGCGCCACGCCCACGCCGAACTCCACGTCCGGGCTGTCGTCGTTCAGGCCGAAGTTGAGGCCGAAGTCGACCTGGGCGTTCGGCATCGAGGGCGGGGTCCAGACGGCGGTCAGGTCGAAGGTCGACTGGGTCGTCGCCTCGATCGGGTCGTCGTCGCGGCTGATCCAGACCTCGGCGCCCAGGGCCCATGGGCCGAAGCCGCGGCCGACGCCGGCGACCATCGTATAGGCGGCATGGCGGCCGTCGCCGTCGCTGTCGGCCACGATATCGATCTCGGGCGACAGGGACAGGCCCCAGTCGTCGTTCAGCGGCAGGGCGATGGGCAGGACGACCCCGCCCTCGAACCCGTCGCCTCGCACGTCGCGAGAGCCGGTCGGGGCGGTGACGAACCCGGCCAGGGCGATGGAGACGCCCGAGCCGTCGGGATTGGCCAGGGAGTGGCGGAAGCCGATCTGGATATCGCTGACGCCATCGACAGTCTCGCTGTCGCCGGTCGCCCGGTCGGTGACCTTCTCGGTCGTCCAGGGCGTGATGCCGAACTGGATCTCCGTCGTCGGTGTGACGCCGTAGCGGAAGAACAGGTCGCCATAGGCCCAGCTTTCGGCCCTGGAGGCGTTATCGGTCTGGCGCGCCCCGTCGATCAGGCCGACCTCCGCCTGCCAGTGACCGACGTCGAGGATGCAGGTCGGCGTGCCCTTGCCCGGCCGGTCGGCGCAAAAGGGACGCAGGTCGGCGTCCGGAACGGTCTGGGCCGCCGCCGGCATGACCGTTGTACAGGCGGCCGAAAGCGCAAGCGCGCCGATTTTCATTCTGCGGATCATCACGTCCCCCGAATCCCGTGCTGGACTATAGGGCGCGACGGTCAGCCGAAAAAGCGGCGGTCAGGCCGGCTTTTCTTCCAGGCGCTTGTCCAGGTACAGGCCCACGCGGCGGTCGACGGCGGGGATATGGTCCTGCCAGAAGTGGCTCGCGCCTTCTTCCAGTTCGTAGTCGATGATGATGCCCTTCTGGGTGCGCAGCTTGTTGACCACGCGCTCGACCTCGACCGGCGGCACGATGGTGTCGGCCGTCCCGTGCAGGAACAGGCCGGAGGCCGGGCAGGGGGCCAGGAAGGAGAAGTCGTACATGTTCGACGGCGGCGAGACCGAGATGAAGCCGTCCGTCTCGGGGCGGCGCATCAGCAGCTGCATGCCGATGTAGGCGCCGAACTGGTAGCCGGCGACCCAGGTCTGGGTGGCGGCGGGGTTGTTGGACTGCAGCCAGTCGAGCGCCGTGGCCGCATCGGCCAGTTCGCCGATGCCGCTGTCGAACTCGCCCTGGGACTTGCCGACGCCGCGCGAATTGTAGCGCAGGGTCGCGAAGCCGCGCTTCTGGAACAGCTGGTACAGGGTGACCGTCACCGGGTTGTTCATATGCCCGCCCGCCTTGGGGTGCGGGTGCAGGATCAGGGCGATGGGCGCGTTGGCGCGCTTGCCGGGGGAGTAGCGGCCCTCGATGCGACCGGAGGCGCCGGGCAGGATGACTTCAGGCATGGGGCTCTGGAATCCGTTCAACTGTCATTTCGGGCCCGCCGAATACTTGACTACAGGGGTAGGACTTTCTAAGTCCCGTCTGCGTTCGGCCGCCTCGCGAAGCGGCGGGTCATAGCACAAGACCCCTGAAAAGCGCGCGATTTTTGAGGATGGGCGATGCGACTGTCGACCAAGGGACGATACGCCGTGATGGCGATGGCCGATCTGGCCCGGCACGGCCGGTCGGAAGCCGGCGAGGGCCGGGCTGTGTCCCTGGCTGAAATCGCAACGCGGCAAGAGATTTCATTGAGTTATCTGGAACAGCTGTTCGCCCGTCTGAGAAAGAGTGGGCTGGTGAGCAGCGTGCGCGGTCCGGGCGGCGGCTATCGTCTGGCCAAGACGGCCCGCGAAACCGTGGTGTCCGAGATCGTCCTGGCGGTCGATGAGCCGATCCGGGCGGTGCGTTGCGCGGCCCACGGCACGCCGCGGGGCTGTATGCTCGGCGGGGAACGCTGCATCACCCACAATCTGTGGGAGGACCTCGGCGACGAGATTCATCGCTATCTGTCCAGCGTGTCGCTGGAAGACGTCATCCTGAACCGCACGAGCCGTCGGCCGGCCCCCGGGGCCGCTCAGATCGGGGTGGCGGCATGATTGTTCCTCTGATTTTCGCGGTTGCCTTGGCCCAAGCAATCGCACCAGCAGAGAACCTTTGCCGAGTTGCGGAAGGCAGGCTGGAAGTCGGATCGCTGGTTACGGTGGAGGGAAGATTCGTTTCAGACTTTATGCATTTCAACGGGCTCGTACGCGAAGATGGATCTTGCCAGACGGCTTGGTCACTTGCACCGCATGTTGATCAAACGCCTCTTGGGCAGTCGTTTGCCGAGGCGACTTGGAAACGCCGGCCGTTCCCCAACACATTCGATACCGCGTTTGATGTCACGGTCAGTGGTGAGGTTCGGCGCGACGATGATGGTCGATATTTCATCTGGGTTACAGAGTTGGAAGCCCTTTCCATCGACGGAGAGGCGGTCCGATGACCGGCGTCTATCTGGACTACAACGCCTCGGCCCTCGTTCGCCCGGAAGTGCTGGCGATCATGAGCGAGGCCCTGGCCGACAACGGCAATCCGTCGGCGGTCCATGCGGCCGGGCGGCGGGCCCGGGCCCGGGTCGAGACGGCGCGCGCGAAGGTCGCCGCGCTGGTCGGCGCCGATCCGACGGCCGTCATCTTCACCTCCGGCGGCACCGAGGCCAATGCCCAGGCGCTGCAGAGCGCCCTGGCGGCCGGGTGCGAGCGACTGATCGTCTGCGCTACGGAACATCCCTGCGTGATCGAGGCGGCCATGGCCTCGGGCAAGCCGGTCAAGCCGCTGCCGGTCGACGAACGCGGTGTCATCGACCTGGTCAAGCTGGGTCAACTGCTGACCCAGACCGGCGGCCGGGCCGTCGTCGCCATCCACCACGCCAATAACGAGAGCGGGGTGATCCAGCCGATTGCCGAGGCGGCGCGGATGGTGCGGGCGGCCAAGGGCTGGCTGCACGTCGACGCCATCCAGTCGGCGGGCAAGATTCCGGTCGACATGCGCGCCCTGGGCGCCGACAGCCTGACCCTGTCCGCGCACAAGCTGGGCGGCCCCCAGGGCGTGGGCGCGCTTGTGCTGGGCGAGGGCGCGTCGGCGGTTCGCATCCTGCACGGCGCCGGTCAGGAGCGCGGCCTGCGCGCCGGGACCGAGAACGTGCCGGGCATCGCGGGCTTCGGCGTCGCAGCCGATTGCGCCGCGCGCGACCTGCCCATGGCCGAGGCGCATCGTCCGTGGCGCGATGCGGCCGAGGCGGCCGTCGAGGCGGCCGGCGCGACCATCCTGGGCAAGGGGGCGCCGCGTCTGCCCAACACCCTGTTCCTGTCGGTCGCCGGCTGGGACAGCCCTCAGGCCCTGATCGTGCTCGATCTGGACGGTGTCATGGTCTCGGCCGGGAGCGCCTGCTCGTCGGGCAAGACCAAGCCCAGCCGCGCCATCGTCGCCATGGGCCGGATGGACCTGGCGACCGGAGGCGTGCGCGTCTCGGGCGGCTGGGGCACCACGCAAGACGATTGGTCACGCTTCGCTGCAGCGTGGACCAAGGCATACGAGACACATTGCGCGCGCCAGTCCGCCCGCATGAAGGAAACCGCCTAAGATCATGGCCGCCGTTCAGGAAACCATCGACGCCGTCGCCGCGCTGGAGAAGTACGAGCATGGCTTCACCTCGGACATCGAAACCGAGTTCGCCCCGCGCGGGCTGAACGCCGACATCGTCCGTTTCATCTCCGAGAAGAAGGGCGAGCCGGAGTGGATGCTGGAATGGCGTCTGGCCGCCTATGAGCGCTGGCTGGCGATGGAGGAGCCGACCTGGTCGTCGGTGAAATACACGCCGGTCGATTACCAGTCGCTGTTCTACTACGCGGCGCCGAAGAAGAAGGACGGGCCGAAGTCGCTGGACGAGGTCGATCCGGAAATCCTCGAGATCTACAAGAAGCTGGGCATTCCGCTGAAGGAGCAGGAGGTGCTGGCCGGCGTCGAAGGGGCTCCCCGATACGCCGTGGATGCCGTGTTCGACAGCGTCAGCGTGGTCACCACCTTCAAGGCCGAGCTGGCCAAGGTCGGAGTGATTTTCATGCCGATTTCCGAGGCCTTGCGGGAACATCCTGAACTGGTGCGTCAGTATCTGGGATCGGTCGTGCCGGTCTCGGACAACTATTTCGCGGCCCTGAATTCGGCGGTCTTCTCCGACGGATCGTTCGTCTACATACCGCCGGGCGTGAAATGCCCGATGGAGCTGTCGACCTATTTCCGCATCAATGCGAGCCAGACGGGCCAGTTCGAACGGACCCTGATCATCGCCGACAAGGGCAGCTACTGCTCCTATCTGGAGGGCTGCACCGCCCCGATGCGCGACGAGAACCAGCTGCATGCCGCCGTGGTCGAGCTGGTTGCGCTGGACGACGCCGAGATCAAATATTCGACGGTGCAGAACTGGTACCCCGGCGACGCCGAGGGCAAGGGCGGGATCTACAATTTCGTCACCAAGCGCGCCGACTGCCGCGGCGACCGGTCCAAGGTCAGCTGGACCCAGGTCGAGACCGGCTCGGCGGTGACCTGGAAATATCCGTCCTGCATCCTCAAGGGCGAGGAGAGCTCGGGCGAGTTCTATTCGATCGCCATCACCAACGGACATCAGCAGGCCGACACCGGCACCAAGATGATCCACCTGGGCAAGAATTCGAAGAGCCGGATCATCGCCAAGGCGGTCTCGGCCGGGAAGTCGGACTCGACCTATCGCGGCCTGGTTTCGGTGCATCCCAAGGCGACGGGCGTGCGCAACTTCACCCAGTGCGACAGCCTGCTGATCGGCAAGGACTGCGGCTCGCACACCGTGCCCTATATCGAGGCCCGCAACGGCTCGGCCCAGCTGGAGCACGAGGCGACGACGACGCGCCTGTCCGACGACCAGCTGTTCTACGCCCAGCAGCGCGGCCTGTCGCAGGAGGAGGCGGTGGCCCTTCTGGTCAACGGCTTCGTCCGTGACGTGATGCAGAAGCTGCCGATGGAATTCGCGGTGGAAGCGCAGAAGCTGGTGGCGATCTCGTTGGAGGGGTCGGTTGGCTAGTCGATCCAACGTCCTGCAAGTTTCGACTTTGTTCGCACTGTTTGCTGTCAGTGTGATGGCGCTGGCGTTCTTGTTCTGGCCGGGGCAGGCCTTTCCTGCCTCGCTCATCGGCCTGATCGCACTTTTCCCGTGGATGACTCTCTGGCTGGTGGTGACGTGGCCGTTGCGACCGCTGCTGCTTCTTGTCTTGCGCGGCGAAGCACGGCCGTTCGCTGATATCATTCCTCTTTTCGGCCTAGCCACTGCGGTAATCGCCAACACCGCTTGGCTCGCCTTTGCTCTTTCACAGAACTGACCATGCTCTCCATCTCCAACCTCCACGTCTCCGTCGGCGACAAGCCGATCCTCAAGGGTCTGACGCTCGACGTTCCCGCCGGCGAGGTGCACGCCATCATGGGGCCGAACGGGGCGGGCAAGTCGACGCTCGGCTATGCCCTGTCGGGACGGCCCGGCTATGAGGCCGTCGAGGGCTCGGTCGAATGGCAGGGCGAGAGCCTGCTCGACCTCGACCCGGCGGCGCGGGCGGCCAGGGGCGTCTTCCTGTCGTTCCAGTATCCGATCGAGATTCCGGGCGTTCCCGCCCTGACCTTCGTGCGCACGGCGCTGAACGCCCAGAAGCGGGCGCGGGGCGAAGAAGAAGTCTCGGCCCCCGCCTTCCTGAAACAGGTCAAGGCGGCGTCGGCGGCGCTGAAGATGGATTTCGACATGCTGAAGCGACCGCTCAACGTCGGCTTCTCCGGCGGCGAGAAGAAGCGGATGGAGATCCTGCAGATGGCCCTGCTGGAGCCGTCGCTGCTGATCCTCGACGAGACCGATTCCGGCCTCGACATCGACGCCCTGCGGATCGTGTCGGAGGGGGTCAACGCCCTGCGCTCGCCCGACCGCGCCATGCTGGTCATCACCCACTACCAGCGGCTGCTCGACTATATCAAACCCGACCGGGTCCACGTCCTGGCCGGCGGCCGGATCGTCGCCTCGGGCGGGCCGGAACTGGCGCATCAGCTGGAGGCGGAAGGGTACGACAAATACCTGCCGCAGGCCGCATGACAGACGCTATCAACTTCCTTCTCCCCTCGGGGGAGAAGGTGGCCCGGCAGGGCCGGTTGAGGGGGCTGGTTCAGCAATTCCTCATCGCGACGACCCAGACTGTGTCTGGCTGCCCCCTCATCCGTCTCGCTCCGCGAGCCACCTTCTCCCCCGAGGGGAGAAGGACATGAGCATGATCGATCTTCGCGATCCCTCGACCTTCCCGTCGCGGCGGGTCGAGGCGTGGAAATACACCGACCTGCACCGCGTGCTGCGCGAGACCCCGCCGCCGTCGCCGGCGGTTGAGATCGTCTTCGGCGGGCCGTTCGTCGCGCTCGGCGGCGAGGAGATCGCCTTCGCCAACGGCCGGGCGGTCGGGGCCGACGCCTTCGTCGCCTCGGGCGAACAGACGTTGCGGCTACGGTTCGTCTCGGCCGCGACCGGCACAGGGCACAGCGCCTCTGTGCGGATCGCGGTCAAACCGGGTGCGCGCCTGACCCTGCTGGAAAGCCATGAAGGCGCGGGCGCAGGATATGTCGCCAACTATCGGATCGATCTGGATGTTCCAGCCGGGGCCGAGGTCACGCGGGTCGTTATGGTCGATGAACCGGCCGACGCCATCTCGATCGCCGTGGCCCATGTGAAGACGGCCCCCGGCTCGGTCTACCGCCAGACGACCATCGCCAGCGGCGCCAGGCTGCAGCGTCAGGAAACCCATCTGGCCCACGGCGGCGAGGCGACGGCGGTGACGCTGGACGGCCTCTATGCCTTGTCCGGCGCGCGCCACACTGACCTGACCAGCGTGGTGCGTCACAACGGCCTCAACGGCGTCACCTCCCAACTGACCAAGGGCGTCGTCCGCGACACCGCGCGGGGCGTGTTCCAGGGCAAGATCGTGGTCGAACGCGGGGCCGACGGTACGGACGCCCGCATGGGCCACCATGCCCTGATCCTGGGCGAGCGGGCCGAGGTCGACGCCAAGCCGGAGCTCGAAATCTACGCCGACGACGTGCAGTGCGCCCACGGCAATACGATCGGCAATCTGGACGAAAGCGCCCTGTTCTACATGCAGTCGCGCGGCATTCCGGCGGACGAGGCGAGGGCGCTTCTGACCCAGGCCTTCCTGTTCGAGGTCGTCGACCGCATCGCCCACGAAGGCGCGAGAGAGGTGGTGAGGTCATGGCTGACGGCTCGACTGTGAATCCTCCCCCCCTGGGGGAGGTGGCTCCGAAGCGCAGCGGAGGAGACGGAGGGGGCTCACCCCGGACGCCGTCTTCGCGGCCGGCCCCCTCCACCGCTTCGCGGTCCCCCTCCCCCGATGGGGGAGGATTTGACCCCTACGCCGCCCGGGCCCAGTTCCCGATCCTGTCGCGGACGGTGAACGGCAAGCCGCTGGTCTATCTGGACTCGGCCGCCTCGGCGCAGAAGCCGCGGGCGGTGATCGACGCCCTGACGGCGGCGATGGAGGGGAGCTATTCCAACGTCCACCGCGGCCTGCACACCCTGGCCAACGAGACGACCGAGGCGTTCGAGCAGGCGCGCGAGACCGTCGCCCGGTTCCTGAATGCCGAGACCCCCGACCAGATCGTCTGGACCAAGGGCGGCACCGAGGCCTTCAACCTGGTCTCGGCGGGGCTGGCCCAGAGCCTGAAACCCGGCGACGAGATCGTCACCACCCAGATGGAGCACCACGCCAACATCGTGCCCTGGTCCATGCTGCGCGACCGGCTCGGCGTCGTGCTGAAATGGGCGCCGGTGCTGGACGACGGCTCACTCGACATGGCGGGTCTGGCGGCGCTGATCGGGCCGAGGACGAAGCTGGTCGCCGTGACCCATATGTCCAACGTGCTGGGCACGGTGAACGACGTGAAGGCCGTCGCCGACCTGGCCCATGCGGCGGGCGCCCTGGTGCTGGTCGATGGCTGCCAGGGCGCGGTGCATTGCAGTCCCGACGTCCAGGCGCTGGACTGCGACTTCTACATCTTCACCGGCCACAAGCTTTACGGACCGACCGGCATCGGCGGGCTGTACGGCAAGCGCGCCGCTCTGGAGGCCCTGCCGCCCTGGCAGGGCGGGGGCGAGATGATGGCCACCGTCACCGAGGACGCGGTGACCTATGCCGGCATTCCGCACCGGTTCGAGGCAGGCACCCCGCCGATCCTCGAGGTCATCGGTCTGGGAGCCGCGCTGGAGTGGCTCATGGCCTTCGACCGCGCCGCCATCGCCGCTCATGAACAGGCGCTGTACCACCATGTCGTCGCCCGCCTGTCCGGCCTGGACTGGCTGAGGATCATCGGCGAGGCGCCGGGCAAGGGCGCCATCCTGACCTTCACGGTCGAAGGGGCGCACGCCCACGACGTGGCCCAGATCCTGGACCGGTACGGCGTCGCCGTGCGGGCCGGCGTGCATTGCGCCGAGCCGCTGTCGAAGCGATTTGGCATCACGTCGAGCGCGCGGGCCAGCTTCGCCCTATATAACACCACAGAGGATGCAGATGCCTTTGTGGACGCGCTGATCAAGGCGCGGGAGTTCTTTGTGTGAGCGAGATGGACGGACAGATCAGCAGCAGCGACGCCTTCGCCGAGACCTGGGCGGAACCGCAGACGGCCGCCCTGCCCCAGGCCGAACTGGATCGGCTGACCGATGCGCTGATCGCAGCGCTGAAGACGGTCTATGACCCGGAAATCCCGGTCGACATCTATGAGCTGGGCCTGATCTACAAGGTCGACCTGTCGGACGACCGCGACGTGTTGATCGACATGACCCTGACGGCGCCCGGCTGCCCGGTGGCCGGGGAGATGCCCGGCTGGATCGAGGACGCGGTGATGAAGGTCGAGGGCATCAAGTCGGCGCGCGCCAACCTGGTGTTCGACCCGCCGTGGGATTCCTCCAAGATGAGCGATGAGGCCAAGCTGGCCTTGAACATGTTCTGAGGTGACGCGATGACCGACTTCGAGACATCGTCATCCTCCGGACTGACCGGGGGACGTCCGCGTCGCCCGCGCCCCAAGGTCGTGACCCTGACCGACGCCGCCGCAGAGCGGGTGCGCGAGATCATGGCCAATGCCGAGAAGAGCTACATCGGCCTGCGCGTCGGGGTGAAGAATGGCGGCTGCGCGGGTCAGGAATACACCTTCGCCTACGCCGATGAGATCAACCCCCTCGAGGAGGTGGTCGAGGACAAGGGCGTCACCATTCTGGTTGAGCCCAAGGCGATCCTGTTCCTGATCGGGTCCGAGATCGACTATGAGGCGACCAGGCTGGCGTCCAAGTTCGTGTTCCGCAATCCGAACCAGACCGACGCCTGCGGCTGCGGCGAGAGCGTCACCATCATCCCGGCCGCGGCGCTCGAGACCGACTGACATGATCCGGCTTGAAGGCGTGACCAAGCGCTATCGCAGCGCGGCGGGCGTGCGCGTGGCGCTGGACGCCGTCGACCTGTCTGTCGCCAGGGGCCAGGTGTTCGGGGTGGTCGGACGCTCGGGGGCCGGCAAGTCGACCCTGATCCGGACCATCAACCGGCTGGAGACCCCGGACGCGGGCAAGGTCTTCGTCGGCGATCAGGAGATCACGGCGATGAAGCCGGCCGAGCTGCGCGCCGCGCGCCGGCGGATCGGCATGATCTTCCAGCATTTCAACCTGCTGAACGCCAAAACCATCGCCGAGAACGTCGCCTTTCCCCTTCAGCTCGAAGGCCGTCCGGCCGCCGAGATCGAGCGGCGGACGGCGGAGTTGCTGGACCAGCTCGGCCTGGCGGAGCACGCGAAGAAACATCCTGCCCAGCTGTCCGGCGGCCAGAAGCAGCGGGTCGGCATCGCCCGCGCCCTGGCCTGCGGACCCGACGTCCTGCTGTGCGACGAGGCGACCAGCGCGCTCGACCCGGAGACGACCGACGAGATCCTCGGCCTGCTCGACGGGCTCAACCGCGACCTCGGCCTGACCATCGTCCTGATCACCCACCAGATGGAGGTGGTGCGTCGCGTCTGCGACCGGGTCGCCGTGCTCAAGGACGGGCGGCTGGTGGAGGAGGGGGCGACGGCCGATGTCTTCCTGCACCCGAAGTCGCCGGTGACCCGCGCCATGCTGGCCGAGGGCGAGGGCGGCGAGACCCATGACGCCTCGGTCGTTCCCGCCGGCGGGCGGCTGGCCAGACTGACCTTCCGGGGCGGTTCGACCTACGCGCCCGAACTCAGCCGCGTCGCGAGAACGACGGGCGTCGACTATTCGATCCTCTCCGGCCGCATCAGCCGCATCCGGGGCGAGCCCTATGGCCAGATGGTCGTGGCCTTCACGGGTGGCGATGCGGACGCTGCGGTGGCCCAACTGACAGGACGCGGCGTCGTGGTGGAGGCGTTGTGATGGAGTTCTTCGTCAACATCGACTGGCCCGAGATCCTGCGGGCGACGCGCGACACCCTGCTGATGCTGGGCGGGGCCATGGTGCTGACCGTGGTGTTCGGGGTCCCTCTGGGCGTGCTGCTCTACCTGTCCGGCAAGGGGCGGCTGGCGGCCAATCCGGTTCTGAACGGGGTGCTGTCGCTGGTCGTCAACATCCTGAGGTCGGTGCCCTTCATCATCCTGCTGATCGTCATGCTGCCGGTGACGGTGCTTCTGGTCGGGACGTCGCTGGGCGTCGCGGGCGCCATTCCGCCCCTGGTCGTCGGGGCCGCCCCCTTCTACGCGCGTCTGGTCGAGACGGCCCTGCGCGAGGTCGATAAGGGGGTGGTCGAGGCGACCCAGGCCATGGGCGGCTCGACCTTCCAGATCGTCACCCGCGCCCTGCTGCCCGAGGCCATGCCCGGCATTATCGCGGGCGCCACGGTCACGGCGATCGCGCTCGTCAGCTACACCGCCATGGCCGGCGTCGTCGGCGCCGGAGGGCTCGGCGACCTGGCGATCCGGTTCGGCTATCAGCGCTTCCAGACCGATGTCATGGTGGTGACTGTCGTTCTGCTACTGGTGCTCGTACAAATTCTGCAGATGATCGGCGACCGTCTGGTCGCTAGGGTCTCGCACCGCTGACTTCAGACTGAGAGACTTCCATGCTTCGACGCTCCCTGATCCTCGCCGCCGCCGCCCTGGCCCTGGCCGCCTGCGGACAGGGGGCGGAGACGGCCGCCGACGGATCGGCGCCGCTGATCGTGGGGGCGACGGCCGTGCCGCATGCCGAGATCCTGGAGTTCATCAAGCCGACCCTGGCGGCCGAAGGGTTCCCGATCGAGATCAAGGTGTTCAACGACTATGTTCAGCCCAACACCCAGCTGGCCGAGCGCCGCATCGACGCCAACTATTTCCAGACCAAACCCTATCTGGATGAGTTCAACGCGGCCCGGAACGCCGATCTGATCACGGTCGCCGGCGTCCATGTCGAGCCCCTGGGTGCCTATTCGCGCAGGTTCAGGACGCTGGCCGAACTGCCGAACGGGGCCGATGTGGCGGTCCCGAACGATGCGTCTTCGATCGGGCGCGCCCTGATCCTTCTGCAGACGGCGGGGCTGATCCGCCTGAAAGACCCGACCAACCCGCTTCAGAGCGTGCGGGACATCGCCGAAAATCCCGGGAACCTGCGTTTTCGCGAGCTTGAATCGGCGACCCTGCCGCGCGTGCTGGACCAGGTCGACCTGGCGGTGATCAACACCAACTATGCGCTGGACGCCGGCCTGAAGCCGAAGACCGACGCCCTGGCGCTGGAGGGCGGCGACAGCCCCTATGTGAACTATCTGGTCGCCCGGCCGGACAATCAGAACGACCCGCGCATCCAGGCCCTGGCGCGGGCCCTGCGCAGCCAGGCGGTCAAGGATTTCATCGCCCGGAAGTACGACGGGGCGGTTGTGCCTGCGGCTTGACGAGCTCTCTGAGTTGAGGTCATCATCACACGATGAGACTGCATGCCCACAGTCTGGCGTCGCACCCCTCCCTCGGCGCTCGGGCGCTCCGGGCTGTCGTGACCGGGCTTCTCATCGCCGGCCTGATCGCCCTGTTTCACTGGATCAGAAAAGACGGTGAGACCTCCGCCCTGACCTTCGTCGCGAGCGCGCTGGCCGCCGCCATGGCGACCTTCGTCCTGGACTTCCTTCCGCGTGCTCGCTCGAGGCGTCTGTCGGTGGCAGGCATGAGCCTGGCGACAGCGTTCGTCGGCGCGCTCGCGTTCACCGCTAACGGCTTGTTCGGCGGCGCCGACTGGACGCCGCTCCAGTGGATTGCGGCGCTCGCCCTGGGCGCAGGCTGCGGCGCGGGCATTGGAGCCCTGATTGGCTGGCTCGACCGTCTCCTCCGCGCGCGAGACTCGATAGCGGCCTGACCGGATGGCCTACGACTCCGACTTCGGCGAATGGGTACGGGAGCATTTCGCGGCCCTGGGCCAGATCGAGATCAAGCGGATGTTCGGCGCGGGGGCCGTCTACGCCCACGGCCTGATCTTCGCCCTGCTGGACGACGGGACGGTCTGGCTCAAGGCCGACGAGATCAACGAACCTCTGTTGCAGGCGGCCGGGTCGCGCCAGTTCACCTATCCGACCAAGGGCGGTGAAACGATGAGAATGGCCTACTGGTCGCTGCCCGAGACGGCGCTCGATGACCCGGACGAGGCCGTCGACTGGGCGCGCCGGTCGATCGACGCGGCGCTGCGCAAGGCGGCGGCGAAGAAGTCGCGCAAGGCCAAGCCTAGGCCGTAGCGGCCACCTTTGCAGCGCGGGCGGCTTCGTCGGGGGCAAGCACGCGAACGTTCTGGATGACGGGCCCTCCACGCGCCTCTGCGATCAGTTCAGCGGTGCGGTTCTCGACGACGGTTTCGAGGCGCGCGAGGAACTCGTCCTTGCCCAAACCCGTCGGGATGGGATCGAGGAACTCCAGGGTCGCCGTGCCGGGAGTCTTGCGGAACTCTTCCTGCGGCCAGAACAGGCCGAGGTTGGACGCGAGGGGCACGACCGGCATGTCGAAGTCGCGGTACAGGTGCCAGACGCCGGAGCGATAGCGGAACTTCTCTCCGACCTTCGCCAGATTGCCCTCCGGATAGATCAGGATCTTGCGGCCCTCGGCATGGGCCGTCGCGCCGCTCTGCCTGAGCGAATCCCGGGCTTCGCGGCCGCCGCAGTTGTTGACGACGATGGCCCCGAGCTTGTTGAGCACCGTGCCCAGCAGCGGGAATTTCTCCAGGTGGTCGCCGGTGACGAAGGCCAGGTCATCGAACTGGTCATAGGTGGCGAAGCCGTCGCCCCAGCTCTGATGCTTCGAGGCGATGATGAAGGCGCCGACAGGCAGACGTTGGCGGCCGCGCACCTCGATCCGGATTCCGGCAAAGACCCGCATGGCCTGCACCATGCGCTTCACATAGCGGCGGATCACCCAGGCGGCGGCGTTCCGGCCGGGGGCGAGCGCGGCGAAGGCGGCGGTCAGGCCGTAGCCGATCGACAGGAACCAGTAGGCGATGTTGAACGCAAGGTTTCGCATGCGATCAGCCTGCCAGAGTGTGGTGATCAGGTTCGCCCGATTCGCGCCCGACCTTGACCCGTTTGATCAGGCCGCCTGTTCCAGCCGCTCGCCGTTGGTGACCTTGTTCCGGCCGGTGCGCTTGGAGGCGTAGAGGGCCTCGTCGGCGCGGTCGAGCAGGGAGGAGCCGGTCTCGCCGGGGCGACGCTGGGCGACGCCGGCCGAGATGGTCACGGCGCCGAGTTCGTCGTTGGTCGAGCGACGGCGCAGCGCCCGGGTGCCGACCTCTTCGCGCATCGTGTTGAGCGCGGCCTCGACGATGGAGGCGCTTTCCGACGGGAAGATGATGGCGAACTCTTCGCCGCCGTAGCGGGCGGCGACGCGGGGCGCCTTGGAGACGCGGCCGATGACGCTGGCGACATAGCGAAGGACCTGGTCGCCGGTCTGGTGGCCCCAGGTGTCGTTGAACCGCTTGAAATGGTCGATGTCGATGACGGCCAGGCTGAGCGTCTGGCGCTTCTTTTCGGCCTCGTCGCAGGCCCGCAGGAGTTCCTCGTCGAAGGCCTTGCGGTTCGCCAGGTTCGTGAGCGCGTCCGTCATGGCGTCGCGGCGGACCTGTTCCAGATGCTCGCGCAGGCGGGCGACCTCCTTGGTGGAGCTCTCCAGACGCTTTTCGAGGGTGGCGTTCTCGGCCCGGACCTGGGTCGTCGCCGAGGTCAGTTTGGACACGACGCCGAGCAGGGCGGTCGACTCGGACGCGCCTTCCAGATGGGCGGAGGCGCCGGCCAGGGTCTCGCCATAGGCGGCTTGCGAACGCTGGGCCTTGGCGATGGCCTCCGAGACGGTCGACAGTTCGCGGTTCAGCACGGCGCCGGCGTCGCGAATTTCCTCGGACAGGCGGCCGCGGGGCAGATATTCGGCGGCCAGCATCTCGGCCGTGCCTTCGGTGAAGGCGTCGCCCGCGGCCAGCAGCCGGGTCATCTCCTGGCCGAGCGCGCCGCCGGGATCGCCGAGGAAGTGAAGCCAGAGCTCGAAGTTGAGCGGGGTCGGCCAGACGCCGGCACGCTCCATTTCCTCGACCGCCTTGCGGGCGAGGCAGAAGGCCTCGGGCCCCCGGAGCGTGGTCTGCACCTGTGTCGACATTCTGTTTTCCCGACCGCCGTTCCTTTTGAGCGATCTACAGGCAGGATCCTAGGTCGACGTTCCGTAACACCGGGTTAAGCGAGGCCGTCAAATCGGCGACCCTGGCCCCGAATTCAATTTTTACGAGTGGTCGGGCGACGAAGAAACGCAGGGATATCCCCCCCGAAACCGGCGCCTTCGCGGGCCAGCGGCGCGTCGCGTTCTGTGCGGCCGCCGGGACGGCGATCGGCCTGACGCAGGCGGGGTTCGGCGGCGACGACGGGCCTGGCGGCCTCTTCCATCACGACGGGCGCCGCGACGACTTCGGCCGGCGCAATCTCGGCCTGGGCGGCTTCGACAGGCTTGCTGGAGCGGCGGCTGCGGGTGCGGCGGGCGGGCGGCGCGGTTTCACCTTCGGGCGAAGCCTCCGCGGGCGCGAAGGCGGGAGCCGCCTCGGCGACCTCGGCCACGGGCTCGGGCGCCGGACGTTCGCCACGGCTGCGGCCCCGGGCGGGACGGCCTTCCGCGCGCTCGGCGGGGCGGGCCGCCGCCGGGCGACCTTCCGACCGGCGAGCGCCGCCCAGGTTGGACCAGTCGAGATCCAGCACCAGTTCTTCAGGCTGCATCTTGATCAGCTTCATGACCTTGTCGAGCGACTTGTCGTCGGCCGGGGTCACGATCATGAAGGCCTGACCCGTCTTGCCCGCGCGGCCGGTGCGGCCGATGCGGTGGACGTAGTCGTCGGCGTGGTGCGAGACGTCGTAGTTGAAGACGTGGCTGACGTCGGGAATGTCCAGCCCGCGCGCGGCGACGTCGGACGCGACAAGGATCTTCAGCGCTCCGGACCGGAAGTCCGCCAGGGTCCTGGTGCGCAGAGACTGATCCAGGTCGCCGTGGATCGGGGCGGCGTCGAAGCCGTGCTGCTTCAGCGACTTGGCGACGACGTCGACTTCGGACTTGCGGTTGCAGAAGACGATGCCGTTCTTGACGTCCGCCCGCTCCATCAGGGCCCGCAGCGCCGCGCGCTTGGCCTTGGGGTCCGCCGACGGGATGCGGACCAGATACTGGGTGATGGTCTCGGCCGTCATGGCGGGGCGCGAGGCCTCGATCCGGGTCGGGTCCTTCAGGAAGGCCTGGGTCAGACGGGTGATCTCGGGCGGCATGGTGGCCGAGAAGAACAGGGTCTGGCGCTTGGGCGGCGTCAGCTTGAAGATGCGCTCGATGTCGGGAATGAAGCCCATGTCGAGCATACGGTCGGCTTCGTCGACGACCATGAGCTCGACGCCGTTCAGCATCATCTTGCCGCGTTCGAACAGGTCGAGCAGGCGGCCGGGCGTGGCGATCAGGACATCGACGCCCTTGTTCAGGGCCGCGACCTGCTCGCCCATGGAGACGCCGCCGATCAGCAGCACCCACGAAAGCTTGGTGCCCTTGGCGTATTTCTCGAAGCTCATCGCGACCTGGTCGGCCAGTTCGCGGGTCGGGGCCAGGACCAGGGCGCGGGGCATGCGGGCCCGCGCGCGTCCCTTGGACAGGCGTTCGATGAGGGGAAGGGTGAAGGCGGCGGTCTTGCCGGTGCCGGTCTGGGCGATGCCGAGCACGTCGCGGCCGGCGAGGGCGACAGGAATGGCCTGGGCCTGGATCGGGGTGGCGATCGTATAGCCGGTGTCGATGACGGCTTGCAGGGTCGTGGGCGAGAGGCCCAGCTGGGAGAATTCGGTCATGCGTCCTTAGGACTAAGGCCCGGTCGCCAGGGGCGCCGGGTTGGGACTGTTCGACCGATGCGAGACGGATCGATCGAGGAGGGCCGCGCCATCGGTGGCGAGGCGGGGAATACGCGGAACCACCCTGTCTCTTGGGCGAGCGGGTGGCGCGGTAAGCCAGTCCTGTCCCGAACGTGGGCCGGATATAGAAGCCCCCTCGCCAGAGTCAAGTATTCGCGGGCCAAGGCGCCGCTTGGCAATTCGTGAACGAACGGTAATAATCGACCTCGGGGATTGGAATGCCGCGTGAGGGTAGGGCATGAGGAAATGGATCGGCGCCCTGGCGCTGGCGGCGGCCGTGATGGTTCCGATCACGGCCTCGGCCGAGATCGACGAGACCTTCGGCAACACCGTCCTGTCGCGCTATCCGGACGGCGGCTGGGTCAAGCACTGGTTCAATCAGGACGGCTCCTATTCCGCTGAATTCTCCGACGGTCGCCGGCTGGCGGCCCGCTGGCGCGTCGAGGGCGAGCGCATCTGTCTGAACGGCATCCGACCCTCGTTCATGATGATCTCGCGCTTCTGTTCTCCGTTGATCGAGGCCAGCCTGGGACAGAGCTGGGTGTCGCGCGATCCGCTGGGCCGGCGGGTGACCAACGTCCTGCAGTCGGGGCGATAGGGCGCCGACGGTTCCTCCCTCGGAGAGACAAGTAATAAAACCCGGGCAATATTGACGTCATTATTTCGTCCGGGTAAATCCATCCCGCGGATCCGTGTTGGACCGGATCTTGGGGGGAGAATGGCGATGCAACAGGATCTGACCCAGGGGTCCATCACCGGGAAACTGGTGGGGATGGCCGGGTTCATCGGCATCGGTCTGGTGTTCCAGACCCTGTATTTCATCATCGACCTGTATTTCGTCGCCGGACTGGGCGCGGCGGCCATCGCGGGCGTCGGTCTGGCGGGCAACGCCTTCTTCCTAAGTCTCGCCCTGGCGCAGATGGTGGGCGTCGGCGCCCTGTCGCTGATCGCGCGGTCGATCGGGGCCAGGGATTTCGCCGCTGCGGAGCGGGTCTATCGTCAGGCGATGATCCTGTCGCTCGGGCTCGGCGCCCTGACCCTGGTCGTCGGCTACCTGCTGGCTGAGCCGGCGCTGGCGTTGATCGCGGCGGACGCGGAGACGACGGCCATGGGCAAGGCCTATCTGTATGGTTTCCTGCCGGCGCTGGCGCTGAGCTTCCCGACCAACGCCATGGGATCGGCGCTGCGGGCGGCGGGCGTGGCGCGGCCGACCATGTTGCTGCAGACGGCCTCGGTGCTGCTGAACGCGGCGCTGGCGCCTGTGCTGATCGCGGGCTGGGGCACGGGTGTTCCGCTCGGCGTGTTCGGCGCCGGTCTGGCCAGTTCGATCGCGGCCCTGTTCGGCTTTCTGGGCATGCTGTTCGTGTTCGGCCGGTCCCAGACCCTGATCGCCCGTCCGCTGAAACTGCCTCGGCCGGACTGGAGCGTGTGTCGCCGGATCGTCGGCATCGGCCTGCCGACCGCCGGCGAGTTCCTGTTGATGTTCGTCATCACCGCCGTCGTCTATGGCGTCATCCGCCAGTTCGGCAGCGAGGCCCAGGCCGGTTACGGCGTCGGCGCGCGGGTGATGCAGTCGATCTTCCTGCCGGCGATGGCGGTGTCGTTCGCCGTGGCGCCGGTCGCGGGCCAGAACTTCGGCGCAGGCCGCGCAGATCGCGTCCGGCGCACGGTGCGGGATGCGGCCGTGATCTCATCGGGTTTGATGCTGGTGCTGACGCTGGTCTGCCAGGTCTGGCCGCACGCCATGATCGCGGTCTTCGCCCACGATCCGGCGGTCATCGATGTCGGGGCCATGTTCCTGAGGATCGCCTCGATCAACTTCCTGGCGACAGGGCTGATCTTCGTGGCGTCCGGGACTTTCCAGGCGCTGGGCGACACGCGGCCGGCGCTGTGGGGCAGCTTCAGCCGGCTGGCGACCTTCGCGATCCCGGCGATCTGGCTGTCGGGGCAGCCCTGGGCCAGGCTTGAATACATCTGGTGGCTATCGGCGACGTCGGTGGCGATCCACTGCCTGGTGGCGCTGTGGTTCCTGCGCGGCCAGCTGGAGCTCAAGCTGGCGGGCCTGACGCCCCGCGGTGCCGTCGCCTAGACGTCGAGATCGGCTTGCGCGAATTGCGCATTGTCCTGGATGAAGCGGAAGCGGGCGTCGGCCTTCTTGCCCATCAGCCGCTCGACCAGGTCCTCGATGTCGTCCTCGGATTCCGGGACGGTGACACGGGCGAGGGTGCGCTTCTTCGGATCCATGGTGGTCTCCTTGAGCTGGGAGGCCATCATCTCGCCGAGACCCTTGAACCGGCCGATCTCTGTCTTCTTGCCCTTGAAGACGGTGGCGATCAGTTCGTCGCGGTGGGCGTCGTCGCGGGCGTACTCGCTCAAGGGACCGGCGCTGATCCGGTAGAGGGGGGGCAGGGCCATGAAGAGGCGGCCCTGGCGGATCACCTCGGGCATCGAGCGATAGAAGAAGGTGATCAGAAGCGCTGCGATATGGGCGCCGTCGACGTCGGCGTCGGTCATGATCACCACCCGCTCATAGCGCAGGGTGTCGATGTCGAAACGCGGCCCGGGGGTGACGCCGAGCGCAAGCGTGAGGTCCGAAAGCTCGATGTTCTGGCGCAGCTTGTCGGCGGTGGCCGACGCAACATTAAGAATCTTGCCGCGCAGGGGCAGGATGGCCTGGGTCTGGCGGTCGCGCGCCTGTTTGGCCGAGCCGCCGGCCGAATCGCCCTCGACGATGAACAGTTCGGTGCCGTTGGCGGACTGGCGGCTGCAGTCCGACAGCTTGCCGGGCAGGCGCAGCTTGCGGGTCGCCTGGGCGCGCTGGACCTCCTTGTCCTTGCGACGGCGCAGCCGGTCCTCGGCCCGCTCGATGATGAAGCCGAGCAGGATGTTGGCCTGTTTCGGATTCTCGGTCAGCCAGTGGTCCAGCGGGTCGCGCAGCAGGGCCTCGACCAGACGTTGGCCATCGGCGGACGACAGGCGGTCCTTGGTCTGGCCCTGGAACTCGGGATTGCGGATGAAGACGCTGATCAGGGCGCCGGCGTTGGCGATGACGTCCTCTGCCGTGATCTGGGTTGCGCGTTTCTCGTTGGTCAGTTCGCCATAGGATTTCAGGCCCCGGACCAGGGCGGCGCGCAGGCCGGCCTCATGGGTGCCGCCATCGGGGGTCGAGACAGTGTTGCAGTAGGACTGGACGAAGCCGTCGGCCTCGCCGAAGCCGATGGGCGACCAGGTCACGGCCCATTCGACGGCGCCGGTCTCGCCCTTGCGTTCGACGCGGCCCGAGAAGGCCGGGGTGACGGTGTCCAGCGCGCCGATCCGCTCAGCCAGGGCGTCGGCCAGGCCGTTGGGGAAGTGGAAGGTGGCGGTCTCGGGCGTCGCGTCGATGATCCGTTCGGGCGCGCAGGTCCATTTGATCTCCACGCCGCGGAACAGATAGGCCTTGGACCGCGCCATGCGGAACAGGCGGGCGGGCTTGAAGGCCGCGCCGACGCCGAAGATCTCCGGGTCCGGATGGAAGCGGATCAGGGTGCCCTTCTTCTTCGACGGCTGGAGCTGCTGGATCGGGCCCAGCGGGATGCCGCGCGAGAAGGACTGTTTCCACTCGAAGCCGTCGCGCCAGACCGTGACGTCCAGCACGTCTGACAGGGCGTTGACGACCGAGACGCCGACGCCGTGCAAACCGCCTGAGGTTTCATAGGCCTTGCCGGAGAACTTGCCGCCCGAATGGAGGACGGTCATGACCACTTCCAGGGCCGACTTGCCCGGATGTTTCGGGTGGGGATCGACCGGGATGCCCCGTCCGTCGTCGAACACCGACAGGATGCCGTCCGCGTCGAGATCGACCTTGATGATCCTGGCGTGCTTGGCGACAGCCTCGTCCATCGCGTTGTCGAGGACTTCGGCGAACAGGTGGTGCAGGGCGCGCTCGTCGGTGCCGCCGATATACATGCCGGGGCGTTTGCGGACGGGCTCCAGCCCTTCCAGCACCTCGATCGACGAGGCGGAGTAGCTTCCGGGGACGTGCGCCTGGACGGCTTGCGCAGGCGCTGCGGCCTGCAGCTTCAGGGCCGGTTCCGGGGCGGGCGCGGGTGCGCGTTCCGCAGCCGCCGGCTTCGGCGCTTCGGGCATGTCATCGAACAGGGACGGGACGGTGGACGCGGGCATGGGCGGAGTGTGCGGCGATTCGGGGAGCCGTCTGGTAGGCCCGTGACCTCGCCGTAGCAAGCGGCGCGCGGACGCGATCGGGCTCGAACGCCAGGGCGCGCGCCAGGATGGCCAGCAGCAGGGTCCAGGGCAGGTTGGCGTGGCTGAGCAGCACGCTCTCCGACAGGCTGAGCAGCAGGAAGACGAGCAGATAGCCGACGGCCCAATAGCCTTCGCGGGCGCCCGAGCCCGGGATACGGAAGACGGTGACGACCGTGGCGATGGCGACGGTGATGCCGACCGTGATCGCGCCCGGCCAGCCGAGCTGGATCAGCAGATCGATCCAGCCGTTGTGCGCCGAGGGCACGGGCCACTGGGTCTCGGCGCGGATAAAGGCGGCGGGCACCGAATCCTTGCCCCAGAAGGCCTGGTAGCCGAAGCCGGTCCAGGGGCGTTCGGCGACCTCGCGCATCAGGGCGGCCCAGATGTCGGTCCGGCCGGTCAGGGACGGGTCCTTGCCCAGCGCCTGGAGCACCATGGCCGGGTCGGTGATGAAGACATAGGTCCCGCCCGCCGTCAGGACGACGCCGAACCAGACGGCGACGATGGAGAAGGCCGCGCCGCCGCGCTTCATGGCCCATAGGCCTCCGACCGCTCCGACGCCGAGCAGAAGGCACAGCAGCGAGGTCTTGGACTGGGTCGCCAGCACCAGAAGCGTGGTGACGGCCAGGGTGACGGCGGGCAGCAGTCTTCGCGGATCCGCCGAGGCGAGACAGGCGGCGGCGGCCACGGCCCCGGCCGACATGACCAGCCCCATCTGGTTCTTCTCGTACCAGAGGCCGCGCCACAGGCCGGCGTTCTCGATCTGGTGCACGCCGATGGTCGGGTTGGCGAAGACCATGACGAGACTGCCCAGCCCCATGATCAGCGAGGCCAGCATCAGCATGCGCGGCAGGTGGCGGCCGGTGAAGGCGACGCCGAGATAGATGGCGAAGGCGCTGGAGATGGCCATGGCGATGACCCGCCTCTGGGTCACGCCCGGATCGATGGACCACCATTTCGAGGCGAAGGCCTGAAGCACCAGCAGCGCCAGGATCAGCCACGCCGGCCAGGCGCGCACCAGGACCGCCGGACGCAGGGCGATCAGGCCCGCGATGACGGCATAGACCGGCAGCCAGACGAGACGCAGGATCGGCGTCTCCACCTGTGTCGGGGCGAACACCGGGCCGATGAAGGCCTGGGTCAGCATCATGATCACGACGATAGCCGCCGCCTGTTCCCACAGGGGCGGGCCGGGGTCGGTCAGGTCAGGGGATTCGCCAGGCGGTCGCACGACCCGCAGGGTCGGCCATCGCCGCTAACGAACCGTTAGCCTCACCAGCGGGCCAGAAGGGCGTCGAGGCGCGCAACGGCGGCAGGGGCGCCGGCGAGAGTTCCCCGCAGCGCCCGCGCCTCGGCCAGCAGTTCGTCGCCGCAGCGGAGTTCGTCCATGCGGGCGTTGATGGCGCGATCCTGTTCGGAGTTGTCGCCGCCGAACTCGCTGCCGAGGAAGTCGCAGCGCACCCCGCGCCACATCACGGCCTCGACGGGGTCCGAGGGCTGGACGTTGACCGCCAGATAGCGGTCCTGTTCCGCCGCCCAGGCCGTATCGACGGCAGGCTGGGCCGCGGGGGCCGGCGCGGCGGCCGGCGCAGGTTCGGCAGGGGGCGCCGGTTCGGCGACGGGTTGGCAGGCCGCGAGGACGAGGCCGACGAGGCCGATGGCTGTGATGCGGGACATGGCTGGCCCTCCCCAGGCTGTTGAATAGTCACTGTGATTGGAAAGCGGAGCCGGGGAAAGGGCGTGCAGGACGAAACTGCTCCGGCGCAACCCTCGCCGTCCTGGCCGCCCCCGCAAAGCTGACTGAAAAGACTGCCTAGTCGCCCGCCTTCTCCACGAAGGTATCGATGACCTTCTTCTCGCCGGCCTTTTCGAACTCGACGGTCAGCTTGTTGCCCTCGACAATCCGCACCGAGCCGTAGCCGAATTTCTGGTGGAAGACGCGCTGGCCCTTGGTGAAGCCCGAGCCCGACTTCGGGTCGGCGGTCGCCACCAGCCGGCCTTCGCCTTCGATGACCGTGTTGCGGGCGGGGCGCGCGCCGGGGGCTCTGGACGCGGTGACCGCCTGGGCCCGCTGCCAGCCCGGAGAGGTGTAGCCGGCGCCGAAGGTGGGGGCGTCGTCCCAGCGGGATTTGGCCTCCTTCATCCCGGTCGAGGCGCCGTAGTAGCCCGTGTCGCTTTCGGCCTCGACGTGGGCGATGGGCAGTTCGTCGACGAAGCGGCTGGGCAGTTGCGAGGTCCAGCGGCCGTAGACCAGCCGGTTCGCGGCGAACGAAATCCGCGCGTCCTGTTTGGCGCGGGTGACGCCGACATAGGCGAGGCGACGCTCTTCCTCGAGACCCTTCTCGCCCTTTTCGTCGATGCTGCGCTGGGACGGGAAGACGCCTTCCTCCCAGCCCGGCAGGAAGACGAGCGGGAACTCCAGCCCCTTGGCGCCGTGCAGGGTCATGATCTGCACCGCGTCCGACGACGGGCCGCGATCGAGGTCCATCACCAGGGAGACGTGTTCGAGATAGGCCCCGAGGGTCTCGAACGACTGCATCGCCTGGGTCAGTTCCTTGAGGTTGTCGAGGCGGGTCGGGCCGGTGACGCGGTCCGCCTTCTGCATGTCGGTGTAGCCGCTCTCTTCCAGAACGGTTTCGGTCAGCAGCCAGTGGCGGGTGTCGGCGGCCAGCGTACGCCAGCGGTCGAGGTCGCGCACGAAGGTCGACAGGGCCGTGCGCGTGCGGGCCTGAAGCTCGTCGGAGCCGATCAGATCACGCACGGCGGTCATGGCCGAGACGCCGCGATGACGGGCGATCTGGAGGATCTTCTGCACCGAGGTCTCGCCGATGCCGCGCTTGGGCACATTGACGATGCGCTCGAAGGCCAGGTCGTCGTCCTCGGACTGGATCAGGCGCAGATAGGCGTGGGCGTCACGGATCTCGGCACGCTCGAAGAAGCGCGGCCCGCCGATCACCGTATAGGGGATGGCGAGGAGGACGAATCGCTCCTCGAAGGCGCGCATCTGAAACGACGCGCGAACAAGGACAGCCATGTCCTTGTATTTTCGGCCGTCCCGTTTCGCTGTCTCGATTTCGTCGGCGATCAGCCGGCTCTCGGCATCGCCGTCCCAGACGCCGCGTACCCGGACCTTGTCGCCCGTCTGGTCCTCGGTCCACAGGGTCTTGCCCAGCCGGTCGCGGTTGGCCGCGATCAGGCCGGACGCGGCCCCGAGGATATGGCTGGTCGAGCGATAGTTGCGCTCCAGCTTGACGATCTTGGCGCCAGGAAAGTCCTTTTCGAACCGGAGGATGTTGTCGACTTCTGCGCCACGCCATCCGTAGATCGACTGGTCGTCGTCGCCGACGCAGCAGACATTGCCGGTCGAGGCCGTCAGCAGCCGCAGCCAAAGATACTGGGCGACATTGGTGTCCTGGTACTCGTCGACCAGGATGTAGCGGAAGCGTTTGCGATAGTCCTCAGCAATATCCGCGTGTTGAGACAGAATAGTAAGGTTGTGAAGCAACAGATCGCCGAAGTCGCAGGCGTTCAATGTGGCCAGCCGCGACTGGTAGGCGGCGTAGAGGACCTGGCCCTTGCCGTTGGCGAAATCCTCGCCGGCTGGCAGCTGATCGGGCCTCCACCCGCGGTTCTTCCAGTGGTCGATCAGGCCGGCCAGCGACTTGGGCGTCCAGCGCTTGGTGTCGATGTTGGCGGCCTCGAGCAGCTGTTTCAGCAGCCGCTCCTGATCGTCGGTGTCCAGGATGGTGAAGGTCGACTTCAGTCCGACCAGTTCGGCATGGCGGCGCAGGATCTGGGCGGCGACCGAGTGGAAGGTGCCGAGCCAGCGCAGCCCCTCGGCCGACGGCCCGATCAGGTGGGTGATCCGCTCGCGCATCTCGCGCGCGGCCTTGTTGGTGAAGGTGACGACCAGCAGCTCCCACGGACGGGCGCGGCCGGTGGCGAGGATATGGGCGAGACGGGTGGTCAGGACCCGGGTCTTGCCGGTGCCGGCGCCGGCGAGGACCAGGACAGGCCCCTCGGTCGTCTCGACGGCCTCGCGCTGTTCGGGGTTCAGGCCGCTGAGATAGTCCGGCGTTTCATGCGCCACGCCTCCGGGACCGCGTGAGCGGGCCAGGTCGGAGATGCGCGGCCCGGACACTGGAGGATTGGGCAGGGAGTCGGTCAAACAGAGGCACTCGGGAGCGATGCGGGATTCGAGAACATAATGAGCACATGAGGCAAAGTCAGGCCCTCACGGTTCGTCTGCCGGAACCGGGAAGCGTGGCCGGAGTTTGGTCGGCGCAGGGGAAGCTTCCGAGAGGGAACAAAAATGGTTGAGAATACCAATGGCGGCGGCAACACGGGCCTCGCCTTCATCGTCGGCGCGGTCGTGGTCGTGCTGGCGATCGTGGCGTATTTCGTCGTCGCACGCGGCGGCATGGATGGAGACACCAAGGACGTCAACGTCGACGTCAATCTGCCGTCGGTCGAGGCGCCGGCCGTCCCGGGGACCAACTAGATGACGGACCCGAATATGCCGCCCGAACGCGTCGTGGTCGTCGATCCGCCGCGCCAGACCACCGTCAATGTCCAGTCCGAGCGTCGTGGCGGCGGCGGCGCGATGGCCTTCATCGTCGGCGGCCTTCTGGTCGTCGTCGCGGTCATCGCCGTCTTCGTCTGGAACGGCGGCGGCGTTGCCACGCCGGACACCAACGTCGATGTCGATATAAACCTGCCAGGTCTGCCGGACGCGCCGAAGCTTCCGGAAGCCCCAACGCTTCCACCGATCGAGCCGCCGACCCTGCCGTCGCCGGGTCCGGCCCCGTCGAACTGATCGACTGAATGTCTCCTCCCTGCCGAGAAGCGACAGGGAGGAGACGCTGCAACAGCTAGCGCAGCTGGTAGGTGACTGTGGCGACCACGCGGACGCGCTTGTCCAGCGAGGTGGATTCGCTGTCGACGTCCTCGCGGGCGAGGATCTCGAATGAGCCCTGGGTCGCCTGTTTGATCGGACCCAGCGGCGCCCCTGAGTCCTTGGCGAACTGTTCGGCGCCCGAACGGGCCGAGGCGGTGGCCTCGGCGATCATCTCCGGACGCACGTCATTGAGCTTGGTGAAGACATAGGTCGGGGCGGTGAAGTCCAGCAGCACGCCCTGACGGACGAGGTCGTTCAGGGCGCGTTCGGTCTGGGCGACGCGGGCGACGTCCGTCGTGCGGACCGTCACGCTCTGGGCCACGATATAGTGGGGCGTGCCGTCGGACGGGGCATAGCTCTGCGACTGGGTGTCGGTGACTTCCAGGCGGCCGATGGTGATGATGTCGTCGGCATAGCCCTGTGAGGTCAGGAAGGTCCGGACCTTGGCCAGATCGCCGTCGATCTTGGACTGGACCCCCGGCAGTTCCTCGCCGGCCACGGTGAACCGCAAGGACAGGATGGCCAGATCGGCCTCGACATTGCGCTCGGCGACGCCGCGTACGGTGACCTGGCGGTTGCCGGTGTTGGCGTTGACCACGCCCCCGCCGACGGCGATGCCGGCCCCGATCAGGCCGATGGCGATGAGGCCGCCGATGATGGCCGGTGGAATGAGACTGCGGTCGATCTGCACGTTGGTTGCTCCAGTTTGAGGCGCTCACCATACGCCCGAATATCAGGGTTCGCTTATGACCCTTTCTGACGCCGCGAACTCCAGCGCCAGAAGGCGGCAGGCGGAGGCCAGCGGCCGGCGGCCGCGCGTTTCGTCGACCCAGACCAGCAGGCCCGCGTGGCTGAGCCCGCGCGCTACGGCGATGCGGTCCAGCACGGCCCAGAATTCGGGCTCAAGCGCCACGGAGGTGGCGTGGCCGGCGAGGACGACGGAGCGTTTCTTGAGCACAGGATCTCCGGCGGAACGGCTTTGAGAGGACGGTGGGTTGCGATAGGATACCCGACTTCGAGCAGGATGTTTTCGATGACGATGGACGCCGCCGTCTACCCCGATGAATTCGAGGTGCTGAAGCCGCAACGGATTCGGCCGGTCACCGCGTTTCGCGCCTTCCGCAAGCTGATCCGCGACAAGGAGGACACCGCCCAGGTGTTCGAGATCATGCGGGCCCTGGCCGGCCGGTCGGGCGCCAGGGGCTACGGCCGGCTGCTGAAGACGGTCGAGGGCGGTCGTCAGGCCTTCCTGCGCGACGAACTGGCGTTGAAGCTCGACGATCCGGTCTGGCTGTCGCGGTTCGCGCCGGGCACGGTCGGGGCGGAATACAAGGCGTTCCGTGAAGCGCGAGGCTTCACCGCAGACGGCCTGGCCGAGACCGCGCGCGAAGTGGCGCCCGAGATCGATGCCCCGCATCCGGTCGTCTGGTTCTCGCGCCGGCTCCGGGACGTGCACGATATCTGGCATGTGCTGACCGGCTACGGCACCGACGCTCTGGGCGAAGCCTGCGTGGTCAGCTTCTCCTATGCCCAGACGCACAATCTCGGCTTCGGTTTCATCGGCTATGGCGCGGCGCGGGAAATCCAGCGCGAGAGGCGGTCCATCCCGGCGCGGCGGGCCGTCTTGCAGGCCTGGTCGAACGGGCGCCGGGCGCAGTGGCTGCCGGGGCTGGATTACGAGGCCCTGTTCGCCGAGCCTCTGGCGACCGCGCGGGCGCGGCTGGGCATTCGACCGGCGACCGTTTACGCCGCCGTCCCCGAGGCGAATCGGGCGGCGCTGAAGCTTCGCGGCTGACATAAGCGGCGCTTGTCAGCTGTCTTCGGGATCGGTGTTGCACCGGTCTCGCCGGGAGCGCATCCAGCGCAATCCCGTCTCCCCGCCTTCCGTGAGTCTGCCTTGACCCTTTCCGAGCTGCGCCGGCCGTCCGCCGGCGTCCTGGCCATCGCCGGCGTCGCGCTGTGCGCCATCATCTGGGGCACGACCTGGTATGCCATCACCTGGCAACTGGGAACGGTCGATCCGGTGGCGTCCCTGACCTGGCGGTTCGGGCTGGCGGCCCTTGTCCTGTTCGTCGGCTGTGCGGCGACCCGGCGGTCGCTGGCCTTGAACCGGGGTCAGCATCTGGCGGCGCTGGGGCAGGGGGTCTTCGTCTTCGCCGTCAGCTACACCTTCACCTATGCCGCCGAAGGCCATGTGACCTCGGCCATCGTCGCCGTGGTGTTCGCGGCCCTGGCCTTCCTCAATCTGGTGATGTTCCGTGTCTTCGTGGGCCAGAAGGCGTCGCGCAATGCGTGGATCGGGGCGATCCTGGGCGTCGTCGGGGTCGCCGTCCTGTCCGGCGGCGAAGCCCTGGGGGCCGGGTTCGACGCCCGCGCCCTGACCGGCATCGGCCTGGCCGTGCTGGCTGTGAGCAGTTCGGCCGTCGGCAACTATTTCTCCTGGAAGGGGCAGGAGCTCGGGTCCGCGATTCTGCCGCAGACGGCCTGGGCCATGGGCTATGGCACGGCCATGCTGGCGCTGCACGGCCTGGTCACCGGCGCAGAGTTCACCATTGATCCGTCGCCCGGGTACCTGATCTCGCTGGTCTATCTGGCGGTGCTGGGATCGGTGGTCGCCTTCGTCGTCTATTTCGCCGTCGCCCGGGCGCGCGGCTATGCCCTGGCCAGCTATATCTCGGCCCTGACCCCCCCGATCGCCATGCTGGTGTCAGTCCTGTTCGAGGGCGCCCGGTTCGGCTGGACGGCGCTGGTTGGCCTGTTGCTGGTCCTGGCCGGGCAGGCGCTGCTGATCCGGGCGCCCAAAGTCCCCTAGAGCAGGATCGGCTGAGGAGGAATCGCTTCGCGATTCCGCTGATGCCGTGAATCCTGCTCCAGATATGAGCGAGAGCCTGATTCACGCTTTCGACAGAAGCGCGAAGCGCTTCCTTCTCAAACGATCAGGCTCTAGCGGAACCAGCCGCGCGTCTTGGGCCGCTTCCCGGCAGTCGCGTCCTTGTTCGCCTCGCGCTCAGCGTCTTCCTTCGCGCGCCGTTCGCGCATGGCCCTGGCCTGACGGATGGCGACCAGGGCGATGAGGCCGTAACGGGTCCGGGACGATGTCGTCGGAGTGTCGGTCTCGCCCATGGGGTCAGTCCTCGCGCCTGCTCTGATCCAGAAGCCGCGCCGCCCGCTCGCGTTCCGCCTTTGCCCTTTGGCGCTCGGCCTTCGGCAGGCCGTGCAGCACACGATTGGCTTCGGCCTGCGACTTGTCCGCGGCCTTGGCCCGGGCCTTCCGGAAGGTGTTCAGATTGACGGTATCGGCCATGTTCGCGGTCCGGTTTGGCGGCATTGGCGGTTTTATCGGGCCGGAAATTGCAGTTTGCAAATGCCGCAATCACCGTCGCAACCGGCCGAAGCAAGCGGCGTTTCCCGGTCTCTCCCTTCGACAGGAGACGCCCATGGTAAACCTCACCCTGATCGAGGAACACCTCGAAGTCGTCGGCTCCGACGGCGGCCATGTCGGCCGTGTCGATCATGTCCTCGGCGATCAGATCGCGCTGGCCAGGCTCGGCCTCGGCGGCGGCTTCGAACATCACCTGATCCCGGTCAGCCGGGTCGACGACGTCGGTGACGAGACCGTGCGGCTGTCGCTGACCAGGGATCAGGCCAAGGCGCAGTGGACCGAAAAGCAATCCCACTAGATCTCGCCACACGACTAACCGCGAATTCACGAGGGCCCGGCTGATATTGGCGGGGCCTTTCGCCTATCTAGGGTCCGTCGGCGCTACCGCCGGCGGGAGAGAGACGCCGTGATCCGACTGATCCTGAATATCCTGTGGTTCATCCTCGGCGGCTGGATCTCCGGCCTGCTGTGGCTGATCGGGGGCGCGGTGCTGGCCCTGACCGTCGTCGGCCTGCCGTGGAGCTTTGCGGCCTGGCGGATCGCCAGCTATTCCTTCTGGCCGTTCGGACGCGAAGTCGTCTGGGGCGGCGAAGCGGACGGCAAGGACATCGGCTGTTTCGGCGTCGGCCTGAACATCATCTGGTTCCTCTTCGCCGGCTGGTACATCGCCCTGTCGCACCTGCTGATCGCCTTCGCCGAGGCCATCACCCTCATCGGCATCCCCTTCGCCCTGAAGGACCTCGAACTGGCCAAGCTGGCCCTGGCCCCGGTCGGCGCGACGATCCGGGACAAGCCCTGATCAGAAGCCGGTGAACAGCCGGTCCAGCGCGCGGCGGATATCGTCCTCGTGGGCGAGGAGGGAGCCGACGCGGCGTTTGAGATGTTCACCCCGCCTGCTGGCCAGTTCGGTTACAACGAGCACCAGGCGCTCGCCGTTGAAATCGACCTACACCTCCAGCGTCCCCACGGTCGCCTGACTGTCGTTCACCATCGGCGCGATCACGGCATCATCGAAATCCAGGATCAGGTGGGAGGACAAAACCACGAGATACGGCGCGTATCGCCATGCCGCCGCCGATGGATTCTCGAAAACATCGAACTGCTTCACAGCCACCAGGGCCGAATGTGATCCGATAGAAGACCCCTGCGGGCAATGCGGGCGTTGTGATCATTGATCGCCTCGGCGTTCTCCTCGGCCCAGCGCTTCGCACGCGCCTCGGCGCCGGCCGGATCGACCTTCTGGAGATGCAGGCGCAGGGCGCGTTCGTCCATGCCGGCGATCGAAATGCCGAGACGCCCAGCCTGTTCGATCAGCTCAGGATCGATGCCGATGTTCAGTTCGACCTTCCCCATCTGCGGAAGGTAACCCGAAAGGCGCCAGAGCCCAAACCCGGCTCACTCCGGTTTCAGCAGCACGTCCAGCATCCTCTCGCGCCGCGTCAGGAAGTTCTTCGTGACCTTATAGTGTTCGGTGTCTTCGTACTCGATCCGGCCGAGCCCATGCTCCGAGGCCTGGTAGATCCAGGCGTGCGGATAGCCGAGCAGGATCGGCGAATAACAGGGCGAAGAAGCTCTCGCCATGGGACTGTTCGTGCAGGGATGTCTGCCCGTAGCGATTGGCGCCGGCGGCCTCGAGATAGCTGGCGACCGTGAAGAAGCTCTCGGCGCGAAGGAAGAAGCCGTCCTGAAGCCGCAGCGGTGATTTGATCGGCCGCACGAACCTGTGCAGGGGCGAGTGCGATTGCCGAGTCCCGAACCGGTGCTCACGCCCGCCGCCCTCGGCATTGAAACCCCAGGCCACGGCCAGGGCCTCGATCAGGGTCGACTTGCCGGAACCGTTCTCACCCACAAGGAAGGTGACGTTCGGATGAAATTCCAGCGTGTGCAGGGACCGCACGGCCGGCAGGTTGAACGGATAGACGCCCTCGTCCCACCCCTCGCGCCGCTCGAAGCGCGCCTCGATCCAGTAGGGGCGGGTGAGGGCGGTCATGCCATCCTCAGCCCGGCGAGATCATCTTCTCGGGGCGCACGGCCTCGTCGAACTCGGCATCGGTCAGATAGCCGCCGCCGACGGTTTCCTGACGCAGGGTGGTCCCGTTCTTGTGGGCCGTCTTGGCGATCCTGGCGCAGGTGTCGTAGCCGAGCCTGCCGTTCAGGGCCGTGACCAGCATCAGCGAATTGTTCAGGCCGCGCGCGATGTTGTCTTCGCGCGCCTCGATGCCGACGACGCAGTTGTCGGTGAAGCTGATGGCCGCGTCGGCGACCAGGCGGACCGACTGCAGGAAGTTGTAGGCCATCACCGGGTTGTAGACGTTCAGCTCGAAATGCCCCTGCGAGCCGGCGAAGGTGATGGCGGCGTTGTTGCCGAACACCTGGACGCAGACCTGGGTCAGGGCCTCGCACTGGGTCGGATTGACCTTGCCCGGCATGATCGAGGAGCCCGGCTCGTTCTCCGGCAGGGCCAGTTCGCCCAGGCCCGAACGCGGGCCGGAACCCAGGAAGCGGATGTCGTTGGCGATCTTGAACAGCGACGCGGCGACCGTGTTGATGGCGCCGTGCGAGAAGACCATGGCGTCATGGGCGGCCAGGGCCTCGAACTTGTTCGGCGCCGTGGTGAAGGGCAGGCCGGTGATGCCGGCGATCTGTTCGGCCACGGTCTCGGCGAAACCGATGGGGGCGTTCAGGCCGGTGCCGACGGCGGTGCCGCCCTGGGCCAGTTCCATCAGTTTCGGCAGGGTCAGTTCGATCCGCTCGATGCCGTTGGCGACCTGCTGCGCATAGCCGCCGAATTCCTGACCCAGCGTCAGGGGTGTGGCGTCCTGGGTGTGGGTCCGGCCGATCTTGATTATGTGCGCCCAGGCGTCCGACTTCGCCTTCAGCGCCGCGTGCAGCTGTTTCAGCGCGGGCAGCAGGTCGTTGACCACCTGTTCGGCGCAGGCGACGTGCATGGCCGTCGGATAGGTGTCGTTGGACGACTGGCTCATGTTGACGTGGTCGTTGGGGTGGACCGGCTTTTTCGACCCCATCTCGCCGCCCAGCATCTCGATGGCGCGGTTCGAGATCACCTCGTTGGCGTTCATGTTCGACTGGGTGCCCGATCCCGTCTGCCAGACGACCAGGGGGAAGTGGTCGTTGAGCTTACCCTCGATCACTTCGTTGGCGGCGGAGATGATGGCGCTGGCGATGGCCGGGTCCAGCTTGCCCAGGGCCATATTGGTCTCGGCGGCGGCGCGTTTGACGATGCCCAGGGCGCGCACGATCGGCAGGGGCATTTTTTCCCAGCCGATCTTGAAGTTGCCGAGGCTGCGTTGGGCCTGGGCGCCCCAGTATTTCGAGTTATCGACCTCGATGGGGCCGAAGGTGTCGGTCTCGGTGCGGTAGGCGGTCATCGGCTTCGGCTCTTCAGGGCGTGGCGGGAGGATGCGCGGCGGTGTAGCACGGAGGAATGACCGGGCAAGCGCACGGGCGTCGGAGACTGGGATACGCGTGATCAGAAGAACCCTGACGATACTGGCGACGACGATTCTGGCCATGACCAGCGGCCCCGCTCTCGCGCAGGACAATCAGCCGCTCGTCACACTGCATACGACGCAGGGCGACGTCATCGTTCGTCTCGACGCCGGGCAGGCGCCGATCACCACCTGCAACTTCCTGCGCTACGTCCAGGCCGGCCGCTATGCTGGGGGAACATTCTTCCGCACCGTCGTGGCGGAGACCAACGACAGTCCTGCCCCCATCGATGTGATCCAGGCCGCGACCACGGCCGGAAGCGACGATCCCGGACTGGGTCCCATCACGCTGGAGCGGACTCGCGACACGGGCCTGAGGCATTCCGCCGGCGCCATCTCGATGGCGCGGGACGGCCCGGACACGGCGACCTCCAGCTTCTTCATCGTGACCCGCGACACGCCCGCGCTCGATTTCGGCGGCGGGCGCAATCCGGATGGCCAGGGGTTCGCGGCGTTCGGCCTGGTCATCTCCGGCATGGAGATCATCCAGGCGATTCATTCGGCGCCGGCCGAGGACGAGCAACTCGTCAGCCCGGTAGTCATCGGGGCGGCCACCCTGTCGACCGGGCTGCCGGCCGTCTGCCGCGCGTGAACGACGACTGGATCATCTCCGGCAAGGTCCGCGCGCGCGAGGAGGGGGACGCCGTCGTCATCATGATCGACGGCCTGACCACCCAGGCCAAATACTACAAGCCGCTGGTCTACGAGTTCTTCCGCAAGGAATGGCGCGGATCACGGCCGGCCTACGGTGATTTCGTCGTCGAGATCGTGATGGAGCATGTCGGCGATCCGCCATGGATGGACCTGGACAACCTGGCCAAGGCGCTGCTGGACGCGATCAAGGGCTATCTGTTCCACGATGACGCCCAGGTGGCGCGGCTGCTGGTCGAGCGGCGCGAGGGCGAACGCGAGCGGATCACGATCCGGGCGTTTCCGCGCAAGGCCTAGCCCGGCGGTCGGGTGAAGCGCAGCGTCGGCAGAAGCAGTTGCAGGTCGGCCCCGATCGAGACCTGTGGCTCCGAGGCGGGTGAGAGGCCCTCGGCCTCCTCGCGGGCCTTCACGCAGGCCCGCGTCGCGTTGGCCAGGGCGATGAAGTCCGATGCCGTCGGCAGGGTCGAGATCACGCAGGCGTCGAAATACGGGTAGGTCGCGTCCTCCGAGCAGCCGAAGGACGACCGGTCGCGCCGGGCGGCGGTCATGATCATCCGGTTGGGCGCGGCGAGGGAGTCCACGAAGATGCCGGAATAGCAGGCGGAGAGGACCACCACTGTCGGCCGGTCCTGGCACCAGCCGCGCACGAGCGTCACCATGCTGGTCGGGCTCAGGATCCGGTTCGGGCCGAACACAATGCCCTGGGGACCGCCGTGCGAGGTGACGTAGAGCAGACAGCCGCGCGTGGCCCGCGCCGTCGCCTCGGCGATGCCCCGGGCGGCCGCCACGTCGGTGGTCACGAGCGTCACGTCGGGACGCAGGCTGTAGTCGACCATGTCGGCGCGCGAGAAGCCTGCGGCCAGGAAGCCCGAGGTCAGGTCGCGGCGGGCGTTGTCGAAGGCCTGGATCGGCTCACCCTGGCTGGTGCGCCAGTCGGCGGCGACGACGGCGGAGGCCCAGCCGTCGAAACGGCTGGCGGGCGCGGTCTGGGCGGCCGTCGTCGCCCCGCAGGCCAGGCTGAGCAGCACCGATAAAACCAGTCTGAACATGCGACCCCCGACGCCAATCCCCCTCACACCGTGCACCCCGGCGAAGGCCGGGGTCCAGATGGAAAATCTGGCAGTCGCAGTCCGGGTCGAGCTTCAGATCCCGGCGATCGAGTGCGCGATCCGGCCCCCGGCCCCTGGTTCATCCTCGGGCCGGCGAAGCCGGCCCCGGGGGGCCGGGCTTTACCTATTTCTTCCGGAACTGGTCCAGGGAGACGACCTTGGGACCGTCGTCGCCGGATGGCGACGTGTCGGTGCGGGTCGGGGCCGGCAGTTCGGCGACGGGTTCGGGCACAGGCTCGGGCGCCTCGAACTGCAGCAGGAACTGGACGCTGGGGTCGTAGAAGCGGGTCACGGCCGTATAGGGCACGGTCAGCACCTTGGGCATGCCGCCAAACTTCAGCATGACCGAAAACAGGTCGTACTCGACGGCGAGGTCCCAGTACTGGTGCTGGAGGACGACCGTCATCTCGTCGGGATATTTGGCGATGACGTCCGGCGGGACGGAGACCCCGGGGCCGCGCGTCTTGAAGGTGATGTAGAAATGGTGGCCGCCGGGGATGCCCGAGGGGCTGGCCGCGCGTTCGAGGGCGGAACGGATCACCCCGCGCAGAGCGTCCTGCGCCAGCTTCTCGTACTGCATCTCGTCGACGGGCGGGGTCTCTTCGGCCATGGGTATCCTCGCTGCGGGGCGACAGATAGCGGCACGGTGCGGCCGGCGAAAGAAGGAAAGTGCCGGAGGTTCTGTTGGCAGGCCCCCATCCATCAAGAATCAGAAGGAGGGCCTCTTCAAACAGGGAAAGTGCCGGAGGTTCTGTTGGCAGGCCCCCCGGCGGCCCCGCCTAAGGATCTGAACCCCTAGGACTTAAGATTCGAAATCAACCGAACCGCATTACGCGGCGAGGCGGACTTCTCCAGCGAAGTTATCGTTCGCAGTTAGAAAATGGCCCGATACGGTGGGCCAGGACGGGCAAAAGCAGTCTTCTTTACACGTCCGTCGATGCTAGTCGGCCCCATACTGTCCCGCCGATAACGCGGAGGAAGAGATGGTGGAGCCGCCGGGAATCGCACCCGGGTCCGGTCCGCTTATTACAAGCGCGTTTATCGCCATATCCGGAGCAAGCCCCGGCAAGACCAATATAGGGGCCCTGCGGGTGAATGCCAAGTTCCCCCTTCCGCTCACCCAGGCCCCCGGGTCCGGCATCGCCGGCCCGAGGATGAATCAGGGGTCGGGGTCCAGGAGACGCGTACAGCCGCCGGCCGCCTGTCCAAATCCCGACCACCGTCTGGACCCCGACCATGGCCGCGGTGCACGGTGGGGCGGAGGGGGATCGACCATGGACGCGGACGGCAGGCTGGAGATCGCGGCGGGGTTCGCCACGGCGCTGGGGCCGCGCAAGGACAACCAGGATTTCGGCGCGGTCCACCTCGGCACGCCGTCGGAACAGGCCCTGCACGGCATGCTGGCCATCGTCGCCGACGGGGTCAGCGGGTCCAGGGCGGGGCGGGTCGCGTCGGAGCTGGCGGGGCGGACCTTTATCGACGGCTATCTGGACCAGAGCCCGCTGAAGGGCATCGCTGCGGCCGGGGTGGCGGCCCTGTCGGGCTATAACCGCTGGCTCCACGCCAAGGGCCGGTCGGATCCGGAGATGGCCGGAGCGGCGACGACCTTCACCGCCCTGGTCATGCGCGGGCGCGAGGCGACGGTCCTGCATGTGGGCGACAGCCGGGCCTGGCATTTCCGCGACGGCGTCCTGACCCGGCTGACCGAGGACCATGTGCTGGCCCAGCCCGGCCTGAGCCATGTCCTGTACCGCGCCATCGGCATCGAGCCGGACCTGAGGCTCGATGCGCGGGCGGTGACGCTCAAGGCGCACGACCGGCTGTTGCTGACCACCGACGGCGTCCACGGCGCCGTGTCGGACGAGGACCTGACGCAACTGATGGCCCGGCGCGCCTCGCCCGAGGCCGACGCCCAGGCCATCGTCGACAAGGCCGGCGTTGAGGAGACGCGCGACAACGCCACCGCCATCGTCATCGACGTCATCCGCATCGGGGCCGTCGATCAGGACGCCATCGGCGCCGAGGCCGCCGGTCTGGCCATCCTGCCGTCGCCGAACGTCGGCGACAACATCGACCGGTTCCGGCTGGAGCGGCTGTTGTCGGACGGGAAATACACCCGGGTCTTCGTGGCGAAGGACGAGGAGGGCGGGGGCCCGGTGGTGCTGAAATTCCCCAGGCCCGCCCTGCTGTCAGAGAGCGGCGCACGCGGCGCCTTCCTGCGCGAGAGCTTCATCGGCCGGCGCATCGACAGCCCGTTCGTCGGCAAGACCCTGACCCTCGACGCCGGGCGCCAGAGCCGGCTCTACATCGCCCAGCCCCTCTATGTCGGCCGCACCCTGCACGCGAGGATCGCCGAAGAACCGTTTGATATCCCGGAAGGCATCACCATCGCCATCCGTCTGTCGCGCGCGGTCGCGGCCCTGCATCGCCAGGGCATCACCCACCGCGACATCAAGCCGGACAATGTGCTTCTGGAGACGAACGGCGGCCTCAAGCTGATCGACCTGGGCGTCGCGCGCCTGCCGCGGATCGAGGAGTTCGCCGAGGCCGAGACGCCCGGCACCCCCGGCTACAAGGCGCCGGAGATGTTCGCCGGGAACAAGGGCGACGCCCTGACCGACCAGTATGCCCTGGGCGTGACCCTCTATCGCCTCTTCACCGGCGACTATCCGAGCGGCCAGGACGAGGACTTCAACCGCATGCGGTTCGAAAAGCCGACCCGCCCGACCAGCCATCGCCCTGACATGCCCGCCTGGCTGGAGGCCGCCATCCTGCGGACCCTCGCCGTCGAGCCGGGCGACCGGTTCGCCGACGTCGAGGAACTGATCCACATCCTCGAAAGCGGCAGCGCCGCCGCCGTGCCGCCCAGCCGCGAACTGTCGCTGATGGAGCGGGAGCCGGTGCGCTTCTGGCAGGGGGTCAGCGCGGTGTTGCTGGTGCTGCTGCTGGCGTCGTTGATGGCGGGGTAGGGGCGGGGTCCGCTTCCGAGCCATTCGAGACATTTGTGTCGAACGGGTCAAACCACCGCTCCTGACTCAGGACAGACATTCGCGCCTTCTGGTTAGCAGGCATTTCCAGGTCGGGCCGCTTTGACTTCAAAGCGATGACCGCGGCGGTCAGCATCATCGTTGGTCGTCATCCGCGAATTAGACACGATCATCGCAGGATGATGCTCTTTCAAAGAGACCTCCGCAGGAAGCGCGAGTATCGAACAGACGTATCCGACGATGGCGCTTCCACCATAGGCGATCGCAGGAATGGGGTAATCTCCAATGAAGGCGGCTGCGATGAGGGCCAGCCAGGTCGCGCCGAAGGTGGCGTGAGCCACAGCGCTATCGCGACTTCGCCGCAGGCCCAAGATGGAAGGGAGCAGAAGGACGGCGACACCGACCCATACGGCCAGACCCGCGACCAAACTGGTCGAGGAAGCTGTACGGAACACCCCGTCCACGAACGACAGAGGCGGCAAGGCATCGGGGCGCACCGTTGTCACGATGAAGCAGGCCAATGCGATCGACAGCGCCAGCAGGGCCATGCGGTCACGCTTCATCAGGGCACTGACCCCGATTCCGGCAACCATCGCGCCGGCCATGGCGCGATCCGGTTGGAGCGCCAGGGCGACGGCGCCCAGAATGAGGCCCGCCGTCGTCAGCCTGTCGCGAGATCGCGCGAAGGCCACCAAAAGGAAGGGGAGGCCGATCAGGCTTGGTTGAACAACCACACCACCCAGCGACAACCATCGCCGAATGTCAGACGTCTCGGCGCCGAAGACCCCTGTCAGAAGAAGGATCAAGCCCACCGCGATCGCGAGGACGCCGACGAAAGGGGTCGTCACCGGATCAAGCCGACGGAAGGGCAGGATGATGATCAGCCCCGCGATCAGAGCCGTCAGATTGAGGATCAGATAGGGTGCGGGCGCGCCTGCCTCTGCGAGGAAGACGAGCCCCAAGCCCGTCGCCGCGATCGCGCACAACAGCGCGGCCTCACGGTATTTCCACGACGTTCGCCGGCTCATGAGGTCTTCAGGGTCGACTCCTGCCGACGTCAGGCCCGACAGCAGTGCGTGGCCCAGTGCTTCACGGACGACCCAGACCCCACAGCTCAAGGCGAAGGCCATGGCCGCGCCCGGCTTCGGGATGGAGGCCGTTTCCTGTGCCATCGCCTCGCCCCAATCCCTCAGACCAGGGGGAAGCAGGCGGCAGATCACGCGGATGATCCGCTCAGCAACGGTCATGCGGGTCGTTCGATCGGCATCGACCTTTCAGAAACAAGCGGGGGGTTATCCAACGCGAGACGGCGCCCCGTCGCCGTGAGCCGATACACATGCCTCGGTGGGCGTCCGGGTTCCGGCGGCAACCACTTCGCCTCAAGATGCTCCTGCTGCTCAAGGCGGATCAAGAGAGGGTAGAGGGTTCCGGACTTCACCCCGGCCCGGCGGCAAAGGTCATAGCCATGGGACCATCCTGGCCCGGCCTCGGCGAGGAGCGACAGAACGGAACGGGCAGCGGTGGATAAGGAACGAGAGCGGTTCATCCCTGCAATTCTACATAGATCGATTAGCGGTCAAGCGGAGAGCGGTGGCGAATGTCCGATCACGGCCCGCTGTCCAGTGGCTATTCGTTGTGACCCTCCGGAGTCCCAAAGACAGGGCATTGACTCCAAATCTACTTAGATAGATTTATGGTGGAGTCGCTTCACCTGGAGGCTGCTCTTTCGTTTGAGGCAGTCGGGCTGGCGACAAGAAGCCCGCACGCTTGCCCCTAGACTTCGAGAGAGCCGAAAAATGCCCGCACGCGTTCTGAGCATCCTGCGCCGGCCCGTGGTGTGGGGTGTCGTCGCGCTTGTTGTGGTCTTGCTGCTCCACAACGCCTGGTCACGGCTGACCCGACCGTGGGGCGCCCAGGCCGTTGATTTCCGACCCGCAGCGGAGACCTGCGGCGCCTCCGGTGCGCTTCGCTACTGCATCTACCGGGCCGCCCAGGGGACAAATGGAGACGTTCTCTATCACTTGCACGGGCGCAGTCTGGATGAGCGAATATGGAACGATGATACCTACCTGACGGGGATGCTGCAGGCCCAATGGCAAGGCCGTGGAGCACTGCCGCCCACTGTAGTGACCCTTTCGTATGGATCGACGTGGCTTCTGGCGCCCCGGGGGCAGCGTCCCGAAAGCGGCCTGCTGGAGGACCTGATGGCCCGCCTGCCCGACATCGAGGCCAGGACCGGCGCGCCCCGTCGCCGGCTCCTGATGGGCGAGTCCATGGGCGGCCTGAATGTCTTGATCGCAGGCCTGTCCGAACCCCGAACGTTCAACAAGATCGCGGCCCTTTGCCCGGGGGTCTACGTCGACTCGCCCTTCGATCCGCTGACGACCATGAGGGCGGCAATCGAACGTACGGGGGCCAACCCCAAGATGGCCTTCGGCATTTGGCTGCTCGTACGGACGTACATCGCCGACGAAGCCGAATGGCGCCGCATCTCCCCTCTGTCGCTCATCGAGCGGGCCGGACCGGACACCCCAGCGCTTTACATATCGAACGGGCTCTACGACGCCTATGGCAACTACGAAGGAACCCGGCTTTTGGCCGAACGAGCGGTCGAGCGCGGCGTGCGCACCGAGTGGCGGCCCCTCTACGGAGGGCACTGCGCGACAGACATCGCTTCGCTGGCCAGTTTCCTGGTCGACTGACTAATCCCTGGCCCGCAAATCCTTTTCATCCAGCTGGAAGCACCAAATGGCACGGCGCCCGAGCACTCTACCTGCCCTTCTGCTGGCGCTTGTGTTCGGCTTGGCCGCCTGTGGGCAGGTGGACGAGGCAGCCAGTACGGCCGCCGATCTGGAAACGACCACCGATATCGAAGGCCCGACAGAGCGGGTCGAGGTTCCCAAGGTCGAGCGCGAGGGTGTCTGGCAACCGACCCCCGGCGGCACGCAGGTGCGGCTCTGGCCCGCAGATGTCCCACTCCTGAAACCCGACACTGGCGATCAACCCGAGGCCACGGGCAACGGCTCGCCGACGGTCGGCGGCCGCATGTGGCACTGGGCCAGCTACGTCACCCGGCCGACCATGACGATCTATCGACCGAAGGGGCACAATACAGGCGCCGCGATGCTGGTCTTGCCCGGCGGCGGCTTCTACGCGGTGGCGACGGACCTCGAGGGCACCGAAATCTGCGATTGGGTCGTCCAGCAGGGCATGACCTGCGTCATGCTGAAGTACCGGACGCCACAGGTATGGCCGCGGGAGAACGGCCGGCAACGGCGTCCAGACGTCCTGCTGGGTCTCGAAGACGCCCAGCGCGCGATGGGATTGCTGCGCGAACAGGCCGGCGCCAATGGCATCGATCCGCACAAGATCGGAGTCATCGGGTTTTCCGCCGGGGCTTATCTCGTGACGAACATGAGCAATACCGACGAGCGGACCTATCCGCCGACCGACGCGGCCGATCGCCAGTCCCCGCGGCCGGATTTCGCGATCGTCGCCTATACGGCCCGCGTCCTGGACACGAGCAAGGGACGCAACGAACTCGAACTGGCCCCCTCGGTGACGATCAGCCCGAACGCACCGCCGACGCTGATCATCCACGCGATGAACGATCCTGTCGACGATGTGCGCGAGCCCATGGCCTATGCGCTGGCGCTGAACGACGCCGGGGTTCCGGTCGATATGCGTCTCTATGCGAAGGGTGGCCACGCTTTCGGAATGCGGCCGACGACAGACCCGATCACGAGGGAGTGGCCGGGCCAGGTCGAGAGTTGGCTGCGCAGTATCGGGATGTTGTGACTACAGAAGCCCAAAGGCTGGGCTCGACTTCCAGGCAAGCTGGCCGTCGATGCCACGGACCAGACAGCGTCCCGACACGACCGTGCTACCGGTCCAGCTTGGAGATCTGGCAGTTTTCCCAGCGACTGGGTTCGCATGCTCCCGACCGCTGTTGGTGGGCTCCACGTTCAATCCAGGCCAGGCTTTGGCGCCGTCTGCGGGTCGGGACCGGCGCGAAAACTCTGCCTGAGAGGGGGCTCGGTGCTGTTTGCGCGAATGTCGCATTCTGGATGATGAGTGAATGTCGCCTTCTGGCTCATTTCGGAACTTGATGGGTTCGACAACGGACGTCCGCTAACAACCCGTAGCGGACGTTGGGTTCGTCTGATGTCAGCCTGGACCCTTGCCCTGTCCGGGCACGGGTTGCTGAACCAGGTCAGCTGGCGTTTGGCGTAGTTGCGGGCGGCCTGCTGCAGGGCGGCCACCGCATCGGCGCGGGACGTCGTACCGCCTGTCAGCCCGACAGCGACCGGCCGGTGGACCGGGCCACAGCAAAGGCGCGGGACAGGCGCTTCGCAGCCAGAAAACTAGCCGGCAGGGACGATCGAAACCAGCTCGATGTTCACGTCGTCCACATACTGCAGGGTCACGGTCCGGCCGTTGGCGCCGGCCATCCCCGGCTCGATGAAGGCGTCGAAGGACACTGCGGTTCCGTCGCTCGCCGTGACGGTCAGGGACGAGGGCAGGTCGCCGCTCTCGCCCTCGGCGCCGCTCAGCACGCCTTCGATCGTCCGGGTCCCGGCCACCGGACCCGGCCCGCCCTCGACGGGCAGAAGCACCGAGGCCCCGTTGACCCGGATGTCCGTCATCTGGGTCGCGGCGGTGACCGAATAGCGGACCGTGACGGCCTGGCCGACCATGGGCTGGATCGCGGCCGGATCCACCGGTCCGCCTGCGTCCGGGTCGAGTGTGAGAAGCTGCAGATTGGCCTCATCGCCGGCCGCCCCTCCGGCCGCACCGACCTCCATGGCATACATCGGAAAGCCGGCGTCCTCGAAGCCATGCAGGACGCCGGTCACCGTATGGGTTCCGACCGTCCGGGGTGCAGAGAAGCCGGCCGTGGCCGACGCCGCGGCGGGCGCCGTCTGCGCTTCCCCGGCCGGGGCCTGACAGGCCGCCAGCACAAGGGCCGCCAGCCCGATGATGAAAAGTCTGTCCCGCATGCCCGGTCCGTCCCTGCTGACTCTCTTACGGTGACGCTAGTCGAGCCTCATCAAGGCTGCAATCACAGGCCGCGCCCCGGTGTGGCCCTCCGGGCGGATCATCCGGGACGGCTTCAGACCGTCTCCGGTGAGAGACCATAGGTCTTGCCGTCATAGGCGATCACGCCGCTGTAGGCGCCGTCGGTCAGGCGGAAATCGCCGAACACGGAACCCTCGGCCCCGATCAGCCGGATGCCGCCGCCTTCCAGTTCTTCCCAGCCCGTCAGGACGGCGAGGAAAGGATAGGCCTCCTCGCAGGGAACCTCGCCGGCCACACCGGCGGTCACCAGGGCCGTGCCGAGGGTCACGCCGAAGACGCCCGGAGCCCCCTCGATGGCCCGCCCGTCGAGCACGAGGCTGCAGGACGCCGCCGTCAGATTGTCGCCGAAGAAGGTATAGGCGCCCGCCAGGGCCGGTGCGCCCGTCGCCGGTGCGGAAGCCTCTGCGGTCGTTGCGGGAGCGGCAGCGTCCGGGGCAGGGGCAGTCGCCTCTTGAGAGCAGGCCGCCACCAGCAAGGCCGCGCCGAGGATCAGGGTCCGCATCCGTCACATCCCTTTCGAGACCCACAGCGGGTTCAACGTCAGCCTAGCCGAGCGCCGTGGGCGGGCAATGCGAAAACGCTGTTATCCCCAGCGTCGATCCGCGTGCCGACCAGGCGGGGCGGCGGGTTCAGGCCGTCACTGCCCCGCGCGCGGAATGCCGGGAGGGCGGGCGGCCACTCTGTCCGTGATGGCCACCTACGCCCTCGCCCAGTCGCGGCACTGGTTTCTGAACCAGGTCAGCTGGCGTTTCGCGTAGTTGCGGGTGGCCTGCTGCAGGGCGGCCACCGCATCGGCGCGGGTGGTTTCGCCCGCCAGCCATGCGGCGATCTCCCGAACCCCCACGGCCTTCATGGCGGGCAGGGCCGGGTCGAGGTCGCGGGCGATCAGGGCGCGGACCTCCTCGACGGCGCCGTTATCCATCATTGACAGAACGCGAGCATCGCAGTTCGCGTAGAGGGTCTCGCGCTCCGGCTCCAAAACCAGCCGATCATAGGTTCCGGGTTGCAACAGGGGCGTCGTCCCGGCCTGCCAGTCCGACAGCGACCGGCCGGTTGACCGGGCCACGGCGAAGGCGCGGGTCAGACGCTGGCGGTCGCCGCTCGCGATGCCCGCCTCGGCGGGTGGATCGAGGGGGATCAGTCGCAGGCGGAAGGCGGCCTCGCCCTCGGTGTCATACAGGGCCATGGCCTCGTCGCGGGCTTCGGTCGGCACGGCGGGGATGTCGGCCAGTCCCTTTGTCAGGGCGGTGAAATACAGCCCCGTGCCGCCGACGACGAGGATCGGGCGACCCTGGCTGCGCAGCGCGTCGATCAGGGGCAGGACCGCGCGGGTCCAGCGCCCGACGGACCAGGCCTCCGCCGCATCGACGGTCCCGTAGAGATGATGCGGCGCCTGCCGTTCCTCGTCGCGCGACGGTCGGGCCGTCAGGACGCGCAGGTCGGCATAGAGCTGCTGGCTGTCGGCGTTGACGATGGCGGCGCCGGTCGCCCGGGCGCGCTCCAGGGCGAGGCGCGACTTTCCCGAGGCGGTCGGTCCGGCGATCAATGTAATGGGCGGATGGGGCAACGGAGGCTCGCGCGGGACAGGGGATGGCGATAGAACGCGCATCCTTCCCTCGCAACCGGGACAGATCCCCTTGATCGACCGCGCCTCCGTCGAAGCCGTGCTCAACGCCATCCTCGATCCTGACACGGGCCGGGGCCTGATCGACGCCGGGGCACCGAAAGGGCTGACGGTGGCCGAGGATCGCGCCGGCTTCGTGATCGAGGTCCCCGCCAACCGCACCGCCGCCTGGGCCCCGGTGCGAGACGCGGCCGAGGCGGCGCTGAAGGCCATGCCGGGCATGGCGCGGGTGTCGGTGGTGCTGACGTCGGAGCTGGCCCCGGTCGGGCGCAAGGCCTCCCTGTCGCCCGCCGCCGTCGACCAGACGCGCGCCAGGGCGCCCGTGCCGACCGATCGCCCGGCCCATGTGCGGCGCGTGTTGGCCGTGGCCAGCGGCAAGGGCGGGGTGGGCAAGTCCACCGTCGCGGTCAACCTCGCGACGGCCCTGGCGCGGCGCGGCCTGTCGGTCGGCATCCTCGACGCCGACGTCTATGGGCCGTCGTTGCCGACCATGCTGGGGCTGTCGGGCCAGCCCGCCTATGAGGACGGGGCGATCGTGCCGCATGTGGCGCACGGACTGAAGGCCATGTCGGTGGGCCTGCTCACCCAGAGGACCGACGCCATGATCTGGCGCGGGCCAATGGCGTCCCAGGCCATCACCCAGATGCTGACCCAGACGCGCTGGGGCACGGAAGCCGGGCCGCTGGACGTGCTGGTCGTCGACCTGCCGCCGGGCACGGGGGACGTGCAGCTGACCGTGATCCAGAAGACGCCGCTGGACGGCGCGGTGATCGTCTCGACGCCGCAGGAGGTGGCCCTGGCCGACGCGCGGCGGGCCCACACCCTGTTCCAGCGGGTGAATGTTCCGACCCTGGGCCTGATCGAGAACATGAGCGGCGACGTCTTCGGGCGCGGCGGCGCCGAGGCGGAGGCCGGACGGCTGGGCGTCGACTTCCTCGGCGACCTGCCGCTGGATGCCTCGCTGCGGGAGGCGGGGGATGCAGGCGCGCCGCTCACGTCCGGGCAGGTCGCGGATCGGTTCGACGCGATGGCGGCCAGGGTCGTGCAAAAACTCGCCCTCTGAGGGTTTTCAAACGCAACGGAAACAGCCACCTTGGGGGTTCCTGAACCCTCCCGCGAGACTTCCGATGAGCGTCGACACCCTGTTCCGGCCCTTCACGATCAAGGGGCTGACGCTGCCGAACCGCATCGTCATGGCGCCGATGACGCGATCCTTCTCTCCGGGCGGCATCCCGACCCCGGATGTCGCGGCCTACTACCGTCGCCGGGCCGAGGGCGAGGTCGGGCTGATCATCACCGAGGGCACGGTGGTCGAGCGTCCCGCCGCGCGCAACGACGCCAGCGTCCCGGTCTTCCACGGCGAGGCCCTGCCCGAATGGAAGAAGGTGGTGGACGAGGTCCACGCGGCCGGGGGCCTGATCGCGCCGCAGATCTGGCACGTCGGCGCCGCGCGCGGGCGAACGGCGGACTGGGAGCCGCTGGGCCAGGTCGACAGCCCGTCCGGCCTCGTCGCGCCCGGCAAGCAGAAATACGAGCCGATGACCGAGGAGGACATCGCCGACACCATCGCCGCCTTCGGCCGGTCGGCACGGGCGTCGCGTGAGCTGGGCTTCGACGCCGCCGAGATCCATTCGGCCCACGGCTATCTGATCGACCAGTTCTACTGGTCCGGCCTCAATGCCCGCGGCGATCGCTGGGGGGGTCCGTCGATCGCCGAACGCGCCCGCTTCGGGGTCGAGGTCGTGAAGGCCGTGCGTGAAGGCCTGGGGCCGGACATGCCTCTGATCATCCGCCTGTCGCAGTGGAAGCTTCAGGATTACGACGCGAAGATCGCCGCCAATCCTGACGAGATGGCCGAGTGGCTGCTGCCGCTTTCGGATGCGGGCGTGGACGTCTTCCACTGTTCGCAGCGCCGCTTCTGGGAGCCGGAGTTCGAGGGATCGGACCTGAATTTCGCCGGCTGGGCCAAGGTGATCACCCAGAAGCCCACCATCAGCGTCGGCTCGGTCGGTCTGGACGGCGAGTTCATCGCGGCCTTCGGCGGGGCCGGGTCGAAGCCGGCCTCGCTGGACGGTCTGATCGGGCGGATGGAGCGCGAGGAGTTCGACCTGATCGCGGTGGGCCGCGCCCTGCTGGCCGATCCGGACTGGGTGCAGAAGGTCCGCGACGGCCGCCAGGCCGAACTGACCGATTTCGACCGCAGCCATATGGCTGTGCTGCACTGATGGTCCTCCCCCGACGGGGGAGGAAGGGGTAAGGGGATCCATGGTCGTCGCCGTCCTCGTCACCACAGTCTGGCTGAGCCTGATCATCGGTGCGCGCTATCTGCTGGTCGCGGGCGGCGTGTGGTGGATCACCTGGGGGCGAGCGAACGGCGTCGGGCGCCGATTGAACCGCGAGCGGCCGTCGCGCAGGCTGATGCTGCACGAGATCCGCTACTCACTGCTGTCGACGCCGATCTACGCCTTCCCCGCGGCCATCGCCCTCGAGGCGTGGAAGGCGGGAGGGACGAAACTGTATCTCGATCCCGCCGCCTGGCCCCTGTGGTGGCTGCCGCTCAGTTTCGTCCTGCTCCTCATCGTGCAGGATGCCCACTACTACTGGACCCACCGGCTGCTGCATGACCGGCGGGTCTTCGCCTGGGCCCATGCCGCGCATCACCGGGCGCGCGACCCCAGTCCCTTCGCCAGCTTCGCCTTCGATCCGGCGGAGGCCGCGCTGACGGCCTGGCTGCTGCCGGTTCTGGCCTTCATTGTCCCGCTGAACCTCTGGATGCTGGCCATGATGCTGACGGTGATGACGGCGACGGCGGTGATGAATCACTGCGGCCGGGAGATGTGGCCGGATCGCTGGGTGCGCGGGCGGATCGGGTCGCAGCTGATCACCGCGACCCACCACAGCCGGCATCACACCCATATGAAGACGAATTTCGGACTCTATTTCCGGGTCTGGGACCGCTGGTGCGGGACGGACGCCATGCCGCCTGCGGACAGGACTCAGACGGGTTCGACGACGACCGCCGTGCCGTAGGCCAGCACCTCGGTCACGCCCGGCATGATCTCGGTGGCGTCGTAGCGCATGGCCAGGATGGCGTTCGCCCCGGCGGCCCTGGCGTGTTCGACCAGATGCTCGAAGGCTTCCTGCCGCCCGACCTCGGCCAGCTTCACATAGGCGCCGACGCGGCCGCCGAGCATCGACTGGACGCCGCCCACCATGTCCGAAATGGCGTTGCGCGAGCGCACGGTGATGCCGCGCACGACGCCGATGTGGCGCACGACCTTGTGGCCGAAGATCTCGTTGGTGGTGGAGGTCATCATGGCGGCCGGCTCCGGGTTCAGATGCGCTCGAGGATGCGGAAGGCGAAGGCGTGGTCGTCCTTCTCGCCCGCATCATGCCGCTCGATCGAGACTTCGCGGAAGAGGGATTCGTCGAAGGCCGGAAAGACCGCGTCGCCCTGCGGCTCCGCGTCCACCTCGGTGATGTAGAGCCGCTTCGCCCGCGGCAGGGCGGTCTCGAACAGGGCCGTGCCGCCGATGACGCAGACCTCGTCGATGTCGTCGTCCTCAGCCGTCTCGCGGGCGATATCGATGGCGTCGGCGAAGCTGGAGACGACCACCGCCCCCTTCGCCTTGCCGGATTCCTCGTAGGACAGGTCGCGTGAAAGGATCAGGTTCAGCCGGCCGGGCAGGGGGCGCAGCGGCAGGCTCTCCCAGGTCGCCCGGCCCATGATACAGGGCTTGCCCGTGGTGATCGCCTTGAACCGTTGCAGGTCGCTGCGCAGCGTCCACGGCAGGTCGCCGTCCCTGCCGATGACGCCGTTCCGGGCGCGCGCGACGACCAGGGCGATATGGGGAATGGGCATGGGCGGCTCCGTCGATGCAGAGCCGCCCACTGACCTGTGTCAGGCGTCCGGGTCCAGCACTTTCAACCGGAACAGCAGGGCGCCGAGCACCGCGCCCACAGCCGGGGCGACGATGAACAGCCACAGCTGGCTGACCGCCGTACCGCCCGCGAGGACAGCGGGGCCGAAGCTGCGGGCCGGATTGACCGAGACGCCGGTCACCTGGATGCCGACGATGTGGATGACCGCCAGGGTGAGGCCGATGGCCACGCCCGCGAACGGTCCATGCCCCCTGTCTCCGGTGACCCCCAAGATCACAACGACGAAGATGGCCGTCATCACGACCTCGAAGATGGCCGCCGCGTGCAGCCCGTACTCGCCGAGATAGCCCGGACCCCAGCCGTTCTGACCCAGGTTGGCGACGCCGGTCTTGGCGATCAGCGACAGCAGGACGGCCCCGATCAGGGCACCGATGAACTGGGCGACCCAGTAGACCAGCATGTCCTTCGCCGACATTCGCCCGGCGACGAAGGCGGCCAGGCTCACCGCCGGGTTGACGTGACAGCCCGAGACCGGGCCGATGCCATAGGCCATCGCGACAATGGCGAACCCGAAGGCCAGCGACACCGCCAGCTGGTCGAACGGCGCCGGCCCCAGAACCGCCGCCCCGCATCCGAACAGAACCAGCACCATCGTGCCGACCAGCTCGGCCGAAAAACGCTTCACCATGGCGAACCCTCCCGTTTGCCCCGTCCGCCTGATGCGGATCGGGTCGGAAGGCTGCGCCGAGTCTTATGGCGACGCTAGTCTGGCGGAACGGCGGTTTCCGGCTCGAGCCAGTGGAGCCATTTGCGCTGCATCGCCTGCTCCAGATCGATGCCGGCGCGGTCGCAGTAGATCAGAAGCATGCCCAGGACATCGGCCGCCTCATCGCCAAGCGCCTGTTCACTCGGCTCGCCCCGCGCGCGGCCCGACAGGCGCAGATGCTCTGCGGTCAGTTCGCCGAGTTCCTCCTGCAGCTTCAGGATGGCCCAGTCGCCGGAGCGGTCGATGCCGTGCTCGGCGGCGTAGATGTCGGAGATGCGGGCGACCTTCTCCGACAGTTCGGAAAGGATCATAGCGAGTCCTTTCGCCATTCCCGATCCAATTGGGCGATGGGCGGCAGCGGGTTCCATGCCTCATCCGCCTGATTGAGCGGCGCCAGATAGGTAAAGGCGTGCGACCAAACCTGCCGGACCGGATTCTCGAAGACCGGCCTCGCCTCGGCCTCTATCAGCCGTCCAGCGAGGAGGGCCTCAGCCATTGTGTTGAGGAAGTAGAATACGTTCTGGATCGCCTCTGTCGCCAGGCCGTCCTCGTCTTCCATCACGTGCAGAGGGACAGGCGATCGAAGGCGTGTTCGAAATGCCGCGAGATCTGGACCATTCCAGTCATCGATGAATCGTTTGGTCAGGCGATGCACATCCAGGGTCGCATCGGCGAGCGGCGAATGAAGTTGGGGAGGGGAGATCGGCGTCTCAGGCTTGCGGCCAAGCGCTCGTATGGAGGTGAGAATGTCGTGGCTGGCGGGACCAAGGGCGGCACGCAATCTCCCATCGCGCCGGTCAGCCGCATACCGGATGGGGGCCAAACCGAGAAGATCACTCGGAAGATGGAGGCTGGGCGCGTCGCGCGGTGCAACAACGAAGCAGCGCTCCGGTCCAAGCGCCCCGATAAATATGCCCAGCTCGAACAGCACATTGTCTCGGACGATGGTCACTGTCTCGCCGCGTATGGCGGCGACATCGTCCGGTGCGAACACGAATACAGCAAAGTCGGTACGGCCGGATTCTTCGACCAGATCGACCAACGTCTGACGCATTGGTCGAAAGACGCCCTGATCCCAAACGGTTGGATCGGACTCATACTCCAGATTTTTCTGAAGCGCGTAGGCCACATCCATCGCTTCTCGTGACGAGCCGATGAACAGCGATGGACGGTCCACCGCTATTTGGAGACCTTGGCCGGGATGTGCGGATGAGCTTGGTAGCCGATGAACTCGAAGTCTGACGACTCGAACTCAAGGATGTCTTTCAGCCGGCGCTTGAGCTTCACCTGCGGAAAATCCAAAGGCTCCCGCGTCAGCTGGAGTTCGGCTTGCTTGAGATGGTCGAGATATAGGTGGGCGTCGCCGAAGGTATGGACGAACTCTCCCGGTTCGTAGCCCGTCACCTCACAAACCATGTGTGTGAACAGCGCATAGGACGCGATGTTGAACGGCACGCCGAGGAAGACGTCGGCCGAGCGCTGGTACAGCTGGCAGCTCAGCTTTCCATCCGCCACGAAGAACTGGAACAGGCAGTGACAGGGCGGCAGGGCCATGTCCTCGATATCGGCCGGGTTCCAGGCCGAGACGATGTGGCGACGGCTGTTCGGATTGGTCTTCAGCCCCTCGATCAGGCGCGCAATCTGGTCGATCGATTCGCCGTTCGGCGCCGCCCACGACCGCCACTGTTTCCCGTAAACCGGACCCAGTTCGCCGTTCTCGTCGGCCCACTCGTCCCAGATCGAACAGCCGTTTTCCTTCAGCCAGCGGGTGTTGGTCTCGCCGCGCAGGAACCACAGCAGCTCGACGATGATGGAGCGCAGGTGCAGCTTCTTGGTCGTCAGAAGGGGGAAGCCCTTCGACAGGTCGAAGCGCAACTGGCGGCCGAACACGCCCAGGGTGCCCGTGCCGGTGCGGTCGTCACGACGCACCCCGTTGTCGAGAATGTCGCGCAACAGGTTGAGGTACTGGAATTCCGGATGATCGGCCGGCGCGGCGCCGATACGGTCCTGAAGGTCACTGATCTGGGCCACGGCGTTCATCGCCACAGTGTGCAGGTGATTCGCTGTCGTCACATCGGCGCGATTCGGTTGCTCACAGGAAATTGGCCTCGCCTGCGACCGGATCTGGCGCACCCGCGTGTCAGGGTTCCGGCATGAACAGCGGCAGCCAGATCAACTCTCCCGGACCTCGACGGTCAGGGCGCCGCCATGCCCCGCCGATGGAGTGCACTCGCCAACCCCTGCCTCTATTCGTGCCCGGTCCAATGACTCTCATGATTTGAATGAGATAGGGAAAATATCGCTCACGAAAACTGAGGATTTGGACTCTTTGGACTCCGTTTTTTCGAGTCCAGTCCGGCGGTTCAGCCGCCGAACCCGCCCTGATCCAGAAAGGCCTGTTCCTCCGCCGTCGTCTCGCGGCCCAGCGTCCGGTTGCGGTGCGGGAAGCGGCCGAAGCGAACGATGATGTCCCGGTGGATGTGGGCGTACTTCAGCACCTCGGGCATGTCGGCGCACAAGGGCAGGGCGGCGTCCTGTTCGGCCAGGTCCTCGGAATGCTCGAACGGGGTGACGAAGAACTGGCGCAGATCCGGCTCGAACGTGCGGGGGTAGCCGCGATCCCAGGCCTGTTTCGCGTACATCAGCCCCAGGCTGTCGGTGGCGAACTGGTGCGCCGTGCCGCGGTAAGAGTTCCGGGGATACTGATCGAGCAGGACCATGAGAGCCAGCGCGCCCTCGGCTATCTCGATCCAGTCATCCAGTTCCCGCCGGGCGGCGGCCCAGTGCAGGTCGAGAGCAGCCTCGCGGAACGCCCGGTCGAACACCTCGTCCTTGGCGTACCACCTGGCGGGTCCCGCTTCTTTCCAGAAGGCGACGACGGAGGAAGGCGTTATGAGGACGGTCATGAGCCAGCTTGTACCCAATCCGCTTCCCGTCTTCCACGACCGCGACTGCGACCTGTCGATCATCCGCGGCAAGCGGGTGGCGATCATCGGCTACGGCAGCCAGGGGCGGACCCACGCCCTGAACCTGCGCGACAGCGGCGTCGCCGACATCGTCGTGGGGCTGAAGGCCGGTTCGATGACGCGGGCGAAGGCAGAGGCCGACGGCTTCCGTGTCCTGACGGCAGGCGAGGCGACGGCGGGCGCCGACGTCATCGCCGTCATGGTCTCCGACGAGGCGCATCGCGACCTGTATCGTGATGAGATCGAGCCGAGCATTCGGCCGGGCGCGGCCCTGATCTTCGCCCATGGCCTGTCGGTGCGGTTCGGGCTGGTGACGCCGCGCTCCGACCTCGACGTCATCCTCGATTCGCCCAAGGGCATCGGACCGCGTATCCGCGATCTCTACGAAGCCGGGGAGGGAGTCTTCTGCCTGTTCGGGGTCCATCAGGACGCGACCGGCGGAGCCCACGCCCTAGGCCTGTCCTATGCGGCGGCTCTGGGCTGCGGCCGCAAGGGCATTCTGGAGACCACCTTCGCCGCTGAATGCGAGAGCGACCTGTTCGGCGAACAGGTGGTGCTGTGCGGCGGCGTCGGCGAGCTCATCGACGCGGCCTTCATGAAGCTGGTCGATGCCGGCTATCCGCCGGAGGTGGCGTGGTTCGAATGCTTCTACGAGGTCAAGCTGGTCACGGACCTGATGTACGAACGCGGCATCGCCGGGGCCTTCGCCAAGATCTCCAACACCGCCGAGTACGGCGCCTATCTGACCGGCCCTCGTGTGATCGGGGAGGCGTCGCGGACGGCGATGGACGGGGTGCTGGCCGATGTGCGCGACGGGTCGTTCGTGAAGCGGCTGATGGCCGACTACGACGCCGGCTCGCCCGAGCTGCTGGCGCGCAGGAAGGCGCTGGGAGGCCGAACGATCGAGGCCGTGGGACTGCGTTTGGGGGCCGTGGCGACAAGGGCGGAGGGCTGAAACGAAAAGAGCGCTCCTGACGGGGCGCCCTTTCGATCCTATCCGGGGGTTGGACGCCCCTGAATAAATGGTCGGAGTGAGAGGATTCGAACCTCCGACCCCTGCCTCCCGAAGGCAGTGCTCTACCAGACTGAGCCACACTCCGACTTGGAGGCGGGCTTATAGCGAGGGGTTTCGGAGGCTGCAAGCGCCTTCCGGGGCTTTGCAAAATAGTCCGGAAACCGGGTGTTGCATCCCCGGCGGCCTTGGCGTATTCGACCGCCTCCCTCGGGCCTAGGCCCTCGGGCGCACCGGTCCTGCTGGGGAATGGTGTAATGGTAACACTCCGGTTTTTGGTACCGTCATTCAAGGTTCGAGTCCTTGTTCCCCAGCCATCGGCCTTCCGGGCAGTCCAGCCATGACCACGCCCTCTGGGGCGGGCGTCAGTGCGTCGTGTCGGGCCGTATCGGCAGGCGCACGCGGATGCCGACACCGGCTCCGGCCGCGGATTCGATGACCATGGCGCCGCCCAGATGGGCGACCAACCCCTCCACCAGCGCCAGGCCGTCCCGCTTGGCGAGGTCATCCGCGCCGATCCCCGAATCGCGAACCACCAGGCTGACGCCGTCGGAGGCCCGGGAACAGGCGATGGCGATGGAGCCCCGCCGGCCGTCCGGGAAGGCGTGGCGCACGGCGTTGGACATCAACTCGTGCACGATGATGGCCAGGGGCAGGGCGTGGTTTTCCGGCAGGGCGGCCGGGGCGGCGCGCAGATCGATGCGCACGCCGCGAGTCTCGCAGGTCCGCCGCCAGAAGCCCGTCGCGTCATCCAGGTAGGCGGCGAAATCGACCGACCCGCCCTCGACCACGCGGCGACGGATCAGACCCATGGCGGCGACCATGTCGCTGAGCCAGGTCAGATGGCGCCGGCTCTCGGAATCCTCGACGCTGCGCAGCCGGATGCCGACCAGCGCCTGGAGCAGCGGATAGCCGCCAGGCAGCGGAGGATCGATCTCGGCGATTCTCGGTTCCGCATCAGCGGCCATTCGCCCCCCAAGGCGTGCAAATCAGAGATTCTGATACCTCACGGTGAACCAACCGTCCAAGCGCGCGTTCGGATTGTGCGGTAACCGACACAGTAAGCTTTACGACCGTCGGCGGTGCGCTTTGGTGAGTAGATTGCAGCAGACGTCTGACCTGCGGGTCATGATCGTGGAGGACCAGGCCATCCTCGCGATGGAACTGGAACTCGTGCTCGGCGACGCCGGGTGCGACGTTGTCGGTTGCGCCATGGATCGCAAAGGCGCCTTCGAGATCGCCGAGCGCGAGCGGCCCAGGCTGGCCCTGGTGGATGTCAACCTGCTGGACGGGACGACCGGGCCGCAGATCGCGCATCGACTGGTGAGCGACTACGGCATGGCCGTGATCTTCCTGACCGCGAACCCGGAACAGATTCCCGATGGATTCGCGGGCGCGCTGGGCGCGGTGTCCAAGCCGTTCGATGAGCAGACGATCCGCGCCGTGGTCGCCTTCGCGCAGCGTTTTATCCTGACCCGGAAGGTGGACGCTCCGCCGAGGCGGTTCCGGCTGGCGCCGTGGCTGACCACGCCACCGGCGGACATCGCCCCGCACTGATCAGGCTAGACCTCCGGTCAGGTCGATGCCCGGAGCCTTGGGCGGGACGCCGGTCGGATCGAGATCAAGCTGCATCAGTTGGACGTCCAGCCAGCGATCGAACTTCCAGCCGACCTGATGGTAGCGACCCACACGGCTGAATCCGAGGCGCTCGTGCAGGCCGATGGACGCCTGACTGGTCGCGCTGTCGCTGATGGCGCCGATAATATGGCGCAGGCCCAGCGCTCTCGCCCGATCGATCAGGGCGGCCAGCAGGGCGCGGCCGACGCCGTGGCCGCGCGCGGTCTCCTCGACGTAGATCGATCCCTCGACGCCGTAGCGATAGGCCGGACGCGGCCGGAACGGCGAGGCGTAGGCGTAGCCGGCGAAGGCGCCGTCGATCTCGGCCACGAACCACGGCAGGCCCCTGGCGCGCACGGCTTCGAAACGGTCGGTCATCTCGGCCAGCGAGGGCGGCTCCAGCTCGAACGTCGCCGTGCCGGTCAGAACCTCGCGGCCGTAGAGGGCCGTGATGGCGGGGAGATCGTCGGGTGTCGCCTCCCGGATCACGCGGGCTCCCACCCCCGCTGGATCGCCCAGATCGCGAAGGCGTAGTCGTGGGCGACCTCCTTCAGATAATCGAAACGGCCGGAGGCGCCGCCGTGGCCGGCCTCCATATTGATCTTGAGGAGTACAGGTTTCCCGGAGGTGGTCGCGGGACGAAGTTTCGCCACCCACTTCTCCGGCTCCCAGTAGGTCACGCGGGGGTCGGACAGGCCGCCTGTGGCGAGGATGGCCGGATAGGCCTTCGGGCCGACGTTGTCGTAGGGGCTGTAGCTGGCGATGTAGTCGTAGGCCTCGGCGTCCTCGATCGGATTGCCCCACTCGGGCCATTCCGGCGGCGTCAGGGGCAGGCTGACGTCCGACATGGTGTTGATCACGTCCACGAACGGCACCTGGCCGATGACCCCGGCCCAGAGCTCGGGCCTCATGTTGGTCACCGCCCCCATCAGCAGGCCGCCTGCGGACCCCCCTTGCGCCACGATGTTCCCGGCGCGGGCGTAGTCGCGGCTGATCAGATGGTCGGCGGCGGCCGTGAAGTCCGTGAAGGTGTTCTTCTTCTTGAATTTGCGTCCGTCCAGGAACCAGCCCCAGCCCTTGTCCGAGCCGCCCCGGATGTGGGCGATGGCGTAGATCCAGCCGCGATCGACCAGCGACAGCCTTCCGGTCGAGAAGCTGGCCGACATCGGGATGCCGTAGGAGCCGTAGCCGTACAGCAGCAGGGGTGCGGACCCGTCGACGGGCGTCGAGCGACGACGCAGAACAGTGACCGGCACCAGCTTGCCGTCCGTCGCAGCGGCGTTCAGTCGCTCGACGACATAGTCCGCGGGGTCGTGGCCCGAGGGGACTTCCTGGACCTTGCGCAAGGTCCGCTCACGGGTGGCGAGGTCGTAGTCGTAGGTCGAAGTGGGCGTCGACGGCGAGTTGTAGCCGTAGCGCATCGTCGTGGTTTCGAACTCCGACGCCCCGGCCAGCGACAGGGCGTAGGCGGGTTCGTCGACCGCGATCTCGTGCTCGTCGCCCGCGCGGCTGCGGATGACGATCTTCGTATTGGCGTCGGCGCGTTCCTGCCGGGCGAGGAAGCTCTTGACCACGGCCACGCCCTCGATGAAGCGGCCGGGCGTGTGGGGGACCAGGTCCTCCCAGCTGGCGCGGGCGGGTCTTTCGGTCGGGGTCTGGACAATCTTGAAGTCGATGGCGTCGTCGGCGTTGGTGCGGATGACCCAGCGGTCCTGCCAGTGATCGACGTCGTAACGGAGGGCTACCTCGCGCTCAGCCAGGACGACGGGCAGGTTGGTCGGCCGCTGGCCGGAGATGTAGCGGGCCTCCGAGGTCTCCTGATTCTGGATCGAGATGACGATGAAGGCGTCGTCGGAGGTGCGTTCGACGCCCATGAACATGCCGTCGTCGGCTTCCTCGTAGACCAGGGTCGTTTCGCCGCCGCGGGAGGGGCGGCGGAAGATCTTGTCCGGGCGGCCGTTGTCGTCGCGGTTGGTCCAGAAGATCCAGCAGGAGCAGGGCGAGAAGGTGAAGTTGCCGGTCGCCGACGGGATCGGGTCGGGCAGGACCTCGCCGGTCGCGAGGTCGCGGGTGTAGATGTGGTGGACCTCCGACCCCTGGGCGTCCTCGGCCCAGGCGAACAGGGTGTGGTCGGGGCTGTGCTCGACGGCCGAGACCTCCGAATAGGCCTTGCCCTCGGCCAGCAGGTTGCAGTCCAGCAGCAACTCTGGCGTCGGGGCGACGATGAAGGTCTTGGTCACCTGTCGACCGTCGGCGATCCAGGTCCCCTGGCGCTCGACGCGCATATAGCGGGGGTGCTGGTCGCCGGTGCGGTATTCGGTGAAATACTCCCAAGGGCCGTCGGGCGAGGGGACGGACGAATCGTCCTCCTTGATGCGGCCCTTCATCTCCTCGAACAGCTGCCCCTGCAGCGGGAGGGTCGAGGCCAGCATGGCCTCGCGATAGGCGTTCTCGGCCTCCAGGTGCGCCTTGACGTCGGCCTTGATCAGGGTCGGGTCGCGCAGGACGGCCTGCCAGCTGTCATCCTTCATCCACTGATAGTCATCGGTGCGTGTGCGCCCCAACTGTTCGATGACGACGGGAATCTTCCGGGCGACGGGGGGCGTAGGCGACATCTGGGCTCCGGGGGAACGGGCGAGGGCGGGGGAGGCGGCGGCGAGCGCCGAGGCGGCGGTCGTGACGACGAATTCACGGCGGTTCATCGTGGTCGCTCCCCTGTAAGTCAGTGGCGCAGCTTGTGCGACCGGCATGCACGCCGTCAAATGCACCGCCCGTCCACGAAGGTTGCCCATGATCGAGATCCCGCCCGCCCAGGACGCCGCGCCCCCGCCGATCGTCGCCCCTGTCTGGGACCTGACGGTCGGTCTGATCGACGCGACGGTGCAGCTGGACCAGCCGTCGGGGCCGACCACGCGGACCGTGGGCACCGGGTTTCTGATCCAGGCGCCGAGGCCCGACGGGACGCCGCGGGTCGTTCTGGTGACCGCGGCCCACGTGCTGGAGACCATGAACGAGGCCGAGGCGCGGATCGGCTGGCGCACGGCGCTGGGTGACGGGACGTGGCGTTTTGATCCCGAGCCCCTGACGATCCGCGACGCAGAGGGGCTTCCGCTGTGGACCCAGCATCCGGATCGCGATGTGGCTGTGATGGAGGTGCAGGCCCCGGAAGCCTTTGCCCGGGCGGCGATCCCCCTGGGCTGGCTTGCGGACGAGAACGCCTTCGACGCCTGGCAGGTGGGGCCGGGGGATGAGCTGTTGTCGCTGGGCTTTCCACGCGGACTGTCGGCGAATCGGGCGGGCTTCCCGATCCTGAGGGTGGGCCGGGTCGCCTCCTGGCCCCTGTCGCCGGTCAGCGCCTTCCCGACCTTCCTGCTGGATTTCACCGTCTTCCCGGGCAACTCTGGAGGGCCGGTCTTCTGGACCCCGAGCGCGCGGAAGCGTCCCGGCACGACGGAGCCGGAGACCGCCTTCATCGCCGGCCTGCTGAGCCAGGAGGTGAGGGTCAACGGCGAACAGCTGGAGATCGGGGTGGTGACCCACGCCGTCTATGTCCGCGAGGCGATCGCGCTGCTGGACAAATAGCCTCCGGACGACGCTCAGCCCGGGCTGGATTGGACTCTGGAAAAACAGAGTCCAAAGAGTCCAACGGGACGAAAACTTCTAGCGTGTTCAGGATGTTGGAACGATGTCCTGATTGGACTCGAGTCCAATGTGAGTCCAGCGCCCTGACCTGGTCCGACGATTTCAAAGACCTCCGTGTCGAGGTGGGTGCGGCTCTCCTGTCGCGCAAGGAGGATTTAGGAATAAATCCTCCCGCATCCTTCCAGAGCCCTCCGTCATCCTCGGGCTTGACCCGAGGACCCAGCCCTCGAGTCTGGAAGCGGGCAGTGATCGTGGGGATAGCGGTGAGGCTGGGTTCTCGGGTTCGCTTCGCGCCCCGAGGATGACGGAGGGGGAGTGTCGAGGGGGGCGGGGAGACGGGGGCGACTAAGCCCCCAGCGCTTCCCGGGTCATCCGCGACAGCAGGTCTCCGCCCTGACCGATGGCCGCGAGGCGGCTGGAGGCGTGGCCGAGGATGTTGGCGGCATAGACCTCGTAGAGATCGATCTTGCCCTGCAGCCAGGCCGGATCGCCGTCGTGGGCGTCGAGGCGGGCCCTGGCCGCCAGGGCCCCCCTGGCCAGCATCCAGCCGCCGATGACGTCGCCGAGCAGCTTCAGATAGGCGTCGGCGGCGGCGAGTACGTCGGCGCCGCGCGCCGCATCGGCCTTGGCGTCGAGGAGCCACAGGGTCGCGTCCTCGACCGCGCCGATGGCGGCGGCGAACCGCTCGACCGGCTTGCCGGTGTAGATCGCGCCGAGGGCCTTCAGCGTCGCCCTCATCTCGGTGATGAGAGCCTTGGCCGATGCGCCGCCGTCCTGGGACAGTTTGCGGCCGACAAGGTCTATCGCCTGGATGCCGTTGGTGCCCTCGTAGATCGGGGTGATGCGGGCGTCGCGGTAGTACTGGGCGGCGCCGGTCTCCTCGATGAAGCCCATGCCGCCGTGGATCTGGATTCCGTCCGAGGCCACGTCGCAGCCGACGTCGGTGCCCCAGGCCTTGGCGATCGGCACGAACAGATCCTCACGGCCCTTCCAGGCCCTGCGCTCGTCTTCGGTGGCGGCGTGCCGGGCCATGTCCGCAGCGACCCCGGTGGCGAAACAGATGGCGCGGGCGGCCTCGATCTTCGCCTTCATGACCGCGAGCGTGCGACGGATATCGGGGTGGTCGATGATCGGGGCGTTGGCCTCTCCGGTCCAGATCGAGCGGCCCTGACGCCGGTCCAGCGCATAGGCCAGGGCGTGCTGGTAGGCGCCCTCGGCGACGCCGACGCCCTGGACGCCGACGGCCAGGCGAGCGTTGTTCATCATCACGAACATGTGAGCCAGGCCCTGGTTCGGCTGACCGACCAGCTCGGCGCGGGCGCCTTCGTAGCTCATGACGCAGGTCGGGGAGGCGTGGATGCCCAGCTTGTGCTCGATGCCGACCGGTCGGAACTCGTTGCGACCGCCGAGCGAGCCGTCGGCCTTGACCTCGAACTTCGACGCCAGGAACAGGCTGATTCCCTTGGGGCCGGGAGGGGCGTCGGGCAGGCGGGCGAGGACCAGATGGACGATGTTCGGCGTCGCGTCGTGGTCGCCCCAGGTGATGTAGATCTTCTGGCCGTTGAGGGCGTAGGTCCCGTCGCCGTTCGGCGTCGCGGTCGCCGTCAGGGCGCCCAGGTCCGAGCCTGCGCCCGGCTCGGTCAGGACCATGGCGCCGGTCCATTCGCCGGAGACCAGCCTGGGCAGATAGGTTGTTTTCTGGTGCTCGGTGCCGACCTGCTCCAGCGCCTCGATCGCCGCCAGCGACAGCATGGGGCACAGGGCGAAGGCCATGTTGGCCGACTGGATGGTCTCGTAGGCCGCCAGTTCCAGCGCCTTGGGCAGGGCCTGGCCGCCGGCCTCGGCCGAGGCCGTCAGACCGGTCCAGCCGCCCTTGGCGAACTGGCGATAGGCGTCGGCGAAACCGGGCGCGGCGGTCACCGAGCCGTTGGCGTAGGTCGAACCCTCCTGATCGCCGATGCGGTTCAGCGGGGCCAGCACGCCTTCGGAGAACTGACCGGCGGCCTCCAGCACGGCGCCCAGAACGTCGGCGTCATAGTCCGGGAAGGCGCCGGTGGCGGCGACCTGGTCGATTCCGGCGATGGCGGTCAGGCTGAAGGCGAGATCCCGAACGGGGGCGCGATAGGGCATGGCGGAGGTCTCCGGTCGGGCTGAAGCGTCTTCTTACACAAGTCACGCAGTGCGTCAGACCTTCTTGCGACGATGCCGTCGCGTCAGGCAAGGGACCGCTTGGCCTGCGCCGTCCGTTGCGGCAAGCTGTCGCCGACGCGACGGGGGAAGATGCATGGCCGAGCCGAGAAACCGATATTCGATCGTGTCGCTGGTCTTCCACTGGGGACTGGCGCTGCTGGTCCTGTGCCAGGTGCTGCTGATCACAGCGAAGGAGGCGACCGACGGGCCGATCTCGCGCGAGTTCTTGCAGATCCACAAGGCTCTGGGCCTGACGGTGCTCGTCCTGACCCTCGCGCGAATCGGCTGGCGGATGGCCAACCCGGCCCTGCCCATGCCGCCTGGCACGCCGGACTGGCAGAAGTTCGCAGCCAAGGCGACGCATGTGCTTTTCTATGTGCTGCTGATCGGCATTCCGATGTTCGGCTGGGCGGCGGCGAGCGCGGGCGGACGGGACATCCCCTGGTTCGGGCTGTTCAACTGGCCGCTTCTGCCCGTCGAACAGAGCCGCGATATGGCCGGGACCCTCATGGGCCTGCACGAGGCCGGGGTTAAGGTGCTGTACGTCTTGCTCGCCCTGCATGTGCTGGCGGCGCTGAAGCATCATTTCGTCGATCGCGACAATGTCCTGCACCGGATGATCCCCCTGATTCGCCGGCGGCCCTGAGATGCGCCTTGCCCTGATCGCACTGTTGATCGGGGCGGCCTGTCTGGCGACGGGCGCGAGCCGGGCCGAGGTCGAGCGCTGGGCCGTCGTCCCGGGTGATTCGGCCATCACCATGCGGGTCGGGACCCCGGTCGGCGCGCGGACCGGGCGGTTCACGCGCTGGACGGGGGATATCCGTTTCGATCCCGACGCCCCGGAGACGGCGCAGGTCGCTATCGAGGTCGAGGCGGCGTCGCTGAGAATGGATGACGGCCGCCTGACGTCCACGGCGGCCGGTGCAGGCTTTCTCGACAGCGGACGCTATCCCCGCATCGCCTTCCGCCTGACCGGGCTGGAACCGGCCGGCGCCCAGGGCTTCACGGCCCGTGCGGACATCACGGTCAAGGGCGTCACACGGTCTGTGACCTTCCCCGCGACCTTGCGCAGCGAAGGGCGGACGGCGCAGATGACCGGCGGCTTCTCGCTGGATCGGGCGGCCTTCGGTATTGGAACGCGTGGACCGTGGAACGGACTGATCGGACGGCAGGTGAGGGTGGACGTGTCCCTGGCGACGCGCACGGTCGGCTGAGCGGCGTCGAGGGCGCCGTCGCGGCGCTGAAGGCCGGCGAGCTGCTGATCCTGCCGACCGAGACCGTCTATGGGCTGGCGGCGGACGCGGGGAACGCCGAGGCGGTGGCGAAGATCTTCGAGGCCAAGGGACGGCCGCGGTTCAATCCCCTGATTTCGCATGTGGCGGATGCCGTGGCGGCCGAGCGGGTCGCCGTCTTCAACGATGCGGCGCGGCGTCTGGCGGCGGCCTTCTGGCCCGGGCCGCTGACGATCGTGGCCCCGTGCCGGGACATGACGGTTGTCAGCGATCTGGCGCGTGCAGGGCTGGACAGTATCGCGGTGCGGGTCCCCGGCCATGCCAGGGCGCGGGCGGTGCTGGACGCGTTCGGCGGTCCCGTAGTGGCGCCCTCGGCCAACCGCTCCGGGCGGCCCAGTCCGACGACCTTCGCCGACGCCATGGAAGAGACGGGCGCCTTCGCGAGCGCGGCGCTGGACGGCGGGCCTTGCGCGGTCGGGGTCGAGAGCACGGTCGTTTCGGTGCTGGACGGGCGGGTCTCCCTGCTGCGGCCGGGGTCGGTGACGCGCGAGGAGATCGAGGCCCTGGTCGGGCCGCTGGACGGGGCGGGCGAGGGGCATCGGTCGCCAGGGCGGCTGACAAGGCACTATGCGCCCGTGTCGCCGGTGCGGCTGGAGGCGATGAGCGTTGCAGACGGGGAAATCCTGCTCGGCTTCGGGCCGGGGGTCGGCGTCGAGCGCTGGAGCCTGAGTCCGTCCGGCGACTTGCGCGAGGCGGCGGCGAACCTGTTCCGGCTGTTGCGTGAGGTGGATCGGGAGCGGCCCGTAGCGATCGCCGTGGCGCCGATCCCCGCCACCGGACTGGGCGAGGCGATCAATGATCGATTGGCGCGCGCGGCCGGCTTCGTCGGCTAGCCGAACCGCGCCTGCAGATCGACGCTCGACCGCAGCCCCACATCTCCCAAGCAACTGTCCAGCCATTCCTCCGCCGCCGCGCGCCCGCGGGTCTTGAGGTCGTTCAGGAAGGTCCATTCGGTGTTGAACTTGGATCCCAGCGACAGGTCGCCCAGCCAGCCGTCGGCCTCGATGGCGTGCATCAGGATGTGGCGATACTGGGCGCGGGCGGAGGGCGTGAGGCGGCCGTCCTCGATGAGCTCCTGGACGAAGGCGACGGCGCGCAGTTCGGCGACCAGCGGCGCGTTGAATACGACCTCGTTCAGCCGGTCCATGATGTCGCCGGCGGCCTTGGGCGCTTCGGCGCGCTCGAAGGCGTTGAGGGTGATCAGCAGGACGTCGTCCGGCGTGTCCTGGTAGAACAGGGGCCACAGTGGCGGGTTGGCGAGGTAGCCGCCGTCCCAATAGGGCTCGCCGTCGATCTCCACGGCGTGGAACAGGTGCGGCAAACAGGCGGAGGCGAGCAACACCTGATCCGTGATCTCGCTCGAGGTGAAGACGCGGGACTTCGCATGACGGACGGCGGTGGCGGCGACGAAGAACTTCACGTCGGACGTACGGACGGCCTCGAAATCGATCGTGGCCTGCAGAACCCGCTTGAGAGGATTGTGATTGAAGGGATTGAATTCATAGGGCGACATCGACATCGCCAGGGTTTCTGACGCGCGCCACAGGGGCGAGTCCTTCAGCCAGGTCGGCTGCAGGGCATTGGACCAGATGGAGGTGTCGCCGAAGACGTTCTTGCCGCCCGACTGGTTCGTCTCGCGCCACAGTTTGTCCAGCGCCTCGCGGGCTCCGTCGGCGCCGCCGGTGGCCAGGCCGGAGACCAGGGCCGCGCCATTCATGGCTCCGGCCGAGGAGGCGGTGACGGCCCGGATGTCGACGACGTCGGCTTCGAGCAACCGGTCGAGCACGCCCCACTGGAAGGCGCCGTGCGCGCCCCCGCCCTGAAGCGCCAGGCAGATGGGGCGGCGACCGCTGACGGGCGGTTCAGGCGCTGCGGGCGCCGGGGTCGACTTGCGTTTGAAAAGCGCCATCGTCCCCCGGCAGTCGTCCTATTGAGCGGTCCAGCCGCCGTCGATGGAGAAACTCGCCCCGTTCGCGGAGGCTCCCAGGTCCGAGACCAGATAGAGGAAGAGACCGGCCAGTTCGTCGGTCGTGACGAATCGCTTGGTCGGCTGGGCCGCCAGGATAACGTCCTTGAGCACCTGATCCTTCGAGATGCCGCGCGTGCGGGCCTGATCAGCGATCTGCTTCTCGACGATCGGCGTCTCGACGAAGCCCGGACAGATGGCGTTGCAGGTGATGTTGTCCTGCGCCAGCTCCAGGGCCACGGTCTTGGTGAAGCCGAGGACGCCATGCTTGGCGGCGACATAGGCGGACTTGAACGGCGAGGCGACGAGGCCGTGGGCCGAGGCGATGTTGACGATCCGGCCGCGGCCCTGCGCCTTCATGATCGGGATGGCGGCGCGGGTGGCGTAGAAGGTCGAGGAGAGGTTGATCGCGATGATCTTCTCCCACTGGTCCGACGGGAATTTCTCGACCGCCTCGACGTGCTGAATGCCGGCGTTGTTGACCAGGATGTCGAGCCGGCCGAGCTGATGCCTGGCATAGGCGACCATGTCGGCGACCTCGTCGCCCTTCAGCATGTCGGCAGCGTGATAGCGGACCCGGACGCCGCAACTGGCCTCCATCTCGGCGCGGGTGCGCTCGATCTCCGACGGGTCGCCGAGACCGTTCAGGACGACGTCGCCGCCGCGCGAGGCGACCGCCCGGGCGAGGGCGAGGCCGATGCCGGACGTCGAGCCCGAGATAACGGCCACCTGGCCCTTCAGGTCGTTGGGATCACGATAGACGGGGCGCTCGGTCTCCGAGCCGTCCTTCTTGCCGGGCCATTGGAACATGGGGTCGTTCACTCTCGTCTCTTGCCCTTGTCCGCGTCGATCGGACGCGTCGGGGGTCTCTGGTTTGCCGGGACTCTAACCTTTCGCGACTGCGAAGGCGACCCGGTCTCAGGAATTTCCCTGCCTGGTGAATATCCAGTCGGTCTCGGTCGAGGCTGATTTCTGGAAGCGGTAGCCGTCGCGATCGAACGCCTTCAGGTCGCTCGCGGTTTCGATCCGCTCGTCGATGGCGAACCGGGCCATGGTCCCCCGGGCCTTCTTGGCGAAGAAGGAGATGATGCGGCTTTCGCCATCCTTTTCCTCGCGGAAGTGAGGGGTGACGACAGGCAGTTTCAGCGCTCTTGCGTCGATCGCGCCGAAATATTCCTGGCTGGCGAGGTTGACCAGTCCGGGATCGGATTGGCCTTCGGCGTCCGCGTTGAGCTGTTTCGAGATCCGGTCACCCCAGAAGTCGTAGAGACTGGACCCGCGCCGGGTCTTCAGCCTGGTGCCCATCTCGAGGCGGTAGGGCTGGATGCGATCCAGCGGACGCAGCAGGCCGTAGAGGCCCGACAGGATGCGCAGATGATCCTGGGCGAAGACGAGGCCAGCCTTGTCGAGCGTCCGGGCGTCGAGCCCCTGGTAGACGTCGCCGTCGAAGGCGAAGGCGGCCTGGATGCCGGCGTCGAGCGCGTCGGGCTCGAAGGCCTTGAACCGGGCCTGATTGAGCTTGGCGAGATCGGCGGAAATGCCCATCAGACGGCGCAGATCGGCCTGGCTCTGGTTGCGCGCCGTCTTCGACAAGGTCGATGTGTCGTCGACGAAGCGGCGGTGTGTCGCCGCGACGTCGTGCGAGGGTTCGGTGAAATCCAGCCGCTTGGCGGGAGAAAGCACGATCAACAAGGGCAGGGCGCTCCGTTCGTCAGCCGCGGGGTTTAGGCGGGTTCGGCGACGGTTTGAAGCCGGTTGCGCTAGAACAGCACCGCCGGGTTCATGATCCGCTGCGGATCGATCGCCTTCCTGATCGCCTGCATGGTGGCGATCTCCAGCGGCGACTTGTAGCGGCGCGCCTCGTCGGTCTTCAGGCGGCCCAGACCGTGCTCGGCCGAGATCGACCCGTCGTAACGGGCGACGATGTCGTGAATGACCCGCGACCCGTCCAGCCAGCGGCCGAGGAAGGCCGGCAGGTCGCCGCCGGGCGGGCACAGGATATCATAGTGCATATTGCCGTCGCCGACGTGGCCGAAGGCGCTGACCCGGGCGCCGGGCTCGAACGCCTCGACGGCGGCGGTGGCTTCATCGAGGAAGTCGGCGATGCGGCTGACGGGGACGGAGACGTCGTGCTTCCAGCCGCCGCCCTCGGGCCGTTGGGCGCCCGATTGCTCCTCGCGCAGCTTCCAGAAGTCGCGGACCTGGGACTCGTTCTGGGCGATGGCGGCGTCGGTGATCAGGTCTTCCTCGAAGGCCGCGGTCAGGATGCGTTCCATCCCGGCCTCGGCCGCACCGGGTTCGCCGGAGGTCAGTTCGATCAGCACGTACCAGGGCTGGACGCTGTCCAGCGGCTCGCGCACGCCCGGGATGTGTCTGATGGCGAATTCGACGCCGATGCGCTTCATCAGCTCGAAGGCCTCGACCCCGCCGCCGGTCTCGGCCTTGGCGCGGGCCAGGAGCTGGATGGCGGAATGGGCGCTGGCCAGACCGACGACGGCGGTGGCCCGGCTGCGCATGATCGGGAACAGTTTCAGGGTCGCGGCGGTGACGACGCCCAGCGTGCCCTCGGCGCCGATCAGCAGCTGTTTCAGGTCGTAGCCGGTGTTGTCCTTGCGCAGCCGCTTCAGGCCGTTGAAGACCTGGCCGTCCGGCATGACCGCCTCGATGCCGAGCACCATGTCCCGCATCATGCCGTAGCGCAGGACGGCCGTGCCTCCGGCGTTGGTCGAGATGACGCCTCCGATGGTGGCCGTGCCCTCGGCTGCGAGGCTGAGGGGGAAGAAGCGGTCGACCCTGGCGGCCAGTTGCTGGGCCTCCAGCAGGGTGACGCCCGCCTCGACCGTCATGGCGTCGTCGAGGGGGGTTACATCGCGTACGGCGCGCAGGCGGCGTGTCGACAGCAGCACCTCGCCCATCGGGATCTGGCCGCCGACCAGGCCCGTGTCGCCGCCCTGGGTCGTGATGGCGACGCCGTGGCGGGCGCAGATTTCCACGGCGCGGGCGACCTCGCCCGTCGTGCCGGGCTTCAGCATCAGGGGGGTGTGTCCCTTCCACTTGTTGCGCCATTCGGTGAGCCACGGGGCGATTTCGGACTGATCCTCCGTCCAGCCCGAGGGGCCGAGCGCGGCTTTCAGTTCGTCGAGGGCGGTGGAGGAGGGGGAGGCCATGGCGTCTTGTCTCAAAGCCTTGCCGTAGACGCTACTCAAAAGAGGGGGGCAGCCAAAACAGACGCTAGGGTGGCGTCATGAACGATTCCTCCATGACGCCTGTGCCCGCCGTCGGCGTGGTTTGCCTGAAGGGCGACGAGGTCCTGCTGATCCGGCGCGGGACGCCGCCGCGGATGGGGGAGTGGAGCCTGCCGGGAGGACGCATCGAGCCCGGCGAGCGCGCGGTCGATGCGGCGCTGAGGGAGCTCGTCGAGGAGACGGGGGTCGAGGCGCGCATTCTCGGCCTCATCGACGTCGTGGACGGCATCTTTCCCGAGGCGGGGCGACACTATGTGCTGATCGACTATGTCGCCGAATGGACCGGCGGCGAGGCGGTCGCGGGCGACGATGCGGCGGACGCCGTCTTCATGCCCATCGCGACCGCCATGGCTGCCGTGGACTGGGCCGAGACGCGGCGAGTGATCGCCCAGGCCGTCGCGTTTCGCCAAGCTTGACGGCATTGTCAGGTCCCGTCACTTACCCTAGCGTACTGCAAAGACGACACATTTGGGTGACGGCCCGGACGATTCCGTCCTCGGTCGCTCTCTTTTGAACTTTGGCCGGCATCCCGCCGGCCTCGGGGGACTACACAGATGAAGACGAAACTGTTCATGGCGGCCTCGACCGCCGCCATCCTGTTCGCGACCGGCGCCATGGCGCAGGCCACCATGACGGTCACCAACGACGGCGAAGTCGCGATCACCGAACTGGCGATCTCCGGCACGTCGGTCGAGGACTTCGGCGACAACCTGCTGGACGAAGAAATCGCACCGGGCGACGGCGTCGAAGTGACCTTCGACGTCGGTGACGACTGCGTCCAGGACGTGCAGGCCACCTACGAGGATGGCGACACCGAAGAAGTGTACGACGTCGACCTGTGTGAAGGCGGCGGCTTCGAAGTCGAGGACGACGACGCCGACGAGGAAGATCCGAGCGAAGACGAAGAAGAAGAAGAAGAAGAAGAGGAAGAAGAGGAAGAAGAGGAAGAAGAGGAAGAGGAAGAGTAATCTTCCAACTCGCCTTTTTGCGACGCGGCGGCTCCCGGGAGGGGGCCGCCGTTTTCGTTTGCGGCGCCCGGATTCCGTGGCGTGGCGGCTCGGCTCGGGTTAACCTGCCGCCAGGAGGATCCTGAATGACCTATTTCGCCGTTGTGCTGCTGGTTTTCGCAGTCATTTTCGTGTTCAGCACCGTCAAGATCGTGCCCCAGGGGCGGGAGCTGACGGTCGAGCGGTTCGGCAAATACACCAAGACGCTGAAGCCCGGCATCAGCATCCTGATCCCGTTCGTGGAACGGATCGGCCGGCGCATGAACATGATGGAGCAGGTCCTGGACGTGCCCCAGCAGGAGGTCATCACCAAGGACAACGCCATGGTGAAGGTCGACGCCATCGTCTTCATCCAGGTGATGGACGCGCCGAGCGCCGCCTATCGGGTCACCGAGCCGTGGGGCGTCAAGGTCAACCGGATCGAGATCAAGGACCTGACCCCGCCGGTCGACATCACCAACGCCATGGCCCGCCAGATGAAGGCCGAGCGCGAACGCCGCGCCGTGATCACCGAGGCCGAGGGCGAGAAACAGGCCGCCATCGCCCGCGCCGAGGGCGCCAAACAGGCGGCGATTCTCGAGTCCGAAGGTCGCAAGGAGGCCGCCTTCCGCGACGCCGAGGCCCGCGAACGCGCCGCCGAGGCCGAGGCCAAGGCGACCGCCATGGTGTCCGAGGCCATCGCCCGCGGCGACGTCAACGCGATCAACTACTTCGTCGCCCAGAAATACGTCGAGGCCTTCGCCGAACTGGCTCGCAACCCGACCGCCAAGACGGTCATCGTGCCCGCCGAGATGAGCGGCCTGGTCGGGACCATCGCCGGAATCGGCGAACTGGTCGGACTGGCGCGCAACCAGCAACAGGCGGCGCGCCCGGCTCCGCCAGCGCCGCCTGCGCGGTCCACCCGGTCCGGCGGCTCCGTGCCGCCGACGGCATGACGGAGATCTGAGCCATGGGCGCCCTTCTCGACATCTATGCCGCCCAGCCGTTCTGGATCTGGCTGGCCGTGGGTGTGCTGCTGCTCGCAATCGAGGCGTCGCTGTCGACCGAATGGCTTCTCTGGCCGGCGGTCGCAGCCGGCGTGGTCGCGGTCCTGACCGCCCTGGGGCTGCGGATGGGGCTGGCCGTCGAGGTCGGTCTTTTCGCAGGCCTGACGGTGCTGGCGACGGCGCTGTCGCGGCGCCTGATCCGACGGGTGAACCCGGAAGATCACCCCGACATCAACGACCGCGATCTGCGCCTCGTCGGACAGCGGGCGCGGGTCGTTCAGGCCTTCGTCGAGGGCAGGGGACGGGTCTTCGTCTCCGGCGCCGAATGGGTCGCCCTGATCGACGGCGACGCGCCGCCCGTGGGCGACAGCGTCGTGGTGGATCGCCTGGAAGGTCCGTCGCTGAAGGTCCGGCGCGAGGCCTGACCGGTCAGCCGATGCCGGCGACCGCGCCGACCTCGTCGCGACAGGCGCTCGACGCGGTGTTCAGCTGGTCCGTTTCCTCGCCCGCGAGTCGCTCGAGGTCGGCGATGTCCTGGGCCGTGATGACGCCGGCGTCCAGCACCTCGACCTGCTTGTTGTAAAGCGCCACCCGCTTCTCGCTGGCGGCATAGGCAGCGTCGCTGATCTCGTCGGGGAAGACCATCGTCATCTGAAGATACTGTTGGTAGATCGATGTCGAGACGGCGTCGCCGGCCTCGAGGCGCGCGGTAATCTCGGCGCTGACGTCGTCGTCGATCGGTCCCTCGGTCAGGGCTGCAGCCTTCTCGCTGTCCGACGAGGCGCGGGCGGTCAGTTCGCTGAACTGCAGGCAGGTGGCCAGCTGGGTCTCGAAGATCTTCTGCTTCGCCGCCGTGCGCGACACGTCCAGCGCCTGGACGGCGGTGAACATCGACGCAGCCGCGACGATCATCGCGGAGATGGCCGAGACGGATGCGATCGTGCCCTCGACGGAAACGCGCTGGGTCTTGCCCCTGGAGCCATTATCGATCGGATCGGTTTCGGGGGGAATCGGGGTCAGATCGGTCATGCGCCGACCTGATCGCATCCCAGGCTTCGCCGCAAGGCGTCGTTCGGACGTCGTTGGGAACCGTCAGGTCGAGGCGGCGCGCATGCGGTCGATTCCGAGGTTGGCCAACTGGTCCGCGCGCTCGTTGAGTTCGTGGCCGGCATGACCCTTGACCCAGTGCCACTTCACCTCGTGGCGGGTGCGGGCGACGTCGAGACGCTTCCACAGGTCGTCGTTCTTGACCGGCTTCTTGTCCGCCGTCTTCCAGCCGCGCGCCTTCCAGCCGTGAATCCAGCTCGTGATTCCATCCATCACGTATTTGCTGTCGGTATGGAGGTCGATCTTGCAGGGCCGCGTCAGGGCCTCCAGCGCCATGATGGCCGCGGTCAGCTCCATGCGATTGTTGGTGGTCAGCGTTTCGCCGCCGCACAGCTCCTTGGTCTTGCCGCCGGCCTGCAGGATCGCGCCCCAGCCGCCAGGGCCCGGATTGCCCTTGCAGGCGCCGTCGGTGTGGATTGTGACGTGACTCATTCGCGGGGGCTTACAGCTTCCCTTGGCGCGTCGCCATCCGCTGGACTATAGGAGCCCTATGTTTGACGCGGGCCGCAACTGGCCCCGTTCGAGGAGAGATCGCCGTGGGCAGCTTCAGCATCTGGCATTGGGCCATCGTCATCGTCGTCGTCGCCCTGCTCTTCGGCGGCAAGGGCAAGATCTCGGGCCTGATGGGCGACGCCGCCAAGGGCATCAAGGCCTTCAAGGAGGGCCTGAAGGACGACGACAAGAAGGACGGCCCGTCCGACGGCGTCAGCAGCCTGCCGCGCACCGACGCGGAAAAGGAAGAGCTGAAGCGCTAGGTCCGGTTCGGGAAAGAGCCTGACGCATGGGCGGCCTCGGCCCCGGGATCGGGGGCCTCGAATATCTGGTGATCGGCATCGTGGCCCTCGTCGTGGTCGGACCCGAGCGGCTGCCTGGAATGCTGCGCCAGCTGGGCAAGATGGTCGCCAAGGCGCGAGGCATGGCCAATGAGTTCCGGTCCAGCTTCGAGGAGATGGCCCGTCAGTCGGAGCTCGACGAGCTGCGCAAGGAGGTCCAGGCGCTGCGCGACGGTCAGGGATCGGTCGGGCAGGGGATGGTCCGCCTCGGCGACGAGGCCAACGCCGCCTTCAAGGACATCAAGGCCGAGCTGGAAGCGCCCGCCTATGTCGAGCCGCCGCCGCGCGCGGTGATGCTGGACCAGCCGGAATTCCCCGAGCCGGCGGCGACGTCTGCGGTCGTGCCCGCGCCCCCGGCGAAGGCCCGCAAGCCCCGGGCGACGACGGCCAAGGCCCCGGCGGCTCCAGCGACCACGCCGCGCGCGAAGCCGACCGCCAAAACGCCCGCCAAGCCTTCCGCGCCGAAGGCTGTGAAGCCGCGCGCGCCGCGTAAGCCCAAGACCGCCCCATGACCGACCGCGACGAAGCCGAGATCGAGGCGTCGCGCGCGCCGTTGATGGATCACCTGATCGAGCTGCGCGGTCGGATGATCTGGTCCGTCGCCGCCTTCTGTCTGGCCTTCCTCCTGTGCTTCTTCTTCGCCGCCCAGTTGCAGGTCGAGTTGATCAAGCCGTTCCAGGCCGCAGCAGCGGTTCACGCCGCCGCAGTGGCGAAGGGCGAGCATGGCAATCCTCTGGACCTGCTGGCCATCACGGCCGGCCTGAAGCCTTTTCCGCCCGGCGGGCTGGCGGCGGTCGAACTGATCGCCACGGCGCCGCTGGAACAACTCTTCACCAAGATGAAGATCGCCGGGTTCGGCGCCATCGTCCTGGCCTTCCCGATCCTGGCCTATCAGCTCTACGCCTTCGTCGCGCCGGGCCTGTACCGCAACGAGAAGGGGGCCTTCCTGCCGTTCCTGATCGCGACGCCGGTGATGTTCTTCCTCGGAGGGGCGCTGGTCTATTTCGTCATGCTGCCGTTCGTGATGCTGTTCTCGCTGAGCCAGCAGATCTCCAGCGAGGGCATCACCGTCCTGCTGACGACCAAGATCTCGGACTACCTGAACCTGGTGACCTCGCTGATCCTGGCCTTCGGCCTGTGCTTCCAGTTGCCGGTCGTGACGACGCTGCTGGGCATGGCCGGGCTGATCTCGTCCAAGCTGATGAGCGAGGGGCGTCGCTATGCGATCGTCGCCGTCGTGGTCCTGGCCGCCGTGGTCACGCCGCCGGACCCGATCAGCCAGCTGATGCTCGCCGTACCGCTGGTGCTGCTCTACGAGGTCTCGATCTGGTGCGTCCGCCTGATCGAATGGCGGCGCAAGAAGGACGAGGACGCCGAAGGACTGGCGGCGGCCTGATCGGGACCGGAAGTCGGCGACTCCCGAACTTCCGCCCTGGGTGCGCTTCGCGCGAAGCCGTCAGGCAGCGAGCGTCGGTTGTCGTCTTTCCGCGCGAGCCGCATTGACCGGGGTGGTTCAACATGACCCTGCTGCAGCCTTATGCGGAGCCTATCCCGTGTTCATCAGTGACATGGGATCATCATGCGTCATCGACTATCCGCCACCATTGCGGCCTCCTGCGTCCTGCTCACAGCTGGCGCCGCTGCGGCCCAGGTGACCCTCACGGGATCCTATTCGCCGGCGACATTGCCTTCCGGAGGCGGTGCATCCGCGACTATTCTCACCCTGACCAACAACTCAGGCACAGCGATTACAGGCGGGGCGTTCACCTACGTCTATCCGACGAACCTGAACTACAACTCGGCGGGTTTCCTGGGCTGCGGAGCCATTGATACCACGGGCTTTTCGGCCACCCAGTTCCAGGGCGCGAATATCAATCTGGCCAATGGGGCGAGTTGCCGGGTGACCGTTTCAGGCAATGTGACCGTGAGTGGAACCTATGCGCTCGCAGGCTCGACCGCCTCCTATGCCGGGGCGGCCGGATCGCCGGTGGCGCTGACACCAGGCGCCAACCCCACCTTGATCGTGGCAGCCGCCGGACCCGCACCCGTACCGACCCTGTCGGAATGGGCGACGATCCTGTTCGGGCTGATGCTGGCGGGTGGCGCGGCGGTCTACCTCCAGCGCCGACAGTTCGGCTGACAATCGGCTACCGAACCTGACGGCCCCGCTGGCGACAGCGGGGCCGTTTCCATGTCCGCTGTTCACTCCAGGCCCACACCCTGCGCGTCCGCCCGGGAGGAATGAGGCCGGGCCTGGCGCAACACAAAGCCCCGGACGGCGGACCGTCCGGGGCTCTTGCTAACCGCCGATCGAACCGATCAGCAGCTGTAGTACATGTCGAACTCGACCGGGTGGGGGTGCAGGGCCAGGCGCATGACCTCTTCCATCTTCAGCTCGATGTAGCTGTCGATGAAGTCGTCATCCATGACGCCGCCCTTCTTGAGGAAGGCGCGGTCCTTGTCGAGGTTCTCGAGCGCTTCCTTGAGCGAGCCGCAGACTTCCGGGATCGAGTGACGCTCTTCCGGCGGCAGGTCGTACAGGTTCTTGTCGGCGGGTGCGCCCGGATCGATCTGGTTCTCGATCCCGTCGAGGCCGGCCATCAGCAGGGCCACGAAGGTCAGATAGGGGTTGCCCATCGGATCGGGGAAGCGGGCCTCCAGGCGCTTGGCCTTGGGGTTCGAGGTGTGCGGGATGCGGATCGAGGCCGAACGGTTACGGGCCGAATAGGCCAGCTTCACCGGGGCTTCGTAGCCGGGGACCAGCCGCTTGTAGGAGTTGGTGGTCGAGTTGGCGAAGGCGTTGATGGCCTTGGCGTGTTTGATGATGCCGCCGATGTACCAGAGGCACTGCTGCGACAGGCCGGCGTATTTGTCGCCGGCGAACTGGGGCTTGCCGTCCTTCCAGATCGACATGTGGACGTGCATGCCCGAGCCGTTGTCGCCGAACATGGGCTTGGCCATGAAGGTCGCCGACTTGCCGTAGGCCGCGGCCACATTGTGGATCACGTACTTATAGAGCTGAAGCCGGTCGGCCATGGTCAGCAGGTCCGAGAACTTCAGGCCCAGCTCGTGCTGCGCCGGGGCGACCTCGTGGTGGTGCTTCTCGGGGTTGAGGCCCAGGTCGCGCATGACGCCCAGCATCTCGCCGCGCAGGTCCTGGCCCGAGTCGACCGGGTTGACCGGGAAGTAGCCGCCCTTGGGTCCCGGGCGGTGGCCCATATTGCCCTCGGTGTATTCCGCGCCCGTATTGGCCGGCAGCTCGATCGAGTCGTAGCTGTAGCCGGTGTTGTGCGGGGCGGTGTTCCAGCGGACGTCGTCGAAGATGAAGAACTCGGCTTCCGGGCCGAAATAGACCACGTCGCCCACGCCCGAGGACTGGACATAGGCCAGGGCCTTCTTGGCCATCGAGCGGCTGTCGCGGTTGTAGGGCTCCATCGTGTCCGGGTTCATGACGTCGCAGAACAGGAACATCGTGGTCTGCTGATAGAAGGGATCGATGTAGGCCGTCGTCAGATCCGGCAGCAGCAGCATGTCGCTCTCGTTGATCGCCTTCCAGCCGGCGATCGAGGAGCCGTCGAACATCGTGCCTTCTTCGAGGAATTCCTCGTCGACCAGGTCGATGTCGAAGGTGACGTGCTGCAGGCGACCCTTGGTGTCGGTGAAGCGGACGTCGACGTATTTGACGTCCTTGTCCTTGATCTCCTGCAGGATTTTCTTGGCGGCGCTCATTGTCGATGGTCCTTCTTCGTTTCTTCTGGGGAGGAAGTTTTTTGCGGTGGGTGGGCCTAGACGGCTTGCGCCCCGGTTTCGCCGGTGCGGATGCGGATGACGTCGATCACGTCCGAGACGAAGATCTTGCCGTCGCCGATCTTGCCGGTGCGGGCGGCGGTCTGGATGGCCTCGACCACGGCCGGGTAGAGGTCGTCGGCGACCACCACCTCGATCTTGATCTTGGGCAGGAAGTCGATGACGTATTCGGCGCCGCGATAGAGTTCGGAGTGACCCTTCTGGCGGCCGTATCCCTTGGCCTCCAGCACAGTCATGCCTTGCACCCCGATGTCCTGGAGCGCTTCCTTCACGTCGTCGAGCTTGAACGGCTTGATGACGGCTTCGATCTTTTTCATGGGCGACCCCGAGGCGGCATCAGGTGGGCCAGACGCTCGGGAACCAAAGGGACATCGCATCGCAGCATAAGGCAAGGGGCGATTTGCATTTTCGTCACGGAAGGGCGTTGAGAGAAGCATGAGCGAAACCAACGACCCGACTTTGTGGCGCACCCGCCTGCCGTGGCCCGGCCCCGATGCGCACAAGCATCAGCGCGGCCGGCTGGGCGTCGTGTCGGGCGGGATGCTGCACACCGGGGCCGCAAGACTGGCGGCGCGGGCGGGTCTGAGGGTCGGCGCAGGCCTGGTGCGGATCCTGTGTCCGCCGGACGCCGGACCAGTGATCGCGGCGGCGATGGAGGCTGTGATGGTCTCCGACTTCGACACGGCGGAGGCGCTGGCGACCCTGGCCGAGCCGCTGGATTGCGTCGTGATCGGACCGGCGGCGGGGCTGACCGAGGCGACGGCATTGAACCTGAAGGCGCTGGCCGGGACGAAGGCCGCGCTGGTCGTCGATGCGGACGCGTTGACGCTGTTCAAAGGGCGGCCGGACGATCTGTTCGCCTGTCTCGAGGCGAAGGATGTGATCACGCCGCATGAGGGCGAGTTCGAGCGGGTGTTCCCGGGCCTGCTGGAGCGGGGGCGCGAGACGGCCGCCGTCGAGGCGGCGCGGATGAGCGGGGCGCATGTGGTCCTGAAAGGTCGGGAGACGGTGATCGCCGCGCCCGATGGTCGGGTCAGGGTCAACCGGAACGGCTCGCCCTGGCTGGCGACGGCGGGCAGCGGCGACGTCCTGGCCGGATTGATCGGAGGACTGATGGCCCAGGGGATGGATCCGTTCGAGGCGGCGTCGGCGGCCGTGTGGATCCATGCTGACGCGGCCGGGCGGTTCGGGGCGGGGCTGACGGCGGAAGATTTACCGGGATTGATCCCGGCCGTGCTGGGCAATCTCGGATGACGCCGGTTGCCTCAATGGGCGGGGTCGCCTAGGTCCGGTGCGTGAGCCTTGAATCCCTTCCCAAAGAGGTCGCCGGGGGCGACGTGACCGCCTATCGGCGCGCGCTGGGCGCCTTTGCGACCGGGGTCTGCGTGGTGACGGCCGACAGCAGCCTCGGGCCGCTGGGGATCACGATCAACTCCTTCACCTCCGTGTCGCTGACGCCGCGTCTGGTGCTGTGGTGCCTGGATGAGCGGTCGGAGCGGTGGCAGGCCTTCTGTGAGGCGGAGCGGTTCTCAATCCATGTGCTCGACGCCCAGTCGGAGGCCCTGGCGCGGCGGTTCGCCAAGGGCATCGGCCTGATGGAGGCTCATGAGTTCCAGCGGGTCGGCGATGCGCCGCCGAGGCTGGGCGCCGCCGCCGCCCGGTTCGACTGCAAGACCCACGACCGGGTGCAGATGGGCGACCACATGATGATCATCGGCGAGGTCACGGGCTTCGAGTCCTCGGACGCCGCGGCCCTGACCTATTTCCGGGGGCGCTACGGCGTGGCGGGAGGCGCCCAGGCATGAGGATCGGTTTCGCCGGGCTGGGCGTCATGGGCGGGCCGATGGCGCGTCATCTGGTCGCGGCCGGGCACGAGGTCGCCGGCTATAACCGCTCGCCCGACAAGGCGCGGGCCTGGGCCGAGGCGAACGGCGGACGGTTCGCCGCGACCGTGGCCGAGGCGGCCGAGGGCGCGGACCTGTTCGTGCTGTGCGTCGGCAATGACGACGACGTGCGTCAGGTGGTCGGCGAGGCCCTGCCCATGCTGAAGGCGGGGGCCGTGATCGTGGATCACACCACCACCTCGGCGAAGGTGGCGCGGGCAATGGCGGATCTGTGCGCCGCCGCCAGTGTCGCCTTTATCGACGCGCCGGTCTCGGGCGGTCAGGCGGGGGCGGAGAACGGCCAGCTCAGCGTCATGGCGGGCGGCGACGCGAACGCCCTGGAGACGGTGCGGCCGGCGGTCATGGCCTATTCGAAGGCGATCCAGCACATGGGGGCCTCGGGCTCGGGCCAGTTGACCAAGATGGTCAACCAGATCGCCATCGCCGGCGTGGTCCAGGGTCTGGCCGAGGCGGTGCATTTCGCCCGGGCCGCGGGCCTCGACACCGACGCCGCCTATGACGCCGTGTCCAAGGGGGCGGCCCAGTCGTGGCAGATGGACAACCGCTGGAAGACAGCGGCGAAGGGTGAGTTCGAGTTCGGCTTCGCCGTCGACTGGATGCGCAAGGACCTGGGGCTGGTGCTGGACGAGGCGCGGGCCAATGGCGCGGTCCTGTCGCTGACGGCGCTGGTCGATCAGTTCTATTCCGAGGTTCAGGGGATGGGCGGCAATCGCTGGGACACCTCGAGCCTGAAGGCGCGTCTGAAGCCCTGAGCCAGCGCGACCTGGACTCCGGAAAAAAAACGGGGTGCAGAGTCCAAATTGCTGAGGAGTGGCGCGTAATCTCTTGATCTTGAACGATTAATTCTCCGGGACGGAATTGCACCCCGCGTGCAACCCGTCCAATCGGCGCCCCGGCGCCTGTCTGCGGGATGTCAAAGACCGAGGGCCATCATACCATGGCGGCGAGGGGCGCCTGTTCGATTGCCTCAAAAATGATAAATGTCTCGGGATTTCAGCGGCCTGACGGGCCGTCGAATGCTAACTCGGGGCGTTGAGGAGCCAGGACGGCCATGCGTATCGCGACGATCCTTCTGTTTCTGCTGGTCTGGTGTGGTCAGGCCTATGCCCTGACCCCGCAGACGTGGAGCCCGACCGAGGGCGATGCGGCGATCGGCGACCTGCCCATGGCGCGTGGATCGACGCTGGCGAACGCGCGGATCCACTATCGCACGCTGGGAGAGCCCCGGCGTGACGCCGAGGGGCATGTGACCAACGCCGTCCTGCTGCTGCACGGCACCGGCGGGACCGGCGCCCAGTTCCTGTCGCCCCAGTTCGCCGACGAGCTGTTCGGCCCGGGCCAGCCGCTGGATGCAGCCCGCTACTATGTCATCATGCCGGACAACCTGGGTCACGGCGCCTCGTCCAGGCCCAGCGACGGCCTGCGGGCGGCCTTCCCGGAGTACGGCTATACCGAGATGGTCGAGGCGCAGCGGCGGCTTCTCGTCGATGGCCTGGGCGTCGAACGTCTGAGGCTGATCCTCGGCACCTCGATGGGCTGTATGCATATCTTCGTCTGGGGCACGACCCACCCGGACTTCGCCGACGCCCTGATGCCCATGGCCTGCCAGCCGACGGCGATCGTGGGGCGCAACCGGCTGTGGCGGACCATGCTGAAGGACGCGATCCGCAGCGATCCTCTCTGGGCGGGCGGCGACTACCAGGCCCAACCGGTTCAGGGCCTGCGCACGGCCGTCGATCTGTTGCTGCTGGCGGGTTCGGCCCCGATGGCGATGCAGCGGGATCTGGCCACGCCGGAGACGGTCGACGGCTATCTGGCGACCCAGATGGAGCGGCGGCTGCCGGCGCTGGACGCCAATGACCTGTGGTACCAGGTCAACGCCTCATGGGACTATGACCCCTCGGCGGGGCTGGAGCGAATGACGGCGCCGACGACCTGGATCAACTCGGCCGACGACTTCATCAATCCGCCGGAACTGGGCCTGTCGGAACAGTTCGCGCCGAGGCTGGCGAACACGACCTACCGGCTGATCCCGAACAGCGCCGAGGGCAAGGGCCACGGAACCCACACCTGGGCGCGGTTCTGGAAGGACGATCTGGTCGCCCTGCTGGCGCGGACCGAACGCTAGGCTCAGTCGACAGTCAGCCGCCTTGTCCCCGTCCGTGCACCCCGGCCTTCGCCGGGGTGCACGGTGAAAAGAGGCCCCAAAAATTGCCTGTCGATGGGGCCTAGGGAGCCTCGCGCCAGGCCTGGAGGATCACGATCTTGGGCTCCAGCATCTGGCCGCGCATGAAACCTTCGCCCTCGGTCGGGGAGGTGGGGCTGGCCAGGATGGCGCGGACGATCTCCATGCCCCCGACCACGCGGCCGAAGACCGCGAAACCGTCGGGATCGACCGAGAAGGACCGTCCGGCGTCGTAGGACAGGGTCGGGCCCACAGAGACGAAGAAGTCGCCCGTGGCCGTGCCGGGGGCGTAGCGGGCCATGGAGACGGCGCCGTCGATATGGCTGAGGCCTGTCTGGGTGGTCGGCTCGTGGGCGATGGGCGGCAGGACCCGCTCGGGATCGTTGTTCACCCCGCCCTGGACCAGGCCCGTGCCGGGGCCGGACTGCATGGCGCGGTAGAAGGTTGCGCCGTCGAGACGACGCTCGTCCACGTATTTGAGGAAGTTGGCGGCCGTGACCGGCGCCTTGACCGCCTCGACCTCGATGGTGATGCGACCGGCCGAGGTCTCCAGCGCCACGCGGGGCAGGGCGGGCGCGGCCGGGTCCTGGGCTGCGGCGAGCGCGGGCCACAACAGCAGGGCGGCGAGGGCGAGGAGGGTGCGTCTGATCATCGATGGTGTCTCACGTCGTTCCCGGCAGGGACGCTAGCGGGATCAGCCGGTCGCGGCCAGCGAGCGGTCGATCGTCAGGACCGGCAGGGCCCCGACCTCCCAAGCACGACCGCCGATCGGCTCGCTCTGAAGGCGGCAGATTCCCGGCCCGGTCAGGAACGGGAAGCCGAGGCTGATCGCCAGCTCGCGCTCGGCCCGGTAGCGGATGTTGGACAGCCCCGGCCAGATGCGGCGGCGGCGGTATTCCGGAGCGTGAGACGCGAACCGCCTCAAGGCGGCGGTGCGAACCTCCTGGCTGGCGTTGGGGAGCACCAGGGTGACGCTCGTCACCGTCTTCTCCGCCAGCTGCCTGACCTCGAAATCCGGGTCCTGGGTGCGGAGGTCGAGGCTGGAGACATGGTCCCGCAAGGCCTCATGGATGATCTTGAGCGACTGAAACGACGGCGCCCTGGGCACGTCATAGACGGTCGCGGCCAGCTGGGAACGGGTCTCCGCAGGCAGGATGCCGAGAAGCTCGACATAGTCCGCCCTCTGGGTGGGGCGAACCAGGGTCGAGAACGACACCGGCACGTACAGCGGGGTCACGACCGGGAAATCGACCAGGAAGCGCAGCGCCGTCATTACGCAACTGCCGTCGAACGACCCGGATTCGTCGGGCAGGTGCTCGTCGCCGTCGACGGCGCTGTAGTAGGTGGCCGCGCGTGACGGGGTGCAACTGATGACGTCGCCGACGAAGGCCCGCGCCTTGGGGAAATAGATGCCCTGCGCACCGTCGATCGAGGGACCGAAATTGGCGTCGTCGACGGGCCCCTTCGGCGCCCTGACTTCCTCCGGCACGTCGATCAGCGATCCGTCCGCCGCGATGCGACGCAGGCGGCCGCCTTTCGGCAGGCGGCCGGGATCCTCCATGGCCAGCGCCACCTCTTCGGCGGATGCGGCGGTGAAGGCCCGGATCGCCTCCGGCTCGCCCTCGAACAGCACCAGCTTCACCGCGTCCTCGACACCGGTGCCGAACAGCCGCTCCTGGAGCTCGGTGGCCAGGTGGGCGAGTTCAACGGTGTCCAGCTGGTCGGTCTGCGGGTCGCTCAGCAGATAGCAGTAGTGGGTGAGCGGATCAGCGGTGCGGGGCCGGACCCAGCGCACCTCCAGAAAGATGGTGGTGTATTTCGCCACGAGCGGGCCGAGCGTCTCCGCAGGCAAATCCGTGCGATTTGCGTCCACCATGACCCGCAGGCACGAGACAGCCGTCATCGCCTTCCCTTTTCCCGAATCATGGCGGGGTCGGGTGAAGATTTGACGAAGGCGCTTGGCTGTTAGCGCCTCAGCAGCCTCGCGGCCTGGGGGGCGAAGTAGCTGAGCACGCCGGCGCAGCCCGCGCGCTTGAACCCGTGCAGGGTCTCCAGGATGGCGCGGTCCTGGTCGAGCCAGCCGTTGGCGATGGCGGCCTGCATCATCGAATACTCGCCGCTGACCTGATAGGCGAAGGTCGGGATCCTGAAGGTCTCGGACACGCGCTGGACGATGTCGAGATAGGGCATTCCCGGTTTGACCATGACCATGTCGGCGCCCTCGGCGATGTCCATGGCGACCTCCTTCAGGGCCTCGTCGGAGTTGGCGTAGTCCATCTGATAGGTCTTCTTGTCGCCGGTCAGCATCTTCGCCGAGCCGACCGCGTCGCGGTACGGGCCGTAGAAGGCCGAGGCGAACTTGGCCGCGTAGGACAGGATCAGGGTGTCGTGGAAGCCGTTGGCCTCGAGCGCCTCGCGGATGGCCTGGACCCGACCGTCCATCATGTCCGAGGGGGCGACGACGTCGGCGCCGGCATGGGCCTGGATGAAGGCCTGTTCGGCGAGCCGCTCCAGCGAGGCGTCGTTGACGATCCGGCCGTCCTCGACGACCCCGTCGTGGCCGTGATCGGTGTAGCAATCGAGCGCCACGTCGCACATGACGCCGATCTCGGGCGCGGCGTCCTTGATGGCCTTGATGCAGTCGGGGATCAGGCCGTCGGGGTCGGTGGCGCCCGTGCCGATCGCGTCCTTGGTCGCGGCGTCGACATTGGGGAAGAGGGCGACCATGGGGATGCCGAGGTCGCGGGCCTCGACGGCGGCGGCGGCGGCGGCTTTCGGCGAGAGGCGGAAGACGCCGGGCATGGAGGGGACGGGCACGCGGTCCTCGGCGCCGTCGTGGACGATCAGGGGCCAGATCAGGTCGGACGGCGTCAGGGTGGTCTCGGCCACCAGCCGACGCACCCAGGGGCTGCTGCGCAGGCGGCGGGGACGGGCCATGGGGAAGGCGGCGGGCGCGAAGGGGAGGGTCATGGGGGGTCTCTACCTCCCTTCTCCCGGTGGGAGAAGGTGGCCCGCAGGGCCGGATGAGGGTCGGGTCTGACCGTTGAGGCACGCCCCTCACCCTTTCGCGCAAGGACGACGGCTGCGCCGCCGTGCGCTCAAGCCCTCTCCCAACGGGAGAGGGATGCGGATAGAAGCCGAAGAAAGCCGCACCGGAGACCCTATGGATTTCGCCCTCACCGACGACCAGCGCGCCATTCAGGACGCGGCGCGCGCCTTTGCCGATGCGGAGCTGGCGCCCCATTCGGCCGAGTGGGACGAGACCAAGCATTTCCCGGTCGATGTGATGCGCCGCGCGGCCGAGACCGGGTTCGCCGCCATCTACGCCTCCGAGGAGCACGGCGGCATGGCCCTGGGCCGGGTCGAGGCGGCTCTGATCTTTGAGGAGCTGGCGCGCGGGGACGTGTCGACGGCGGCCTTCATCTCGATCCACAATATGGCGACCTGGATGATCGACCGGTTCGGGTCGGACGACCTGCGTGCGCGGTATGTGCCGCGTCTGGCGACGATGGAGCTGATCGCCTCCTACTGTCTGACCGAGCCGGGCTCGGGGTCGGATGCGGCGGCCATGCGGACCAGCGCGACGCGGGACGGCGACGACTGGGTGCTGAACGGGTCGAAGGCGTTCATCTCCGGCGCGGGCACGTCGGACGTCTATGTCGTCATGGCGCGGACCGGCGAGGCGGGGCCGAAAGGCATCTCGGCCTTCGTGGTGGAGATGGGCACGCCGGGCCTCAGCTTCGGGGCGCAGGAGAAGAAGATGGGCTGGAATTCCCAGCCCACGGCCATCGTCCAGTTCGACGACTGCCGCGTGTCGGCGGCCAACCTGCTGGGCCAGGAAGGCGACGGTTTCCGCTATGCGATGATGGGGCTGGACGGCGGGCGGCTGAACATCGCGGCCTGTTCCCTGGGCGGGGCGCGGCTGGCGCTGGAGACGGCCCAGGCCTATGTCGCGACGCGCAAACAGTTCGGCAAGGCCCTGGCCGAGTTCCAGAACACCCAGTTCAAGCTGGCCGACATGGCGACCGAACTGGAGGCGGCGCGGCTGATGGTCCTGCGCGGGGCCTGGGCGCTGGACACGCGTCACCCCGAGGCGACGAAGTGGTGCGCCATGGCCAAGCGGATGGCGACCGACGCCTGTTTCCAGATCGCCGACGAAGCCCTGCAGCTGCACGGCGGCTACGGCTATCTGAAGGACTACCCGCTGGAGCGGATCGTGCGCGACCTCAGGGTTCACCGCATCCTGGAAGGCACCAACGAGATCATGCGGGTGATCACGGCCCGGGAGATGATGCGACAGTGACCGGCGCGCCCATCAAATCCGTCCTGATCGTCGGGGGCGGCACGGCCGGCTGGATGGCGGCGGCGGCGATCAAGCGGTCGGTGGGACCGAACGCCGAGGTGCGGCTGGTCGAGAGCGCCGACATCGGCATCGTCGGGGTGGGGGAGGCGACCGTGCCGCCGATCCGCGACTTCAACGCCCTGATCGGCCTCGACGAGGCCGAATTCATGCGCGAGACCAAGGCCACGATCAAACTCGGCATCGAGTTCAAGGGCTGGGGCGCGAAGGACAGCGCCTATTTCCACCCGTTCGGCACCTTCGGCGCCGGGCCGACGCTGGCTGATTTCCCGGGGTCCTATTTCGCCCTCAAGGACCGCGGCAAGGCGGGGTCGCTGGAGAGCTATTCGATCACCTCGCATGCGGCCAGGCGGGGCAGGGTCGGGGCGCGGTCGAACGATCCCCGGTCGGCGCTGTCGGGCTTTCACACCGCCTATCATTTCGATGCGACCCTCTATGGCCAGTACCTGAGGAAGGTCTGTGCGACGCGCGGCATCGAGCGGATCGAGGGGGAGATCGTCGAGGTCGTGCAGAAGCCCGAGAATGGCTTCGTCGACCATGTGGTGCTGAAGGACGGACGGACGCTGACGGCGGACCTGTTCATCGACTGCACCGGCTTCCGGGGCCTGCTGATCGAGGGGGCGCTGAAGGCGGGATACGAGGACTGGTCGCACTGGCTGCCGATGAACCGGGCCCTGGCCGTGCCCTGCGCCAAGGTGCGGGCGGTCGATCCGTACACATCCTCGACGGCGCGGGAGGCGGGGTGGCAGTGGCGGATCGCGCTGCAGCACCGGACCGGCAACGGCTATGTCTATTGTTCGGATTTCATCGAGGACGAGGCGGCGAAGCAGACCTTGCTGGCCAATCTGGACGGTGAGGCCCTGGCCGATCCGCGGCCGCTGCGGTTCGTGACCGGGCGGCGCAAGACGTTGTGGGACAAGAATGTGGTGTCGCTGGGCCTGTCGTCGGGCTTCATCGAGCCGCTGGAATCGACCAGCATCCACCTGGTGCAGAGCGGTATCGTCCGGCTGTTGCAGCACTGGCCGGACACGGCGTTCAGCCAAACGAATACAGACGGTTATAACCGACGGCTGACGCGCGAGATCGAGTTGATCCGCGACTTCGTGATCCTGCATTATCACGCGACCCGGAGGGACGACACGCCGTTCTGGCGGCACGTCCGCGACATGGCGATCCCCGACAGCCTGGCCGAACGGGTCGAGATGTTCCGCGACCGGGGCCTGCTGTTCCAGGTCGGCGCCGACGAGTATTTCAGCCAGGGGTCGTGGATGGCGGTGATGATGGGCCAGGGTATCGTGCCCAGGGCGCACAACCCCCTCTATGGCTATCAGGACCTCGACCGGGTCGCGGCGGGTTTCGAACAGATCAAACAGGCCTGGGCGACGACGGCGGAGAACCTGCCGGCGCACGAGGATTATCTGAAGGCGAACAGGATGTGGGCGGACGCATGAGCGAGGCTGAAGTCATCACCCGGATCGAGGGATCGGTCGGGCGCATCATCCTGAACCGGCCCAGGGCGCTGCATGCGCTGAACCTGGCCATGTGCGAGGCGATGACAGCGGCCTTGCTGGCCTGGGGGGACGATCCCGCGGTGACCTCGGTGCTGGTCGACCATGCGGGCGAACGCGGGTTCTGCGCCGGGGGCGACATCCGGATGATCGCCGAGAGCGGGGCCACGGATGCGTCGGAGGCCAGGGCCTTCTTCCTCGCGGAGTACCGGCTGAACCACCTGATGTTCGAATACGCCAAGCCGATCACGGCCCTCGTGGACGGGATCGTCATGGGCGGCGGCGTCGGCATCTCCGAGCCCGCCCAGATCCGCATCGCGACCGAGCGGACGACCTATGCCATGCCGGAGACGGGCATCGGCCTGTTCCCCGACGTCGGCGGCGGCTGGTTCCTGCCGCGGCTGCCGGGCGAGACCGGGACCTGGCTGGCCCTGACCGGGGCGCGGCTGAAGGCGGCGGACACGGTGGCGTTGGGGATCCATACCCATTTCGTGGCGTCGGGCGCCCTCGAGGCGCTGAAGGCCGATCTGCTTTCCCGTGGGCCGGATGCCGTCGCGGAGCATGCGGCTGATGCCGGCGCCGCGCCGCTTTCTCCTCACCGCACGGCCATCGACCGGCTGTTCGCCTTCGACACGGTCGAGGCGATCGTCGCGGCGCTCGAGGCCGACGGGTCGGACTGGGCGCAGACGCAACTGGCGACGCTGAGGACCAAGTCGCCGCAGTCGTTGAAGGTCACCTTGCGCCAGCTGCGAGCCGGCCGTGCGATGCAGACCTTCGCCGAGGTCATGGCGATGGAATATCGGCTGGGCGGCCGGGTGGTTCGGACGCACGACTTCCAGGAGGGGGTTCGCGCCGTCATCGTCGACAAGGACAATACGCCGCTATGGTCGCCGGCGACGCTGGAAGGCGTGACCGATGACGCTCTCGACGCCCTGTTCGCGCCTCTGCCCGTCGATGAGGACTGGACGCCGCTGGGCTGATCCCTTGCATCCTGTGACGCTCGCGCGCGTATGTGCGTCCAACCGCTGTTCGAGGATCGCGCCATGCTGAAACTGTCCCTGCTCGCCGCAACCGCCCTGGCCCTGACGGCCTGCGCGCCGACGATGTCGGCGGAGACACCGGCTGATCCCGCCGAGCGGGCCTCGGCGACCGTCAACGACTACGCCCTGGCCATCGCCGATCCGTTGCGGCCCGCTGCGGAAGTGGCGCGCGATCCGCTGAGGAAGCCGGCCGAGATGCTGGCCTTCATCGGCATCGACGGCGGCGAGCGGATCGCCGACGTGCGGCCGGAGGAGGGCTATTTCTCCCGCCTGTTCGCCCGCGCCGTGGGGCCTGAGGGTCGGGTCTACGCCTATGTGCCGAACCAGACGGCGGCGCGCGAGAACGCCTTCGGCGACACCCTGGCGACCGACTATCCGAACGTGACCCGGCTGACCGGCGCGCTGGAGGCGTTCGCCATTCCCGAGCCGCTGGACGTCGTCTTCATGGGCCAGGAATACCACGACTTCGTCATCGACCGGTTCAACGTCGACGTGGCGGCAATGAACGAAGCGGTGTTCCGGGCGCTGAAGCCCGGCGGGCTTTACGTCATTCTCGACCACGAGGCGGCTCCGGGCGCGGGGACGAGCGTGGTCGGCACCCTGCACCGGATCGAGGGGTCGGCGCTGCGGGCCCAGGTCGAGGCCGCAGGCTTTGTCTTCGACGGCGAGACCAGCGTGGTCAGGAACCCCGAGGACGATCACAGCCTGTCGGTCTTCGACGAGGCCATCCGGGGTCGCAGCGATCAGTTCGTCTATCGCTTCAGGAAGCCGGGCTAGACCTCCCGGGTCTCGAACATCAGCATCGAGGCGCCGCCCGTGGCGAAGCCGGCGACGTCGCCGGCGGCCGCCTGACCCTGCGGGCTGGCGAAGGCGGCGGCGATGTCCGCAAGGCTGTCGAAGGTCAGGGTGGCGATCAGATAGACGTCGGAGGGGCCCTCCGGCGTCAGGACCGGACCCTCGGCGACCTCGAAACGGCGCAAACCCGGGATCGCCCATGCGAGCGGGATGTGGACGTCACGATAGTGGGCGTCGAAGGCTGCAGGGTCGGCGGGCTTTCCATAGGTGACGACGAGCTGGGCCACGGGCGTATCCTTGTGTTGATCTCCAGCGATATCATGAATTCGAAGACAGGAACCCGGCTTCAACTGACAGTGTTCGCTGGACGAGGTAAAAGCCTGAGGGCGCCGGGAGAGCGCCAAGGGAGAGACCCATGCGTCGTTCGTTGATCCTGGTCGTTTCGGCCGCCGTCCTGATGTCCACCGGGGCGATGGCCCCCGCGCCCCAGGACTCCGGCGCCTATGCAGCGGTGCTGGCCGATGCTGACCGGCCCGAGGCCGACACGGCCCGCGACGCCGCGAGGAAGACCGCCGAGGTCCTGTCCTTCGCCGAGGTCGGGCCGGGCCAGACGATCGGCGACATGATCATCGGCGGCGGATATTTCACCCGCGTCTTCGCCAGCGCCGTCGGCGAAGAGGGCCAGGTCGTGGCCTGGCAACCGGCGGAATTCATCGCCTTCCAGGCCAGCTATGGCGAGTCGATCACGGCGGCGGACGCCATGGACAATGTCTCCGCCATTCGCTCGCCGATCGGCGCGCCCGAGTTCCCGACCGGGATGGACCTGATCTTCACGGCCCAGAACTATCACGACCTGCACCTGCGGCCCTTCCCGGCCGACACGGCGGCGAAGGTCAATGCGGCGGTGTTCGCGGCGCTCAAGCCGGGCGGGCTCTATGTCATCGTCGATCACGCCGCGACGGCGGGCGCGGGGCTGGACGTCGCCGACACCCTGCACCGGATCGACATCGCCGACGTGAAGCGCGAGGTCGGGGCCGCGGGCTTCGTGCTCGACGGCGAGAGCGACATCCTGCTGAACGCGGAGGACCCGCTGACGGCCAATGTGTTCGATCCTTCGATCCGGGGACACACCAGCCAGTTCATGCTGCGCTTCCGCAAACCCGCGTGAGGACTCTGGCGGCGGGCGGAGTGAGAGGCTAACCGGAGGCCAACCAGAACGCTTCCAGGGAAACGCCGCAATGACCGCCACCAAGATCGCCTTCATCGGCCTCGGCAACATGGGCGGCGGCATGGCCGCGAACCAGGCCAAGGCAGGCCATGCGGTCGCGGCCTTCGACCTGTCGGCGGCGGCTCTGGATCGGGCGAAAGGCGCGGGCTGCGTGCCGGTCGAATCGGTCGCCGGGGCCGTGCGCGACGCGGAGGTGGTCATCACCATGCTACCCGCCGGGCCGCATGTGCTGAAGGTCTATTCGGAACAGATCATCGGCGTGGCGCCGTCCTCGGCCCTGCTGCTCGACTGCTCGACCATCGATGTCGATACGGCGCGCAAGGTCGCGGGCCTGGCGAAGGAGGGCGGCTACGCCTTCGCCGACGCGCCGGTGTCGGGCGGGACGATGGCGGCGGACGCCGGGACGCTGGCCTTCATGGTCGGCTGCGACGAAGGCGACTTCGGGCGCATCGAGGCGGCGCTGGAGCCCATGAGCCGGGTGACCTTCCGCGCGGGCGACCACGGGGCGGGACAGGCGGCCAAGATCTGCAACAACATGATCCTGGGCATCACCATGTTGGGGACGTGCGAGGCGATCGCCCTGGCCGAGAAGCTGGGGCTGGATCCGGTGAAGATGTTCGACATCGTCGCCAAGTCATCGGGCCAGAGCTGGTCGACGACGACCTACTATCCCTGGCCGGGGCCGGTGCCGACGGCGCCGTCGAATCGGAACTATGACGGCGGCTTCGCCACGGCGATGATGCTGAAGGATCTCAAGCTGGCCCAGGACGCGGCGGCGAAGGTCAACGCGAGCACGCCGCTGGGGGCGCAGACCGAAGCCCTGTTCCAGATGTTCGACGGCCTCGGTTACGGCGGCCGCGACTTCTCGGGCATCCTGCAGATGCTGCGCGGGAAGCTGGAGGAGCTGCCCCGCACTTGATCCATCTCAATGCGGCGCATGTCTCTTCCCGTGATTGTCGCACATGCGCACGAACGAAACTGAGAACCGTTATCAATTGGAAGGTTGCGACCATTTTGCAGCCTGTGGCGATAGACTTTCGCGGACCCGGAGCGCAAATACTGCCCCATCCAGAGAGACCATGCGAGTAACAGGGTTGTTCGACTACACCGCCGCATTCCAGTCCGCCGTCGACCATGTGAAGGGCGAAGGGCGCTATCGCGTCTTTGCCGACCTCAAGCGGGTGCGAGGCCAGTTCCCGAAGGCCGTTCGCCGGCGCGAGGACGGGACCGCACAGGACGTCATCATCTGGTGCTCGAACGACTATCTCGGCATGGGCCAGCATCCGGTCGTCCTTGAGGCCATGCAGGCCGAGCTGGATGCCGTGGGCGCCGGCGCCGGGGGCACGCGCAACATCAGCGGCACCACCCGTTCGGCGGTCGACCTGGAGGCCGAACTGGCGTCCTGGCACCAGAAGGAAGCGGCGCTTCTGTTCACCTCGGGCTATGTGGCCAACGAGGCGACCCTGACGACCCTGCAGCGCATCCTGCCGGGACTGATCATCTTCTCCGACAGCCTGAACCACGCCTCGATGATCGCGGGAATCCGCAACGGCGGCTGCGAGCGTCACGTCTTCCTGCACAACGACCTGACGCATCTCGAGGAACTTCTGGCCGCCGCGCCCGCAGATTCGCCCAAGCTGGTCGCCTTCGAGAGCGTCTATTCGATGGACGGCGATATCGCCGACATCGCCGGGACCGTCGCCCTGGCCCGCAAATACGGCGCCATGACCTATCTCGACGAGGTCCATGCGGTCGGCCTCTACGGCGCGACCGGCGCGGGCGTGGCCGAGCGCGACGGGATGCTGGACGGGATCGACATCGTCGAATGCACCCTGGGCAAGGCCATCGGCGTCATGGGCGGCTATATCGCCGCCGACGCGGTGATCGTGGACGCCGTACGGAGCTGGGCCTCGGGCTTCATCTTCACCACCTCGCTGCCGCCGGCTCTGACGGCGGGCGCACTGGCCTCGGTGCGGCATCTGAAGACGCATCCGGAACTGCGCGAGGCGCATCAGGAGCGGGCGCAGACCCTGAAGGACCGTTTCGTCGCCGCCGGCATCCCGGTGATGCCGAGCGAAAGCCACATCGTGCCGGTCTTCGTCGGCAATCCGGTGCATGCCAAGCTTATCTCCGATATGCTGCTGGAAGACTTCGGCGTCTATGTTCAGCCGATCAACTATCCGACGGTGCCCAAGGGGACGGAGCGGCTGCGCTTCACGCCCTCGCCGAACCATGACGACGGCATGATGGACGCCCTGGTCAGCGCGATGGACAAGCTGTGGACCCACTGCCACATCGCCCGGATGCCGGTCGCGGCTTGACCGATTTCCGGCTGCCGCGGATTCGCGGTATGCTGACGCCATGAACGTCCATCAGCCGATCCCGGAGACGCCGGTCGAGGAGGAAGACTTCTTTCTCATGTCGAACCTGCGCCCGAAGCACACCGGTTTGCCGATGGTCGTCTGGGTCAGCAATCGCGGCAATGCGCGGCACGACGCCAGAGTGAAGGTGTGCCGCAAACCAGGCGACCGAATCGACGTCAATGACATGGCTGTCGTCAGCATCCGGCCCACGCCCACCTTGATCGAAGGTTCACTTGATAATGCCAGCTTGAAGCTGGTGCAGGACTGGATCAGGCTGAACGAGCCTGCGTTGATCAGCTACTGGAATGGCGAACTCGACTCGATTGATCTTGGTCTGGCGCTGAAGAAAATCTGATGTCTGAGGACATCGGCGAGGTCATCGTCGAGGCGATCCGCAACGGGACCTATCTGAAGGTCACGGCCATCCATGTCGCCACCGGTCGTGAGGCGACGGCGGTCGGACCGGCGCACGAACCCAGGGCCGTCGAACGGCTGGCCATAGCCAAGCTCAAGCGGCTGCTTGCGACCCAGTGACACAAGATGTTGTGGTGAACGGGCGTGGGGCCTAGATAGGCCGCCTCCCATTCCGTCAGCCCGGACCTGCCCGTGACCGCTCCCTTCATTCACGACGCCTATTTCTCCAAGGGTCTGGCCGAGGCCGATCCTGACGTGTTCGGGGCCATCGAGGGCGAACTGCATCGCCAGCAGGAACAGATCGAGCTGATCGCGTCCGAGAACATCGTCTCGAAGGCGGTGCTGGAGGCGCAAGGGTCGGTGCTGACCAACAAATATGCCGAGGGCTATCCGGGCCGTCGCTACTACGGCGGCTGCGAGTTCGTCGACGTCACCGAGGATCTGGCGCGCGAGCGGGCCAAACAGCTGTTCGGCGCGGCCTTCGCCAATGTGCAGCCGCACTCGGGCGCCCAGGCCAACCAGGCGGTGTTTCTGGCCCTGCTGCAGCCCGGCGACACCTTCCTGGGCATGGACCTGGCGGCGGGCGGGCATCTGACGCATGGCAGCCCGGCCAACCAGTCGGGCAAATGGTTCCGGCCCGTGACCTATTCGGTCAACCCTGACACCCATCTGATCGACTATGACCACGTCGCCGAGATGGCGCTGAAGGAAAAGCCGAAACTGATCGTGGCGGGGGCCTCGGCCTACAGCCGCCACATCGACTTCGCCCGCTTCCGCGAGATCGCAGACAGCGTCGGCGCCTATCTGATGGTCGACATGGCCCACTATGCGGGTCTGGTCGCGGGCGGCGCCTATCCGAACCCGGTGCCGCACGCGCACGTGGTGACGACGACGACCCACAAGACCCTGCGCGGACCGCGCGGCGGCCTGATCCTGTCCAACGACGTCGAGCTGGGCAAGAAGTTCAACTCGGCCGTCTTCCCCGGCCTGCAGGGCGGGCCGCTGGAGCATGTCATCGCCGCCAAGGCCGTGGCCTTCGGCGAGGCGCTGAAGCCCGAGTTCAAACTCTATGCGAAACAGGTCGTGCTGAATGCCCAGGCGCTGGCCGGGGTTCTGATCGAGCGCGGCCTGGCGGTCGTTTCCGGCGGCACTGACAGCCACATCGTCCTGGTCGATCTGCGGCCCAAGAGCGTGACGGGCAAGGCGACCGAGCTGCAGCTCGAGCATGCCCTGATGACCTGCAACAAGAACGGCGTGCCGTTCGACACCGCGCCGTTCACGGTCACCTCGGGCGTTCGCCTGGGCACGCCGGCGGGCACGACGCGCGGCTTCCGCGAGGAAGAATTCAGGCAGATCGGTCACTGGATCGCCGACGTCGTCTCCTCGATGAACGGCGGGGACGAGGCCGATCCGGCCGTGGTCGCCGAGGTCGCCGGACAGGTCCGCAGCCTGACGGCCCGCTTCCCGATCTACGGATAGGGCCCAGTGATGAAGTGCCCCTTCTGCGGCAATATGGACAGCCAGGTGAAGGACAGCCGCCCGTCGGACGACGGCGCGGCGATCCGTCGTCGCCGGTCCTGTCCCAACTGCAACGGGCGCTTCACGACCTTCGAGCGGGTGCAGCTGCGCGAGCTTGTCATCCTGAAGCGCAACGGACGGCGCACGCCCTTCGATCGCGACAAGCTCGAACGATCCCTGGCCATCGCGCTGCGCAAACGCCCGATCCAGCCGGAACAGGTCGAACAGCTGGTGTCGCGGATCGTGCGTCAGCTGGAGAGTCTTGGCGAAACCGAGATCCCGTCCAGCGTCGTCGGCGACTTCATCATGAAGGGGCTGAAGGCTGTCGATGAGGTGGCCTATGTCCGCTATGCCTCGGTCTACAAGGACTTCCGGGCGACCGGCGACTTCGCCCGCTTCCTCGGCGACGAGGGACTGGACGACGATCCGGGATCGTCGAGCCGCTGATGAGACCCCGGATTACCTGGAAGGTCGCCACGTCGCTGGACGGGCGGATCGGCACGTCTACGGGTGAGAGCCAGTGGATCACGGGGCCGGAGGCGCGCGAGCAGGGCCACCGGCTGCGCGCGGCGAATGACGCCGTGCTGGTCGGGGTCGAGACGGTGCTGGCTGACGATCCGCGCCTGACGGTGCGTTTGCCGGAGGGCCAGGCGAGCAAGGATCCTCTGCGCGTCGTGCTGGACAGCAGGCTGCGGACGCCTTCGTTCGCGCGGCTGGCCAGGGCGGGCACGCTGATTCTGACCACACGCGATCCGATCGCTGTCGGCGAGGCGGAAGTTCTGAAAGTGAAGGGCGATGCCCAGGGCCGGCCCAGCGTGGACGCCGTGCTGGAGACGCTCGCCGAACGCGGCGTCAAATCCCTGATGATCGAGGGGGGCGGCCGGGTCGCCGCCTGTTTCATCGCGGCCGGGGTCGTGGACGCCATCGAGTGGTTCCGGGCGCCGATCCTGCTCGGCGGAGACGGGCGTCCGGGAGTCGCGGCCCTGGCTCTCGCACGCCTCGCCCACGCTCCGAAGTACCGGCGCCTTGCGGCGGAGCCCATGGGTGACGACCTGTGGGAACGCTACGAGAAGGTGCTTTGATGTTTCCCGCCGTCCTATCCGAAAACCGGCGGCCACTTTTCGGGACGGCGGGCTGACATGTTCACCGGAATTATCACTGACATCGGCCGCGTGCGCTCGGTCGCCCAGACGGCGCGTGATCGCCGTTATGAGGTCGAGACGGCCTGGGATGTCTCGGGAATCGACCTGGGCGCCTCGATCAGCCACGGGGGCGTCTGCCTGACCGTGGTGGAGAAGGGCACGAGGCCTGAAGGGGGCGGCTGGTTCGCCGTCGAGGTCTCGGGCGAGACGCTGGACAAGACCACCCTGGGCGCATGGAGCGCCGGCACGCCGGTCAATCTGGAGCGGGCGACGCGGGTCGGGGATGAACTGGGCGGCCATATCGTCTCGGGTCATGTCGACGGCCTGGGCACGGTCGTCGAGATCACGCCCGAGGGCGGATCGCACCGGATCGTCATCGAGGCCCCGGCGCCGCTGCACCGGTTCATCGCCGCCAAGGGCTCGATCACCGTGGACGGTGTGTCGTTGACGGTGAACGCGGTGGACGGTCGCCGCTTCGGCCTGAACATCATTCCGCACACCTGGGAGGCGACGACGCTCGGCGCCCTCAAGGTCGGGAGCGCGGTCAATCTGGAGATCGACATGCTGGCGCGTTACCTCGCGCGGTGGCAGGAGACGGCATGATGACCAACACCATCGTCCTGGCCCACGACATGTTCGACAGTCCGATCAGCCCGATCGAGGATATCCTCGAGGATGCCCGCAATGGGCGTCCCTACATCCTGGTGGATGCCGAGGACCGCGAGAACGAGGGCGACGTCATCATCCCGGCCCAGTTCGCGACGCCGGACCAGATCAACTTCATGGCGCGGCATGCGCGCGGCCTGATCTGCCTGGCGATCACGAGCGAGCGGGCGCGCCAGCTGCGCCTGCCGCCGATGGCCGCCGAGAACCGCGAGAGCATGGCGACCGCCTTCACCGTCTCGATCGAGGCGGCCGAGGGGGTGACGACGGGAATCAGCGCGGCGGACCGCGCGCGAACGGTGCAGGTGGCCTCTGACCCGACAAAGACGGCCGACGATATCGTCTCGCCGGGCCACGTCTTCCCGCTGGTGGCGCGCGATGGCGGGGTGCTGGTTCGGACCGGACACACCGAGGCGGCGGTGGACATCAGCCGGATGGCGGGTCTGACCCCCGCCGGCGTCATCTGCGAAATCATGAACGACGACGGGACCATGGCGCGCTTGCCGGATCTGGTCGCCTTCGCCCAGCTGCACGGACTGAAAATCGGCACCATCGCCGACCTGATCGCCTATCGCCGCCGCACCGAGCGGTTCGTCGAGCGGATCATGGACCAGCCGTTCGAGAGCGTGCACGGCGGGCCGTTCCGCCTGATGCTCTACAGGAACACCATCGAGGGCGCCGAACACGTCGCCCTGGTCCACGGCCGGATCGTACCGGGCGAGCCGACGCTGGTACGGATGCACCAGGTCGATTTCGCCGCCGACCTGCTGGGCCATGTCGAAGATCGCCAGAGCTATATCCCCGACGCCCTGAAGACGATCACCCGGCACGACGGGCCTGGCGTGGTGGTCTTCCTCCGCGACCCGACCCTGCAGGGTCTGGCCGAACGGCTGGCGGGCGTCGACAAGCCGGCGGCGGTCGATCGCAGCCTTAGAAACTACGGCGTGGGCGCGCAGATCCTGCTGGATCTGGGGGTCAGGGACATGATCGTCATGAGCTCCACCCGCCCCGAACCCGCCGCCATCGAGGGCTACGGCCTGCGCATCGTCGGCTGGCGCGACATGGACGGAGAAGACCAATCCTGAAGGATCCCCCACGCGTCCTCATCGTCGAGGCGCGCTTCTATGACGAACTGGCCGACGCGCTTCTGGAAGGCGCGAAGGATGCGCTGCGGTCGCAGGGCATCGCGTTCGACGTCGTCACCGTGCCGGGCGCGCTGGAGATTCCGTCGACTATCGCCCTGGCCGAGGAGGCCGGCCGCTATCCGACCGCGCCGCGCTATGACGGCTATGTGGCGCTGGGCTGCGTGATCCGGGGCGAGACCTATCATTTCGAGATCGTGTCGGATCAGTCGGCGGCCGGGATCATGCTGCTCGGCACGCGCGGCGTGATCATCGGCAACGGCATCCTGACCGTCGAGGACGAGGATCAGGCCTGGGCCCGGGCCCGTCTGTCCGAGGGGGACAAGGGGGGCGGCGCGGCGCGCGCCTGCATGGACCTCATTGCGCTGAAGAAGCGTCTGCGCGTAGGGCTCGGAGAATGACCGAGCCCCAATCCATACAGGCCGTCCTCGCCCAGCTGGCCGAGAACGAACGCGCCCAGGCCGAACCGCAGCTGACCAGCCGCCAGCGGCGCGCGCGCACCGTGGCGCGTCTGGCCGCCGTCCAGGCCCTGTATCAGCTGGAACTGGCGGGGGAGGGCGTCGAGACCGTCATCACCGAGTTCTCGAACCATCGCTTCGACGCCGACATCGAGGGGGAGGCGCTGGCGGAGGCCGATGAGGCCTGGTTCGCGGATATCGTGCGCGGCGTCATCGCCGGCCAGAAAGACATCGACGCCTCCGTGAAGGCCCGTCTCGCCTCGAACTGGCGGCTGGAACGGCTGGACGCCACGCTGCGGGCCCTGCTGCGCTGCGGAGCCTGGGAGCTGACGCACAAGACCGAAGTGCCCAAAGAGATCGTGATCGACGAATATGTCGAGCTGGCGAAAGCCTTCTTCGACGAGGCCGACGCGAAATTCGTCAACGCCGCCCTGGACGGGGTGGCCCGCGACGTGCGTTCGAAGGCCTAGGTTATGGCCGCCGTCGACGCCGCCGGTGAATTCGAGACGATCCGCAAGCTCTTCGCGCCCCTGGCCCACCCGGACCATGCCTGGGGACTGACCGACGATGTCGCGGTGATGCCCACGCGGCCGGGCGCCGATCTGGTCCTGACCAAGGACGCGATCGTCGAGGGGGTCCATTTCCTGCCCGGGGACCCGCTCGACACCGTGGCTCAGAAGCTCCTGCGGGTGAACCTGTCGGACCTGGCCGCCAAGGGGGCGGAACCGTTCGGCTATCTTCTGGCCTGCCACTGGTCGCCGCGGTGCGGCTGGCCCGAGCGGGAGGCCTTCGCGGCCGGACTGGCGGCGGACCAGAAAGAGTTCGGCATCCATCTGCTGGGCGGGGACACTGTGCTGACGCCCGGACCGGCGTCCTTCTCCGCGACAATGCTGGGCTGGGCGCCGAAGGGCGGATCGGTGACGCGCGGCGGCGCCAGGCCCGGGCACGGGATCTATGTCACCGGCATGATCGGCGACGGCTGGCTGGGGCTGCAGGCGGCGAAGGGGCATCTGACGCTGGAACAGGAACGGATCGACGCGCTGGCGGAGCACTATCGCCGGCCCGTGCCGCAACTGGCCTTCGGCCAGGCGGTGCAGGGACTGGTCACGGCCATCATGGACGTTTCGGACGGTCTCATCGCGGATCTCGGACATATCGCCAGCGCCAGCGGCGTGGCGGCCTCGGTGCAGCTGGAACTGCTGCCGCGGTCGGCGGCGGCGACGGCCTGGTTCGACTCGCGGACGGACCCCGAGGCCGCGCTGGTGACCCTGGCGACAGGCGGCGATGACTACGAACTGCTGCTCACCGCCGCCCCTTCGGACGAGGCGGCGTTGAAGCGCGAGGCCGACCGACAATTGCTGCGCCTGACCCGCGTCGGGACCATTTCGGCGGGGCGCGGCGTGACGGCGAGCTATCTCGGCAAGCCGGTCGATATCCGCAAACCCGGCTGGACCCACGACTGAAACGGTCCCGGCTCTCCGCTCTGCTCCGGCCGGGATGACAGGGGCCGGAGCGAAGCAACGGAATCCTAATCGATCCGCGCGATAAGGCTCTCATGCGCCGTAGAGACCTCTTCGCCCTCGGAACCCTGGCCCTGGCCGGAACCGCCGCCAGCGCCGCTTCGGCGTCCGAGGCCCCGGCCTCGTCCGGTGCGGTCACCTCGAACATCGCGGGCGTCGGTCTGCCGATCATCGCGGGCGGGCGTATCCGCAACTATGTCTTCGTGACCATCAGCCTGACGCTGGGCGGCGGTTTCACCGCAGAGCAGATGCGGGCCAAGGAGCCCTATTTCCGTGACGCCCTGGTCCGCGCCGCGCACCGGACGCCGTTCGTGCTGGCCGACGACTGGACCCAGGTCGACGCCCCGGCGCTGTGCGCCGCGATGATGCGTATTGCGCCGTCGATTTCCGGCGCCGGTTCGATCGCCAGCGTCCAGGTCGCCCTGCAGACACCGCGTCGCCGCACGGGCGTCCGGCCCACCTAGAGCAGGATCGGCTGAGGAGGACTCGCTTCGCGATTCCGCTGATGCCGTGACTCCTGCTCCAGGTATCAGCGAGAGCCTGGGTCACGCTTTCGACAGAAGCGCGAGGCGCTTCCGTCTCAAACGATCAGGCCCCGGGCGCTGCCGCTCGCGACGCGGTCGCTCGCGGCCTGAGCGCGGAAGCACCAGTTCCTGAAAAACGCCGGTTGCGTCGCTCCGACGCAGTTGTAAGCTTCCCGGGCAATTCCCGAGGGACGCGCTACTGCGTCGAGACTGCGCACGGGGGGACCGGAAGGCGGACAGAGGCCAAAAGGCCCGCCGCGCCAAGGGTCCGCGCGCCTAATGCTTTAGGTATGGAAACGCCAATGACCAATGTTCTGTGGCTAGTGATAGCCGCCGGCGCCCTGGGGGTCCTTTACGGGCTCGTCCAGACCGCCAGTCTGATGAAGGCCGAAACCGGCAATGACAAGATGCGAGAGATCGCAGCCGCCATTCAGGAAGGCGCCTCGGCCTATCTGAAGCGCCAGTACACCACCATCGCCATGGTCGGCGTGGTCATCCTGATCATCGCCTGGCTGCTGATCGGCCAGTACGCCGCCATCGGCTTCGTCATCGGCGCGGTCCTGTCGGGCCTGGCCGGGTTCGCCGGCATGCTGATCTCGGTCCGGGCCAATGTGCGGACCGCGCATGCGGCGTCCCAGAGCCTGTCGAAGGGACTGGACCTCGCCTTCCGTTCGGGCGCCATCACCGGCATGTTCGTGGCGGGCGGAGCCCTGCTGGGCGTGGCCGGCTACTACGGCGTGCTGACCGAGGTGCTGGGGCTGGACTCGACCGGCCGCGAGGTCATCGACGGTCTGGTCGCCCTGGGCTTCGGGGCCTCGCTGATCTCCATCTTCGCGCGTCTGGGCGGCGGCATCTTCACCAAGGGCGCCGACGTGGGCGGCGACATGGTGGGCAAGGTCGAGGCCGGCATTCCCGAGGATGATCCCCGCAACGCCGCGACCATCGCCGACAACGTCGGCGACAACGTCGGCGACTGCGCCGGCATGGCCGCCGACCTGTTCGAGACCTATGCGGTGACCACGGTCGCCACCATGGTGCTGGCGGCCATCTTCTTCCGCGGCCAGCCCTATGTGGACGTGATGATGCTGCTGCCGCTGGCCATCTGCGGCATCTGTATCGTGACCTCGATCATCGGCTCGTTCTTCGTGCGTCTCGGCAAGTCGAACAACATCATGGGCGCCCTGTATCAGGGTCTGATCGTCACCGGCGTACTGTCGGTCGGCGCGGTCTACTGGGTCATCACGACCCTGGTCACCGGCCCGGTCGTGACGACGTCCGGCCTGCAGATCGAGCCGATGAGCCTGTTCTGGTCGGGTCTGGTCGGTCTGGCCGTCACCGCGGCCATCGTGGTGATCACCGAATACTACACGGGCTCGAACTTCCGCCCGGTGCGGTCGGTGGCCAACGCCTCGGTCTCGGGTCACGGCACCAATGTGATCCAGGGTCTGGCCGTATCGCTGGAGTCCACTGCGCTTCCGGCGCTGGTCATCATCGTCGGCATCGTGGCCAGCTTCCAGCTGGCCGGCCTGTTCGGCATCGCCATCGCCACCACGACCATGCTGGGCGTGGCCGGGATGATCGTGGCGCTCGACGCCTTCGGTCCCGTGACCGACAACGCCGGCGGCATCGCCGAGATGGCGGGCCTTCCGGCCGATGTGCGTCATGTCACCGACGCCCTCGACGCCGTGGGCAACACCACCAAGGCCGTGACCAAGGGCTATGCGATCGGATCGGCGGGCCTCGGCGCGCTGGTGCTGTTCGCCGCCTACACCTCGGACCTGCAGTATTTCGCCGCCAACCCGGCGGAGTATCCGTTCTTCGCCAACATGGGCCCGATCGCCTTCGACCTGACCAACCCCTATGTCGTCGTCGGCCTGCTGTTCGGGGGGCTGCTGCCCTTCCTGTTCGGCGGCATGTCGATGATGGCGGTCGGACGGGCGGCCGAGGCGGTCGTGGAAGAGGTCCGTCGCCAGTTCCGCGAGAACCCCGGCATCATGACCTATGAGGTCAAGCCGGAGTACGGCCGGGCCGTCGACATCCTGACCAGGGCGGCGATCCGCGAGATGATCGTGCCGTCACTGTTGCCGGTGCTGTCGCCGATCGTCCTGTTCACGGCGATCCTGTTCATCTCGGACAAGGCCAACGCCTTCGCCTCGCTGGGCGCCATGCTGATGGGCGTCATCGTGACCGGCCTGTTCGTGGCCATCTCGATGACCTCGGGCGGCGGCGCCTGGGACAACGCCAAGAAGGTCATTGAAGAGGGCTTCACCGACAAGAACGGCGTCGTCCACGGCAAGGGCTCCGAGGCGCACAAGGCCGCGGTCACCGGCGACACGGTCGGCGATCCCTACAAGGACACGTCCGGCCCGGCCGTGAACCCGATGATCAAGATCACCAACATCGTGGCCCTGCTGCTGCTGGCGGTGCTGGCGAGCGGGAACGTGGGCTGATCGCGTCCCGGATAGCGGCTTTGCCGCTTCCGGGATGACAAGACAGAACGCCCCGGAGAGCGATCTCCGGGGCGTTTTGTTTTTCCCTTCTCCCGCAAGGGGAGAAGGACGAGATGTTAGTCCGGACGCCGTTGCCCCGGGACGTCCTCGTCGGTGCGGGGCAGCTGGCCGCGGCCGACGTTGCCGAGCAGCTGTTCCAGGATCGTCAGCTGGCGACCGCGGGTCGGCGTCTCACGGCGCTCCATGGCGATCTGCTGGCCGTCTTCGAGGTTGAGGTTGCGGATCTCGGCGACCTTGTCGTCAGCCTCGTTGAAGGTGATGGCGGTGACGTTTCGCTGGGACACCTGGGGGCGGTTGTAGGTGTACCGCTCCGTCGTCTGGGAGATGTAATACCAGATGTTGTCCTCGAAGGTCGAAACCGCCGAGGGCGAGCCGAGCTGGGCCAGGACGGTCGACTTGGTGTCGGTCCCGATGACGATGTCCTTGGGATTGACGTCGATGACCTGGAAGCCGTGGTTGCCCACGACGGGGGCGCAGGCGACCGCAAGCGGCGCGAGCGCGACCAGAATGGCGAGACGAACGACGACTTTATTCATGGAGACGAGCGCCTGGGACGAAACAAGGTCTTTGACCTAACCGGACCTGACGCCTAGTTCAACGGCGCGGCGGAAAAGGGGCCATATACCGATGCTGAAGAACCTGTTCCGAACCCGATCCGCCGAGCGCATGGGCCTGCCGTTATACACGGCGGCCGTGGAGCAGGCCCGCGATCCGGGATTCTACACCACCCTGGGCGTCACCGACGAGATCGACTCCCGCTTCGAGCTCTACACCCTGCATGTGCTGCTGCTGATTCTGCGCCTGCGTGACGAGACGGGCGCAGAGGCTGAACGGGGCGCCGAAGCGGCGCAGAACCTGTTCGACGTCTATGTCTCCGCGCTCGACAACGCGCTGCGCGAGCTGGGCGTGAACGATGTGACCATGGCCAAGAAGATGCGGCGCCTCGGCGAGGCCCTGTACGGCCGGATGACCGCCTACGAGACGGCGCTGCGGGCCGGCGACGCGCCTGAGCTGTCCGGCGGTCTGGCGCGCAACGTCTATGCGACCGAAGAGGCCGACCGGGCGACCGGACTGGCGGCCTATGCCCTGGCGGCGCGTGGGGGGCTGGCGCAACAATCGATCGACACGGTGTTGGCCGCGCCCGTCTGGCCGGAGATCAAGGCATGAGCCCGGAGCATCGACTGCCCTTCAGCGAGGTGGTGCGGGTCAACGAGATCGGCGCCGGGCTGGAACGCCATCTGGTCCCGGATGAGGCGGCGCGGAAGCGCATCATCAAGGCGCTGGATCTGGCGTCCCTGTCCGCGTTCGAGGCCGATCTGAAGATCACCCCCGGCCATGTCGGCTGGATCCTGACGGGCCGGGTCACGGCGACGCTGGAGCAGGTCTGCGGCATCACGCTGGACCCGCTGCCGGTTCAGGTCGATGAGCGATTCTCCGTCGATCTGGTCGAGGCGGCCGAGCCGGAGCCGGACGAGATCGAGGTGACGATGGACGACGACGCGCCCGATGTGATCGAGGACAGCCGAATCGACCTCGGCCAGTACGCCGTCGAGCAACTGGCCCTGACGCTGGACCCGTTCCCGCGCAAGCCGGGCGCCGAGTTCGTCCAGCCGGAAGAGCCCGCCGAGATCTCGCCCTTCGCGGTCCTCAAGGCGTTCAAGGCCAGGGACGACGACGGAAAATCTTGACGTAACGTCCGCGCCGTTTGCATCCGCACCGCGCGGCGGTATCCTTGAGACCAGCAGAAAGCGTCGCCACGTCGACGCACCGGAGTTTCCGACCCCTTGCCAACCCCCACGCTTATCTCGCTCGACGCCATGGGCGGCGACCATGGCCCGCCCGTCGTCGTCGGCGGAATTCGCGACTACATCCGCCGTCACGGCGGGCAGGACGTCCGCTTCCTGCTGCACGGCGACGAGCAGGCGATCGTCGCCGAACTGGCGAAGTTCAACCTGACCTCCGACGTCTGCGACATCCGCCATACGGACAAGAAGATCGCCTCCGACGAAAAGCCGGCCCAGGCGATGCGGCGCGGCAAGGGCTCCAGCCTGTGGAACGCCATCGAGGCGGTGAAGTCGGGCGAGGCGGGCGCTGTCGTTTCCGCCGGAAACACCGGCGCCCTGATGGCCATCTCCAAACTGATCCTGCGCATGTCGGCGCCGGGCCTTGAGCGGCCGGCGATCGTGGCCAGCTGGCCGACCCAGCGTGGCGTCACCGCCGTCCTGGACGTCGGCGCCAATATCGAAAGTGATGCAGAGCAGTTGGTGGAGTTCGCCATCATGGGCGAGGCCTTCCACACCGCCGTGCACGGCACGGCCCGGCCGACCATCGGCATCCTGAACGTCGGGTCCGAGGACATGAAGGGCCACGAAGAAGTGCGCGAGGCGTCGCGGATCCTGCGCGAGGGGGCCCTGGGCCTGAACTATCACGGCTTCGTCGAGGGCGATGACATCGCCAAGGGCACGGTCGATGTGGTCGTCACCGACGGTTTCACCGGCAATATCGCCCTGAAGACCGCCGAGGGCGTGGCGCGGTTCATCTCGGCCCTGCTCAAGGAGGCCCTGACCTCCAGTCTCCAGGCCAAGGCCGGAGCCTTCATCGCCATGCCCGCGTTGAAGGCCATGGCCCAGAAGATCGACCCCAGCGCCATCAACGGCGGCCCTTTGCTGGGGCTGAACGGCATTGTGGTGAAGAGCCACGGGGGCGCCGACGCCAAGGGATTCGGCAACGCCATCCGTATCGCTGTCGATCTGGCCCGCAGTGACTATATGCAGACCGTCGGCGCCAATCTGGGTCGACTCGGCGACGTGCTTCATGCCCCGGCGGCCCCCCAAACCCAGTCCCAAGAGAGCGTTTCGTGAGCGTCATCCGCAGCGCCGTCACCGGCGTCGGTTCCTTCCTGCCGGAAAAGGTCGTCACCAACGCCGATCTGTCGAAGTTCGTCGACACCTCGGACGAATGGATCCTCGAGCGCACCGGCATCCGGCAACGCCATCAGGCCCGTGACGATCAGCCGACCAGCGACCTGGCGGCCGAAGCGGCGAGGCGGGCGCTCGCCGACGCAGGCAGGACCGCCGCCGACGTGGACATGATCATCGTCGCCACCACGACGCCGGACATGACCTTCCCGGCGACCGCCTCGATCGTTCAGAGGAAGATCGGCGCGCCCGTGTGCATCGCCTTCGACGTCCAGGCCGTCTGTTCGGGCTTCGTCTATGCCCTGAGCGTGGCCGACGGCTTCGTCGCGCGCGGCCTGGCCAAATGCGCCCTGGTCATCGGCGCCGAGGAGATGACCCGGCTGATGGACTGGACCGACCGGACGACCTGCGTCCTGTTCGGCGACGGGGCCGGGGCTGTGGTGGTCGAGCCGCGCGAGGGGCAGGGGACCAGCGCCGATCAGGGTCTGCTCGGCTTCGCCCTGCGCTCGGACGGGACCAAGACCGATCTGCTCTATGTCGACGGGGGGCCGTCCAGCACAGGAACGGTCGGTCATCTGCGGATGGCGGGCAACCAGGTGTTCCGTCACGCCGTGGTGAACATCGCCGAGGCCATCACCGCCGCCTGCGCCGCCTCCAATATCACCGTGGCCGAGGTCGACTGGTTCGTGCCGCACCAGGCCAACCAGAGAATCATCAAGGGGGTGGGCGACCGGCTCGGCCTGGATGAGCACAAGGTGATCTCCACGGTCGCCATGCACGCCAACACCTCGGCTGCCTCCATCCCGCTGGCGCTCGACGCGGCGATCCAGGATGGGCGCATCAAGAAGGGCGATCTGGTTCTGCTGGAGGCCATGGGCGGGGGGCTGACCTGGGGCGCCTGCGCCTTCCGGCTGTAACTTCGGGCTACAATCGCCCGGTGTCCTTTGACTTCACCCGTTTTTCGCCTTCTATGGTACGTCGGGATCAAAGGGGACGAACCTTGGGCGAACTACAAACCTTGACCCGCGCGGACCTGTGCGACGCGGTTCACGAAGAGGTCGGCCTGTCGCGGCAGGAATGTTCCAGCATGGTCGAGCGAACGCTCGAGCTCATCGTCGAGAGTCTGGAACAGGGCGAGACGGTGAAATTGTCCGGTTTCGGCGTTTTCCAGGTGCGCGAGAAGCGCGCGCGCATGGGGCGCAATCCCAAGACGGGCGAGCCGGCGGCGATCAATCCGCGCCGTGTCATCAGCTTCCGCGCCTCTCAGATCATGAAGTCCCGCGTCCACGGCGCCGGCGCCTGATGGCCAAGAGCCCCAACGCCTTCCGAACGATTTCGGAGGCCGCGGAGGCGGTGGGCGCGCCGCAGCACGTCCTGCGGTTCTGGGAGACCAAATTCCCGTTCGTGATGCCGGTGAAACGCGCAGGCGGGCGGCGATTTTATCGCCCTCATGACATCGTGGTGCTGAAGGCGATCCGTCGGCTGCTGCACGACGAGGGCCTGACCATCAAGGGCGTACAGCGTCTGCACAAGGAACAGGGTCTGACCCGCCTGGCCGCCTATGGCGATGCGGATGCGGCCTTCAGCATGGATGCCCAGCCGGGAGCGTCGCCTGCGCCGTCAACCGAACCGGTGTCCTCGACCTCGGGGCGGTCCGAGCGTGAGTTGCGAGGGATTCTGGCTGATCTGGAGAGCGCCCGCGCCCGGATGGACGCCGTTCTGGCCGGTTGAACACGCCCATCGAAGGCCTGACGCGTTTTCTCGTTTGCGGCGACGCCAACCCCCCGCTATAGGACCGGCCTCTCGGAGCGTGGCGCAGCCTGGTAGCGCACTTGACTGGGGGTCAAGGGGTCGCAGGTTCGAATCCTGTCGCTCCGACCATCTTCCTTTCCAGGAAAATGAGTCGGCTAAGAGGGGCCGCTTTCGAGCGGCCCCTTTTTGCATCTTTGAGGCGCTATCGCTCGCCGCGCGGCGGCTCCCTGCTTGAGCGGGTTTGGGTCGCGCTTCTACCGCTTCTTCAGGAACGGCTTGCCCTCGGCCCAGGACATCAGCGGCAGCAACGGCACGCCCCACAGCGTTCCGGCCAGACCGTAGAAGAGCAGGGTCGCGACCGGATGATCCGGCACATGGGCGCCGATGGCGATGACCCCCCACACATAGAGGACGAGGAAGGCGACGATGCCGACAGAGGCGATCGCCCGACGTGCGCGCAGCCCCATCAGCGGGTGTTCCGGAACAGATAGTAGGTAACGAGACCCAGGACCGTGCCTGCGCCCGACCACAGGACCCAGCCGAACTCGTCCATCGTCGAGACCCCGAAGACGCGCACCGCCAGGAACCAGCCGCAGGCCGCGCCGGTCAGGGCCACCAGCGAGGCGCCGAACAGCCCCCGCCGCCCTGTCAGCAGATCGGCGATCCAGCCGAGCACGAACGCCCCAACAACGGCGACGACGATATCGGCGTATTCCAGCAGTGATTCCAAAACGGGGGGCTCCAGGCAGGTCGGCATGCGACCCTGCGTCATGACTTCGGACTTTGATCTCGCCACGATCCGGGGGCATACCGCCCCGGTCGCCGCGATTGGCGACACTGTATCCGTTGGAGCGTCAGGCGTCGAATGAGCCGTTTCAGAAGTCGGGACCAATCGAGAGCCGTCGCCATCTGGCTGTTCGTCTGCGCCGCCATGGTGTTCGCCATGGTGGTCATCGGGGGGATCACCCGACTGACGGGTTCAGGGCTGTCGATCACCGAGTGGAAGCCGATCATGGGCGCCCTGCCGCCGATGTCCGCCGCCGACTGGACCGAGGCCTTCGAGAAATACAAGGCGATCCCGCAGTACGCCCAGATCAACGCCGGCATGTCGCTGGGGGAGTTCCAGGGCATCTTCTGGTGGGAGTGGTTCCACCGGCTCGTCGGGCGGCTGGTCGGCGTGGTGTTCGCCGTGCCGTTCTTCGCCTTCCTGTCGTTCCGTCTGCTGTCCGGGCGGGGCTTCCTCGGCCGGATGGCCATGCCGACGCGGTTGATCTGGCGCTGCGCCCTGCTGTTGTCCCTCGGCGGGCTTCAGGGCCTGATCGGCTGGTGGATGGTGTCTTCGGGTCTGTCGGAACGGGTCGATGTCGCCCCCGAGCGGCTGGCGACCCACCTGGGGCTGGCCCTGGTCATTTTCGCCGGCCTGATCTGGACGGGGCTGGAGGCCTGGTCGGGCGAGGAACATTCGCGTTCGCCCGCAGGCTGGAGCCGGGGCGCCGCCATCCTGCTGGGCGCGATCTTCATTCAATGCCTGCTGGGCGGTCTCGTCGCCGGGGCCAAGGCCGGCTTCATCTACACCGACTGGCCGCTGATGAACGGCGATGTCCTGGCCCCCGTCGACTGGGGTCTCGGCGGTCTGGCCTTCCTGCATGACCAGGCCCTGGTCCAGTTCAATCACCGGGTCTTCGCCTATGGCCTGCTGATCGGCGGCACCATCTACGCCGTCCAGGCCTGGCGCTGGCGGCTGGCCGAGGGGCTGGGTCTGGCCGCCTTCGTGGTGGCCGCAGCCCTGTGGCTTCAGGCGGCGCTGGGGATCGTGACCCTGATCCACGCCGTGCCGCTATGGCTGGGCGGTCTGCATCAGGCGGGGGCGGCGGTCGTCCTGGCCCTGGCGACGGCCAATCTCTGGCTGGTTCGACGCTCGCAACCCCGGCTTTTCATGTCCGGACCCCGCCTCTAGGCCGTCAAATCGTGCGGTATTTTAATACCGTTACAGAAAAGGCGTTTCAGAACAGTGCTGTAGGGCGTGTTGCGCGTGCAAACCGGCATTGACGCCTGGGGATGTTTCCCCTACTAGCGCGCCTTCGCTCGCTTCGGCCCGTCCGGAGCGACCCCGTTTCGCCTCCTATTTCAGGAACCACCTCATGCTGAAGAGCACCACGGCTGCGTTGAAGCCGTCCGAGGTCACGAGAAAGTGGATTCACATCGACGCTGAAGGCGTCGTCGTGGGCCGTCTCGCGACCTTCATCGCCATGCGCCTGCGCGGCAAGCACCTGCCGACCTACACCCCCCACGTCGACTCGGGCGACTATGTCGTCGTGACCAACGTCGACAAGGTCGTGTTCACCGGCAAGAAGCTGACCGACAAGATCTACTATCGCCACACCGGTCACCCGGGCGGCGTCAAGTCGACGACCCCGCAGAAGGTCCTGAACGGCCGCTTCCCCGAGCGCGTGCTCGAGAAGGCCGTCGAGCGGATGATGCCCAAGGAAAGCCCGCTGGCGCGTGGTCAAATGACCCACCTGCGTCTGTTCGCCGGCTCGGCCCACGAGCACGACGCCCAGCAGCCCGAGACCATCGACTTCGCCGGCCGTTCGGCCAAGAACACCCGGAGCATCTGAGCATGACCGACGTCACTGAAGACACGGCCACCGGCTTCGACGCCCTCAAGGGTCTCGCAACCTCGGACAACGGCTACGACAACTCGGCTCCGGTCTATGTCCGCAAGGTCGACGCCCAGGGTCGCGCCTATTCGACCGGCAAGCGCAAGAACGCCATCGCCCGCGTCTGGGTCATGCCCGGCAGCGGCAAGTTCACCATCAACGGCAAGGATCAGCTGCAGTATTTCGCCCGCGAAATCCTGCGCATGATGATCGCCCAGCCTCTGGTCGTCTGCGGTCGCGAGACCGAGTTCGACGTCGTCTGCACGGTCGAGGGTTCGGGCCTGTCCGGCCAGGCCGGCGCCATCCGCCACGGCCTGTCGCACGCCCTGACTCACTACGAGCCGGCCCTGCGCCCGGTCCTGAAGCCGCACGGCTTCCTGACCCGCGACAGCCGCGTCGTCGAGCGCAAGAAGTACGGCCGCGCCAAGGCCCGTCGTTCGTTCCAGTTCTCGAAGCGCTAAATACGGTCCCGATTTCGGGATACGAGAGGGCGCTCCGGGGAAACCCGGGGCGCCTTTTTTTCTTCCTTCTCCCGGTGGGAGAAGGTGGCCGCGAAGCGGACGGATGAGGGTTGGTCCTCAACGGGAGTCACCCGACCCTCACCCTTTCGCGCAAGACCGATCGCTGCGCTCTCGGGCGCTCAAGCCCTCTCCCACCGGGAGAGGGAGGAGGCAGGATGACCCACACCCTCTTCATCGACGGCGAGGCCGGGACCACGGGGCTGGAGATCCGCCAGCGGCTGGAAGGCCGTGCGGACCTGGAGTTCATCTCCCTGACCGGTGATCGTCGCAAGGACCCGGCCGCGCGCGCCGAGGCGCTGAACGCCGCCGACGCCGTGATCCTGTGCCTGCCCGACGAGGCGGCCAGGGAAGCCGTCGCCATGATCCGGAACACGACGACGCGGGTCATCGACGCCTCGACCGCCTTCCGCACCGCCACCGGCTGGACCTATGGCTTCGCCGAGATGGACGCCGTCCAGCGCGGCCAGATCATCGGGTCGCGCCGGGTGTCGAACCCCGGCTGCTATCCGACGGGCTTCATCGGCCTCGTGCGACCGCTGGTGAAGGCCGGCCTGATCCCCGCCGACTGGCCGGTGACGGTCAATGCCGTGTCCGGCTACTCCGGCGGTGGAAAATCAATGATTGCCGAGTTTGAACAGGGCGGCACGACCCACGCCTTCCGCGCCTATGGCCTGTCGCTGCAGCACAAACATGTGCCGGAGATGACCAAACATTCGGGCCTGAAGCACGATGTCCTGTTCGCCCCGGCCGTCGGCGCCTATCGCCAGGGCATGCTGGTCGAGGTGCCGCTGCAGCTCGCGGCCCTGCCGGAGACGCCGTCGATCGACCGTCTGCACGGCGCCCTGGTCGAGGCCTATGACGGCTGCCGCTTCGTCGAGGTCGCCGGGCTGGATGCTGCCGAGGCGATGACCGGCCTGGATCCCGAGGGACTGAACGGCACCAACAGCATGCGTCTGCATGTCTTCGGCCATCGCGACGGCGCCCAGGCGCGGCTGGTCGCCCTGCTGGACAATCTCGGCAAGGGCGCATCCGGCGCGGCGGTGCAGAACCTCAACCTGATGCTGGGTCTGGACGAGGCGACGGGGCTCATTTGATCCGTGCATCCCCGCGAAGGCGGGGACCCGGGCTTTAGCCTCGCCACCGGCTTCGCGATTTTCCGATGGTTGGTTCAGCCAGTGTTCGCACTGTTCAAACCTGGGTCCCCGCCTTCGCGGGGATGCTCGGAGTTTACAGCGGTCGACGCTTGAAACCCTGGCCGTCTTGCCGACGTATAAGGGATCATGACCCACGTTCTAACGACCTCACGCCGGACCCTCCTGCTGGGCGCCGCCGCGACCGCCCTGGCGTCCTGCACCTCGGGCGAGGCCGATGCCTCCGTGGCGCAGTACGCCAACTCGCCGTTCCGCCGCGTGACCGACGCCCAGTGGCGTGCGCGGTTGCCGGGCCTCAGCTACGACGTCCTGCGCCACGAGGCGACCGAACGGCCCTTCACCAGCCCGCTGAATGACGAGCATCGGGCGGGGACCTTCGTCTGCCGGGGCTGCGATCTGCCGTTGTTTGCGTCGCGGACCAAGTTTGACAGCGGCACCGGCTGGCCCAGCTTCTACGACTACATCCCCGGCTCGCTGGGCATGAAGCAGGATTTCGCCATCGGCATTCCCCGCACCGAATACCATTGCGCCCGTTGCCTGGGGCATCAGGGCCATGTGTTCGACGACGGCCCGCGTCCGACCGGCAAACGCTATTGCAACAACGGCGTGGCCCTGACCTTCAGGCCCGCCTGACCTTCAGCGCCGACTCGATCGTCACCCCGGCCATGACCGAGCCGATGATGACCAGCAGGCCGTAGTCATGGCCGCTCCAGATCATCGGGATGGCGGCGAACAGCATGACCACGACCGGGAAACCCCCGGCCCAGGCGGCGGTCGCGGGCGTGTCGAGATTGATCATCGGCGGCGTCACCCGACCCATCCGCCGGGCCATGATGCCGTTGCCGATCACGAAGGCGACCACGCAGATCACGGCGATGACCGGATATTTGACGGCCCCTCCCGGCGCGCCGAACAGGGCGCCGGTCGCGATCAGCAGGGTCAGGGCGATCAGGGTCGAGACGGCCAGCAGGGCGTTCGGTTCGAGACGCTTCAAGACTTCACTTTCACATAGGAGCCGGGGGCCGGCTCAATGGGCTTCAATGGCCCCTTGTTCGGATCACGCGCCGGGATCATGTCGCCGGACTTGTCGGCCAGCCAGGCGGCCCAGTGGTTCCACCAGCTGCCGGGATGCTCTACCGCCGCCGCCTGCCATTCGGCCAGGGTTCCGGGCAGGGCGGCGTTGGTCCAGTGCTGGTACTTGTTCGCGCTCGGCGGATTGATGACCCCGGCGATATGGCCGGACCCCGCCAGCGTCAGGGTCACGGCGGCGTTCGAGAAGGCTTTGGCCGAGCGATAGACCGAGTTCATGGGCGCGATATGGTCCTCGCGGCTGGCCTGGAAATAGAGAGGGATCGTCACCTTCGACAGGTCGACCTTGATGCCGCCGATGGTGAACTCGCCCTTCGACAACAGGTTCTGGCCGTACATCGAGCGCAGATAGTCGAGGTGCAGCTTTTTGGGCATGCGGGTCTGGTCGGCGTTCCAGAACAGCAGGTCGAACGCGGCAGGCGATTTGCCCATCAGGTAGTTGCTGACGAAGAACGACCAGATCAGGTCGTTGGCGCGAAGGGCATTGAAGGTCTCCGCCATCGCCGCGCCGGGCAGGACGCCGCCCGCTGCGTCCATCTGCTCCTCGACCTGGGCCAGCCAGTGCTCGTCTGTGAACAGCAAGAGGTCGCCGGCCTCGGCGAAGTCGTGCTGGGCGGCGAAGAATGTCGTGGCGGCGACGCGTGTGTCCTTCTTCGCGGCCATATGGGCCAGGGCCGCCCCCATAAGGGTCCCGCCGATGCAGTAGCCGACGGTGTTCACCGTCTTCGAACCCGTCTGCTCCAGCGTCTTCTCGACCGCGCGGTAGATGCCCTTCTCGAGGTATTCGTCGAAGCCGAAGTTCGCCTTGTCCTTGTCCGGATTGACCCAGGAGCAAACGAAGACGGTGAAGCCCTGGGCCGACAGCCAGCGGATCAGCGAGTTCTCCGGCTGCAGGTCCATGATGTAGAATTTGTTGATCCACGGCGGGAAGATCAGCAGCGGGACGGCGTGCTGCGTCTCGGTGGCCGCATCGAACTGGATCAGCTCGAACAGCTCGTCGCGCCAGACGACCTGACCCGGGGCGGTGGCGACGTTCTCGCCCACGACGAACTTGCCGTAGTCGGCCTGGCTGATCTTCAGCTTGCCCATGCCGCGTTCGAGGTCAGCAGCGAAATTCTGCATCCCCTTGACCAGCGATTCGCCGTTGGTCTCGGCCATGGCCTTCAGGGCGGCCGGATTGGATGCGAGAAAGTTCGACGGCGAGAAGGCGTCGGTCAGAAGTTTGGTGAAGAATTCGGCGCGGCGCTTGGTCCTCGGATCGACGTCCTCGACCGACGAGACCAGGCCGTTCATCCAGTCCGAGGTCACGAGATAGGACTGGCGCATCATGTCGAACATCGGATTCTCGGACCAGGCCGGGTCCTTGAACCGCTTGTCTTTCGAGGGGGCAGGGGTCTCTTCCCCGGCCGCGCGACGAGTCGAGGTGGCCCACAGGTCCATATAGCGATTGAACAGATCGGCCTGGGCCGCGAACAGCCTGTCCGGGCGCGAGGCGAGGCTGGTCATCACCGAATTCATCGCCGGGCCGACGTTGAACGGGTCGGGCGACAGGGCGGCGGGGCGATCGGCTTGCGACAGGGCCGCCTCGGCAATCGCCGATTGCGCCGTCATCGCCGCCCTGGCCAGGTTCAGCGACAGGGCCTCCAGCATTTCGCGCTGGTCGGCGCCGGGGAAGGCGAAGGGAGTGTCGGCCGGGGGCGACGAGGCGGCCTGGGGCGCTTCAACCTGGGCCTCGACCCGGGGTTCCGGCGGCGGGGCCGTCTCGACCGGCGCCGCCTTCGCACGCGGCGCACGGGGTTTGGCCGAGGTCGGGCGGCCCGACTTCCGCGGCGCCCTGGCGACGGGCAGGGGCTCGGGCGGGGTCCTGGGGGTCCTGGCCATGGGTATCCGCGCGCCTCCGCTGGGACGTCGGACGTATGCTCCGCCCTTCCGCCTGTCGCGATCATGGCCTAGACCGGACCCGAAATGAACGCGCGTCAGGCGAAAAAGATATCCGGCGGCTTGCTGCTCGCTTCGGCCGTCACGGCCCTGGGCGGATGCGCGACCGCGTTCGACCCGCAGACGGACGAGGCCTCGCCCCTCGCGCCGCGTGTTCAGGCCCTGGTGGACGCCAACCGCGCCTATCCCCGCTGGGAGGATTTTCCGCGTTCGACCGATCCCCTGCCGGAACCCGTGGAGGTCGCCGCGCGCGTGGACAGCCTGCGCGGCAGCGGCACGGACCTGGCGGCCGAGGCCGCGCGGATCGACTGGGAGCTGGGCGACCCGGTCGCCTTCGCCAATGAGGTCAACAGCCGCATCGACGCCCAGGCCGTGGCCCCGGTCACCGCCGAGACCCAGGCGGAGGTCGAGGCCTTCGCCGCCCGCACCCGCCAGCGCGGAACCGCTCCGCCGCCCGTCGACCGGGGCCCGGCGCCCCGCTGATTATCGTCCCTATCGCCCGGTCGAGAGAATCCGGGGATCATCCTTCCTCAGGAGCATTCGACATGGCTGACACGGCCCCCTTCGCCTCGACCCTCGCTGCCGACGCCGCCATGGTCACCGAACTGGCGGCCATCGCGTCCTGGGCCCAGATCGGCCGCGGCGACGAGAAACAGGCCGACCAGCTGGCGGTCGACGCCATGCGCACGGCGCTGAACAGCCTCGACATCGACGGCAAGATCGTCATCGGCGAGGGCGAGCGCGACGAAGCCCCGATGCTCTACATCGGCGAGAAGGTCGGCACCGGCAAAGGCCCCAAGATCGATATCGCCCTGGACCCGCTGGAAGGCACCACCCTGACGGCCAAGGCCATGGCCAATGCCCTGACGGTGCTGTCGATGTCGGCCGGCGGCGGCATGCTGCACGCGCCCGACACCTATATGGACAAGATCGCCATCGGCCCGGGCTATGCGCCGGGCACCGTCGATCTGGACATGAAGCCGGGCGACAATGTCCGTTCTCTGGCTTCCGCCAAAGGTGTGCGGCCGCAAGACATCACCGTCTGCGTCATGGATCGCCCGCGCCACGAGGAGCTGATTGCGGCGCTTCGTGAAGTCGGGGCTCGGGTCATGCTGATCACCGACGGCGATGTGGCCGGCGTCATCCACACGGCCGAGCCGGAAACGGGCATCGACCTGTATCTCGGCTCCGGCGGAGCGCCCGAGGGCGTGCTGGCCGCCTCGGCTCTGAAATGCGTCGGCGGTCACTTCCAGGGCCGCCTGCTGTTCCGCAACGACGACGAGCGCGCCCGCGCCGAACGCACCGGCGTCACCGATTTCGACCGCAAATACGATCTGCACGAGCTGGTGTCGAAGGACGCCGTCTTCGCCGCCACCGGCGTGACCAAGGGCGCCATGCTGGACGGGGTGAAGATGGGGCAGGGATTCGTCACCACCCACACCCTCGTCATGGATTCCTCGACCCGCACCGTGCGGCGCATCCGCACCACCCGCCCCCTCTGATGGCGGATGGCGCCCCCGCATCCGGCCCTCATAAAGAGGGATGGGCGTCGGGGTTCCTCGATGTCTCGCGCTCGCTGTCCGGACGGGCCTGGCGGCAAAGGCCGGCCGAGGCTTCGGTCGTCCGCGCGCATATGCAGGGGCTGGGCCTGACCGAACCGCTGGCGCGGGCGCTCGCCGCTCGAGGCGTCCTGGCGGATCAGGGCGCGGACTTCCTCGAGCCGACGCTGAAACGGCTGTTCCCCAATCCGTCGTCCTTTATGGACATGGACGCGGCCGCCGCGGCCATCGTCGCCGCCCTCCAGGCGGGCGAGAGCATCCACGTCTTCGCCGACTACGACGTCGACGGCGCCTCGAGCGCGGCCCTGCTGGTGCGCTGGTTCCGGTCCCTGGGGGCTGACCTGCCCCTCTATGTGCCGGACCGGCTGACCGAAGGCTACGGGCCGAGCCCTCTGGCCTTTGACCGGCTGAAGGCGTCGGGCGCCGATCTGGTCATTACCGTGGACTGCGGCGCGGCGGCCAACGAGGCCATCGCCCACGCCTGCGCCGTCGGGCTCAAGGTCGTGGTCATCGACCACCACATGATGCGCGAGGAGCCGCCGCAGTGTCTGGCCGTGGTGAACCCGAATCGACCGGGCGACTCATCAGGCCAGGGCAATCTGGCGGCGGCAGGGGTGGTCTTCGTCCTTCTGGCCGCCCTGAACCGGGAGGCGCGCCAACAGGGCCTGTTCGCCGACCGGGCAGAGCCCGACATCCGCCAGTGGCTGGATCTCGCCGCGCTCGGCGCCATCTGCGACGTCACCGGCCTGACCGGGTTCAACCGCGCCCTGACCGGTCTGGGCCTGAAGGTCATGTCGAGCTGGGGCAATCCGGGGCTCAAGGCCCTGCTGGCTGTCGCGGGCGCCGAGCCCGGCCCCGCGAAGTCGAATCACGCCGGGTTCATTCTCGGTCCGCGCATCAATGCGGGCGGGCGAATCGGTCGGGCCGACCTCGGCGCCCGGCTGCTCTCGACCGACGACCCTCTGGAAGCCCGGGCCCTGGCCGAAGAACTGGATGCCCTGAACATCGCCCGCCGCGAGGTCGAGCGCGAGGTCACCGAGACCGCCACCCGCCGCGTCGAGGCGACGGGCCAACATGCGGATGGGTCCGCCGTCGTGGTCGTCTCCGGCGAGGACTGGCACCCCGGCGTCGTCGGCATCGTGGCCGGACGGCTGCGCGAGCGCTGGCGGAAACCCGTCATCGTCATCGGCGTGGACGCGGTCGGCGGTGTCGCCAAGGGCTCGGGCCGGTCCCAGCCGGGCATGAACCTGGGTCGCGCGATCCAGGCGGCCTGGCGCGAAGGCCTGCTGCTGGCCGGCGGCGGGCACGCCATGGCGGCGGGTTTGACGATGCGGCCGGACGGGATCGACGCCCTGAGAGATTTCCTGAACGCGGCCATGGCCGGTGAACAGGCCGATGCCGACGCCCTTGATTGGGTCGAGGTCGACGCGCTGATCGATCCGGGCGCCGCGTCGCGCGCCCTGTTCGAGGATTTCGAACGGCTGGCCCCCTTCGGCCCCGCCAACCCCGAACCCCTGTTCGCCCTGCACGGCGTCCAGGCCCGCGAGCCGGTGCAGATGAACGGCGGCCATGTGCGCTGTAGACTCGTCGGGGCGGACGGCGCCTCGGTCAAGGCCATCGCCTGGCGCTGCGCCGACCTGCCGACCGGCCGCGCGCTGCTGGCAGGGCAGGGCGGTCTCAGCGTCGTGGGTCGTCTGAAGGCGGACGACTGGAACGGCCGCAAGGGCGTGCAGTTCGAGATCGAGGACATCGCTGATCCACGGATGGCTAGTTAGTTCGAAACGGCGCTTGCGCCCCCCGGAATCGCCCGCTATATCGCCGCTTCCCCGCGCCGCGGTCCCTTCGTCTATCGGTTAGGACGTCAGGTTTTCAACCTGAAAAGAGGGGTTCGACTCCCCTAGGGACTGCCACGCGGGGCATTCCACACATCGTGATCCACCGCCCCCCGTCGCCCTCGCGACGCGCAGGGATCGTGCCGTCGCGCCGTGGCCTGAGCGAGACGCCGGGCGAGTTCCTTCCCGTGCGGTTCGCGATGAGGTTGAAACCGGCGTTTTTCGGTTTTCCCGCGTTCACAGAACCGTGTTAAACATGAACCGTCCGTCGAGAGGGCGGGCGGGGGGTTTGAAGTGTCTGACTATGAGGGGCTGGACGCGACGGACATGGTCCGGATCGCCGGCCGGGTAAAATGGTTCGATGCGGGCAAGGGCTACGGCTTTATCGTGCCCGATGACCCGGCCCAGACCGGGGCCAAGGACGTCCTTTTGCACATCAGCAGTCTAAGGGACGGCGGCTGGGACAATGCGGGCGAAGGCGCTCCGATCGAATGCGACTGCGCGCGCCGGCCCAAGGGCTGGCAGGTGGTCCAGGTCCACGACCTGGGCGAAGGCGAGGTCGAGGCGCCGGCGCGGCGATCCGGTTACGAAGGACTGCGGGCGGATTCGCGCGCAATCCGCGAGTCGGGGGACGCCGAGGCCGCCGGCGTGCTCGAGGTGGCCACCGTGAAATGGTTCAATCGCACCAAGGGATACGGTTTCGTGGTGCGCGCGACCGATCCGGGCGATATCTTCGTCCACATCGAGACCCTGCGTCGCTGCGGACTGGACGATCTGGTCCCCGGCGAGACGGTCGCGGTGCGATTCGCCGAAGGCCCCAAGGGTCTGGTGGTCGCGGAAATCAGACCGGGCGACTGATCGGTCGCTCCGAAAGGGCGATCATGCTGTCGAGACGTCTCCTCATTGTCGGAACCCTGGCCCTCGGCCTGGTCCTGTCCGCCTGCGCCAGATCCTCCGCGCCCGTCGATGAGGCCGGTCGTCCGCTGGAGGCACTGAAGATCGTCACCGCCTCGGGCGAGCACGACTTCCTGGTCGAGATCGCTGACGACGAGCCGGAACGCGAGCGCGGTCTGATGTTCCGCCCGCCGCTCGCAGACGACCGCGGCATGCTGTTCCAGTTCCCCGATTCCGCGGAGCGGTCATTCTGGATGCGCAATACGCCCAGCTCGCTCGACATCCTCTACATCGACCCGACGGGCAGCATCGTCTCGATCGCCCACCACGCCACCCCCTATTCGGAAGCCCCGCTGCCGTCGAACGGCGCCGCCAATGGCGTGCTGGAACTCAGGGCCGGCCGGGCGGAAGAGATCGGCGCCAAGGCCGGCGACAAGGTCGTCCACCCCTTCTTCCGCCCCTGAGGTCGATCTGGCGTTGCGGCCCATTCTTACGTTGCAGGTTGGGCCGGATGCTGGCAGACACCTCCGCCGGAGTGTAGCGCAGCCTGGTAGCGCATCTGGTTTGGGACCAGAGGGTCGGAGGTTCGAATCCTCTCACTCCGACCATTATCCCTTGAGTGGCTACCGCTCGACGCGCGGCGTCTCGCTGCTTGAGCCACGGATGTTGTGAGACTGCCCATGCTGGCCCGCATCTATCGCCCCGCAAAGACCGCCATGCAGTCCGGCAAGGCCAAGTCGAAGGACTGGCGGCTGGACTTCGAGCCGGCGTCGGCGCGCACCATCGATCCGCTGATGGGCTGGACCAGCTCTTCCGACATGAACGGCCAGGTCCGCCTGACATTCGAGACAAAGGAAGAGGCCGTCGCCTACGCCGAACGCCACGGTATTCCGTTCCGTCTGCACGAGCCCCAGGAGCCGCCGGTGATCCTCAAGGCCTATGCCGACAATTTCGCCACCGCCCGCAAGCAGTCCTGGACGCACTGATTCAAGAGGGCCGCGATCGCTCGCCGCGCGGCGGCTCACGACTTGAGCCGCGAACTCGACCATTGACCAGCCATCGCTTGAGCCGCACGGGCGGTGCGGCTAACGCTCCCGAACACGCGCCCATAGCTCAACCGGATAGAGCACCCGCCTTCTAAGCGGACGGTTGCAGGTTCGAGTCCTGCTGGGCGCGCCATCCCGATCGCAAGGACCCCCATGGCCGAAATCCGCAATCAGGTTCTCGAAGGCCGTCAACTGCTCGACGGCAACAGTTTCATCGACTGCGAATTCAGGAATGCCCAGCTGGTGTTCAAGGGCGTGGAACAGCCCGGGTTCGCCAACTGCAAATTCACTCAGAGCCGTTTCGTGTTCGAGGACCATGCGGCGGTGACGGTGAACCTGCTGCGCGGCATGCTCCGCCCCGAGACCGGCATGCGTTCGTTCGTCACCGGCATGATGCCCGAGATCGGCGTCTAGCCGAGGGCAGCCCGCCAGGCGGCGAGCCCGACCTCCAGATCCGCGACCAGGTCCGCCGGATCCTCCAGCCCGACGTGCAGCCGCAGCAGCGGCCCTTCCAGCGTCGGCGGCCTCTCCCGGAACGCCATCTGCGGCGTCTCAAAGGTGATCAGGCTCTCGAACCCGCCCCAGGAGTAGCCGAGCCCGAAGAGGCTGAGGGCGTCGAGGAAGGCATGGGCGGCCTTCGCATCGCCGCCCTGCATCACCACCCCGAACAGGGACGCGGCGCCGGTGAAGTCGCGCGCCCATAGCGCATGCCCCGGATCGCCGGGCAGGGCGGGGCCAAGCACGCGTGAGACCTCTGGCTGGCGCGCCAGCCAGCCGGCGACCTGCATCATCGACCGCCCCTGTTCCGCATAGCGAAGAGGCAGGGTGCGCAGGCCGCGCAGGGCCAGCCAGGCGTCGTCCGGCGAGACGCACAGGCCGATGTCCTCATGGGCCTCGGCGATGGCCTTGATGACTCCGGCGTCGCGCGCGCAGACCGACCCCAGCATCAGGTCCGAATGGCCGCCGGCGTATTTGGTCAGGGCCTGGACGCTGACGTCGACGCCATGGGCGAGCGGCTTGAACGCCAGTCCGGCGGCCCAGGTGTTGTCCATGACGGTCAGGGCGCCCCGTGAACGGGCGGCGGCGGCCACGGCGGCAACATCGATCATCTCGAACGTCAGCGATCCGGGCGCTTCGATGAGGACCACCCGCGTGCGGTCGGAGATCGTCGCCGCGACCTCCTGGGCGGAGGCGTCGGCGGGGTGGAAGCGGACCGTGACGCCGCGCACGGCCATGTAGCGGGTCAGGAAGCGCCGGACAGGTCCATAGACGGCGTCCGTGGTGAGAACCTCGTCGCCGGGCCTCGTCAGGGCCAGCAGCGGCAGGGTCATGGCGGCGAGGCCGGACGGCGCCAGCCAGCAGCCCTCCGCGCCCTCCAGGTCGGCAATCGCGCGTCTCAACGCATCCTGCGACGCTGTACCGTCGATGCCGTAGAGCGGCCCCAGCCCGGCGTCGCGCATGTCGCCGACGGCGTCCGACAGCATGGTCGAGGCGCGCTCGATCGGAGGATTGACCGGACGGCGTCCGTCTCCCCGCCGGGTCGCCGCCGCGATCAGCCGGGTGCGGTCGGAAAGCGGATCCATGGCGGCCTCGACGGGTTGCGAACGAAGCCCCAAAGGCCTCTAAAGCAGCGGGGGCGCAAGGGGTCGCGACGGGAGAGTCGTGACGACAGCGAACGCGGGACAGACCATGGGCGGACCAACCACGGCTTTCTGGATGCGGATGGCGGGCCTCGCAGCCCTGACCATGGCGGCCGCGTGCGGCGACCGTGATCGTGAGGCCGAAGCCCCGGTCACGGAGGCGAGGACGGGCGCGATCCCGACGGCGACTGCGGCTGTCGAAAGCCCGACCCTGGCCGCGATCAAGCGGCGCGGACGGCTCAACTGCGGCGTCAACCAGGGTCTGGTCGGCTTCGCCTACACCGACAATCGGGGAGAGTGGCGCGGCTTCGACGTGGACTTCTGCCGCGGTCTGGCGGCGGCCATCTTCGGCGACCCGGACGCCGTGCGATTCGTGCCCCTGACGGCCGAGAACCGGTTCCAGGCCCTGGCCGAGGAGCGGATCGACGTCCTGTGGCGCAATACGTCCTGGACCATGGAGCGCGACACCGGCGGCCAGCTCGCCTTCGCCGGAGTGAACTACTACGACGGTCAGGGCTTCCTGGTCCGGCGCGCGCTCGACCTGAACAGCGCCACGGAGTTGACCGGCGCGCGGGTTTGCCTTCAGGCGGGCTCGACCAGCGCGCTCAACGCCGACGACTATTTCCGCAGCCGGGGCATCGACTATCGCGCCGTGGTCCTGCCGACCGAGGAGGCCGCGCGTCAGGCCTATGGCCGCGAGGATTGCGATGCGTTGAGCGCCGACGTCTCGGCCCTGGCCGCCGCACGCACCACCCTGGCGGACCCTCAGCAGCACGTCGTCCTGCCGGACGTCATTTCCAAGGAGCCGTTGGGCCCCGTCACCCGCCGCGGCGACGAACAATGGACCGCCGTCGTGCGCTGGACTCTGAACGCCCTGATTCTTGCCGAGGAAATGGGCGTGACCCAGGCCAACGTTGATGAGCAGGCAGAGTCCTCAAGCGTGCCCCAGGTTCGCCGCCTTCTGGGCGCGGAGGGGGATTTCGGCCCGCGACTGGGCCTGTCGAAGACCTGGGCGGCGGACGCCGTCGAGGGGGTCGGCAACTATGGCGAAATCTTCGACCGGAACCTTGGTTCGCAATCGCCTCTCGACCTGGCGCGCGGGTTGAATGCACAATGGAACGCTAGACCGGGCGGCCTGATCTACGGCCTGCCGGTGCGATGATGCTCTAGCGCGGCTGCGGCGACGCAGTCGGCGGCTTTCGGGGGACGAATGGATACGACGAAGAAGGGCGGCATTCCGCTCCACTGGTTGATGCTGATCGGGTTCGTGATCGGCCTGGGCGGAGGCCTGTACGTCAATCAGTACATCGGGCCGGAGACCTATTGGGTCCAGTGGCTGACCTCGAACGTGACCGGACCGGCGGGGCAGATCTTCCTGCGCCTCCTGTTCATGCTGGTGATCCCGCTGTTGTTCTCCGCCCTCGTCGTCGGCGTCGCCGAGATGGGCGACCTGAAGTCCCTGGGTCGCGCGGGCATCAAGACCCTGCTGCTGACGATCGTGGTTTCGACCATCGCCGTCATCATCGGTCTGGGCATGGTCAACTATTTCCGGCCGGGCGACGGTGTCGATCCGGCCCTGGCCCAACTGCTTCTGGCCCAGGGAGCGGACGGCGCCGCGGCGATCGTGGAGCGGGCGCCCGAAAGCGTCCAGTTCGGAACCTTCTTCCTGGAGCTGATCCCGTCGAACGTCTTCACGGCGGCGTCGGAGAACCAGATCCTGCCGATCATGATCTTCGCCCTGCTGTTCGGGATCGGCCTGGTCATGGCCAAGAGCCCCAACACCGACAAGCTGCAGAACGTCATCGAGGGCATCCTCGAAGTCACGATGAAGCTGATCAACCTGGTCATCAAACTGGCGCCGATCGCGATCGCCTGCCTGATGTTCAACCTGGCGGCCCTGTTCGGATGGGACCTGCTGGTGCGACTGGCGGCCTATGTCGGCGTGGCCGTGGGCGCGATGGCGATCCACATGTTCGTCGTCTATCCGCTGGTCGTACTGATCGGCGGCGGCATGAACCCGCTGAAGTTCTTCAAGGGCGTGCAGCGTCCGATGATCGTGGCCTTCTCGACCGCCTCGTCGAACGCCACCCTGCCGGTGTCGCTGAAGGCGGCCGAGGAAGAGCTGAAGCTGCCGCGCAAGATCGCCCGCTTCGTCCTCACCGTCGGCGCCACCGCCAACCAGAACGGCACAGCCCTGTTCGAGGGCGTGACGGTGCTGTTCCTGGCCCAGTTCTTCCAGATCGAACTGTCGCTGACCCAGCAGGTCGTGGTGATGCTGGTTTGCATCCTCGGCGGCGTGGGCACAGCCGGGGTGCCGGCGGGTTCGCTGCCGGTCATCGCCATGATCCTGGTCATGGTCGGGGTCCCGGCCGAGGGCATCGGCCTGATCCTGGGCGTCGATCGCTTCCTCGACATGTGCCGGACCGTGCTGAACGTGACGGGCGACCTGGTCCTGGCCACTGTCGTCTCTCGCGGCGAGAAGGACGATCCGGTGGAGCCGCAGCCCGCAACGCCGCCGACCGTGGCGGCCGTCGCCTGATCCTCAGGGGCCGGTGACGACCTCTGTGTCGTCCCGGCCGCCCCATTCGGCCCACGACCCGTCATAGAGCACGCCTTCGCGCCCCAGCAGGGCGAGGGCCAGCAGCGGCACGGCGGCGGTGACGCCGGAGCCGCAGCTGGTGATCGGCCTGTCCGCAGGGCCCAGCCCCCGCGCCGCGAACGCCGCTTCCAGCGCCTCGGGCTCACGCATCAGCCCCTCTGCCGTCAGCAATTCGCCGAACGGCAGGTTGACCGCGCCCGGCATATGACCCGCCCGCAGCCCGGGACGCGGCTCGGGGGCGGACCCGGCGAAACGGGCGGCGGCGCGGGCGTCGAGCACCGGCGCTCCGGCGGCCAGCGTCGCCCGGACCCGTGCCGCATCGGCGATCATGTCCGGCCGGGGGTCGGCAGTGAACACGGCCGGACGGGCCGAGGCGGGCCCGGTCTCCAGCGACCCGCCCATGCGCTTCCAGGCCGGCAGGCCGCCATCCAGCACCTGAACCCGGTCGCAGCCCATGGCGCGGAACATCCACCAGGCGCGCGCCGCTGTGAAAAGACCGAAGGTGTCATAAACGACGATCCGGTCCGTCTCCGACACGCCAAGTCGACCAGCCTGTTCGCCAAATTGATCAGCCGACGGCATCATGTGGGGCAGGGGGTCGTTCCGGTCCGAGATCGCCTCCAGATCGAAGAAGGCCGCCCCCGGCACATGCCCTGCCTCGAAGATCGGCCGCGCGGGCGTGCCGTCCAGATGCCAGCTGGCGTCGAGAATCCGAAGGTCAGAATCGCCGGACGCGGTAAGGAGTTCGGCTGCGGAGACGAGAGCAGGGAGTGTGGCCATGACCGAGACTACCACGGGAGCGACAGCCAGGCTTCGTCTGGTGCTGGGCGACCAGTTGTCCGACAACCTGTCCGCTCTGGAGGGTCTCGATCCGACGCGCGACGTCGTCCTGATGGCCGAGGTCAACGACGAGGCCACCTACGTCAGACACCACAAGCAGAAGATCGCCCTGATCTTCGCCGCCATGCGCAGCTTCGCCCTGAGGCTTGAGGCGCGCGGCGTCGCGGTGCGCTACGTCCGCATCGACGCCCCGGCCAACACCCATTCGATCGTCGGTGAGCTGCACCGCGCCCTGGATGACCAGACTTTCGCCGGTGTTGTGATCACCGAATGCGGCGAATGGCGGCTGGCCGAGGCGCTCGCGGCCTTCGCGGAAATCGCTGCGGTCCCGGTCGATATCCGCGAGGACCGTCGCTTCATCTGCCCGCACGACCGCTTCCGGCGCTGGGCGTCCGGCAAGTCCCAGCTGCGGATGGAGTTCTTCTATCGCGAGATGCGTCGCGAAGCCGGTATCCTTCTCGACGACGGCCAGCCGGTCGGCGGCAAATGGAACTACGACGCCGAGAATCGCAAGGGCCTGACCAAGGGCCTGCGCCCGCCCGCGCGCCTGCGGACCCCGCCCGACGAGATCGCGCGGGCGGCCATCATGGATGTGGCGCGTCTGTTCCCGGATCACTTCGGTGACCTGGACGAGTTCGGGTGGCCGACGACGGCCGAACAGGCCGAGAGCGTCCTCGCCGACTTCATGAAAAATGTCCTGCCCAACTTCGGCGACTGGCAGGACGCCATGGCCCTGGGCGAACCGTGGATGTGGCACGGGCTGATCTCGACCTCGCTCAACCTGGGTCTGCTCGATCCGCTCGACGTCTGCCGCCGCGCCGAAGCCGAGTATCGCGCGGGTCGCGCGCCGCTGAACGCCGTCGAAGGCTTCATCCGCCAGATCCTGGGCTGGCGGGAATTCGTGCGAGGCATCTACTGGCTGAAGATGCCGGACTATGCGCGGCGCAACTTCCTCGACGCCGACCGGACCCTGCCGGAGTTCTACTGGTCGGGCGAGACCGACATGGCCTGCGTCGCCGACGTCGTCGCCCAGACGCGCAGCCACGCCTACGCCCACCATATCCAGCGGCTGATGGTCACCGGCAATCTTGCCATGCTGCTGGGCGTCCATCCCGACGAGATCGATGAGTGGTACATGGTGGTCTACGCCGACGCCTATGAGTGGGTGGAGATGCCCAACACGCGCGGCATGGCCACCTTTGCGGACGGTGGAATCATGGGCTCGAAACCCTATGCCGCGTCCGGCGCCTACATCGACCGGATGAGCGACTACTGCGGATCGTGCCGGTACGACGTGAAGGCCAAATCCGGTGAAAACGCCTGTCCGTTCAATCGTCTGTACTGGGGCTTTCTGGAACGAAACCAGAAGCGGCTGCGCGGCAACGTTCGACTGGCCATGCCCTACCGCACCCTGGAAAACTTCGGACCTGAGCGTCGGACCGCCCTGCTGAACGACGCCGAGGCGGCCCGTGACAGACTGGGCGCGGCTCCCAGGCGGGAGTAGCGCGCCCCGTCAGTCGTCGGCCCGTGCGCCGCCGCTGATCGCCTTCAACGCCGCCAGGGCCCGGTCGCGGGCCTCGGCGTGATCGACGACCGGTCTCGGATAGTCATGGCCGAGACGGATGCGGGCCTCGCGCAGGACCTCGGGCGGCGCGGTCCAGGGCGCATGCACCCATTTGTTCGGGACGCGGGCCAGTTCGGGGACCCAGCGCCGGACATACCGCCCTTCGGCATCGAACTTCTGTCCCTGGGTGACCGGATTGAAGATGCGGAAATAGGGCGAGGCGTCGGCCCCCGACCCGGCGACCCACTGCCAATTCTGCGAATTCGACCCAAGGTCGGCATCGACCAGCGTGTCCCAGAACCAGGCCTCGCCCCGGCGCCAGTCGATGAGCAGATCCTTGATCAGGAAGGAGGCCACAATCATCCGCACCCGATTGTGCATCCAGCCGGTCGCCCACAGCTGGCGCATGCCGGCATCGACGATCGGGTACCCCGTCAGGCCGCGCGTCCAGGCCGTGAAGCCCGTGTCGTCCTCCAGCCAGGGGAAGGCGTCGTACTCCGGCCGGAACGCCCGCTCCGGCAGGGTCGGGAAATGATGCAGCAGATGGGCGGAGAACTCGCGCCAGCCGATCTCGGCGAGGAACTTGTCCGCCTCGGCCATGGGCGCCTTGCCCGCTCGCTTCGCCTCCTCGACTGCGGTCCACGCCCGCCACGGGCTGAGCTCACCCCAATGCAGGTGCGGCGACAGGCGACTGCCGCCGATCTCCGCCGGCCGGTCGCGGCCGACGCTGTAGGTCTTCAGCGCCGACGATGTGAACCGCCGCAGCGCCTCGACTCCGCCGGCCTCACCGGGCGTCCAGTCGAACCCCTTCGACCAGTCCGGATCGGAGGGGTGCAGCCCCCAGTCGTCAACCGTGTCGCTGTCCAGCGTCGCGACCGCCCCGAAGGACGTCGGCCCCGTCGTGTGCGGCGGCGGCTCCGCCTGCCCGCGCAAGCTCTTCAGAAACGGCGTGAACACCTTGTACGGCCCGCCCGTCCCGTTCAGCACCGCCCCCGGCCGACACAACAACGAGCCGTTGAAGCCCCGGCATTCGACGCCCTCGGCCTTGAGGTCGTGGGCGATATCGGAATCGCGGCGCGAGGCGTCGGGCTCGAACAGGCGGTTCATGAAGACCGTTTGCGCGCCCGTCTCCGTGATCAACCGACGCAGTTCGGCGTCCGAATCGCCCCGGCGCAGGATCAGGGTCGCTCCGCGTTCCGCCAGGCTCGCCGACAGGGCGCGCAGGGACTTGTCCAGCCACCACCGGCTCGCCGCCCCCTCGCGCCGAACCGCCGAACCCTCGTCGTGGATATAGACAGGGACAATGGGACGGCCGGTCGCGTGGGCACGCTCAAGCGCGGGATTGTCGGCCAGCCGCAGGTCGCGGCGGAACCACAGGATGACGGGGGGCTCGCCTTCAGTGGTCACGCCTTGGATCTCCGTGGTAGGTTGAAAAACAAGGCGCGCGGGGCCACCTCGTTGCCCCATAGGCGTGGCATCGCCAACGCTCCATCCGTCAGAATGTCCCAAAGAGAAGGCCCGCCCGTGAGCGCTCCCAATTCCGTCATCACCCTGTCAGGCCACGGCATCACCACGCCGGTCGTCATCGGCGGCGGGGCGCGCATCGCCTTCATCGCCGGCCCGTGCCAACTGGAAAGCCGCCAGCACGCCCTGGAGATGGCTCATGCCCTGAAGGAAATCGGCCAGCGCCTGAAGGTCGGCATCATCTACAAGACCAGCTTCGACAAGGCGAACCGCACCTCCGCCAGCGCCGCGCGCGGCCTGGGCCTGAAGGATTCGCTTCCGATCTTCGCCGAGATCCGCCAGGTCACCGGCCTGCCGGTCCTGACCGACGTCCATTCCGAGGACCAGGCCCGCGAGGCCGCCCAGGCCGTGGACGTGCTGCAGATTCCCGCCTTCCTCAGCCGCCAGACCGACCTGCTGCTGGCCGCCGCCGCGACGGGCAAGGCGATCAATATCAAGAAGGGCCAGTTCCTGGCCCCCTGGGACATGAAGAACGTCATCGCCAAGGTCGTCGGCGCGGGCAATCCGAACGTCATGGCCTGCGAGCGCGGCGCCAGCTTCGGCTACAACACCCTGGTCTCCGACATGCGCGCCCTGCCGATCCTGCGCGAGATCGGCTGCCCCGTCGTGTTCGATGCGACCCACAGCGTCCAGCAGCCGGGCGGGCAGGGGACGTCTTCGGGCGGCCAGCGCGAGTTCGTCCCGGTCCTGGCGCGCGCCGCCGTGGCCGTCGGCGTCGACGCCGTCTTCATGGAAACGCACCAGGACCCCGACCACGCCCCCTCGGACGGGCCGAACATGGTGCCCCTGTCCGAGTTCGAGGGTCTGGCCGCAGAACTGCTGGCCTATGACGACCTGTCGAAGGCGCGGATGGCGAAGGCGGCCTGAATCCGATAGGCCAAGGCGATGGTTGATCGCACCCTGGACCTCGGCGCCCTGCAAAGCCTGCTCGACCGCGCGCGCGATCAGACGGTGGCCTGTGTCGGCGACCTGATGCTGGACCGCTATGTCTATGGCGAGGTCAGCCGGATTTCCCCCGAGGCTCCGATCCCGGTGCTGCGCTCTCGCCGCGTGGTTTCCATGCCGGGCGGCGTCGGCAATGTGGCGCGCAACGTCGCGGCCCTTGGCGGTCTGGCCCGGCTGGGCGGCGTCACGGGCGTCGATGCGGCCGGCGAGGAACTGGCCCGGCTGGTCGCCGCCGAAGACCGGATCGAGGATTTCATCGATCGGACCGAAGCCGCCGGCACCATCGTCAAGACCCGCTATGTCTCGGGCGGCCAGCAGCTGATGCGTCTGGATGAGGAGGAGGTCGCGGTCGGCGCCTTCGCCCGCGAGGACGTTTTTTCAAACGCTTCCGCCATCCTCCTGTCCGACTACGCCAAGGGCGTGGTCACCGAGCGCCTGATCCGCTCGGCTCTCTGGCAGGCGCAGCACACCGGCGCCGTGGTCATCGTCGATCCCAAGGGCCGAGACTTCGCCCGCTACGGCGCGGTCGACCTGATCAAGCCCAATGCCTCCGAACTGGCCGGCGCCACCGGCCTGCCGGTCGAGAGCGACGCCGAGATCGAGGCGGCGCTGGAGGCCTTGCTGGCGGTCACGACCGCCAGGGCGATCGTCGTCACCCGCGCCGGCAAGGGGATGAGCCTGATGCGGCGCGGCGCGCCGGTCCAGCATTTCCCCGGTCGCGCGCGCGAGGTCTTCGACGTGTCCGGCGCCGGCGATACGGGACTGGCGGCCCTGGGTCTGGCGCTCGGCGCCGGGGCCTCGCTGCAACAGGCGGTACAGCTGGCCATCCTCGCCTCCGGCGTCGTGGTGGGCAAGAGCGGCACAGCCGTCGTCACTCCGGCCGAACTGATCGAGGCCGAGATGAGCCAGCACGCCGGCGCGGCCCTGGCCAAGGTCACGGCGCTCGACGATCTCACGGCCGAGGTCGAGGCCTGGCGCCGTCAGGGACTGAAGGTCGGCTTCACCAACGGCTGTTTCGACATCCTGCACCGCGGCCACGTCGCCTATCTGGCCCAGGCGCGATCCTGGTGCGACCGGCTGGTCGTGGCCCTGAACACCGACGCCTCGGTGCGCCGCCTGAAGGGCGACGGACGTCCCGTGAACGATCTCGACAGCCGCGCCGTGGTCATCGGCGGCCTGGCCAGCGTCGACCGCGTCACCTCCTTCGACGATCCGACCCCCCTGTCCCTGATCGAACGCCTGCGCCCCGACGTCCTGATCAAGGGCGCCGACTACACCCGCGAGGGGGTGGTCGGCGGCGACCTGGTCGAGAGCTGGGGCGGCGAGGTGCGTCTGGCGGCGTTCGCCGACGGCTATTCCACCACCCGGACCATCGAGAAGATGGCTGAGAGCACCCTCGGAGAGGCCGGCTGATGCGGCGGATGATCGTGGTCACCGGCGGCGCCGGCTTCATCGGCTCCAACATCGTCTCGCGCCTGTGCGCCGAGGACCGCTGGGACGTGGTCGTCTGCGACCGGCTGGAGGGGGCCGACCTCGGCAAATGGCGGAACATCGCCAAATCGGCCATCGCCGACTTCTGGCAGCCGGAGGAGCTGTTCGTGCAGCTCGAACGTCATGCCGAACGGGTCAGCGCCATTGTCCACATGGGCGCCATCTCCTCGACGACGGAGCAGGACGCCGACCTGATCCTGCGGACCAACTTCAGCCTGTCGCGCGATCTCTGGGACTGGTGCGCCCTGAACGACACGCGGATGATCTACGCCTCCTCGGCGGCCACCTATGGCGACGGCGAGGCCGGGTTTGAGGATGCGGACGATCTTGAGTCAATCTCGAAGCTTCAGCCGCTAAATGCCTACGGATACTCAAAGAAACTGTTCGATCAATACGCTGTGCGCGAAGCCTCGCGCGACCACGCGCCGCGTCAGTGGGCCGGGCTGAAGTTCTTCAATGTCTATGGCCCGAACGAGGGTCACAAGGGCGGGATGAAGTCGGTCATCGCCCAGATCTGGCCAAAGGTCGCGGCCGGTGAGACCGTCAGCCTGTTCCGCTCGCACCATCCCGACTACGCCGACGGCGGCCAGTTGCGGGACTTCGTCTTCGTCGACGACGTGGTCGACATCATCCACTGGCTGCTCTGTACCCCCGACGTCAGTGGCGTCTTCAACGCCGGATCGGGCCAGGCGCGGTCCTTCCTCGACCTCGCCAAAGCCACCTTCGCGGCCGCCGGCAAGGCGCCCGCCGTCACCTATATCGACATGCCCGAGGTCATCCGCGACCGGTATCAGTATTTCACCGAGGCCCGCATGGACCGCGTCCGCGCCCTCGGCTTCGGCGGGCAGTCGACGCCGCTGGAAGAGGGCGTGCGTCGCTACGTCCAGGCCTTTCTGTCGCAACCGGATCCCTATCGGTGAAGCCGCCGCGCCTGACCTTCTGGCAGGGCGTGGGCTGGGCCGGGTTCGCCCTGGTGTTCCTGATCGTGACCGCCGTCACGGTCTGGCGCGGGGATATCCTGAAAGCCGGTCTGGACCCCCAGGTGCCGTTCCAGACCTACGACCCGCCGCCCGCACCGGACTACGCCTCGGCGGCCTCCTGGGTCATGAGCGATGAGCGGGCCCCCACCTCGGGCCCGGCCGCCATCTTCTTTCTGCACTCGACCACCTTCGACGGCGGAGAGGACTGGAACGGGCCGATCGGCGCCCCCGGGGCCGACGCCTATTTGGAGCGGGTGGTGATCCCGAACTATGCGGGTCCGTTTGCGCGGGCCGGCGCCATCAGCCTGCCGCGCTATCGCCAGGCCTCGCTCTACACCCGGTTGACGCTGAGGGATGACGCTCGCGACGCCCGCGCCTTCGCCTATGGCGATGCCCTGGCGGCCTTTGAAGTCTGGCTGACCGCCCATCCGACCGGACCTCTGGTGCTGGCCGGAGTGGAGCAGGGGGGCGAGTTGATCGACCGGCTGGTGCGGGAACGCGTAGCCGGTGACGCCGCGCTTCGCCGGCGGATCGTCGCCGTCTATCTGGTCGATGTGATCGTGGCCGAAGACTCTCTGTCGCCCGCCGTGCCCGCCTGCGTCACGGCCACCAGTATCGGCTGCGTCGTCGGCTGGTCACAGGTCGGAGACGAGAACGACGGCGCCGCCTGGCGTCGTCTGCGCCGCGCCCTGGTCTGGGACCAGGCCGGACGACTGGTCGATCTCGGCGGTCGTGCCGCCCTCTGCGTCAATCCGGTCAGCGGAGCCCGCAGCGACGCCGCCGTGCCCGCGCGCCTCCATCACGGCGCGGCGAATGCGACGGGGCTGGAATGGGGCGTGCGACCGGCCTTCATCGACCGCGCCGTGGCGACCCGGTGTGTCGAAGGCATCCTGCGTCACACCGAGCTGACCACGGAATCCTTCCGCGAGGTCGGCAACTGGTCGGATCGACGAAAAGCACGGCCCTACAATCTGTTCTACGCCGATATTGAAGCGGACGTTGAGCGACGCCTGAATGTCTGGGAAGCGTCGGACGCGGCCTAGTCCAGCCCGCCCCGCTCTGTCTTCCAGTCGAACAGCGCCTCCAGCACCTGGATCGCCTCGCCACGCGGACCGGTCAGGTCTGGATCGCGGCCCAGCACCAGACGGGCGTCGTCCGCCGCCGCCAGCAGCAGGGACCGGTGCCGGATCGGATCAGCAAATCGATAGGCCGGGAAGCCGCTCTGCCTGAGGCCCAGCGGATCGCCGCCGCCGCGCAGACGGAAATCCTCTTCCGCGATCTCGAACCCGTCCTCGCTGCGCCTCAAGGTCTCCAGCCGCTCCCGCGCCGTCTCGCCCAGGCCCCCATCCTGACCGCCGTAAAGCAGGATGCAGGCGCTCGACTTGGCGCCGCGCCCGACCCGCCCGCGCAACTGGTGCAACTGGGCCAGGCCGAACCGGTCGGCGTGTTCGATGACCATGATGGTGGCGTTCGGCACGTCGACGCCCACCTCCACCACCGTGGTGGCGACCAGCACCGACAGCCGCCCGTCGGAGAAGTCGGCCATGACAGCCTCCCGCTCGGCGCCCGGCATCTGGCCATGGGCCAGGCCGACCTCGATATTCAGGATCCGCCGCAGGTCGCGCGCGCGTTCCTCGGCGGCGGCCAGATCGCTGACCTCGGATTCCGCCACCAGCGGACAGATCCAGTAGGCCTGGGCTCCGCTCTCGACCGCCGCCTTGAGCCGCTGCGCCACCTCGCCGATCCGTGCGAGCGGCAGGACGGCGGTGGAGATCGGCGTTCGCCCCGGCGGTTTCTCCATCAACCGGCTGACCTCCAGTTCGCCGTACTGGGTCAGCTCCAGCGTGCGCGGGATGGGCGTCGCCGACATGGTCAGCAGGTGGACGCCGCCGATGCGCGGATCGCCCTTGGCCTGCAGCCGGCTGCGTTCATTGACCCCGAACCGATGCTGTTCATCGATGACCGCGAGGGCCAGCCGGTCAAAGCGGACGGCGTCCTGGAACAGGGCGTGGGTGCCGATGGCCACCCTGGCCTCGCCTGACGCCAGGGCCGCCAGCCGTTCGCGCCGCTCCGCCGGCGTGTCCCGGCCGGTCAGCAGGATCGTCGGCGCTCCGGCCGCCTCCAGCATCGGCGCCAGCCGCTGGTAATGCTGGCGGGCGAGGATCTCGGTCGGCGCCATCAGGGCCGCCTGGAAACCTGAACCGGCCGCGTCGGCCAGAGCCAGGGCCGCGACCGCCGTCTTGCCGGAGCCCACGTCGCCCTGCAGCAACCGGCCCATCTGCTCGCCCGAGGCGAGGTCGCGGCGGATCTCGGCCACGGCCCTGGCCTGGGCATGGGTCAGGGTGAAGGGCAGGGCGGTCAGCAAGGCCTGCGACACGGCTCCGGGCGCGATGACGGGCGCGGGGGTGATCTGGCGCGCGCGCCTCCGTCGGGCCAGCGCCAGCTGATGGGCGAACAGTTCGTCATAGGCCAGACGCTGGCGCGGCGCGGCGTCCGGCGACAGATCGGCCTCGCCCGTCGGCCTGTGCAGGGCCGCGATCGCCGCGTGCCAGCCCGGCCACCGCTGCTTCGCCAGCCAGGCGGGATCCTGCCACTCGTCCAGCTCCGGCGCGGCATCCAGTGCGCCGAGCGCCAGCTTCCGCACCACCCGCGACGTCAGCCCGGCCGTGGCCGGATAGACGGGCTCGACGGCCGGAATCTCCTCGCCCCTGTCCAGGGGCACGATCCAGTCGGGATGGACGATCTGCACCTCGCCGTTGAACCGCTCGACCTTGCCGGAGACCAGCCGTCGCTCGCCCTGCGGCAGCTGCCGGTCGATGTGCTGCGGACTGCCGCCGAACCAGATCAGGTGCACGAAGCCGGTCTCGTCGCTGGCCCGGACCTTGAGCGGCACGCCCGGGCGTGCCGGCGCGATCATCCGGTCCACGACGACGTCGAAGATACCGACCTCGCCCTCCACCGCGTCCGCGGCATGGGTCCTGCGGCGCGTGATGACCCCGACGGGCGCCAGGAACAGAACGTCGCGCACCAGCGGCCCGGCCAGCTTCTGGATCAGGGGCGCGACCTTGGTCCCCACCCCCTTCAGGCTGGTGACCTCCGCAAACAGGGGAAAGAGAATCTGGGGTCGCATCGCTGATGACATTAGACGGTGCGGCGGCGCTGGCGAAACGGGATGGGGAGGGCTATCTGGGATCCACTGTTGAATGACTGGACCGGGCAAGGATTCTTGTGGCCGATAACGATGCGCGTGCCGACACCGACCTTCGCCAGCAGCGGCTGGGCCGGATCACCTTCAGGGCGTGGCGGCGGGGCTTCCGCGAGGCGGACCTGGTGCTCGGCCCCTTCATGGAGCGAGAGGGCGCGACCCTGAGCGACGACGAGCTCGACGCGCTGGAGGCCCTGCTGGCCGAGGACAACGATCACGACCTCTACGCCTGGATCATCGAGACCCGGCCGACGCCGGCCGAACACGACACGCCGCTGATGATGAAGCTGCGCGTCTTCATGCGCGCCCATGTCGCCGCGGCCGTCGCCGAGGGGGCGGGCTGATGGACGGCGCCAGGATGGATCGGCGCACCGACCAGGAACTGGGCGGCGCCCCGGAAGGGCTGGACGCTCTGGTCGTCGCCGACCGACTGAAGGCCTCCGGCGGCGTCGGCGTCTTCGTGGCCCGGGACTTCTCGCGCTCCGGCGCCTTCGTGCAGGCGTTCAACTTCTTCGCCGGGGACGTCGAGGTCCTCGAGTTTCCGGCCTGGGACTGCCTGCCCTACGACCGGTTGAGCCCGACCTCGGGCATCTCGGCCGAACGGATGGCCGCCCTGACCCGACTGGCCGGGCGCGCCGCCGACGAGACCCGGCCTCTGCTGGTCGTCACGACCGTGGCCGCCGCCCTGCAGCGCACGCCGCCGCGCGAGGTCACCTGCGCCGCCGGGTTCCAGGCCGTCGTCGGGCGGGAGCTCGATATCAAGGCGCTGGAGATCTATTTCACCACCAACGGCTACATGCGCGCCTCGACCGTCAACGAGCGCGGCGAATACGCCGTGCGCGGCGGGGTCATCGATGTCTTCCCGCCGGGCTTCGAGGAGCCCGTGCGGCTCGACATGTTCGGCTCCGAACTGGAATCGATCCGCACCTTCGACCCGGCGACCCAGCGCTCGACCGGCCAGCGCCGCGACGTGTCGCTGTCGCCCGTGTCCGAGGCTCTGCTGAACGCGGAGACCATCAGCCGCTTCCGCACCGGCTACCTGAATCTGTTCGGCGCGCCCGGCGACGATCCGCTCTATGCGACCATCAGCGAGGGCGCGCGGCGTCAGGGTATGGAGCACTGGATCCCGCTGCTCTACGACCGGCTCGAGACCCTGTTCGACTACCTTCCGGATCGCGCCTCGATCTTCATCGACCACCAGGCCGACGCGGCCCGCACAGACCGCTGGAACCTGACCCGCGACGCCTATGAGGCGCGTCAGGAGGCGTCCAAAGCCAAGGGCGGCGCCGCCAACCGCGCCCTGCCGCCGAACCGCCTCTATATGCCGGAGGAGGACTGGAACTCGGCGCTGGCCGGGCGAAGCGTCCGCCGTCTGTCGCCGTTCGACGCTGCGGCCGACGACGCCGGCGGCCGTCTGGGTCGGACCTTCGCCGCCGAGCGGGCCCAGGACAGCGTCAACCTGTTCGAGGCCGTCGCCGACCATGCCGCCAGGCTGAAAGCCGACGGCAAGCGCGTCCTGTTCGCCTCCTGGAGCGAGGGTTCGTCCGATCGCCTCGGCGTCATGCTGGCCGATCACGGGCTGGAGCATGTCGTTGCCGTGCGCGACTGGGCCGATGTGCAGACCGCGTCGAAGGACCTCTATCTGCGCGCCATCCTGCCGGTGGAGCATGGCTTCATGACCGGCGACCTCGCCGTCATCTCCGAGACCGACATCCTCGGCGACCGCCTGGCGCGTCCGAAGCGCAAGCGTCGGGCGTCGAACTTCCTCGCCGAGGCCTCGGCCCTGACGACGGGCGACCTCGTCGTCCACCTCGACCACGGCATCGGCCGTTACGAGGGGCTGAAGACCCTCGAGATCCAGGAGGCGCCGCACGACTGCCTGGAACTCCTCTATGCCGGTGATAGCAAACTCTATCTGCCGGTTGAGAATATTGATCTTCTGACTCGATACGGCTCCGACTCCGACGGCGTCCAGCTCGACCGGCTCGGCGGCGCGGCCTGGCAGGGGCGCAAGGCCAAGGCCAAGGCCCGGCTGCGCGACATGGCCGAGGGGCTCATCGCGCTCGCGGCCAAGCGCGCGCTCCGGGTCGGGGAGGCGATCAATCCGCCCGCCGGTCTGTTCGACGAATTCTGCGCCCGCTTCCCCTATGAGGAGACCGACGACCAGCTCAATGCGATCGGCGACGTGCTGGAGGACCTCGGCAAGGGCGTGCCGATGGACCGCCTGATCTGCGGCGACGTCGGCTTCGGCAAGACCGAGGTGGCCATCCGCGCCGCCTTCGTGGTGGCCATGAGCGGTCAACAGGTGGCCATCGTCTGCCCGACGACGCTTCTGGCGCGCCAGCACTTCAAGACGTTCAGCGAGCGGTTCGCCGGCTGGCCGATCAAGGTCCGGCATCTGTCGCGCATGGTCACGGCCAAGGATGCGGCTGAAACCCGAGCCGGACTCAGGGACGGTCAGTTCGAGATCGTCGTCGGCACCCACGCGGTGCTGTCGGATCAGGTCGGGTTCAAGGACCTGGGCCTGGTCATCGTCGACGAGGAGCAGCATTTCGGCGTCAAGCACAAGGAGAAACTCAAGAGCCTCCGCGCCGACGTCCACCTGTTGACCCTGACCGCGACGCCGATCCCGCGGACCCTGCAGATGGCCCTGTCCGGCATCCGCGAGATGTCGATCATCGCCACGCCTCCGGTCGACCGCCTGGCCGTGCGGACCTATGTCGCGCCCTGGGATCCGGTCATGGTGCGCGAGGCCCTGCTGCGCGAGAAATATCGTGGCGGTCAGGCCTTCTATGTCTGCCCGCGCCTGTCCGACCTGCCCGATATCGAGGAGTTCCTCCGCATCCAGGTGCCGGAGATCAAGTTCGTCGTCGGTCACGGCCAGATGAGCCCGACCCAGCTCGAAGACGTGATGAGCGCCTTCTACGACGGCTCCTACGATGTGCTGGTCTCGACCACGATCGTGGAAAGCGGCATCGACATCCCGACCGCCAACACCCTGATCGTGCACCGCGCCGACATGTTCGGCCTGGCCCAGCTGCACCAGATCCGGGGCCGGATCGGCCGGTCCAAGGCCCGCGCCTTCGCCTATCTGACGGTCGATCCGAAGCGGCCGATGACCCTGTCGGCCGAGCGGCGGCTGCAGGTGCTGCAGTCGCTCGACAATCTCGGCGCCGGCTTCCAGCTGGCCTCGCACGACCTGGACCAGCGCGGCGGCGGCAACCTGCTGGGCGACGAACAGTCGGGCCATATCCGCGAGGTCGGGGTCGAACTGTACCAGCAGATGCTGGAGGACGCGGTCGCCGAGCTGCGCCAGAACGGCGAGGGCGGTCCGGTCGATCGCGGCTGGTCACCGGCCATCAACGTCGGCGCGGCTGTATTGATTCCAGAAGATTATGTCTCAGACCTCAATGTCCGTCTCAGCCTCTATCGCCGTCTGTCCGACGCCGAGAACACCGAGTCGCGTGAGGCCCTGGCCGCCGAACTCATCGACCGGTTCGGCCCGCTGCCGGATGAAGCCAAGCAACTGCTGCGCATCGTCGGCATCAAGGCCAGCTGCAAGACGGCCTGTATCGAGCGGATCGACATCGGGCCCAAGGGCTGCGTCCTGACCCTGCGCGACAACTCCTTCCCGAACCCGATGGGGCTGGTCGGCCTGATCCAGAAGAACCACGCGTTCTGGAAGATCCGGCCGGATCAGAAGATCGTCGTGAAGGGCGACTGGCCGACGCCCGAGGATCGGTTGAAGGTCGCCGAACGGATCACGACCGATCTGGCGCGGGTCGCCGGCGCTTGAGCCAGGTCATCGTCCGTCCGGCGACCGACGCCGACTGGCCGGCCCTCTGGCCAATCGTCGAGGCCGTGGTGCGGACAGGGGAGACCTATGCCTATCCCCGCGACCTGACGGAAGCGGCCGCGCGGACGATCTGGATGCAGACGGCGCCGGGCATGACTCTCGTCGCGGTCGAGGGCGATCACGTTCTGGGCAGCGCCAGGATCACGCCCAATCAGAGGGGCGGCGGCGCCCATGTCGCGAACGGCAGTTTCATGGTCGGAGCCGCCGCGCGCGGTCTTGGCGTCGGTCGTCTGCTCGGCGAGACCGCCCTGGACTGGGCCCGCAACGCCGGCTTCCGCGCCATGCAGTTCAACGCCGTCGTCGAGACCAATACGACCGCCGTCGCCCTTTGGAAGTCGCTCGGTTTCGGGATCCTCGCAACCGTGCCCGAGGCCTTCGACCACCCGACGCTGGGCTTTGTCGGCCTGCACATCATGCACCGCCAACTCTGACGCTCAGGCGGGCGGGGTCTGCATATCGGCCGAGGCGCGTTCCAGAACGGCGGCGGCGCCTTCGCCCGGCCTCAACTCGGCGACGCCGACGCTGAACTCGACCACGAAGGGCGTCCGGTCGGGACCGGCGTCGAAGGCGGTGCAGCCGATGACGGCGGCGATCCGCTCGACCGCCAGGCGCGCGGCCGGTCCAGGGGTGGCGGGCAGGGCGAGGGCGAAGACCTCGGGAGCCAGGCGCGCGGCGGTATCCTCGACCCGGACGAGGCGCGACACCATGGCGCCGATCTGGGGCATGGCCCGGTCCAGCCAGCCGCCCATGCGCGCACGGGTCAGGTTATCGCTGTCCGCCACCCGCAGGACGCAGACGGACAGGGGGCGCCGCCGCGCCGAAGCGCCCTCGGCGATGCGCCCGAGATGGCTGGCGAACAGGTTGCGGGTGAACAGGCCCGTCGACGGATCCATGATGCCCGCGCCACGCGCGCCTTCCAGAGCCTTGCGGATGGCCAGGTGGCGGCGATGGGTGTGGGCCAGGTCGAGGACACGCGCGGCGGCCTCGGGCTCCGGCGTGTCTGCGGCCGCCACTTCCGAGAAGCCCCGGTTGTACAGTTCGCTGAGATTGATCTCGCCTTCCGACCGCAGATAGAGGGCCAGCGGGATGTGATAGAGGCGCGTGTTCCGTTTCATGCCCGAGGCGATGGACAGGGCCGGCGCATGGTCCGGCGCGCCCCACAGAACCGCGGCGTCGAACGCGCTTTCGTGCAGATAGTCGAAGGCGGTGTAGGGCGTCGGCGCGGCCACCACCTCGGCTCCGTCGGCGGTCAGCGTGTTTGAAAGGGCGATGAACCGGTGATCCGGGGCGCCGGCGATCAGGATACGAACCGGGCTGGCATCGGGCACGCCGGGGTCCAGGGTCGCGCCGTGCAGGGCGAAGGTCGCCTGACGCAGGCGGAACTCCTCCTCGGCGATGGCGGCGCGAACCAGTTGTTCGATGCGCAGGGCGGCCTGGGCCGGATGCGGCGGTTCGGCCATCGTCAGATCGAACGTCCCGGTTGGGACGCTCGCCGCCATCGGGCCGAGGGCGATGACGGGCAGACGCCGGGCGCCGGCCGCGAGTCGCAGGGCCTCGGGAAGGGCGTCGATCTCCGGGTGATCGGCGTCCAGGATCGCCGCCTCAAGCGTGAAGTCCGTCAGGGCGGCCACGGCGGCGGCGCCCGATCGGGCCGTCATCGTGCGCCAGCCCAGCGAGTCCAGCCCCCGGCACAGGGCGCCGATCCGCTCATCCGTCTCGGCGACGACCAGAACGCGTGGATCCGAACCCAAAATCGATGACTCCCCTTCGCGACCGGACGGCCGCGACTCCGGACACGGAGCGGGCCGACCATACCGACACGGCCCGGTTCGGCGCAACGGTGCTGATGCGCGTGGCAGGGGAAAACGACGGGGGCCCGGCGGCTTCCAAAGCGAGGATTTTCCGCTAGAGTCATCCCTTGGGCTATGGCGGGAACCGGCTTGAGCGGACAGACTACCGAATTGGCGTCACCCGGCTTCTGGGTGCGGCTGTCAGGGCGGGCGTTCGCCCGCAGCTGGGGCCGTGACGTCATGCTCTACACGGGCGGGGTGTCGTTCTTCGCCCTGCTGGCGGTGTTCCCGGCGATCGCCATCCTGATCGGCTTCTACAAGGCGGTGCTGTCGATCGCTCAGGTCGGCGAGCAGGCGGCGGCCCTGGCCGACGTCATGCCCCACGCCGCGCGCGCCATCTTCCGCGCCGAGGTCGAGCGGCTGTCGAACGCCTCGGCCCGCGCCGTCTCGGCACAGAGCGCCTTTGCCCTGGTGGTCGGCGCCTATGCCGCCCATCGGGGATTCAAGGCCTTGCTGGCCGGACTGAACCTGATCCACGACGAGACCGAGCCGCACGGCTTCTTCAAGTTCAACTTCCTCGCCTTCATCGTCGCCGTGGTGGCGTTCGGCCTGTTCACCATCGTTTCGGGCGCCGTGGTCACCGCCCGGCTGCTGGAGCATGCCGGGCCGGTCACGGGGCAGGGCGGGCTGCCGTTCAACGGCTTCCTGCCCGCGGCCGGCCTCGGCCTCGGGCTGACACTGCTGTATCGTTACGCCATGTCGCACCGGGACCCTGTGGCCTGGGTCCCGTCCATCGCCGGCGGGGCGGTGGCGACCATCCTGTCGATGATCTCGTCCTGGCTCTGCGCCATCTATGTCGAGCAGATCGCCCAGCTGGGCGCGACCTACGGATCGGTCGGCGCCGTCGTGGTCCTGCTGATCTGGCTGTCGTGGAACGTCAACGCCATCTTCTACGGCGGCGCCTTCGCCACCGAGATGGAGATCGCCTCGCGGGCCAGGGGCGCGCCGGATATCGCGCCCGAGGACAGCCCCTCGGTCGTCAATCTGTCGGAACGGCGCGCGTCTCGACGGTAATCGTCAGGACGCCGTCGGTCTCCTCGACCGACATCACCCGTCCGCCCAGTTCCGCCATCAGATACGGAACGTCGATCCGCGCCATCGGATCGGTCGCGAGGAGGACGAGACGGGTTCCCGCCCGCCCTTCGGCCGCCTTCCTCAGACGCAGGCTCGGCACGGGGCAGCGGTGGCCCCGGGCGTCGACGACGATGGGGGCGCCTTCGCTCACCCCGCCTCGCAGGCGGCGAGCAACAGACCCAGGGCGACGCGCACGCTTTCCAGCCGCACCTCTTCGCGCCCGATGTCTCCGAACAGTCGCTTGTCGTGAACGAGTCCCTGTGGCGTCGCGCAGCCGAAATGAACCAGCCCGACCGGCTTCTCGTCCGAGCCGCCCCCCGGGCCTGCCACGCCGGTGATCGAGACGGCGAGGGCGGTCTTCGCGGCCTCCCGGGCCCCCGTCGCCATGGCCCGCGCCACCGGCTCCGACACCGCGCCGTGCCTGACGATCAGGGCGGCCGGCACGCCCAGCATCTCCGACTTGGCCGCGTTGCTGTAGGTCACGAAGCCCCGGTCGACGACCGACGACGACCCGGCCACGGCCGTCAGGGCCCCCGCGACCAGCCCGCCGGTGCAGCTCTCGGCCGTCGCCACCGTCCAGCCCCGCGCCGAGGCGGCGGCGATCACCGAGGCCGCCAGTCTCTGGATATCGTTCGGGAACATGGGTCTTTCCGATCCGTGCGCGAGTCAGTCTAGGCTGACCCCGGTGCGTGCGTCTGTCGATAGCATGCGCGCCAGACCGGGGACCCCATGACCGACACAGCCCTGCCGGACGACGCCGCGCCTTCGACGGAGGGCGGCGATCGCGTGACGCCGATCCTGTTCGCCGTGGCCATCTTCACCTCGGCGGCCCTGGTCTTCGTCGTCCAGCCCATGGTGACCAAACTGGTCCTGCCGATGCTCGGCGGCTCCCCATCGGTCTGGAACACGGCCATGGTCTTCTTCCAGACCGCCCTTCTGGCCGGCTACGGCTACGCCCACCTGCTGCAACGCCTGACCTCGATGCGGGCCCAGATGGCGACCCATCTGGTCCTGCTGCTGCTGGCGGCCCTGTTCCTGCCGTTGAAGATCAACGGAGTGCTGGGCGACCCCGATCCGAGCGCCCCGATCGGCTGGCTTCTGGCGACCCTGGCCCTGTCGGTCGGCGCCCCCTTCGCCGTCCTGTCGGCGACTGCGCCCCTGCTGCAGGCCTGGTACGCCCGGGTCCGCGTCGGCCACGCCGACGGCAGGAACCCCTATGTCCTCTATGCGGCGTCCAACCTCGGCAGCTTCCTGGCCCTGCTGGCCTATCCGCTCATCCTCGAACCGCTCATGACCCTGTCGGGCCAGCGCGTGAGCTGGAGCGGAGGCTATGCCGCCTTCATGCTGATGGTCGTGGCGCTCGCCGTCGTGGCCTGGCGACGCGGTCAGATCGGCGGGGCGCCGGTCGCCCGCCTGGAGACCAGTGCGCCGATCCCGTGGCGCGAGAAGATCATCCTCGTGCTTCTGGCCGCCGCGCCGTCCAGCCTGATGCTCGGCGTCACCGCCCACCTGGCCACCGATGTCGCCTCGGCGCCCTTCCTGTGGGTCATCCCGCTGGCCCTCTATCTGCTGACCTTCGTCATCGCCTTCCAGGACAGGCCCTGGATCCCGCTGCCGATCACCCTGGTCGTCGCAGCGGCCGTCAGCCTCGCCTGTATCGCGTTCACGGCCTTCAGGACCGGCGACTGGATCCTGATGTTCGGCCTGCATCTGGGGGCCTTCTTCCTGCTCGCCCTGATGTGTCACCAGAGGCTGGCCGCGCGGCGTCCTCCGCCGGACCGGTTGACCGAATTCTATCTGCTGATGTCGCTGGGCGGGGTCGTCGGCGGCGCCTTCACGGCCCTTCTGGCGCCCGTGCTGTTCAACGGCGTGTGGGAATACCCGCTGGTCCTCGTCCTGGCCGGTCTGGCCCGCCCCATGAACAAGGCCCCGATCAAGAACTGGGAGGTCTATCTGTTCGTCGGCGCGGTGCTCGCCACCGGCCTGCCGCCATTGCTGTCGGCGGCTGCCCAGGCGGACTGGGGCTTCGGCTGGTGGCTCAACAACAACGTCTCGGACAATATGGCGGGCCTGACCCAGTTCATCATGCTGGCCCCCATCCTGGCCGGCTTCATCCTGCGCGACCGCACCCCGGCCTTCGTCATCATCGCCGCCGGCATCGCCCTGTCGACCGCCTATATCGCACGCGGCTATGAGGCCGCCTTCACCGACCGCAGCTTCTTCGGCGTGATGAAGATCGGCGTCACCGAGGACCCGCGCCTCGGCGGTCAGGTGAACATCCTGATGCACGGCACGACCTTGCACGGGGCCCAGCCGCGCAATCCGGCCTTCGCCTGCATGCCGACCCTCTACTACGCCCCGGCCAGCCCGATCGGTCAGACGACCCAGATGCTGCAGCTTCGCCGTCCGGCCCTGAAGATCGGCGTGGTCGGACAGGGGTCGGGCGCCATGGCCGGCTACAAGCGGGCCGCCGACGAGATGAAATTCTTCGAGATCGATCCGATGGTCGATCGGCTGTCGCGCGATCCGCAGTGGTTCAGCTTCATCTCCGGCTGCGCCGACGGCCCGATCGAAACGGTGCTCGGCGACGCCCGGCTGACCATGGCGCGCGAGACGGCCGGGACCTACGACCTCCTGCTGATCGACGCCTTCTCGTCGGACTCGGTGCCGACCCATCTGCTGACGGTCGAGGCGATCGAGGGCTATCTCAAGCTGCTGAAGCCGGACGGCGTGGTCATCCTGCACCTGTCCAACCGCAACCTCGACATCACCCTTCCGGCCGCAGCGGCGGCGCAAGCCCTGGGCGCGGCGAACCTGCATCAGCTCTATCAGGAATCGCCCCTCGCGCCGGACATGGCCGAGGCCTCCACCGAGGCCCTGATCCTGTCGCCGACGGACGAGGGCCTGGCGGAGTTCCGTGGCCAGGCCCAGTGGCGAACCCTGGCCGAGACCGACGTTCGACCCTGGACCGACGACTATGTGAACCTGTTCGGATCGTTGTGGCGTCACTTCCGGCGGTGACGCCAGCCGTTTGATCAGGCAGGCAATTCGATCGTTGCGATGGCGGAGGCGGCGAGGCCTTCCTCGCGCCCGGTGAAGCCCATCTTCTCCATCGTCGTCGCCTTCACGCTGACCGCGTCGAGCGGAAGGTTCAGGATTTCGGCGAGGCGTTCGCGCATGGCCTGACGGTGGGGCTTCACCTTGGGTCGCTCGCAGATCAGGGTGACGTCGACGTTCACCAGCCGCCCGCCCCGCGCCGCCAGCCGCTCGACCGCATGGATCAGAAACTGGTCCGAGGCCGCACCCTTCCACTTCGGGTCGGTCGGCGGGAAGTGGTCGCCGATGTCGCCGTCGCCCATGGCGCCCAGCACCGCATCGGTCAGGGCGTGCAGTCCGGCGTCGGCGTCGGAATGGCCGATCAGGGTCTGGTCATGTGCGATCTCGACCCCGCACAGCCACACGCTGTCGCCCGGCCCCCAGCGGTGGGCGTCGAACCCCTGACCGACGCGGGTCTGTCGGGCGATCAGCGCTTCGGCCATGGCGAAATCCTCGGGATAGGTCAGTTTCATCAGGCGCGGATCGCCCTGGACCAGACGAACGGTTCCCCCGTCGTGCTCGACCACGGCCGCATCGTCGGTCGCCGCGGCACCCTCGGGCCAGACAGCATAGGCGGCCCGCAGGCGGTCGGCGCGAAACGCCTGCGGCGTCTGGGCCCGCCACAGGCCGCCGCGATCGACCGTCGCCTCGATGCGATCGGAGCCGCGCTTGAGGGTGTCGGAGACGGGCAGGGCGGCGATGGCTCCATCCGCACCCGGCAGGGACTCGAGCAGCCGCCGGATCACCTCGGCGGACAGAAGGGGCCGTGCGGCGTCGTGAACGAGGACGGGCCGATCCGGCGCCCCGGTCAGGGCTTCGAGCCCGGCGCGCACCGAGTCCGCACGCTCGGCCCCGCCCGCCACGGCCCGCCAGTCGTTCAGCCCGGCCAGCGCCCCGGCCGCCCGCGCGAACCCGTCCGCCGCGACCACCACGACCACCTCCTCGGCCCCCGCATGGAGCAAGGCCTCGACCGACCAGCGGACCGCGGGCTTGCCGCCCAGGGGCCGCCACTGCTTGTCGCCCCCGGCCCTGGAGCCCGAGCCGGCCGCCACCACGATCGCTGCGAATGTCATCCTCGCCTTCTAGGGGCCACGATGGCGGTTGACGAGAGGCCAGGCTTCGCGTGTTGACGGACGGATGAGCACAGGGTTTCAGATCGGCGACGTCGCCATTCCCGGACGGGTTCTGATGGCGCCCATGACGGGCATCACGGACCTGCCTTTCCGGCTGCTCGCCAGCCGCCTCGGCGCCGCCTATGTCGCGACCGAGATGGTGGCCGCCGCCGAACTGGCCCGCGCCCGGCCCGACGTCGTCCGCCGCGCCGCCGTCGGCGACGGCCTGCCCCTGACGGTGATCCAGCTGGTCGGCCGCGATCCCGCCGCGATGGCGCAAGGAGCCCGCATGGCCGAGGCGGCCGGCGCCGACATCGTCGACCTGAATTTCGGCTGCCCGGCCAAGGAGGTCACCGGCTCGGCCTCGGGTTCGGCCCTGATGCGTACGCCCGACCTGGCCGGCCGGATCATGGCCGCGACGGTGGCAGCCACCTCGCGCCCGGTCACGGTCAAGATGCGCCTCGGCTGGGACGATGATAGCCGCAACGCGCCGGAGCTGGCGAAACGGGCCGAAGACCTCGGCGTCAAGGCCGTGACGGTCCACGGCCGCACCCGCCAGCAGTTCTACACCGGCGCCGCCGACTGGGATGCGGTCGGGGCGGTCAAGGCGGCGGTCTCCATCCCGGTCATCGTCAACGGCGACATCATCACCGCCGAACAGGCGAGGGAGGCTCTGGATCAGTCCGGCGCCGACGCCCTGATGCTGGGCCGCGGCGTCTATGGCCGCCCGTGGCTCGCCGCCCACCTCGACCGCGCCCTGCGGGACGGCACGGTCCTCGTCGAGCCGGATCGCCGCGAGCGGTTCGATATCGTCGTCGCGCACATGCTGGCGTCCTGCGACTTCTACGGCGCTCACCTGGGCCTCAGGATGTTCCGCAAACATCTGGGCTGGTATGTCGAACAGGCCCCCTGGCCCGCCGATCCGGCCGAGCGCCGCACGGCCAAGAGCCGGATCTGCCGGCTCGAACAGCCCGCGCAGGTGTCGGAAGCCCTCGCCGAACTGTGGGATCTGTCGCCCCCTTCGCTGTATTTCGGCAACTCTCCTGTTGAACTTTCGCCACAGTTGGTTGAAGCTTCCGGGACATGACGGACACGCCCGCCCCGCTTCCGGCCACAGAAGGCGACCCCTCCTTCTGGGGACGTCTCGCGGCCGGTCGGACGCGGGCCGCCTTCGGCGCCGCCTATGTCATCGCCTTCCTGATCACCGGCGCGGCCATCTGGCTGGTCGCCGTGGCCCCGGGCGCCAGCGCCGGTGACGACGCACGCTCGACGGCCAGCCGCGCGGTCCTGTACATTCTGCTGGCCAACCTGGTCCTGATCGTCGGCCTCGCGACCATCATCGGCGGCCGGGTCATGCGCCTGTCCCAGAGGCGGCGCGAGGATCCCGGCGCCCGGCTGCACCTGCGCTTCGTGGCCCTGTTTTCCCTCGTCGCCGTGGTGCCGGCGGTCCTCATCGCCCTGGTCTTCGGCCTTCTGGTCAATCGCGGCGTGGACCAATGGTTCAGCGACAACGTCCGTTCGGCGGTCAACAACGGAGCCTTCATCGGCAAGGCCTATGTTGCGGATGTCGGAGGCGGCCTTGAACGCGACCTGGGCAGCATGGCCAACGAACTCGGCGGCGTTCGCGGCGCTTTCGACGACCGCATCCAGTTCTCCAGCGCCCTGACCCAGATCGCCGACTTCTTCGGCTACCCGGCCGTCTACATCCTCAACGGCGAGGGCGAGGTCCTGGCCCAGAGCGACCTGCCCGATGCGCCCGCCTATGTGGCCCCGCCGCGCGAGGAGTTCGAGAAGGCCGCCGAGGGCGAGGAGGTGCCGGTCACCGTGACCGAGCACCCCGACACCATCCGCGCCCTTTATCCGTTGCCAGACTACGGCGATGCCTATCTCTATGTCGTGCGCCCCCTGGCCCCCGGCCTCGTCGAGCGGATGCGCAATGGCCGCGACTCCATCGAGTCCTATCGGGTCGCCGAGGAGAGCCGGGCCCGCATCCAGGCCGCCTTCGCCCTCAGCTATCTGGAGACGGCCCTGCTGGTGCTGGTCGGCGCCGTGTGGCTGGGCATGTCGGCGGCCAGCGCCATCTCTGCGCCCATCGGTCGTTTGGTGAAGGCGGCGGATCAGGTCGCGGCCGGCGACCTGACCGCCCGGGTCGAGGCCGACGGCGCGCCCGGCGAGATCGCGACCCTGTCGGAAGCCTTCAACCGCATGACGGGCGATCTTCAGGCCCAGCAGGCGGCGCTGAAAACCGCCAGCGAAGAGGCCCAGGACCGCAGTCGCTTCATCGAAACCGTCCTGTCCGGCGTCAGCGCCGGCGTCATAGGTCTGGACAAGCGTGGCCGGATTTCCGCGATCAACGACAGCGCCTTGCAGTTGCTTTCGATCTCCGAGGTTGAGGTGCGCGGCAAGCCTCTGGCCGATATCGCGCCCGAGCTCGGCGACCTCGTCCGTCGCGTCGAGGCCCATATCGAGGAGGACCTGGACGTCGCTCGCGAAGGCGAGACGCGGCGTCTGCGCGTCCGTATCGAGGGCGGGGTCGGCGGCGAGATGGTGCTGACCTTCGACGACATCACCCGTCTGGTCACGGCCCAGCGCAATGCCGCCTGGCGCGACGTCGCCCGCCGTATCGCCCACGAGATCAAGAACCCCCTGACCCCGATCCAGCTCTCGGCCGAACGGCTGAAGCGCAAATTCCGTCCGGCGATCAGCGAAGACCTCGAAATCTTCGACCGCTGCACCGACACCATCATCCGCCAGGTCGGCGACATCGGCCGGATGGTCGACGAGTTCTCCTCCTTCGCCCGCATGCCTGCGCCGCGGTTCACCAATGAGAACCCGGCCGAACTGCTGCGGGAAGCCGTCTTTGCCCAGCGCGTCGCCGCGCCCGACCTCGTGGTCGAACTGGTCGAGCCCCTGCCCAGGGCGAAGATGAAGGCGGACGGCCGCATGGTCGGTCAGGCCCTGGCCAACATCCTCAAGAACGCCGGCGAGGCCGTCGCCGCCCGTCGCCTCGCCACGCCCGCCGATGAGGAGCAGGTCGCCATCATCGCCCGGCTTGAGATCGAGGACGGCATCGCCACCTTCATCATCGAGGACGACGGCAAGGGTCTGCCCGTCCGCGACCGCGACCGTCTGACCGAGCCCTATGTCACCACGCGCGAGAAGGGCACGGGCCTCGGCCTCGCCATCGTCAAGCGCATCTGCGAAGACCACGGCGGCGAGCTGAAACTGTCAGATGCCGACAGCCTGCACGGCGCCAGGATCTGCCTGATCTTCCCCCTCAACCCCACCGGCAAGGCCGGGCGTGAAACGGAGCCTCGCGGCGCCGGCGCCCCGGCGGCCGAATAGTAGCGAGGCGTCATGCGTTCCACCGGAGCCGATATCCTGGTCGTCGACGACGAGGCCGACATCCGCGACCTGGTCTCGGGCTTGCTGGAGGATGAGGGCCATTCCGTCCGCGTCGCTTCCAGCTCCGAGGAGGCCCTGGCCGGCATCCGCGCCCGCAAGCCCAGCCTGATCGTCCTCGACATCTGGATGCAGGGCGGCGGCATGGACGGGCTGGAGCTGCTCGACCTGGTCAAGACGCTCGACGCCGATCTTCCGGTCGTCATGATCTCGGGCCACGGCAATATCGAGACGGCCGTCAGCGCCCTCAAGCGCGGCGCCTACGACTTCATCGAAAAGCCGTTCAAGTCCGACCGGCTCGTCGTCGTCATCGAGCGTGCCCTGGAGTCCGCCCAGCTCAAGCGCGAGAACCGTCGCCTCCGCACCGTGGCCATGACCCCGACCGGCCTGATCGGCCGCTCGGCCGCCGCCCAGGTTCTGCGCACCACCATCGTCAAGGTCGCCCCGGCCAACAGCCGCGTCCTGATCTCGGGCCCTCCCGGGTCGGGCAAGGAGCTGGTGGCGCGCCAGATCCACGAGGCCAGCCCCCGCGCGCGCGGCGAGTTTGTCGCCATCTCCGCCGCCGGCATGACGCCCGAACGGCTCGACCTCGAGCTGTTCGGCGAGGAGGGCCACGACGGCCGTCCACGCAAGATCGGGGTCTTCGAACGCGCCCACAACGGCACCCTCTATCTCGACGACGTCGGCGACATGCCGCGCGAGAGCCAGAGCCGCATCCTGCGCGTCCTGGTCGAACAGCGCTTCCGCCGCGTCGGCGGCGAACAGGACGTCCAGGTCGATGTCCGCGTCGTCACCTCGACCTCCCGCGACCTCAAGATCGAGATCACCGAGGGCCGCTTCCGCGAGGACCTGTTCCACCGCCTGAACGTCGTGCCGATCCGCGTCCCGCCTCTGTCTGAGCGCCGCGAGGACATCGGCGAACTGGTCGAATATTTCATCGAGACCCTCAGCGTGTCCCAGGGCCTGCCGCGCCGCAGACTCGGCGACGACGCCATCGCCGTGCTCCAGGTCCATCCCTGGCCCGGCAACGTCCGCCAGCTGAGGAACAACGTCGAGCGCCTGCTGATCCTGGCGACCGGCGACCTCAACGACCCGATCTCGGCCGACATGCTGCCGCAGGAGGTGGCCTCGACCGGCGCGGCAGGGATGGGGGCCGAACGCACCATCGCCCTGCCTCTGCGCGAGGCCCGCGAGGTGTTCGAGCGCGAATATCTGGCGGCGCAGATCATGCGCTTCGGCGGAAATATCTCGCGCACGGCCGCCTTCATCGGCATGGAGAGATCGGCCCTTCACCGCAAACTCAAGTCGCTGGGCGTGTCGCCCTCGCGCGGCGGTGAAGAGGAAGAAGGGAATACCGACTGATGTCGCGCGTCGCCTATGTGAACGGGGTCTATCAGCGCCACTCGGAGGCGACGATCCATGTCGAGGATCGCGGCTTCCAGTTCGCCGACGGAGTCTATGAGGTCTGGTCGGTGTTCGACGGCCGGATGGCCGATTTCGAAGGCCACATGACCCGGCTTCACCGCAGTCTCAACGAGCTTCGCATCGACATCCCCATGTCGGTCGAATCCCTGACCCGCGTGCTGAAGGAAACCATTCGCAGGAACCGCGTCCGCGACGGCATCGTCTACCTGCAGGTCACGCGCGGCACGGCCCGCCGCGACCACCCTTTCCCCGCGCCCGGAACCCCGCCCAGCGTCGTCGTGACGTCGAAGTCTCTGAGCGCGCGCAAGTCCGACGCCCAGGCCGCCAAGGGCGTCGCCGTCGTCACCCACCCCGACATCCGCTGGGGCCGTTGCGACATCAAGACGGTCGGCCTGCTGCCCAACGTCCTCGCCAAACAGGCGGCCCGTGACAAGGGCGCCTACGAGGCCTGGATGGTCGACGAGATGGGCCTCGTCACCGAGGGCTCCTCGACCAACGCCTGGATCGTCGACAAGTCCGGCAAGCTGCGCACCCGCGACACCCAGGCCAATATCCTCAAAGGCATCACCCGCACCGCCATCATGGCGATGATCGAGGCGGAGGGGATCGAACTCGACGAACGGCCCTTCAGCGTCGACGAGGCCAAGGAGGCGAAGGAGGCCTTCTTCACCGCCGCCGGCGCCTTCGTCATGCCCGCCGTCTCGATCGACGGGGTGAAGATCGGCGACGGCAAGCCCGGCCCGATCGCGACCCGGCTGCGCGCCCGCTATCTCGAAGAGGCGAAGCGCGACGCGGTCTGATCCTTCGGCGTCGAAAGGAACCGGCCTGGAGGTCCGCGCTCCAAGCTGGTTGCGACCCGCGAGCGCCAGCGTCTAAGGTGACGAACCGGGCGTTCGATCCGGAGCCGCGATCTCCCCGACGCGGTGAAAACCAAGAAAGAACAGGACCAACCTGCCATGTCGCAAGACAAGCGTCAGAACCTTCAGGACACCTTCCTCAACTCGGTCCGCAAGACCAAGACCCCGCTGACCATCTTCCTCGTCAACGGCGTCAAGCTGCAGGGCATCGTGACCTGGTTCGACAACTTCTGTGTGCTGCTCCGTCGCGACGGCCAGTCCCAGCTCGTCTACAAACACGCCATCTCGACCATCATGCCGTCGGCGCCCGTGCAGCTGTACGAACCCGAGGCCGACGAGGACTGAGTTCAGTGCCGAGGAGCGAGTGGCGAGTGATGCGCTGACGGGTGTCCGTCACTACATGTGATCGTCGGCGGTCTTCCTTGCTCGCCACTCGTCACTCACCACTCGCCACTTGAGAGTCCCCCGCTGAACGCCAAACTCATCGACCATTCCGTGCCGCTCATCCGCGCGGTCGTCATCCACCCCGATCTCGGCGAGCGCGCCTCTCGCCCGGCCGGGGAGCGTCTGGAGGAGGCCGCCGGCCTCGCCCGCGCCCTGGACCTCGACGTCCGCGCCGAGGAGATCGTGCGTCTGCGCAAGACCACGCCCGCGACCCTGTTCGGGGCCGGGAAAGTCGAAGAGCTCGCGGCCCTGATCCGCGCCGCCGAGGCCGAGGCCGCCGTCATCGACTTCGACCTGACCCCGGTCCAGCAGCGCAATCTGGAGAAGGAATGGGACTGCAAGGTCATCGACCGCACCGGCCTGATCCTGGAGATCTTCGGCCGCCGCGCCCGCACCAAGGAGGGCAAGCTGCAGGTCGAGCTGGCCCGCCTCGACTATGAGAAATCCCGCCTCGTCCGCACCTGGACCCACCTGGAGCGCCAGCGCGGCGGCACCGGTTCGACCGGCGGACCCGGCGAGACCCAGATCGAGCTCGACCGCCGCCTGATCGCCGACCGCATCGTCAAGCTGAAGGGCGAGCTGGAAGAGGTCCGCCGCACGCGCGGCCTGCACCGCAAACAGCGCAAGAAGGCCCCGTTCCCGGCCGTCGCCCTGGTCGGCTACACCAATGCCGGCAAGTCGACGATCTTCAACCGGCTGACGGGCTCCGAGGTCCTGGCCAAGGACCTGCTGTTCGCCACCCTCGACACGACCCAGCGCACCATCCGCCTGCCCCAGGGTCGCCCGGCCATCATCGCCGACACCGTCGGCTTCATCTCCGACCTGCCGCACGAACTGGTCGAGAGCTTCCGCGCGACCCTGGAGGAGGTGGGCGAGGCCGACCTGATCCTGCACGTCCGCGACATCGCCTCGGCCGACAGCGCCGCCCAGGCCAAGGATGTCGAGGAGGTCCTGAAACAGATCGAACAGCCTGAAGGCAAGCCGCGCCGCATCCTCGAGGTCTGGAACAAGACCGACCTCCTCGACCCCGAGGTCCGCGAAGAGATCGAGGGCCAGGCCGCCCGCTCGGGCAATGCCTCGGTCGCCGTCTCCGCCTGGACCGGGGAGGGGATTGAACGCCTGCGCCAGGCCATCACCGACCTGATCGACGACGACCCCGAGACGGAGCTGGTCCTCCAGCCCTCACAGGGCGAGGCCCTGGCCTGGCTCTACGCGCACGGCCGGGTCACGGCGCGCGCCACGGACGCCGAGGGGCGGATGCGGCTGACCGTGCGGCTCGACCCCCAGGCCATGGGGCGGTTCGAGCGGCAGTTTCAGGCGGGGTGACTATTGGCGCAGCGCTGAGTTGAGTTCGGCGTGAAACGAAGGCTCTATCCCGACCATGAAGATATCAGAGCGCACGATTAAGCGGCTTGGTGAAATCATCACCGGGGATCGGCACCTCTCCCCCTACAGGAGCGGACCACAACTAGTTCGCTTCTTCAACGACCTTGGATTTAACGAGCAGTACGGACAGGGCTTTGGCTCGCGCTGGTCATTTGCCGAGCAGAAGATTAGGGATTGGAACGATAAGCCTGATCTTCGAAAGATCATTCTTTCGGCCTTCGACCCTCGCGATTTCATGGGCACTATCTACGACCAGGCAACCGGAGAACACGTGCCTGTGCCCATTGAGGCGGCCGTCAACTACGTCAACGATTTCCTCGCCTACGACGGATACGAGATCGTCAAGAACGGTCAAACCTACGTCGTCGCCGACCGACAGCGCGGGGAAGTCCTGCTCGATGTAAGACTAGAGCCGGATCATCTGTCGCATGCCTTCATCGTCGAGCAGATCGACAAATGTCGCACCAAGATTGCCTCAAAGGATTTCGACGGTGCGATTACAAATGCGCGCTCTCTCGTCGAAGCCGTTCTCACAGCGATCGAGGCGGATTTCGACCCCACGCCACCTGACTACGACGGCGACCTTCAAAGGCTGTACAAGCGAGTTGCGAAGCACCTCAACCTCTCCGAAGAGGGTAGCCAGGTCGTCGATGACAATCTGAAGCAGATCATGCGAGGCTTTGTGAACATCGTTGCTGGCATCGCCGGCATCAGCAATAAAATGGGTGATCGACACGCAAGAAAATATAAGCCTGCCGCTCACCACGCTCTTTTGATTGTAAATTCCGCACTGACGCTGTGCAGTTTTGTCTTTGATACCCATGAGTATCAAAGAGTTCGGTCGGTCACAAACTAGTCAACGCAGGTTCGCCCGGCCCCGACAGTGAAGGGAGTGAGCGGCAATTCGACTATTTAGCCCGCCGCCATCATACGAATTTCGGCCTCAAGACTATCCCTTAGATCTATGACCCCGTTGAGTTTATCTGCCAGTTCTTGGGATGCGGTTGCCTTCGCCCTGATGCCTACGATTGCAATTGCGATCCCGTACTCAACGGCTGCCAGAAGCGCGCGCTTGGCCTCAAACTGGTCGGTGGAATAGAGCGTGATCAGCCTAACGACGTAGTAGTCGTCCTTATCCCCGGCCCTCACGTGTGGGAAAATCGACCTTGGGTTGGGGTGAGCGCCAAAGTCTATCGCCGCTTCGTATGCATCGTTGATCAGATCGCCGCTGTCGGGCTGAAGATCGTTCAACGCCTTCACCACTTGAGGGACAGCGGCCTGGAACGCTCTTCGACACTCTCTCCTCGATTCTGAGCTCTTGTGTCTGTTCGTCCAAGTCGACTCAAGAGTTTCGTCTCCGGCTGTGAGAAAGCCGTAACAGGCGGATTCAAGTGCTGTCCGGAGAAGCGGATATACGGCAAGGGCATGCCCGCTCAGCGCCATTCGGACACCTGCGAGGAAGAGTGTAAAGCTACTTAGGGACAGCATCAGCGGGATCGGGCGATCACTTTCGGTCTCTCTCCAAAGGTGATCAGAAAAGAACTCGTGAAGGGCCCTTAGAGCCGTCACGGCGGTTCCGTTTCCCGCGAGCAATTCTTTCGTCGTCTCGTTCCCGGCATCGACGTAGCGGTCTAGGGAGCCATCAACGGTAATCACCTCTGCCGCTCCGCCTTCGTGGTTGCTCCGCTATTCATTTCTGTGCCTCACCCGAGACCCACGACCGCTTCTGACGTAGTGGCATACTAGACTGACCTCATGACCTCCGATACCCAGCTCAACCCCGCCACCCTCGACGGTCTCGGCGGCGACTATTGGGACCATGCCCGGCGGGAGTATCTCGCGGGCGTGAAGGCGACGACGGTCTGCCAGCGGTACGGCATGTCGCTGAGTTCCTTCCGGCAGCATGCGCGGGTCGGGGGCTGGCGGCGGATGGACCAGCCGATGTCAGAGCCGCCACGCTCTGCGGACGGTCCTCAGACCTGTGAGGCTCGGGGCTTGCGGCGCCGCGCCAGCCTCCAGACGAGCGCGAAAACCAGCAGAAACGCGACCCCCGCCCCAATGGCCGCCCATTTCAGCATGTGCTTGAGCTCCATCGTCACGATCAGGAAGTCCAGCCTTCCTGCGTCCCACAGGACCCACTCGCCCGCGAGCTTCGTCGCCAGAAGCTTGTTGCCTGTCTCCAGGAGCACGATGCCGTCTCCGGTGGACGGATCCAGCCGGACAGAGGTGTTGATGGCGGGCTCGTTGTCGCCGTCGTGACCGATCACGAAGTCGCCGGACGGGTTCGGCGCATAGAGCATGACGCCGAGGCCCCAGATATCCACGCCCAGTTTCGAAGCCTCAGGTCGCCGCATGGCGCGCACCGTTTCGGGCTTCAGGACCCCTCTGCCGACCGGCTCGCCGTTGGGGCCCGGCGAATGGGCGGCGATGAAACCGGCCATGTCTGCGGCCGACGTATACAACGACGTGGCGGCGAGAGACGTGAAGTTGAAGCGGGTCCCTCGTGACCCATCCGTATCGTAGATTTCGGCGACGTTGGTCTCGGGGGCCTCGAGAACGTAGGTCGACCGGGTCATGCCCAGCGGGACGAACACGCTCCGGGTCATGAACTCGTTGAACGTCTGTCCCGACACCTCCTCGATGACCAGCTGCAACAGGGTGTAGCCTCCGCCGGAGTATTCCCACGCGCTGCCCGGCTCGATGCCGACATGGACCGATCCGTCCGCGCCCGGCGAGGCGTCGGCGGCGTGGGTCAGGGAGGCCTCCAGCGACTGGACCGGCGTTCCGGGTGTGAACCCTGCATAGCCGAGCCCGTCCGTCAGACCGGCCGTGTGGCTGAGCAGTCGCCTGACCGTGACCTTGTCGTTGTCGAATTGGCCGGCCGGTAGGCGCCAGCGCGTCAGGTAGCGGGACACGGGCGCATCGAGGTCGAGCTTGCCCTCGTCAACCAGCGCCATCACCCCCCAGGCGGTCGCCCATTTGCTGAGCGAGGCGACCTGGAACTGCGTGTCGCGATCGACCGGTGCGCCTTTCGATACGAAATGCTCGCTGACGGGTTTTCCATGTTCGACGAGGATGAAGGCGGCGTTGCCGACCGCGTCCCGATCCAGACGCGCCGCGACGGCCGTAGCGAATCTTGCGGCGTCTCCCGGCGGTGCGATGCGTTTGCGCCCCCAGCCTTCGGTCGCGCCGAACAGGATGATCGCGCCGGTCAAGGCTGCTGCAATGACAGCAGCCAGAAGCGCTTTGATGAACCGGCCCATGATCCCACCTGCTCTTGTCCGCGAGCCCGACGCTTGCGACTGCATTGGTTAGTCGCCGCCGTCTCCACGATCGGAGGCGCAGCGTGGCAGATTTTCCGTTTTTCGGCGCATTGCCGGCGCCTACGCCCGCTTCTGACGTAGCCGCATGCCAGGCTCCCGACATGACCTCCGACACTCAACTCAACCCCGCCGATCTCGACGGTCTCGGCGGCGACTATTGGGACCATGCCCGGCGGGAATATCTCTCGGGCGTGACGGCGACGACCGTCTGCCAGCGATATGGCATCTCGCTCAGTTCGTTTCGGATGCATGCGCGGGTCGGGGGCTGGCGGCGGATGGACCAGCCCGCGTCCGAAGTCCCGCCGGAGCCCGGCGAATACCATCCCGACGACACTGTCAGCTTCGCCGACCTGGCCGAGCAGGCCTTCCTCAACATCCGCCGCGCCCTCGGCACGGGCCGCGCGGCGGAGGCCTCGACCTGGATGCGCGTCTACGACAAGCTCGCCGACCGCGCCCGCTCCCAGGTCATGGCCGACCTGCCCGACATCGCGCCGCCCCGGCTGGAGTCCAATCGCGAGCCGTTGAGGCTGGTCGCGGCGGAGGATGCGAACATCAATAATTTGAATGCAGTGCCCGACAATCCCGAGATTTCACCTCAGGAAATGGACTCCTTGCACCCTGTTTTTTCGGAGTCCAATCCGCCCTCAGACTTCCTTCTCCCGGTGGGAGAAGGTGGCTCGCGAAGCGAGACGGATGAGGGTCGGATTTCTCAGTCGGCGTAAGCCGTCGCGGGACGCCGGATACACCCGACCCTCACCCTTTCGCCTGACCGATCGCTGCGCTCCCGGAGGCTCAAGCCCTCTCCCAACGGGAGAGGGAGACAGGAGACCTTACCCCCGCTCCGCCGCCTTGGCCGCGTCCCACAGGCCGTCCATCTCGGCCAGGTCGCTCTGCTCGGGCGTGCGCCCGTCCCTGGCCAGCTCCGCCTCGATGAAGCCGAACCGGCGCACGAACTTGGCATTGGTCCCGCGCAGGGCGTCCTCCGGCTCGACGCCCAGCTTGCGGGCCAGGTTGGCGACGACGAACAGCAGGTCGCCCATCTCCTCGCGGGCCTTGTCGAGGTCCCCGGCGGCGATCTCGACCCGCAGCTCGGCCACCTCCTCGTGCAGCTTGTCGAAGACCTCATCCGTGCTGGGCCAGTCGAACCCGACCCGCGCCGCCCGCTTCGTCAGCTTGGCCGCCCGGTGCAGGGCGGGCAGGCTGACGGGCACGTCGTCCAGCACCCCGTGCTGGGCCTTGCCGGCCCGCTCCGCCGCCTTGATGTCCTCCCAGCGCAGCTTCTGGGCCGGGCCCGAGATCTGAGGGTCCTCCTCGCCGAACACATGGGGATGGCGCCGGACCAGCTTGTCACACATGGCCTCGGCCACGTCGTCGAAGGCGAACAGCCCCTGTTCTTCGGCCATCCGCGCGTGGAAGACGACCTGGAACAGCAGGTCGCCGAGCTCGGTCTTCAGCTCTCCCATGTCGCCGCGATCGATGGCGTCGGCCACCTCATAGGCCTCCTCGATCGTATAGGGGGCGATGGTCGCGAAGGTCTGTTCGACGTCCCACGGACAGCCCCCGTCCGGGTCCCGCAGCCGCACCATGATCGCCTTCAGCCGGTCCGTCGGGCTCATGCCGCGGTCCCGTCGCGGGCCTCGAGTTCACGCCGGATCTCGTCGTGACGGGCCGGCGTCAGCGGATAGTTCTTCAGCAGCAGGGCCGCGCTGGCCAGCAGCAGGCCGGGCAGGGCGATGAACAGGATCTGGAGCACCAGCAGCGAGCTCCCGCTGTTGCCTCCCGCAGGCGGCACCGCCTGGAAGCCGACCCCCTGCAGGATCAGATAGGGGATCAGGGCCACGACATGACCGACCTTGGTCGTCGCCGACAGGATGGAGAACATCAGCCCGGTCCGGTCCACCCCGGTCTCCAGCCGCACCTCGTCGCCCACGTCCGCCATCATGGCCCTGAGCAGGAACAGGCCCGCGGCATAGGGAAGCCCGGCGATGAACATCGCGACGGCCGTCAGGGCGAAGCTGCCGCCGGGCACAAGGGTCGCCCCGACATAGAAGACGGCGAACACCAGGCTGGCCACGGCCAGCGCCCTGTCCTTGCCGATCCGCGTCGCCAGCCAGGCCCAGAAGGGCGCCCCGACCAGGCCGGCGACGAAATACAGGAGCATGAACAGCGACGCCTCGGTGTGGCCGTAGCCCTTGATCTGGCCAAAGAAGAAGAACAGCAGCGACCCCGTGATCCCCGGCGCGACGCCCAGAACCACGTCCGCCAGAAGCAGCTTGCGCACCGCCGGCCGCTTGAACAGGTCCAGATAGGCGCGCGGTCCGCCGTGCGGCGCGGCGCCGGCGTTGACCGGCTCCGGCACCACGAACAGGGCCAGGGCTATGGTGACCGGCAGGGCGATCAGGATGGCCCAGCCCATGATCCGCACCCCGTCGGCATAGTCCCCGAGGCCCGTCTGGATCACCACCGTCGGCAGGATCAGGATCAGGATGACCCCGATGATGTTGAACACCTGCCACCAGCCGTAGACCCGGCTGCGCTGGTCATACTCGGGGGCCAGCACCGAGGCCCAGCCGAGCTGCCCCAGGGTCCCGATCGAGAAGCCGAGGTAGAGGACCAGAAGCCAGGCGAACAGATAGACCGGCCCCGCGCCGGGCTGGACCACCACGAACATCATGAAGGCCGCCAGCATCAGAATCGGGGTCGAGGCGACCATCCACGGGCGATAGCGGCCGAACCGGGTCCTGGTCCGGTCCATGGCCCAGCCGATGAAGGGGTCGAAGGTGATGTCGATCAGGCGGACCGCCATGAACACCGCCGCCACGACGCCCAGTTCCAGCCCCACATGGGTGGCGTAGAACTCCGGCAAGGTGACCGGCAGGGCCACGCCGAACGCCGCCAGCGGCAGGCAGACCGACGAGAAGGCCGCAAGGACGCCGTTGCTGCGCCGAGGCGTCGTGGGGGCGATGGCGTCGGACATGCAGGGTTCCAGCGGCGTCGCCTTGAGTCGGCGGACGGTCTCACCATGCCAGTTTTGATCGCGCCGGGAGAGGGGCCTTGCTTGCGCCGCAACGGTGAGGCTTCCTCTCTCCATGCGCGTGGGGATGGCGGGACTGATCGTGGCGGCGGCCCTGGCCTGGGGACTGCCCGACGCCGCCTCGGCCCAGGGGCGATGCGAGACCCAGCGCGGCCAGTGGGCCGATCAGGCCGTCGCCAACGCCATCTCCCTCTATTCGCTGGAGTGGACCCCGTTCGGGACGACCGAATGGGGCTGGGGGACCTATCTCCCCCTGCTCCAGAAGGAGATCGGCACCGACTGCGAGCCGGGCACGTCCGACTTCGCCGCAGCCCTGGCGGCCTTCCAGGCGCGCTATGCGCTTCCCGCCACCGGCGGCTTCGATCAGGCGACCTTCGATGTGCTGAAAGGCGTGCTGCAGGAGCGACGGCCGTTCGTGATGGCGCGGGTGCGCGACGAATGCCCCGACCCGCCGCCGCTGCGCGAGCTCGGCTATCTCGAGGCGCCGGAGGAGCATGCCGACCGGCTGACCCGGCTCTTGAGGCGCGACGTGCTGGCCTCCTACCGCCGCATGGTCGCTGCGGCCCGGGCCGAGGTTCCCGAGGTCCGCAATGATCCGGAGCTGCTGCAGATCTTCTCCGGCTTCCGCGATCCCGAGGCCGACGCGGCCCGTTGTGCGACGGAACGCAACTGTGACGGGCTCAGGCGAGCGGTGTGTTCGCCGCACAGGACCGGCACGGCGGTCGATCTCTATGTCGGCCAGTTGCTCGGCATGGGCGTCGACTCGACCAATCCGGCGAGCCGCCAGTTCATGACCCAGGGGGCGACCTATCGCTGGCTGGTCCGGAACGCCGGCCGGTTCGGCTTCGTGCCCTATCTCTACGAGCCCTGGCATTGGGAATGGGTCGGCGCCTCGGCGAGCTACGGTACGCCGTGATCCGGGGACTGACCGAGGCGGAGCGGAGACTGGCCCGAGGCGAGTTCGGGGACGCGCTCGACTTCGACAGGATCCGGCTCCTGCCGACGCCGTGGCCGTTCGAACGGGCCTTCGTTCCGGGGCGCTGGTTCGGGCGGGACTGGATCCTGTGGCCGGGCCGGAGCCTGCCAGGAGATTTCGCCGTCGCGCCCGTCGCGCTCCAGGCCGTACTGATCCACGAACTGGTCCATGTCTGGCAGGCCCAGGCGGGGATGAACCTGCTGGCGGCGAAGATCAGGGCAGGGGACGGCCCCTCGGCCTATGGCTACCCCGAGGCGCCCTGCGGCTGGGATGCGCTGAACATCGAACAGCAGGCCATGGCGGTGGAGCATCGCTTCCGCGCGGCCAGGGGCCACAGGGTGCCCGACGAGGCGTCGCTCTACGCAGGCCTTTGTCCGATCGGCAGGGCGAGGGCTTGAACGGCGAGCGGGGATCGCCACATCTGCTACTGTACTTGTTTCAATAAGCAGGAAGCCCGTCGCCATGCGCCAGCCCGCCGTCTTCTTTGGCCACGGTTCGCCGATGAACGCCCTGGGCGGCGCCTATGCCGACGCCTGGCGCGCGGTCGGCACGGCCATCGGCAAGCCGAAGGGCGTGGTCATGGTCTCCGCCCATTGGGAAACCCAGGGACTGGCTGTGACCGCGCAGGAGAGACCTGAAACCATCCATGATTTCGGTAATTTCGGCCCGGAACTGCATGCGATGCAGTATCCGGCGCCGGGGTCGCCGGAGCTGGCGCGGCGTGTCGCCGAACTGGTCGGAGCCCAGCCCGTCAACACGTGGGGGCTGGATCACGGAACCTGGTCGGTGCTGACCCATGTCTGGCCCGAGGCCGATGTGCCGGTCGTGCAGTTGTCGCTCAATCGCGACCTGACGGCGCGCCAGCACTACGAACTGGCGAAGGGACTGAAGCCCCTGCGCGACGAGGGCTATGTGATCGCGGGCAGCGGCGACTTCGTCCACAACCTGCGCACCTGGAAGCGGGACGGCGGCGACGCCTGGCCGTGGGCGACCCGCTTCAACGCGGCGGTCAAGTCGGCCTTCGAACGCGGCGACCATGACGCCCTGATCGACTGGGTCAATCTGGCCGAGGACGCGCAACTGAGCGTCCCGACCGATGAACACTATCTGCCGCTGCTCTACGTCGCCGCCCAGGCCGAGCCGGGCGAGCCGGTCGCCTTCTTCAACGATGTGATCGAGGGCGGCTCGATCTCGATGACCGGCGTGCGGATCGGCTAACCCCGTTTCCGCGCACGCCGGCCTTCGCCGGGGTGCACGGTGAGGGGCGTTTCGTCCGTTCGTCCGGACGAAAAACACCCTGACGAAACGGACGTAACGACTAGTCGCTTGTGGAAATTCAAGCACTTGTCGCGTCGAGATGAGTCCGGCCGACCCGATTATGCGAAACCGGACGAAATCGCGGTTCAGATTTTCAAAGACCCTGATGCCAGATGGGTCGCGAGCCGGGCCCCCGCAAGGCCCTGGGAAGAAAATATTCCTTCACGACGCCCGGGCCTGGGCTGAGCTTCAGGCCGCCTCGGCCAGATCGACCAGTGACTGGATCGCGACATAGTCCGTCTTGCCGGTTCCGAGCACCGGCAGTTCACGCACCCTGACGATCTTCTTGGGCACGGCCAGTTCCGGCGCGCCGTGTTCGCGCGCCCATTCGGCGATGCGGCCGACGTCGGCGTCGCTGCGCTCGGTGACCAGGACCAGTTTCTCGCCCTTGCGGCTGTCGGCGATCGAGATGACGGCGTGGCGTTGCTCGGGCCAGACGGACTGGACCAGACCTTCCACCGCGCTCAGGGAGACCATCTCGCCGCCGATCTTGGCGAACCGCTTCACCCGGCCGAGGATGGCGATATAGCCCTCCTCGTCGATGTCAACGATGTCGCCGGTGTCGTGCCAGCCGCCCGCCAGCGGGTCGATCTTGGTCGGATCTTCAGGCGACATATAGCCGGCCATGACGTTGGGGCCGCGCAGGAACAGGCGTTTGCCCTCGGTGATGCCTTCGACCGCCTCCAGCCGCGCCTCCATGCCGGGCAACAGCTGACCGACGGTGCCCGGCCGGTTGCGATCGGGGTGGTTCACGGCGACCACGGGCGCGGCCTCGGTCGCGCCATAGCCCTCCAGCAGTTTCACCCCGCCGAATTTGGTGTTGAACAGATGGTGGGTCTCGTCGCGGACCCGTTCGGCGCCGGCCACCACGAACTGCAGGGTGCGGAAGTCGTCGGGCGAGGCCACGCGCGCCCACTGGTTCAGGAAGGTGTCGGTCGCAAACAGGATCGACGCCTTCACCTCGGCCAGCAGGGCCACGATCTGTTTGCCGTGCAGCGGGGAGGGGTACTGGAAGGTCTTCAGACCGTTCAGGATAGGCAGGATGACGCCCCCGGTCAGGCCGAAACAGTGGAAGGTCGGCAGGGGATTGAACATCACCCAGTTGGGATCGAGCGTGATGTGGGCATTCACCTGACGCGCGTTGGCGACGAGGTTCTTCTGGCTCAGCAGCACCCCCTTGGGGGCGCCGAAACTGCCCGAGGTGAACAGGACCACGCCCGGATCGTCGGGCTGGGTCTCAACGCGGAAGCGTTTGGGCATCAGGCCGGCCATCAGGCCGAACAGCTTGTCCTGCAGGCCGATGCTCTCGCGCACGTCGTCCAGCCAGACGATCTCGGCGACCGCGTCCAGCTGGGCGATCAGCTCCTCGAGCCTGGCCTGTTCGACGAAGCGGCGGGCGCAGAGGATCTTCCTGACCCCGGCCGCCTCGATCGCCGCCTTGAGGTTCCGCTGGCCGGAGGTGAAGTTCAGCATCACCGGCACCCGTCCGAAGGCGTGCAGGCCGAAGAAGGTCACGACCACGCCCATCGACGACGGCAGCAGGATGCCGACCCGCTCGGCCGGCCGGGTCATGGCCGCGATCTTGCGGCCCAGGACGAAGGCCGCGCGGATCAGGCCGGTGTAGGTGAGGGGCTTGCGGTCCTGGTCCTCCAGGATTTCCTTGTCGCCGTAGCGGGCGCGTGCGGCGATCAGGGCGTCGAACAGGGATTCGTCGCCTGCCGATGGGTCGAGGCCGGGCCTAAACAATACGCGTCTCCTCCGGGGGGCGTTCGCGCCGCCCCCTCGCTGTCAGGCGCGCAAACTAGTTAAGCGACGCCACGATGAAAAGATGCGTTACGCCGCGTGAGGGTTAGCGGGCGCGCCAGGCGTCGGCCTTGATGTTTCACGGGCGCCGATCCCACGCTCGGGCCAACCTCCGCTTTCGACCCGGAGCGGACGGCCACGCCGCTTCGACACATTCGGCGCGGCAGTAATAGAGAACCAATGTAGAGCTTGTCGAACGAGACTCATTTAGAGGCGACATGCTCACCCTCATTGTCCGCTGGTCGCTATCGCGTCCGCGCCTCGTCGCACTTCTGGCGGGCCTGATTGTTGCCTACGGCCTGGTCACGCTATCGAGAGCCAAGTTCGACGTCTTTCCGGATTTCGTGCCGCCACAGGTCGAGGTCCAGACGGAAGCGCCTGGTCTGTCTGCCGAACAGGTCGAACAGCTGATCACCCGCCCCATCGAGCAAGCCATCGCGGGCGGCCAGGGGATCGAGGCCGTGCGCTCCGAGTCGATCCAGGGCATCTCGGTGGTAACGGTCGTATTCGCCGACAAGGTTGATCCCTATCGCGCCCGTCAGACTGTGACGGACAGCCTTGTCGAGGCCGGATCGGCCCTTCCTGCTATCGCCAAGTCCCCGCAAGTCGCACCTCTGACTTCCTCAACGATGGACCTCTTGAAGATCGGGTTCACGAGCGACGTCCTGTCGCCCGAACAGCTTCGATCCTTGATCGATACGGTCGTCCGTCCCCGGCTTCTCTCAACGCAGGGCGTCGCGCGGGCAAGCGTCTATGGCGGGGAGGTCAGCCGGATCGAGGTGCGGATGCGGCCCGGCGACATGGCACGGTTCAACATCACGCCGTCCGACCTCGCGAGTGCCGTGGCTGCAGCAACAGGCGTTCGGGGAGGCGGCTTCGTCGACACGCCTGCCCAGCGCATCCTCGTGACGCCGCAGGGTCAGGCCCAGGGTCCCGATGATCTGGCGCGCGGCGTCATCCGATCCGTCGTGGGCCAGCGCGTTTTGGTCGGAGACGTCGCCGATGTCGTCGAAGCCTTCGAACCCCGTCTTGGTGAAGCGCTGATCATGGGCCGGCCCGGCGTGCTGATCAGCCTGTCGAGCCAGTATGGGGCCAACACCCTCGACGCGACCCGGGCGGTCGATGCCGCGCTCGCTGAGCTGCAACCGGCGCTGACCGCCCAGAAGGTATGGGTCAATGCCGACCTCCACCGCCCGGCGAACTTCATCAACACAGCCCTGTCCGGACTCCGCGAGGATCTGGTTATCGGGGCCGTCCTGATCGCGGTCGTCCTGTTCGCCTTCATGGGCAGCGCCCGTACGGTGATCATCTCGTTCGTCAGCATCCCGATCTCGCTTCTCGCCGCCCTGATCGTCATGGACCTCCTGGGGCACACCCTTGACACGATGGTCCTCGGCGGTCTCGCTGTCGCGCTAGGCGTCGTGGTCGATGATGCAGTCATCGATGTCGAGAACATCGTCCGACGCCTGCGAGAGAAGACGTCTGGATCGCTCGCCGAGGTCATCCAGCATGCATCGGTCGAGGTTCGCGGTCCGGTGGTCTATGCAACCCTGGTCGTCGCACTGACCCTAGCGCCCGTCCTGCTGCTCGACGGACTTCAGGGCCGGTTCTTCAGCCCTCTGGCGTCCGCCTTCATTCTGGCAACGATGGCCTCGCTTCTGGTCGCGGTCATCGTGACGCCCGCTCTGGCCCTGCTCACACTCAATGGCTGGACCCCGGTGGCCGAACCGGGCTGGCTCTCCAGACTGAAGACGCGCGCGACGGGAGTGATCGCCAAGGGCGCAGGCCGAGGCAGCGTTGCGATGGTCGCCACCGCTGCAAGCGCCATCGCCCTGCTGGCTGCCCCTTTTGTGTTTCCATCCGAACTGCTGCCGACCTTTCGCGAAGGTCATTTCGTTGTCGGCGTCGCCGCTGCGCCCGGCACCTCGCTGGAGGCCAGCCGCAGCCTGGGCCAGTCCCTGACCACCGAGTTTCTGGCAATCGAAGGGGTGCAGACGGTCGAGCAACAGATCGGACGCGCGCAAGGCGGGGAGGACACCTGGGGACCGGAGCAGAGCGAGTTCCATATCGAACTGAAGCCACACCTCAGCGGCGCCGCACAGGACAGGGTAGAGGCCGGATTGCACGCGGCACTGGACAGCCATCCGGGGCTTGAGACCGAAGTGCTGACCTTTCTGGGCGACCGGATCGGTGAGTCCGTGACCGGCGAAAAGGCCCCGGTCGCCGTCAGTGTCTTCGGCGACGATCTCGGTGATCTCGACTCGGCGAGCCACGCGGTCGCGCGCGCATTGGAGGCCATACCCGGCACCGGCGACGTGACCCGACAGACCCCGCCGGAAGCACCCGCCGTCCGCATCAGTCCCCGTGTCGATCAGCTCGGAAACGCAGGACTGACTGTCAATGACATGCTCGATGTGGTGTCGAGTGCTTATCTGGGCACCGTCGCGACGCAGCTCTACCGTCCGGATCGAGCTATCGACGTGACGGTCATTCTGCCGCCGGAGCAGCGAGCGGACCCCGCAGCCATTGGGCAGGTCATGTTGCGGGGCGCGGCGGGCGAGGTGCCGCTGTCGAGCGTCGCCAACGTCGGTATGGGAAGCCAGCGGACTGTTGTCTCGCGTGAAGCAGGGCGTCGGCGCGAAGTCGTAACCGCCGATCCCAGCCCGGCGGATGTGGCTCGGGTCGCCCGCGAGGCCAAAGCAGCTATCGCGACCTTGCGCCTGCCGCCAGGCATCGTAGCGTCCGTGTCCAGCACGGCCGACGCAACCGCCTCGGCCCGCAATCAACTCGTGTTCAACTGCGCCATTGCGGCGTTGGCCGCCGTTGTCCTTCTGCTGCTTGCGTTCGGCGACGGACGCTCGGTTGGACTGGTGCTTTGCAGCGCCCCGGTGGCGCTGCTTGGGGGCATCCTCGCCCTGCCGCTCGCGGGCGGCAGCCTGTCGCTCGGCGCCCTTGTGGGATTCGTCACCCTCTTCGGGATTTCATCGCGAAACTCGATCCTGCTGGTGGCGCATGTCGACCACGTCGTTCGACACGAAAAACGAGAATGGTCGTTGGAAACCCTCGTCAAGGCGACGGAGGAACGGGTCACGCCGATCCTGATGACGGCGCTGGTCACGGGTCTGGGGCTGCTTCCCCTGGCCCTTCAGAACGGTGAAGCCGGGCGCGAAATCCAGGGGCCGATGGCGATCGTCATTCTCGGAGGCCTGCTCACCTCAACGGCGGCGACACTGTTCATGCTACCCGCTCTAATCTGGCGTTATCGTCGGGCGTAGGCGAGAGCGGGCAGGATTGATCGTCGGTATCCTGAGCGACGGACGAAATGTCTGAAAACCACCCTTGGCGGCCGTTGAGCGAGTCTGTTCAAGGGCGGGTCCATCTTGGTCAGTCGGGCGCCCTCGCACACCGATACAGGCCGTGACTTGCCTTCCGGGGTCGGAACGACGACATACCGTGTTCAAGTTCCTGGAGCCCCGTCCGCCTCGATGGTCACCCTCATCGACACCCTGACGCGTAAACCGTCAGACCTGCGTCACCCGGAAAAGCAGAACCGGCCCGAGACGGCCGTGCTGCGCAAGCCCGACTGGCTCAGGGTCAAGGCGCCGGGATCGGGCCAGTACAACGCCACGAAGGAGATCGTCCGCTCCAAGGGACTGGTCACCGTGTGCGAAGAGGCCGCCTGCCCGAACATCGGCGAGTGCTGGAGCCAGAAGCACGCGACCCTGATGATCATGGGCGACACCTGCACGCGGGCCTGCGCCTTCTGCAACGTCAAGACGGGCCTGCCCCAGCCGCTGGACCCCGAAGAGCCGGGCAAGGTCGGGTTGGCCGTGTCGCAGCTGGGCCTGAACCATGTGGTGATCACCTCGGTGGACCGGGACGATGTCTCTGACGGCGGCGCGGCCCATTTCGCCGAGGTGGTGCGTCAGATCCGCCTGCAGGCGCCCAACACCACGATCGAGATCCTGACGCCCGACTTCCTGCGCAAGGACGGGGCGGCCGAGGTGGTGATCGATTCGACGCCCGACGTGTTCAACCACAACCTGGAAACCGTGCCGCGGCTGTATCTGAAGATCCGGCCCGGGGCGCGCTACTTCCACTCCCTGCGCCTGCTGCAGATGGTCAAGGAGCGCGACCCCAACCAGTTCACCAAGTCCGGCATCATGGTCGGCCTGGGCGAGACCAAGGAAGAGGTCATGCAGGTCATGGACGACATGCGCTCCGCCGGCGTCGACTTCATCACCATCGGCCAGTACCTGCAGCCGACGCGCAAACACGCCGCCATCGACCGGTTCGTGACGCCGGAAGAGTTCAAGGCCTATGAGGCGATCGCCCGGGCCAAGGGCTTCCTGATGGTGTCGTCGTCGCCGCTGACGCGTTCGTCGCACCACGCCGGGGACGACTTCGCCCGGCTGAAGGCGGCGCGTCTGGCGCAAACGGGACGCTGACGACCTTTTGGCCGTCCACCGCGTTACCCGCATCCTGCCCTATACGCCCGCCCAGCTCGCCGATCTGGTGGCGGACGTGGAGGCCTATCCGCGCTTCGTGAAATGGGTCACCGCCATGCGGGTGTGGAACCGGCGCGAGGAAAGCCCCGGCGTGTCCCTGCTGGACGCCGAGGCGGCCGTCGGGTTCTCGTTCCTGAAGGAGCGGTTTTCCACCTGGGTGCGGCATGACCGAAACGCACCGTCGGTGGAAGTCGGCCTGTTGCGCGGCCCGTTCCGGCACCTGAAGAACCTCTGGATTTTCCATGCCATTCCAGAGGGTACGCGGCTGGAGTTCACGATCGACTTCGCCTTCAGGTCGCCCTTTCTCAACGCCGCGCTCCAGGCCAATTTCGACCGGGCGGTCTCGTCGCTGATCGGCAGTTTCGAGCACGAGGCGGCGCGGCGCTACGGAAAGCCCGAATGACGGATTTCGACTTCGACGCGGTCGTGGCGGGGGCAGGGGCCGTGGGCCTGGCCTGCGGGCGGGCGCTGTCGAAGCGGGGGTTGAGCGTGCTCGTGCTCGAGAAGGAGCCGCACATCGGCCAGGGCGTGTCCTCGCGGAACTCCGAGGTCATCCACGGCGGGCTCTACTATCCGACCGGATCGCTGAAGGCGAAGTTCTGCGTCGAGGGTCGGCGCGCGCTCTACGCCTATCTGGAGACGCACAAGATCGACTACCGCAAATGCGGCAAGCTGGTTGTGGCGACTCAGGGAGACGAGGTCGGGCTGATCGAGACGATCTTCGTCCAGGCGACAACCAACAGCGTCGAGGGGCTGGAGCATCTGTCGGGTGAACAGGCGCGGGCGATGGAGCCCGAGCTGAACGCCCACGCCGCCATCCTGTCGCCCGAGAGCGGCGTGTTCGCCAGCCACGACTATATGCTGGCCCTGGAGGGCGAGATCCAGGACGGCGGCGGGTCGGTCGTGGCCTCAACGCCGTTCGAGCGGGCCGAGCCCCTGCCGGGCGGCGGGTTCACGATCACGGCCGGAGGAGAGGGCGGGGCGACCCTGACCTGTCGCCTGCTGGTGACCGCACCGGGGCTGTCTTCGCAGGAGGTCGCGGGGCGGATCGAAGGCTTCCCGGCCGATCACATCCCCAGGGGACATTTCGGCAAGGGGGTCTATTTCCGGCTGACGGGCAGGGCGCCGTTCGAACGGCTGATCTATCCGCCGCCGATCGCGGGGGCGCTGGGCACCCACTACCGCAAGGACCTGGGCGGCCAGGCGGTGTTCGGGCCGGACCTCGAATACGTTGAGACCGAGGACTATTCCGTCGACCCGACCAGGGCCGAGGGGTTCGCCACCTATATCCGCCGCTTCTGGCCCGGGCTGCCGGACGGCGCCCTGACGCCCGACTATGCCGGCATCCGCCCGAAGCTGCATGGGGCCGGCGAGCCCCAGCCGGACTTCCAGCTGCGCGGGCGCGACGATCACGGCATCGAGGGGCTGGTCGCCCTGTTCGGCATCGAGAGCCCGGGCCTGACCAGCTCGCTGGCCATCGGCGAAGCGGTCGCGGATATGTTGAGCCATGACTGAACTCGTGATCCGGGACGCCGATGCGGCCGATATTCCGGCCATTCACCGGCTGATCGAGAGCGCCTATCGCGGCGAGAGCTCGCGCGCGGGCTGGACCACTGAGGCCGATCTCCTGACCGGACAGCGCACCGATCCGGACGAGCTCGCAGAGATTGTCGCCGATCCGGAACAGGCGATGCTGACGGCCTGGGACGGCGAGGATCTGCTGGCCTGCATCCGCATCCAGCGGCAACCGGACGGCGCCGGGTATTTCGGCATGCTGTCGGTCAGCCCGACGCGGCAGGCTTCGGGTCTGGGCCGGCGGATGGTCGCGGCGGCGGAAGATGCGATGGCGCGGCGATTCGGGGCGCGGCTGATTCGGATTTCCGTCTTTCCCCAGCGCGACACCCTGATCGCCTGGTACGAGCGGCTGGGCTACGCCGACACCGGCCGAACCCTCGCCTTCGACTACGGGAACCTGCGGCTGGGCAAGGCGCTGCGCGACGACCTGTATTTCGTCGTCATGGAGAAGGCGCTGGCCTGATCAGATCGGGTTCGGCTGGCCGAAGCCGAGGCTGAAGATGATGATCAGGGCGACAACCCAGGCGAACGGCGAGAACAGCAGGATCCACGATAGCCGCTCGTACCTGAGCCAATAGGCGATCCAGCCGAGGACCGGCCCCAAGATGATGGCCAGCGGGAAGGTCATCATCGTGAAGATGAAGACATAGATCATCGTGTTCACGCCCGCGTCGGTGGCCATCACGGACATCATCCCCATCACGCCGGCCGGGATGATCGCGAGCACGGCGGCGATCGATCCGATGATCAGCCACAGCCGCAGGGTCTTGCTGCGGGGCGGGCGAGGGGCGTTGGGCTCGGTCATGGCGGCATTTGACGCGGTCAAGCCCGATACGGCAAGGCTCGCGGCATGGCGATCACCACGTCCCGGCTGAGGCTTCGTCGCGCCCGCCCGGAGGCTCTGAACGCCATCCACGCCGTCCTGGCGCACCGGGAGGCCATGCGCGGGTGGGCGATCCCGCCGCATGACGACATCGAACAGTCGCGCGCCTGGCTGGACGGGATGATCGCCAATCCGGCGGCGGGCGCGCTCGACTACGACCTTGAACGGTCTCGCTGGCAGACGCGTCAGGAGGGTTGAACTTCCGTCCGGCTTGAGGCATAAGCCCGCGCTCGCTGGCGGCTCTTTCGAGGGGCCGCCGCTTCTGTTTTTTGCGTCAGGCCCCTGCGGGAACCGGCGCCGTATACGAGATCGAGACGGACATGGCCGTTCCTAAGCGCAAAGTATCGCCCTCGCGTCGCAACATGCGCCGCGCTCACGACGCACTGGGTACGAACCCGTACACCGAGGACAAGGACACGGGTGAGCTGCGTCGTTCGCACCACATCGATCTGAAGACCGGCACCTATCGCGGCCGCCAGGTCCTGACGCCCAAGGAAGACTAGGTTTCGACGCGAGGCCGGGCTCCGGTCTCATGACGAAACCGTGAGGTTTGCGGCGCGCGGTTCACCCGCGCGCCGTTTTCGTGTGTTTATGGCGTCTCATCTGACGAGGAGCGCCCCCATGATCCGCACCTGTTCCGCCACCGCCGCCGTCGCCCTGTTGCTCGCCGCCTGCGGCCAGCCGGATGCGATAGAGCCCGCAGCCGCGCCTGAGACCCCCGCCGCGACCACGCCGGCGGCGCCAGCGCCCAACGCCCTGACGGCGGGCGGCTATGGCCCCCTGCTCATCGGCATGACCCGCGCCGAGGTCGTCACGGCCCTGGGCGACGACAGCGATCCGAACTCGGCCGGCAGCGCCGAGCCCGAGGCCTGCGACCAGTGGCGTCCGGCCCGCGCGCCCGAGGGCGTTCTGGTCATGATCCAGGACGGCGTCCTGACCCGAATCTCCGTGGCCTCGCCCTCGACGCTGAAGACGGATCGCGGCTTCGGCGTCGGCGACACGGCCGCCGCCATCAAGGCCGCCTACGGTCCCCTGGCCGTGGCCCAGCCGCACAAATATGCCGCGCCGCCGGCCGAGGACATTTTCGTCTGGGCCACGGGCGGCCCGGCGACAGCCGGGGCCTTTGTCGAGGACGCCGCCGCGCAAGGCGTTCGCTACGAGATCAACGGCGAGGGCAGGGTCCAGATCGTCCATGTCGGCGGGCCGGACATCCAGCTGGTCGAAGGCTGCTCGTAACCTGACGAGGTTGGCGATTCGCAGGCGTCGGGCTAAACCCCGACGCCTGCTCTCCCTCGCACCTCGAAGGCTCCCATGACCGACATCGCCGACATCGTCGCCCGCCAGATTCTCGACAGCCGGGGCAACCCCACGGTCGAGGTGGATGTGGTTCTGGATGACGGCAGCTTCGGCCGTGCGGCGGTGCCGTCCGGCGCCTCGACCGGCGCTCACGAGGCGGTCGAACTGCGCGACGGCGACAAGGACCGCTGGGGCGGCAAGGGCGTCCAGAACGCCGTGGACGCGGTCAACGGCGAGATCTTCGACGCCCTGTCCGGCATGGACGCCGAGGATCAGCGGCGCATCGACGAGGCCCTGATCACCTTGGACGGCACCGAGAACAAGGCCCGCCTCGGCGCCAACGCCATCCTCGGCGTGTCGCTGGCGGTCGCCAAGGCCAGCGCCATCTCCGTCGGTCTGCCGCTGTTCCGCTATGTCGGCGGCATCTCGGCCCGCGTGCTGCCGACCCCGATGATGAACATCATCAACGGCGGCGCCCACGCCGACAATCCGATCGACATCCAGGAGTTCATGATCCTGCCGACCGGCGCCGAGAGCTTCTCGGAAGGTCTGCGCATGGGCTCGGAAATCTTCCACGCGCTGCGGAAACAGCTGAAGGACGCGGGCCACAACACCAACGTCGGCGACGAGGGCGGCTTCGCCCCCAACCTGGCCTCGGCCGAGGAGGCGCTGAGCTTCATCACCAAGGCAGGTCAGGCGGCCGGCTATCTGGCGGGCGAGGACTTCCACCTGGCGCTCGACGTCGCCGCGACCGAGTTCTTCAAGGACGGGGCCTACAACATGAAGGGCGAGGGCAAGATCCTGGACGGGGAGGGGATGGTCGCCTACCTCGCCGACCTGTGCGAACGCTTCCCCATCGTCTCGATCGAGGACGGCTGTTCCGAGGATGATTTCGAGGGCTGGAAACTGCTGACCGATGCCCTGGGCGAGCGGGTCCAGATCGTCGGCGACGACCTGTTCGTCACCAACCCGGCGCGCCTGGCCGCCGGCATCGGCGAGGGCCTGGCCAACTCCATCCTGATCAAGGTCAACCAGATCGGCACCCTGTCCGAGACCCTGGACGCCGTCGATATGGCCCACCGCGCCCGGCCAAGTACAACCAGCTGCTGCGCATCGAGGAGCTTCTGGGCGATCAGGCCAGCTATTACGGCGACGGAATGCTGCTGAAATAGGCCGCGGGAGGGGCGGGTCGTCGTCGACGTCCGCCCCTTCGGTCCACGCTACGTAATTCTACGGCAGAGCTAGGATTTGTTAGGCATTTCCGGTCACAATCGCTCAACTGTGTGACCACGCTCAGAAGGAGCGTTCGTATTGCCCGAACGGATGAAGCCCTACTCGCTGTCTGCCTTCCTGTTTTTGCTCGTCGTGTACCTGGGAGTTCAGGCGCTGACGGGGGAGCGGGGTCTGCTCAGCGGCGCCGCTCGCGATGCGCGGCTGGACCAGCGCGAGGCGCAACTCACCGCCCTGACCGAGCAGCGCGCCGACCTCGAGATCCGCGTGCGCTATCTGCGTACGGGCAGCCTGTCGCGTGATCTGCTCGAGGAGCGGGCCCGTGCCGTGCTCGGTTTCAGCGATCCGCGCGACTATGTCGTCCGCACCGTGGCAGCCTCGGCGCCCGCCGTGAACGCCGCCGCCTCCTGAACTCTTGTTACAGCCCCGGTAGCGTGCTTTGCGTTTGGGGAAGGAAGGCTGCTACAGCCGCTTTCCGTAACGACAAGAGGCCCGAACGGCGCGTTTCGCCATGGGCTCACCCGGGAGATGCCGGATGGCGAGAGCCGCCCAGAAGACCACGGATTCCAAGGGGTCCGCCAAGATTCCAAACACGCCGGCGGCGTCCAAAGAGGACCTGCTCAGGTACTATCGCGAGATGGTCCTGATCCGCCGCTTCGAGGAGCGGGCGGGCCAGCTGTACGGCATGGGTCTGATCGGCGGATTCTGCCACCTCTACATCGGCCAGGAGGCCGTGGCTGTCGGCGTTCAGGAGAGCGTCAGGCAGGGCCACGACAAGATCATCACCGGCTATCGCGACCACGGCCATATGCTGGCCGCCGGCATGGACCCGAAAGCGGTCATGGCCGAACTGACCGGTCGCTCGGGCGGGTCGTCCAAGGGCAAGGGCGGGTCGATGCACATGTTCGACGTCCCGACCGGCTTCTACGGCGGCCACGGCATCGTGGGCGCCCAGGTGGCGCTCGGCACCGGTCTGGCCTTCGCCGGCAAATACCGGGGCGATGACTCGGTCGCCTTCATCTATTTCGGCGACGGCGCCTCGAACCAGGGTCAGGTCTACGAGAGCTTCAACATGGCCCAGCTGTGGAAGCTGCCGGCCATCTACATCATCGAGAACAACCAGTACGCCATGGGCACGAGCATCGAGCGCTCGTCCTCGACGACCGAGCTCTACATGCGCGGCTCCAGCTTCGGCATTCCGGGCGAACAGGTCGACGGCATGGATGTGCTGGCGGTCAAGGATGCGGTCGAGCGCGCCGTGAAGCGCGCCCGGGAGGGCGGCGGTCCCTTCATCCTCGAAGTGAAGACCTATCGCTATCGCGGTCACTCGATGTCGGATCCGGCCAAATATCGGTCCAAGGACGAGGTCGACGAGGTCAAGAAGACCCGCGACCCGATTGACCACGTCAAGATGCTGCTCGAACAGGCCAAGGCCACCGAGGACGAGCTGAAAGCCATCGACGCCGAGATCAAACAGATCGTCGCCGAGGCAGTCCAGTTCGCTCAGGAAAGCCCTGAGCCCGATCCGTCCGAACTCTATACCGACGTCTATGTGGAGACCGCAGCGTGACCGACATCCTGATGCCGGCGCTGTCGCCCACGATGGAAGAGGGCAATCTGACCAAGTGGCACGTGAAGGCGGGCGACGTGGTCAAGGCCGGCGACGTGATCGCCGAGATCGAGACCGACAAGGCGACCATGGAGGTCGAGGCCGTCGATGAGGGCGAGATCGCCGAAATCCTCGTGGCCGAAGGCTCCGAGGGCGTGAAGGTGAATACCCCGATCGCACGCATGGCCGGTGAGGCCGGCGCTGTGGCAAGTCCCCCCTCGAACCCTGCCTTGCAGGCTCCGGTCCCCCCTGAGGGGGGACAATCCGTGGCGCAATCTCCCCCCGCCGGGGGGAGTACCGGCGAAGCCGGGGAGGGGGGCAAGTCCGCCGCCCCCAAGGTCGAACTGCGCGATCCGGAAATCCCGGCCGACGCCAAAATGATCAAGACGACCGTGCGCGACGCCCTGCGCGACGCCATGGCCGAGGAGATGCGGCGTGACGAGGCCGTCTTCCTGATCGGCGAGGAAGTCGCCCAGTACCAGGGCGCCTACAAGGTCAGCCGTGAGCTGCTGCAGGAGTTCGGCGACCGCCGCGTGGTCGACACCCCGATCACCGAGCATGGCTTTGCTGGTCTCGGCGTCGGCGCCGCGATGGCGGGTCTGAAGCCGATCGTGGAGTTCATGACCTTCAACTTCGCCATGCAGGCGATCGACCACATCATCAACTCGGCCGCCAAGACCCTGTATATGTCGGGCGGTCAGATCCGTGCCCCCATCGTCTTCCGCGGCCCGAACGGCGCCGCCAGCCGCGTCGGCGCCCAGCACAGCCAGGACTATTCGGCCTGGTACGCCCAGGTGCCTGGCCTGAAGGTCGTCGCTCCGTATGATGCCGCTGACGCCAAGGGCCTGCTGAAATCGGCCATCCGCGACCCGAACCCGGTCGTCTTCCTCGAGCACGAGATGATGTACGGGATCGAGTTCGACGTGCCCGACGTCGAGGACTGGCTGGTCCCGATCGGCAAGGCCAAGGTCCGCCGCGAAGGCACGGACGTGACCATCACGGCCCATGCCCGCATGGTCGGCTTCGCCCTGCAGGCCGCCGAGCAGCTGGAGGCCGAGGGCATCTCCTGCGAGGTCGTCGACCTGCGCACCCTGCGTCCGCTCGACCACGAGACCATCGTCGCCAGCGTGAAGAAGACCAGCCGCCTGGTCTCGGCCGAGGAAGGCTGGGGTCCGATGGGCGTCGGCGCCGAGGTCGTGGCCCGGGTGATCGAACACGCCTTCGACTATCTGGACGCGCCGCCGATGCGCGTGCACCAGGAAGACGTGCCGCTGCCCTATGCCGCCAACCTGGAGGTCCTGTCGCTGCCCGGCGTCGACAAGATCGTCGCGGCCGTCAAGGCGGTGATGGCGTGAGCAACGAGCCGTCCGAGTTCCAGCTGACCGTCCCGGACAGCGTGGCCTCCGACCCCGATGCGGTCGAGATGCTGCGCTTCTGGTGGTCGCGCGGCGAACCCGTGATGGCGATCAAGCCGGCTTTCGAGGACCCCCGGGCCTATGGAAGCATCCTGGCCATCGCGGCCCGGAACGTCGCCCACGTCTATCATGCGGCCACGGGGCTGGATGAGGACGAGACCTACCGCCAGGTGCTGGCCGGGCTGGAAGCCGCCCTGGGCGGCCCCGGCTATCAGACCATCGCCGAGACCAAGAGCGAAGCATGACCGACATCCTGATGCCCGCCCTGTCGCCCACCATGGAAGAGGGCGTTCTGGCCAAATGGCACGTCAAGGTCGGCGATGTCGTCAAGGCCGGCGACGTGATCGCCGAGATCGAGACTGACAAGGCCACGATGGAGGTCGAGGCCGTTGACGAGGGCACGATCACCGACATCCTGGTGGCCGAGGGCGCCGAGGGCGTGAAGGTCAACACGCCGATCGCGCGCCTGGCCGAAGAGGGCGGTTCAGCCGCTCCCGCGCCGAAGGTCGCCGAACCGGCGAAGGCCGAGACTCCGAAGGCGGAAGCCGCCACGGCTCCTGCCGAGACCCCCAAGGCCGCTGCGCCGACTCCCGCCGCCGCAGCCCCTGCCGCTAAGTCCGGTGAACGCGTCTTCGCCTCGCCCCTGGCCCGACGTCTGGCGAAGGACGCCGGTCTCGACATCGCGACGCTGAAGGGCTCCGGTCCGCATGGCCGTATCGTCAGGTCCGACGTGGAGGCCGCAGGCAAGGGCGGCGCCCGCCCGGCCGCTGCGCCCGCGACCGCGACCTCGGGCATCGAAACCCGCAAGGTCCAGTCGCTGGCCGACATGGGCATTCCGGACGGCAGCTACGACCTGATCCCGCTGGACGGGATGAAGAAGGCCGTCGCCCGCCGCATGGTCGGCGCGGTGCAGAACGTGCCGCACTTCCCGCTGTTCATCGACGTCGAGATCGACGCCCTGCTGGCGGCCCGCGCCACGATCAACGCCCTGCTCGAGAAGAGCGGCGTCAAAGTGTCGGTCAACGACTTCGTCATCAAGGCCGCCGCCATGGCCCTGAAGGCGGTGCCGGAAGCCAATGCGAGCTACAGCCCCGAAGGCATCGCCCTGCACCACAACGCCGACATAGCGATGGCGGTGGCGATCGATGGCGGCCTGATCACCCCGATCATCTTCAAGGCCGAGACCAAGTCCCTGTCGCAGATCGCGGTCGAGTCGAAGGATCTGGCCAAACGGGCCCGTGAGAAGAAGCTCAAGCCCGAGGAATTCCAGGGCGGCACCTTCAGCGTCTCGAACCTCGGCATGTTCGGGATCAAGGCCTTCAGCTCGATCATCAACGAGCCCCAGGGCGCGATCATGAGCGTCGGGGCGGGCGAGCAGCGTCCGGTCGTGAAGAATGGCCAGCTGACCGTGGCGACCGTGATGACGGTCACCGTCACCTGCGATCACCGTGTCGTCGACGGCGCAACCGGCGCCCGCTTCCTGCAGGCGTTCAAGCCGCTGATCGAAGACCCTGTGACGATGCTGGCCTAGGGCGATGACGGCGTCGGTCTATGACTTCACCGCCACCGGGATCGACGGGACGGAGATTCCGCTGGACCGGTTTCGGGGACAGGCGCTGCTGATCGTCAACACCGCGTCGAAATGCGGCTTCACCGGACAGTACGCCGGGCTCGAGGCCCTGCATCGGCAATACGCCGACCAACCGTTCGAGGTGCTGGGCTTTCCCTGCAACCAGTTCGGCGGCCAGGAGCCCGGCCGGGCGGCGGAGATCGCGTCTTTCTGCAGTTCGACCTTCGATGCGAGCTTCCCGATGTTCGACAAGGTCGAGGTCAACGGGCCGAGGCGGCATCCGCTCTATGACTGGCTGACGCGCCAGAAGCGCGGCTTCCTCGGCAGCCGCGACGTGAAGTGGAACTTCACCAAATTCCTGACCGACCGCGAGGGCAGGGTGGTCGCCCGCTTCGCCCCCCAGGTCGAACCCGAGGCCATCAAGGCCGATATCGAGAAGGTGCTCTGATCATGGCCGTTGAATTCGATCTCATCGTCATTGGTTCGGGCCCCGGGGGCTATGTGGCCGCGATCCGCGCCAGCCAGCTGGGCCAGAAGGTCGCCATCGTCGAGCGCGAGAGCCTGGGCGGCATCTGCCTCAACTGGGGCTGTATCCCCACCAAGGCCCTGCTCAAGTCCGGTGAGAAGTTCGAGAGCCTGTCGCACCTGAAGGAGTACGGCCTGTCGGCATCGGGCGCGGCCTTCGACTTCGACGCCATCATCCAGCGCTCGCGCGGGGTCGCGGCGACGATGAGCAAGGGCATCACCTTCCTGATGAAGAAGAACAAGATCGAGGTCATCGAGGGTTCGGCGAAGCTGGAGAAGGGCGCGGCGGCGCCGAAGGTCGTCATCGACCTCAAGGCCGGCGGATCGCGCACGGTCGAGGCCAAGGCGGTCATGCTGGCCGTCGGCGCCCGCGCCAGGGCCATCCCGCAGATCGGCCTGGAAGCCGACGGCGACCGGATCTGGGCCTATCGCGAGGCTCTCGCGCCGAAGACCATGCCGGCCTCGATCATCGTCATCGGCTCGGGCGCCATCGGCATCGAATTCGGCAGCTTCTACAGGGCCCTGGGCGCTGAAGTTACCGTGGTGGAAGCGATCGACCGGATCATGCCGGTCGAGGACGAGGAGGTCTCCAAGGCCGCCCAGAAGTCGTTCGAGAAGCGCGGCATCAAGTTCCGTCTCGGCTGCAAGGTCACGAAGGTGGCCAAGGCCGGGAAGGGGGTCCAGGTCGCCATCGAGACCGCCGGCAAGGCCGAGACCCTCGAGGCCGAGGTCTGTATCTCGGCGGTCGGCATCACCGCCAACACGGACGGCATCGGTCTGGAGGCGCTGGGCGTCAACATGGACCGCGGCCACATCACCATCGACGGCCACTGCGCCACGAACGTGAAGGGGCTCTACGCGATCGGCGACTGCGCCGGCGCGCCCTGGCTGGCGCACAAGGCGTCGCACGAAGGCATCCACGCCGCCGAATACATCGCCGGCTACAAGACGCCGAACGTCGTCTCGCCGATCGCCGGCTGCACCTATGCCCAGCCCCAGGTCGCCTCGGTCGGGATCACGGAACAGGGCGCCCGCGAGGCCAGGCGCGAGGTCAAGATCGGCCGCTTCCCGTTCCGGGTGAACGGCAAGGCCGTGGCCGCGGGCGAGGTGGACGGCTTCGTCAAGGTCATCTTCGATGCGAAGACCGGCGCCCTGATCGGCGCCCATATGATCGGCCACGAGGTCACCGAGATGATCCAGGGCTATGTCACCGCCATCACCATGGAAGCGACCGAGGAAGACATCCACGGCATCGTCTATCCGCATCCGACCATGTCGGAGGCCATGCACGAGGCGGCGCTGGACGCCTACGGGCGGACGATCCACCTGTAGATGGCCGGGATTGGCCGAACAGTTCTTACTCTCAGGTTCTTTGGAGAGGATCTGCATCCGGCCGAACTGACGAGACTTCTTGGCTCGGAGCCAACCAAGTCCGAACTGAAAGGCGACGTGCGGCCTAGCGGTCATGTCGCTAAGGCAGGTTCTTGGCGTCTATCCGTCGAGGACCGCGCGCCTGGCGATCTAGAATGTCAGATACGCAACCTGTTTGCTGGCCTGACGGCTGATGTAGGCACTTGGACAGCCCTAAGCTCACGGTATCGAGGCGACCTTTTCTGCGGCCTGTTCATGCAGCAGGGAAACGAGGGGTTGGACCTCGAACCGGAGACCTTGGCCATGATTGGAAATCGCGGCCTGAGACTGGCCGTCGATATCTACGACCCCGGTGACGATGAGCCTTAGCGCTTCTTCCCCAGTTCCGCCGCGATATCCTTGACCATGCGGCCGGCCTTGCGGTGGGCGGCGCTGATCTGGTCGCGGGTCACGCCCCAGCGCTTCATCCAGTATTCGACGGCCTGACGCTCGGAGAGGTCCAGACGGTCCTTGTCGATGAAGCCGCGTTTGTCCTTGAGACCGGCCATGAGGGTGTTTCCTGTTTGCGCCTAAGATATATTATGCGAAATTGTATGGCTCAGAAGAGCCGTCAGATCGGCACGTTTGCGGTCCAGCCGTCGAATCCGACTTCGACATTGGCCGGAAGAAGCGCCGCCAAGGCATTGTAATCCAGATCGATGTGCAGATTGGTCAACACAGCGCGCTCGACGCCGCTGCGCGCGATCCATTCCAGGGTCCGATCGACGTGGCTGTGTGTCGGATGTGCCGTCCAGCGCAGCGCATCAACGATCCAGAGGCTGCATCCGGCCAGGGCCTCGAACGCCGCATCGTCCAGAGCATCCATGTCGCTTGAATACGCCACTGATCCCACCCGGTAGCCGACCGACCGGATCGGCCCGTGTCCCTGATCGAAGGTCACTACCGGCACAGGGCCGCCAGCGCCGTCTACGGCCCAATGCGCGCCATGCTCCGGGATCTCGCTGAGGTCCAGGATCGCCGGATAACCCTCCATACTCTCGAAGATATAGGGGAAGCGCGGAACCAGTGCGTCGCGGGTCGCGACGTCCATCCAGGCCGGGATACGCTTGCGGCGACGGATGGCGAAGACGCGCAGATCATCGATCCCGTGGGTCTGGTCGGCGTGGTCGTGGGTGTACAGGACTGCATCCACGGACTTCACACCGGCGCTCAGCATCTGCTCGCGCAGGTCTGGAGAGGTGTCGATCAGGACGGTCGTGTCGCCGACCGGGCCGCGCCGCCGGACCAGGGCTGAACAGCGGCTGCGCCGGTTCTTCGGCTCGGCGGGATCGCAGACGCCCCAGTCGCCGTCGCCGCGCGGCACGCCGCCGGACGAACCGCTGCCCAGAATGGTGATCTCGAGTTCACCGCTCATGGGCGGGGAATTCCGTCGAACAGGGTGAAGAAGGCGTCCGTCGTGCGCGCCTCCGCCTCCTCCCGGCTCCAGCCGCGGATGTCGGCCAGGGCCTGCAGCACATGGCCGACATAGGCCGGCTCGTTGCGGCGGCCCCTGTGCGGCACGGGCGCCAGATAGGGGCAGTCGGTCTCGACGATGATCCGGTCGGCCGGCATGGCGCGGATGACCTCGCGCACGGCCTCGGCCGCCTTGAAGGTGGCGATGCCGGAGACCGAGAACCAGGCACCCATTTCCGCTGCCTGTTCCGCAAGTTCTGCGCCGCTGGTGTAGCAATGCATGAGGAAGCGGAACGGCGCCTTCGCCTGACCTTCCCGCAGGATCGCGGCCATGTCGGCGTCCGCCTCGCGGGTGTGAACCACGAGCGGCAGGCCGGTGCGCTGGGCCGCCTCGATGTGGGTGCGAAAGACCCGGGCCTGCTCTTCGCGCGGGCTGAGGTCATAGTGGAAGTCCAGACCACACTCGCCGATGCCGACCACGCGCGGACGGCCCGCCAGGGCGACCAGATCGTCGGCCGTCATGGCCGTGTGGTCCCTGGCCTCATGCGGATGGGCGCCGACCGTGCACCAGATGTCCGCATGCGCCATGGCCAGGGCGTGGGTGGCCTCGAAGGTGGAAAGCTTGTCGGAGATTTCGACCATCAGCCCGACCCCGGCCTCGCGGGCGCGGGCGATGACGGCGTCGCGGTCCTCGTCGAACTGGTGCGCGTGGAGATTGACGTGGCTGTCGATCAGCATCAGCCCGCCATCCGTTTGACGCGCGCCAGATCGGCCAGGGCTCCGGCCAGCAGGTCGCCCTTGTCCAGGTTGATGGCGACCGCCCGCTCGGGCGCCTCGGTCAACCGGGTCCACAGATCGGCCCAGGCGGCCCCCTGCCCTCCCTGCGCCAGTGACCGCGCCTTCACGGCGGCGGCGAGCCGGTCCAGCAGGGCCTCGAACCGCGCCTGTCCTTCCGCGCCCCGGAAACCGTCGGCGACCGACAGCTGTTCGGCGCGATCCACCAGGCCTTCGTTGACCCAGCGGCGCGCCAGCCGATCGAGCTCAAGGTTGGCGGCCGTGGCCAGCAACAGGGCGGCGCCCGGCGAGCCGCGCGCCATGCCGGCGATGCGTTCGGCCTCGTCGCCCTCGAGTTCGGTCTGGCGCTCCAGCAGGGTCGCCACCGCGCTCTCGGTCCACGGCTGGAAGGTCAGACGGCGGCAGCGCGAACGGATCGTCGCCAGCAGCCGCCCCGGCGCATGGGTCACCAGGAACAGCACGCCGCGCTCAGGCGGCTCCTCCAGAACCTTCAGCAAGGCATTGGCTGCATTGAGATTCAGGTCATCGGCCGCGTCGATGATCGCGACCCGGTACGCCGCTCGGGACGGGCTCTTGGAGAAGAACTCCGGCAGGTCGCGCGCCTGGTCCACCGAGATGGATTTCTTGGTCTTGCCGCCTTCTACGAGCCGTTCCAGCACCAGCAGGTCGGGATGGGACTGGGCCGAGATCAGCTGGCTGACCGGATCGGACGGCCGGGCGCCGAGCGGACCGCGCGAGGGATCCGGCGCCGCGCCCAGCAGACGCCGGGCGGCGCGATAGGCGAAGGTCGCCTTGCCCAGACCCTCGGGTCCGCAGACCATCCAGGCGTGATGAAGGCGTCCGCGCTCGAGGGCGTCGAGGAAGGCGGTCTCCGCCTCCGTCGACGGGACCAGATCGAAGCGATCGCGCGGATGCTCGCTCACGGCAGGATCGGCTCCACGGCCCGCCAGACGCGCTCGGCGACCGCATCCGGCTCGCCTGTCGCGTCGATGATCCGGCAGCGCTCCGGGTGCTGGGCCGCCACGGACAGGAAGCCGTCGCGCAGGCGGCGATGGAACGCCAGCCCCTTGGATTCGAACCGCGTCTCCGCGCCCCCCCGCGCCAGCGCCCGCTCCAGACCCACCTCCACCGGCAGGTCGAAGATCAGGGTCAGGTCCGGCTGGTCATCGCCGACGATGGCGTCGTCCAGGGCCTCAATGAAGTCCGCCGGCGCGCCGCCGCCCGCACCCTGATAGGCGCGGCTGGAATCCGCGAAACGGTCGCACACGACCCAGCGCCCGGCTTCCAGCGCCGGGCGGATGGTCTTTTCCAGATGGTCGCTGCGCGAGGCGAACATCAGCAGGGTCTCGGTCAGGGGCGACCAGCGGCCGGCGTCGCCGTTCAGGGCGATATGCCGAATCTCCTCGGCGCCGGGCGAGCCGCCGGGCTCGCGCGTGTGCACGACGTCGAGGCCGCGCGCGGCGAGCCGGGCGACCAGTCTGGCGGCCTGGGTGGACTTTCCAGTCCCCTCCCCGCCTTCAAGCGTAATGAAATGTCCTCGGGTCACCGGCGCACAATGGCGATCCGGACCGCCCGGGCCAAGGGCGCAGTCGGTTCAGGGCGCTGATATCAACAGGGCGTCGGCGAATCCGTCGGCCATGACCGACCGGCGGGCCCGTTCGGCGGCGTCGGCGTCGTTCCACGGCCCCATCAGGACCCGGAACATGCTCTGGTCGCTCGCGGCCTGGACGCGGGCGGAGCGGCCGATTCTCTCCGCGACCGACTGGGCCCTGGGTTGGTCGCGATAGGCGGCGACCTCGATCCAGTATCTCTGACCGGCCTCCACGGGCGCCGCGGCCGGAAGCGGGGGCGGCGGCGCGGCCCCGGCGACCTGCAACACCGTCCCGCCGCCCAGACGCGGGGCGCGGCCGAGATAGCGGACCCTCACCTCGCCGACGCCGCGCGACAGCATGTCCAGCGACTCGGCCGCGCCGCGCGACAGGTCGATGATCCGGTCGTCGACAAAAGGCCCGCGATCGTTGACCCGCAGCACGACCCGACGACCGTTGGCCAGGTTGGTGACCTCCACCAGCCCCGGCAGGGGCAATGTCTTGTGGGCCGCGGTCAGGGCCTGCATGTCGAATCGCTCGCCGGTCGCCGTGGGCCGTCCGTTGAACTGGTCGCCGTACCAGGACGCCAGGCCGACGACGTCATAGTCCGGCTGTTCCTCCGGCTGATACCAGCGCCCGCGGATCTGATAGCGGCGCATGGTCCCCGACACGATCGGCGCCGGGTCGGTCACCACGGGCGCCGCGTCCGCCACACGCGATCCGCCGCGCGTCGGGCCGGTCGCCCCGCCCGAGGTCGCGCCCGCACTTGCACAGGCGGCCAGCAGGGCCGTCGCGGCGACGACGACCGCGACCCGGGAGGCACGGCGAAGGAGGACGGGCGACATCGACATGGTGAAATCATCGCGGAACCGATTTCCGTTTTGGTTAACGCGCGATGCGCTGCTATGGCCCCTCTCCAGCCGGACAGGTGGCCATTCAGGCCGCCAATAAGGAAGTGTGGCCGAGTGGTTTAAGGCACTGGTCTTGAAAACCAGCGACGGTGAAAGCCGTCCGTGGGTTCGAATCCCACCGCTTCCGCCACGCCGCGCGCGAGGTTGTCCCCGAGCCGGGTCGTTGGCGGTCTCAGGCCGGCCGCCGAACGGGCTAAACCAACCGACTCTGCACAATCGCCGCCTCGATAAAGCTGGCGAACAGGGGGTGCGGCTTGAACGGCCGGCTCTTCAGTTCCGGGTGATACTGGACGCCGATGAACCAGGGGTGGTCGGTGCGCTCGACCGTCTCGGGCAGGATGCCGTCGGGCGACAGGCCGGCGAAGATCAGCCCCTTGGCCTCGATGGCCTCGCGATAGTTGATATTGACCTCGTAGCGGTGGCGGTGTCGCTCGCTGATCGAGGTCGTGCCGTAGATCTCCGCGATCCTCGACCCCGGGGCGAGGGTCGACTCATAGGCGCCCAGACGCATGGTGCCGCCCAGGTCGCCGCCCTGGGTTCGCAGGACCCGCTGATTGCCCTGGGTCCATTCGGTCATCAGGCCGATGACCGGCTCCTCGGTCGGCCCGAACTCGGTGGACGAGGCCTTGGGATAGCCGGCCTGGTTCCGGGCCGCCTCGATCACGGCCATCTGCATGCCGAAACAGATGCCGAAATAGGGAATGTTGCGTTCGCGGGCGAAGCGGGCCGCCTCGATCTTGCCCTCGGCCCCGCGCTCGCCGAAGCCGCCGGGCACCAGCACCGCGTGCGCGCCCTGGAGCCGCTGTTCGCACAGTTCGCGGTCGCCCTCGAAGGTGTCCGCCTCGACCCAGTCGATGTTGACCTTGACCTGATTGGCGACGCCGCCGTGATGCAGGGCCTCGATCAGGGATTTGTAGGCGTCCTTCAGGACCGTGTACTTGCCGACCACGGCCACTGTGACCTCGCCGTCGGGCTGCAGACGCCGGCGCACGATCTCGTTCCAGCTCGACATGTCCGGCTCGGGCGCGTCCATGATGCCGAAATGCGCCAGAACCTCGGCGTCCAGGCCTTCGCGGTGATAGTCGAGCGGCACCGCATAGATGTCTTCGGAATCCATCGCCTGGATGACGCCGGAGGGCCGGACGTTGCAGAACAGGCCGATCTTGCGCTTCTCTTCCTCGGGGATCGGGAATTCACAGCGGCACAGCAGGATGTCGGGCTGGATGCCGATCGAGCGCAGTTCCTTGACCGAGTGCTGGGTCGGCTTGGTCTTCATCTCGCCGGCGGTCTTGATGAAGGGCAGCAGGGTCAGGTGGACGAAGCAGGACTGGCCGCGCGGCAGGTCCTGGCCCAACTGGCGGATCGCCTCGAAGAAGGGCAGGCCCTCGATGTCGCCGACCGTGCCGCCGATCTCGACCAGGACGAAGTCGACGTCCTCGCCCTCGTCCGTGAAGGCCGGCGTCAGGCAGAAGGATTTGATCTGGTCGGTGACGTGCGGGATCACCTGCACGGTCGCGCCGAGGTAGTCGCCGCGCCGCTCCTTCTCCAGGATGGTCGAATAGATGCGTCCGGTCGTGACGTTGTCGGACCGCGCCGCCGAGACGCCGGTGAACCGCTCGTAGTGGCCCAGGTCCAGGTCGGTCTCGGCCCCGTCGTCGGTCACGAAGACCTCGCCGTGCTGATAGGGGCTCATCGTGCCCGGATCGACGTTCAGATAGGGGTCGAGCTTGCGCAGGCGGACCTTGTAGCCGCGCGCCTGAAGCAATGCGCCGAGAGCCGCTGACGCCAGCCCCTTGCCCAGCGAGGAAACCACGCCGCCCGTGATGAATACATATCTAGCCACGGGGGATCACCTTAGCCCTGATTCGGGCACCGAAGGACCGCTCCGCGATCCGTCTTGCTGAAAAGTCGCGGATCGGCATGCGATCCGCCTGTTGAAAACAAAACTCCGCCCCGGCGCAGGGCCGGAGCGGAGGTGTTGGTGGCGGGAGAAGCGGCGGAGGATGTCCCCGCCTTCACCTTACTGAGCCGGCGCGGGGGCCGGGGCGCTGCCGGCCGTCGGCAGGCTGGCTTCCAGATCGTCGAGGGACGGCGCGGACGGGGCGGCGGGCGCCGTTTCGGCCGGAGCGGTCTGCTGTCCGGCGGCCGGAGCCGTGTCCAGTGCGATGGAACCGACGGCGTCGGCGTCGACGACCGAACGGCTGGCCCGTTCCATGTTGCCGACGATGGTCAGGCTGATGGCGCAGATCACGAAGAGAGCGCCCAGCCACCAGGTCGTGGTGGTCAGAAGGTTGCCCGCGCCACGCGCGGTCATGAAGCCCGAAGGCCCGCCGCCCATGCCCAGCGCGCCGCCTTCGGAGCGCTGCAGCAGGATCACCCCGGACAGGGCGATCGAGATGATGATCATGGCGACGAGGAGAATGGTCTGGAGCATGGCGGCTTACATGTGTGGCGGACGACCGCCGATCAAGCGGCGGCGTCTATCATCCTTGTCCGTCGGCGGCAACGACGGCCGGTTCGGCCGCTCGAATGATCGCCAGGAAATCGGCCGCCTTCAGCGAGGCGCCGCCGACCAGGGCGCCGCCGACCTCGTCCACCGCCAGGATGTCGCGGGCGTTCCCCGGATTGACCGAGCCGCCATAGAGAATCAGCGCGGCGCGCCCGCCATCGCCCAGCCGTTCGACCATCGCGGCCCGCGCGGCGGCGTGAATTTCAGCGATCTGTTCCAGCGTCGGCGTCAGACCGGTGCCGATGGCCCAGACCGGCTCATAGGCCAGGGCCCAGTCCTGACCGGCCAGACCGTCATTGAGCGAGCCGAGGATCTGGCCGCGCACGACCGACGCCGCTTCACCGGCCTCCCGCTGCGCCAGGGTCTCGCCGACGCAGACGATCGGCGTCAGCCCGGCCCGCAGGGCGGCGCCGACCTTGTCGGAGACCAGGGCGTCGCTCTCGCCGAACTCCTGACGCCGCTCGGAGTGGCCGAGTATGACCAGCCTGGCTCCGGCGTCGACCAGCATCTCGGCCGACACGCCGCCCGTGAAGGCGCCCTTCGCCTCGACCCGGCAGTCCTGTCCTCCGACCGAGACGGGACCGCCGTCGATGGTCCTCACCATCCGTTCGATCAGGGTTGCAGGCGGGCACAGGCCGACGCGCGCTGAGGCGGGTCGTCCCTTCAGATCGGCCAGCATCTCGACGACGGCGGCGGACAGATCGGCGGCGAGACCGTTCATCTTCCAATTGCCGACGATCATCTTCACGGATTGTTTCATGCGCCCCTGTCTAGGCGCCGTCTCGCCTGCTGCCAAGTCTCGGGCGCGTCGAGCGCTTGCGGGGTGACGGCCCCCTCCCCTATACGGCGCGGTGGCGCTCTTCGCCGTCCGACCGTCAGGGCCCTTCGATGATTTCCGTCTTCCGCGACTTCGCCAAGTCCAAATGGGCCATCGCCCTGTTCGCCCTGCTGATCATCAGCTTCGCCGTCGTCGGCGGATCGCAGACCGACGTGTTCAGGGGCCTGGGCGCCCAGCATGTCATTTCCGCCGGCGAACGTTCGGTGGACGCTGCGCAGTTCCGGGCTGACTTCGAGCGGATCCGCACCAATGCTTCCGAACAGGAAGGACGCCCCCTGACGCTTGAGGACCTGGTCACAGCCAACGTTCACGTCCGCTATCTGGAAGGCCAGACCCAGCGCCTCGGCTTCCTGGAATGGGCGCGCCGGGTCGGCATCCGCCCGGACGAGTCGCTGATCATCAAGCGCATCCGCGAGATCCCCGCCTTCTTCAATCAGGTCACCGGCCAGTTCGATCAGGCCCAGTATGAGCAGACCCTGGCCCAGCAGAACTTCACGCCCGTCCAGCTGGAGGAAGAGTTCCGCGACACCGCCGTGACAGAACATTTCGGCAGCGCCATCCAGGCCGGCATCCGTTCGCCCCGCATCTTCGGCGCCCTGATCGCCGGTCGCGCGCTGGAGCTGCGTGACGGCCGCTGGTTCAACGTGACCCAGGCCATGGCCGGGACCGCCGGCGCCCCCACCGACGCCCAGCTGACGGCCTTCATGAGCGAGAACGCCGCCCAGCTGCGTCGTCCCGAATTCCGCATCGCCTCGGTCGTCCTGTTCAACGACGCCGCCGGCGCCGCCGCTCCGGCCATTCCCGAGGCCCGCATCGTCGAGCGTTTCAACTTCCGCAAGGACGGGCTGTCGACCCCGGAACGCCGCACCTTCACCACCCTGACCGCGCCCGACCGCGCCGCCGCCGACCGGATCGCCGCCGCCCTGCGCGCCGGTCAGTCGCCGACGGCCGTGGCCGAGGCCAACCGCATCCAGCCCGCCGAATACGCCGCCCAGCCGCAGAGCGCCGTACCGGACCCCGTCGTCGGAACCGCCGTCTTCGGCCTGACGACCGGTCAGGTCTCGGCCCCGATCCAGGGACGCGTCGGATTTACCGTCGCGAAGCTGGTCTCCATCGCCCCCGGCGCGCCCGCGACCCTGGAAGGCGTCCGCGAGGCGATCGTCGCCGAACTGCAGGAAGAGGACGCCAAGGCCCGCGTCTTCAGCCGCGTCGAGGCCTATGAGAAGGCTCGCACCGACGGCAAGCCTCTGGCCGACGCCGTGCGCGAAGTCGGCGCCCGCATCGTGCAACTGCCGCCCTTCACCCAGGACGCTCGCCTGCCTGACGGTCAGCCGATGAACGCCCCGCCGCAGATCATCCAGAACGCCTACACCCTGACCAAAGGCGCAGAGTCGGACGTGATCGACGCCGGCCAGGGACAGTATTTCGTCCTGCGGCTCGACGACATCCAGCCCGCCGCCCTGCCGGCGCTCGCCGACGTGCGTGAACCGCTGGCCCAGCAGTGGATCATGCGCGAGAACGCCCGTCGCCTGACCAGCAAGGCTGAGGAACTGGCCGCCCGCGTGCGCGGCGGCGAGGACATCGCGGCCGTCGCGACTTCAGCCGGCGCCACCCTGACCACCCGCGCCGGCGTCCAGCAGAACGCCGCATCGCAGGCCTCGCTCGGCGACGGCGTGCTGGGCGGCCTGTTCGGACAGGGTCGCGGCCAGGTCTTCACCGGCCCGGCCTCGGAGACCGCCTTCGTCGTCGGCCGCGTGGATGCGGTTCGCGCGCCTACGGCCGCCCTCGCCGCGCCGATCGCCGACCAGATCCGTCCCCGCCTGGCCCAGGAGCTGATCAACGGGGCCGGCGAAGCTCTGGTCGCCGCCGCTGCCCGCGCCGCCAAGGCCGAGAACGATCCCGCCCGCGCCATCGAGGCCCTGGGCGTGACGCCTCCGGCCGCCGGCGCGACCCCGCCCGCGACCCCCGCCGCCCCAGCTCAATGAGCCAAGGCGGCGCGGACCCCGATCGTGCGGACATTCTCGCGGGACTGACGCAGGGCCGACCCCAGGTCGTCGTGCGCCGGATCGTCGATGATCTGGAGACCCCGGTCTCGGCCTATCTGAAGGTCGGTTGGGGCCGTGCGCACGCCTTCCTGCTGGAATCGGTCGAGGGCGGCGCCTTGAACGGCCGCTATTCGATCATCACCCTGGAGCCGGACGTGGTCTGGCGCTGCCGCGACGGCGTCGCCTCTGTTGCGCGCGGTCCCGATGTCGCCGCCAAACGCTATGCGACCCAGGACGGCGGCGCGCTCGACAGCCTGCGCGCCCTGATTGCCGAGACCCGGTTCGCCCTGCCCGACGGCCTGCCGCCCATGGCCGCCGGTCTGTTCGGCGTCTTCGGCTACGACATGGTCCGGCTGCTGGAGCCGCTCGGCGCGCCCAATCCCGATCCGCTCGACCTGCCCGACGCCGTGCTGACCCGGCCGTCGGTCGTGGCCGTGTTCGATTCGGTGAAGCACGAGATCGTCGTCATGGCCCCGATCTGGCCCGGCGCGTCGGACCCCGCCGCCGCGGTCGATGCGGCCGAAGCCCGGCTCAACGATTTCGAGGTTCGCCTCCGCCGCCCCCTGGTCGCCCGGGGCGCCGCCGAGCCCGCCGCAAACCTCGCCTTCAGATCCCCGGTCGACGCCGCCGCCTATGGCGATCTGGTCGCGGCGGCCAAGGGCTATATCGTCGCCGGCGACATCTTCCAGGTGGTCCTCAGCCACCGGTTCCGCGCGCCGTGGTCGGGCGATCCGTTCGCCTTCTACCGCTCGCTGCGCCGCCAGAACCCGTCACCCTATCTGTATTTCCTCAACTTCGACGACTTCCAGCTGGCCGGTTCCAGCCCGGAGATCCTGGTCCGGCTGAAGGACGGCGGCATCACCATCCGTCCGCTCGCCGGCACCCGCCCGCGCGGCGCGACGCCGGAGGCCGACAGGGCGCTGGAGGCCGAACTGCTGGCCGATCCCAAGGAGCGCGCCGAACATCTGATGCTGCTGGACCTGGGCCGCAACGACGTGGGTCGGGTCGCCGCGCCGGGCACGGTCAAGGTGACCGAGAGCTTCGTGGTCGAACGCTACAGCCAGGTCATGCACATCGTCTCCAATGTCGAAGGCCGGGCCCACCCCGACATCGACGCGGTCGACGCCCTCCTTGCGGCCCTGCCCGCCGGCACCCTGTCCGGCGCGCCCAAGGTCCGGGCCATGGAGATCATCGACGAGCTGGAGACCGAGAAGCGCGGCGTCGGCTACGGCGGCGGCGTGGGCTATATCTCGGCGGGCGGAGAGGCGGACATCTGCATCGTCCTGCGGACCGCCATGTTCGCCGACGGCCAGGTCTTCGTTCAGGCCGGGGCCGGCGTCGTCAACGACAGCGATCCCGCCGCCGAATACGCCGAGACCGAGGCCAAGGCCCGCGCCCCCATGCGCGCGGCCGAGGACGCCTGGCGCTTCGAACTGGGCGCGCCGCTGAACACGCCAGGCGAGATCTAGAAGGTCTGGCTCGCCGAGGGCGGCCCATCCTCCAGCGCGACGCCCGGCCCCAGGACCATCACCCCGGCCAGCAGCACGGCCGCACAGGCCGCCAGGCTGGCGGCGGCCAGCGTCCCCATCACGCCATTGGGCGCCTCGGGCTCGCTCAGCGCCACGCGGGCGGCGTCGATCTGGACCTGGGTCTCGCGCATGGAATCGACGGCTCCGGTTGAAGCCCCGATTTCAGGCCGTGATCGTTAACGATCCGTTGCGCACGCGTCGGCTTGGCGTCGGCGCGGTCCCGCTCTAGAAGCGCCGGATGATCCTCGTCGTCGATAACTACGACAGCTTTACCTACAACCTCGTCCACTACCTCGCGGAGCTGGGCGCGACGACTCATGTCGTGCGCAACGACGACCTGACGACGGAGGAGGCCTGGGCCCTGAAGCCCGAGGCGGTCCTGCTGTCGCCCGGCCCCTGCGCCCCCGATCAGGCGGGCATCTGCCTGCCCCTGATCGACACAGCGCCGCTGGACATGCCGATCCTCGGCGTCTGCCTGGGTCACCAGGCGATCGGCCAGGCCATGGGCGGCCACGTCATCCGCGCCAAGGCCCTGATGCACGGCAAGACCTCGCCGATCCTGCACGAGGGCAAGGGGATGTTCGCCGGTCTGCCGTCGCCCTTCACCGCGACCCGGTATCATTCGCTCGCGGTCCAGCGCGAGACCCTGCCCAACAGCCTCAACGTCACGGCCTGGACCGAGGACGGCGAGATCATGGGCTTCCAGCATCACGAGCGGCCGATCTACGGGGTCCAGTTCCATCCCGAGTCCATCGCCACCGAACACGGTCACGAGATGCTCGCGAACTTCCTCGACCAGGCGGGCGTCAAGCGTCTGGCGATGGTGTGATTCAGTGATCTGCTCCTTCCGCTCATCCCCGCGAAGGCGGGGACCCAGTGCTTTGGGCGATGGTTCTCATAGGTCCAACTTACCCGCTCATCCCGCGCGCTCTGCCTCACTCAAGAACTGGGTCCCCGCTTTCGCGGGGATGCACGGAGGTTAGGGTGTCCAACGGTTTCAAACCGCTCCTCGCGAAGCTGGTTGAAGGGCAGTCGCTCACCACGGCCGAGGCCGGCGACTTCTTCGCCGCCTGTTTGCGCGGGGAGCCGACCCCGGCCCAGGTCGCCGCCGCCGTCACCGCCCTGCGGATCAGAGGCGAGACGGTCGAGGAGATCGCCGCCTTCGCCCAGGCGATGCGCGACGCGGCCCTGACGCTGGACCACCCCTATGACGTCATCGACACCTGCGGCACCGGCGGCGACGGAGCCCACACCTTCAATATTTCAACGGCGGCTGCGCTGGTGCTGGCCGGCGCGGGCCTGAAGGTCGCCAAACATGGCAACCGCGCCATGAGCTCGAAATCCGGGTCCTCGGACGTACTCGGCGTCCTCGGGGTCGACCTGACCGCCGGACTGGCGCAGCAGCGGCAGGCGCTCGACGAGGCCGGCATCGCCTTCCTGTTCGCCCCCGCCTACCACGGCGCCATGCGCCACGTCGGGCCGGTCCGCGCCGAGATCGGATTCCGCACCGTCTTCAACCTTCTGGGTCCGCTCTCCAATCCAGCGGGCGCCAAACGTCAGGTCATGGGCGTCTATGATCCGCGCCTGGTCGAGCCGCTGGCCGAGGTGCTGGGCCGGCTCGGCGCGACCCGCGCCTGGACCGTCCACGGTCAGGGCCTCGACGAACTGACCACCACGGGACCGACCGATGTGGCGGAGTGGAAGGACGGCGTCGTCCGCCGCTTCACCGTCACGCCCGAGGACGCCGGCCTGCCCCGCGCCGACATCGAAGCCCTGCGCGGCGGAGACGCCGAGACCAATGCGGTCGCCCTGACCGCCCTGCTGGCGGGTCAGACCGGCCCGTATCGCGACATCGTCCTGCTGAACGCCGCCGCCGCCCTTGTCGTCGCCGACAAGGCGCCGGACCTCAAAGCCGGCGTGGCCCTGGCCGCCGTCGCCATCGACGAGGGCAAGGCGGCCCGGGCGCTCGCCGATCTGGCCCGCATCACCTCGACGCCGCCGCCCGTTGCCGAAGACCCCGCATGACCGACATCCTCGACCGTATCGCCGCCTACAAGCGCGAGGACGTGGCCGCCCGCAAGGCCGCCCAGCCGCAGGCGGAGATCGAATCCCTGGCGCTGATCGCCAGCATGCCGCGCGGCTTCCGCAGCGCCCTCGAGCGCCGCGCCGCGCCCGGCCGCCCCGCCCTGATCGCCGAAATCAAGAAGGCCAGTCCATCGAAGGGCCTGATCCGTGCGGACTTCGACCCGCCGGCCCTGGCGCAGGCCTACGAGGCGGGCGGCGCCGCCTGCCTGTCGATCCTGACCGACGGCCCCAGCTTCGAGGGCGCCGACGACTATCTGGTCCGGGCTCGCGCCGCCGTCGCCCTGCCCTGTCTGCGCAAGGATTTCCTCGTCGACCCCTGGCAGGTGGCGGAGAGCCGCGCCCTCGGCGCCGACTGCATCCTGATCATCCTGGCCATGATCGACGACGTCCTGGCTGCCGAACTGTTGGCCGAGGCGGGCCGGTTCGGCATGGACGCCCTGATCGAGACCCACGACGAGGCCGAGATGGAGCGCGCTGCGGCGCTGCGCGGTGATCTGGTCGGCATCAACAACCGTTCGCTGCGAACGTTCGACGTCGATCTGGGCGCCACGGCCCGTCTGGCCCCCCTGTCGCCAGCGGGCTCGCTTCTGGTGGCTGAAAGCGGGATATTCAGCCCGGCCGATGTCGCGGAGGTCTCCGGCGCGGGCGCCTCGGCCATCCTCGTCGGTGAAAGCCTGATGCGTCAGGCGGACGTGACGGCTGCGACGCAAGCTCTGCTCGCCTAGGGTCTTCCTTCTCCGCCGGGAGAAGGTGGCTCGCGAAGCGAGACGGATGAGGGTCGGACCTCACCGGTAGCGCAGGAGCCTCACCCTTTCGCGCAAGATCGATCGCGCTGCTCTCGGGCGCTCAAACCGTCTTCCACCGGGGGGGAGGGTATTCGCCTCTGCCGTTAAGTTGACATTAGGCAAGAACACTTACAGAACATCGGCAACGGTTCACGACTTGTTCTGGAGGCGATTCCCACCATGCTGACGCGCAAGCAGCACGAACTCCTGATGTTCATCCATGAACGACTCAAGGAGACCGGCGTTTCGCCGTCGTTTGACGAGATGAAGGAGGCGCTGGATCTGGCGTCCAAGTCGGGCATCCACCGGCTGATCACGGCGCTGGAGGAACGCGGCTTCATCCGCCGCCTCGCCCACCGCGCCCGCGCCCTCGAGGTCACCAAGCTGCCGGAACAGGCGACGGCGGGAGCCGTGCGTGGCCGCGCGGGCTTCACCCCGGCGGTCATCGAGGGCGGGGGCCGCAGCCCTGCCGCCGAGCCCGCCAACGACACCCGCGAACTGGTTCTGGTCGGCAAGATCGCCGCCGGCGTGCCCATCGCGGCCCTGCAACAGGACCACGGCCGCTATCAGGTGCCCGAATCCATGCTGGGCGCCGGCGAGCACTACATGCTCGAGATCGAAGGCGATTCGATGATCGAGGCGGGCATCCTCAACGGCGACCTGGTGGTCATCAAACGCGTCGACACCGCCGCGTCCGGCGAGATCGTCGTGGCTTTGGTTGAAGGGGAAGAGGCAACCCTCAAACGCCTGCGCAAGAAGGGCAATTCCATCGCCCTCGAACCCGCCAACCGCAACTACGAGACCCGCATCTTCGGTCCCGACCAGGTCGAGGTCCAGGGCAAGCTGGTCGGCCTGATCCGCCAATACCACTAGACGCCGTCACCGAGGCCCGCATCCGCCGCATCGGGATTCCCGATGCGGCTCCACGGCCTGTAGCCCCGCACATCAGTGGCCCAGACCGCGCGCCAGCCCTGAGCGGTGCGCCACAGCTCGACTGAGCCGCCCCGCCCATAATCCAGTCCATCCAGCACCAGGTTGCCATCGCAGCCCGGCGGCAGGGCCTGGACGACGGCCCGGACGCTGACCAGCGGCGCTGAGGCGCACAAGCCGGCGAGCTGGCCGGCGTCCGGCGCGGCCTTCCCCCACCACAGGGCGATGGGCGCGCTATGGGCCTTGGCCGGAGCGCAGCTTGATCGCGCGCACACCCATCCCTCCTCAGGCCTCGGCTCCAGCGTCAGCCCCCGCCGCCGCGACCACAGGTCCGGTGCGAACTGGCGCACGCCCGGCCGCACCACGACCGCCTTGCCCGCCTCGCTGAACGCCGCGTTCGTTCCACCATCCCCGATCCAGAGCGTCGGCGTCGGCGCGCGAGGCCACAGCAGGACAGCGCAGGCGAAGGGCAGGCCCAGCCACCGCAGCCGCCCCTGCCACAGGCACAGGAACAGGACGCCGAGGAAGGATAACGGCAGCACATGGTCCGGCGCGCTGGCGATGGTCTTCACCGCCCCGGGCAGCGCCGCCGTCCAGTGACCGATGGCCAGCATCAGATCGACGCCCTTGCCGGCCACCCACAGGAACGGCCCGCCCAGTCCGATAGGCTCCAGCAAGGCTCCCAGCGCCAGCGCCGGCATCATCACGAAGTCCGCGATCGGCGAGGTCGTCAGGTTGGCGACCAGCCCGTACATGGCCGCGCGGTTGAAATGCTGGACCGCGAACGGCCCGGTCGCCGCGCCGGCCACCAGACTGGCCGTCACGGCGATCAACAGCCAGTGCCGCGCCGACTGGAACGCCGCGATCGGCCAGGGCACGGACAGCTCCCGTGTCCTCGGCGGCCAGCCCTCCGACAAGGCCACCAGGGCCGCTGTCGCCGCGAACGACATCTGGAAGCCAGGCGTCACGATGGCCTCAGGCTGAAGGATCAGGACAACCATCGCCGCCAGCGCCAGCGCATGCATGGTGATCGCCGGCCGGTCCAGCAGGATCGCCGCGAACGCGACCGACGCCGTGATCGCCGCCCGCTGCGCCGGCGGGGGCGCGCCGGACAACACCAGATAGCTCCACACGGCGACCAGCCCCGCGACCGCCGCCACCTTCTTGCCCGACACCCTCAGCGCCAGCCACGGCCAGGCGGCGACCCCAAGCCGGACAAGGAAAAAGGCGAACCCGCCGACGATGGCCATGTGCAGACCCGAGATCGACAGGATATGCGCCAGGCCGGAATCCCGCATGGCGTCGAGGTCTTCGCGCGCGATCCAAGTCTCATGGCCCGTGGTCATGGCCGCCGCGATCCCGCCCGTCCGCTCGCCCAGCCGGTCGAGGATCCTCTGCGCCAGGGCGAATCGCGCGCCGTTGACGGCCATCGCCAGCCGCAATCGCCATGGCGCCGGCGCCAGATACGCCTCCCGCGTCTCGCCCAGCGCGAAAGCCGTGCCTCCGAGCCCCTGAAACCAGGCGTTGCGGCCGAAATCATAGGCCCCGGGACTGGCCGGGGGCGGCGGCGGATTGAGGATGGCGAACAGCCGGATCGCCGAGCCCGGGGTCGGCGGCTCCCCCCGCACCGTCGCCCGCAGCCTGATCGGCGTCGCCTCGGGCTCCAGCCCGCGGATCCGCACCGGCGCGAGGACGATCCGGTGACCCCGGTCGCCCGGGCTGTCGACGTCGACCACCCAGCCCTCGACGACGGTCGGCTCCGCCAGCGCCGGCGCGATCGGCGCCGCCACCGCCTCCGCCCGCAACCTGGCTCCCGCGAGCCCCAGGAACAGGCAGGCGACCAGCATCAGCGGCAGGGTAACCGCGCGACCCCGCCCCAGCAGCCTCGCGCCCAGCCACACCCCCGTCGCCGACACCGCCGCGACCGCCAGTGGCCACAAAGGCGGCTCCTGCCTCAGCGCGAAATAGACCGCCGCCCCGCCGCCGAAGGCCACCGGCGCCCACAGCCGCCAGCGCATCGACTGGGCCAGCACCTCGTCCCAGGCCCAGGCAGGAAGACGCGCCGACAGGCTGGGCTTTGCCGCGTCGGGGGGTATAAGGGCGGCCCGTTCGGACCCCTCCCCCATGCCCACAGCCTCCTCTCCCCAGGTCGTCACCCGCTTCGCCCCCTCGCCCACCGGCTACCTCCATATAGGAGGCGCGAGAACGGCGCTGTTCAACTACCTTTACGCGAAAGGGCGCGGCGGCAAGTTCCTCGTCCGCATCGAGGACACCGACCGGGAGCGTTCGACCGACGACGCCGTCAAGGCGATCTTCGACGGTCTGAGCTGGCTTGAGCTGTTCGCCGACGAGGAGCCGGTTTTCCAGCACGCCCGGGCCGACCGGCACCGCGAAGTCGTGGACCAGTTGCTTGAGCTTGGCGCCGCCTATCGCGATTTCACGACCGCGGAGGAGACCGGACGCCTGCGCGACGAGGCCAAGGCCGAACGCCGTACCTTCGAATCGCCATGGCGCGACCGCCAGCCGACCGTCGACGACCTGTCCCAGCCGCACGTCGTGCGCTTCCGCCGCCCCCTGCCGGGCCGGGTCGTGGTGCCGGACGCCGTCCAGGGCGAGGTCAGTTGGGACGCGAGCGATCTGGACGATCTGGTCCTGCTGCGCTCCGACGGCGCCCCGACCTATAATCTCGCCGTCGTCGTCGACGACCACGACATGGGAGTGACCCATGTCATTCGCGGCGATGACCATCTGAACAACGCCGCGCGCCAGTCGCTGATCTATGACGCCCTGGGCTGGAACCGGCCCGTGTTCGCCCACATCCCGCTGATCCACGGCCCGGACGGCGCCAAGCTGTCGAAGCGCCACGGCGCCCAGGCGGTCCATGAATATGCCGAGATGGGCTATCTGCCCGAGGCCATGCGCAACTATCTCGCTCGTCTGGGCTGGGCCCATGGCGACGACGAACTGTTCGGCGACGAACAGGCGCGGGAGTGGTTCGATCTGGACGGCGTCGGCAAGGCGCCGGCCCGACTGGACTTCGACAAGCTGGCCCACGTCAATTCGCACTGGCTGCGTCTGGCGGCCGACGAGCGGCTGGCCGGCCTGACGCTGGACGCCCATCTCGCCAGGGGCGCGCCCCTCAACGAGGGCGACGAGGCCCGCCTCCAGCGCGCCATGCCGTTCGTCAAGGATCGCGCAAAGACGCTGCTGGAACTGGCGGATCAGACGGCTTTCGTTCTCAAGACCCGTCCGCTCGAACTCGACGAAAAGGCCCGCGCCCTGCTGTCCGGAGAGACGCTCGAACGCATCGCCCGCGTCCGCGCGCGTCTCGCCCTGTTCGAAAGCTGGGACGTGTTCGCCCTCGAGGCCGAACTCAAGGCCTTCGCCGAGGAAGAAGGCGTGGGCTTCGGCAAGATCGGCCCGCCGATGCGGGCGGCCCTGACTGGCGGGGCCGCTTCGCCCGACATCGCGCGCACCCTCTCGGCCCTCGGACGCGAAGACGCGCTCGGGCGCTTGGATGATGCGCTGCAACACGCTAGACCTTGATCGGCTGAGGGGGGAACTGCTTCGCAGTTCCGCTGAAGCCGTGAATCAAGGTCCAGCTTGATTCACGGGGCATGACGTGGCCGTAAAACCGCTCACACTTTTCCGCGTCACGCCCTATGTGAACGTCCATAACAATCGAGGTCCGGGTTATCCCGTCCGGACCGAACGCAATCGCAAGGGCGCCTGATGACCGAAGCCTCCAAACTCGCCGGATCGGCGACCCTGACCTACGGCGACAAGTCCGTCGAACTGCCGGTCCTGTCCGGCACGACCGGACCTGACGTCATCGATATCCGCAAACTCTACGGCGCGACCGACGCCTTCACCTTCGACCCGGGTTTCACCTCTACGGCGGCCTGTGAAAGCGCGATCACCTATATCGACGGTGACGCCGGCATCCTGCTGCACCGCGGCTATCCGATCGGCCAGCTGGCCTCGCAGTCGAACTTCATCGAGGTCTGCCATCTGCTGTTGCACGGCGAGCTCCCGACCGCCGCCGAGTACGCGGCGTTCGAGGAGACGATCACCCGTCACACCATGCTGCATTCGCAGTTCGACCGCTTCTTCGAGGGCTTCCGCCGCGACGCCCATCCGATGGCGATCATGGTGGGCACGGTCGGCGCCCTGTCGGCCTTCTACCACGACAGCCTGGACATCCACGATCCGGTCCAGCGCAATATCTCGGCCATCCGCCTGATCGCCAAGATGCCGACCCTCGCGGCCCGCGCCTACAAATACCACATCGGCCAGCCGTTCGTTTCGCCGCGCAACGACCTCAGCTACGCCGAGAACTTCCTGCGCATGTGCTTCGCCGTTCCGGCCGAGGACTATGTCGTCGATCCGAAGATGGCCAAGGCCATGGACCGCATCTTCACCCTGCACGCCGACCATGAGCAGAACGCCTCGACGTCCACGGTTCGCCTGGCCGGCTCGTCGGGCGCCAACCCCTTCGCCTGTATCGCCGCCGGCATCGCCTGCCTGTGGGGCCCGTCGCACGGCGGCGCCAACGAAGAGGCGCTGATGATGCTCAAGGAAATCGGCACGCCCGACAAGATTCCGGAGTTCATCCAGGGCGTTAAAGACAAGAAATACAAGCTGATGGGCTTCGGCCACCGCGTGTACAAGAACTACGATCCCCGGGCGACGGTGATGAAGGAGTCCGCGGACGAGATCCTCGAACTGGTCGGCGACAAGAACGATCCCCTGTTCCAGGTCGCCAAGGAACTGGAGCGCATCGCTCTTTCGGACGAGTATTTCATCGAGCGCAAGCTGTTCCCGAACGTCGACTTCTATTCGGGCATCACCCTGTCGGCGATGGGCTTCCCGACCTCGATGTTCACCGTCCTGTTCGCCCTGGCCCGCACCGTGGGCTGGATCGCCCAGTGGGAAGAGATGCTGGCCGATCCGGCGCAGAAGATCGGCCGTCCGCGCCAACTCTACACCGGTCCGACCGAGCGCGATTACGTGCCGATCCAGAACCGGGGCTGATACAGCCTCACAGACAAGACGCCGGGGCCCGCGCCCCGGCGTTTTTCTTTGTCCGGACACGATCGGGCGCTGTCCGGACACGACTTCGCTGGCGCACAGAGCCGTCGAGCGCTCATGTGCCGGCATGACCCAGACCCCCGACACCCGTCCTCCGGAAGCGCCGACCCCGACAGACGCGGCGCCGTCAGCCATGGCCGAGATCATCGACACGGTCCGCACCATCGCTGTCGCCCTAGCCGCTGCGGTCGCGATCCAGACCGTCGCCTTCCAGCCCTTCACCATCCCCTCGGCCTCGATGGAGCCGGGGCTGGTGGTTGGCGACTATCTGGTAGTGTCCAAGTTCGCCTATGGCTGGAGCCGCGCCTCCCTGCCCTTCAATCCGACCCTGCCGGCCGGGCGACTGTTCGAGCATCTGCCCAGACGCGGCGACGTCGTCGTCTTCCGCCGGCCGAGCAACCCGCAGGAGACCTGGATAAAGCGGGTCATCGGCCTGCCCGGCGACACGGTGTCGGTCTCGGGCGGCGTGGTGACGGTCAACGGTCAGGCCCTGTCCCAGCGGGCGCTCGGCCCGGGCCTCGATCTGGACGCGCCCGCACGGCCCGTGGAGCAGGTCGAGGAGCGTCAGGCGGATGGCCGCACCTACATCACCTTCGATGCGGGCCACGGGCTTGAGGGCGACGATCGCCCCGCCCGGATCGTGCCCGAGGGTCAGTTGTTCGTCATGGGCGATCACCGCGACAACTCGCTGGACAGCCGCTGGTCTGGAGACGTCGGCGTAGGCCTGCTGCCGGTCACGAACGTCGTGGGACGCGCCGAACTCGTGGTGGCCTCGTGGAAGCCGGGCGCCTCGCTCTGGAAGCCCTGGACATGGTTCAACCTGAGGCCGGGCCGGATCGCCCACCGTATCCGCTAGAGCAGGATCGGCTGAGGAGGAATCGCTTCGCGATTCCGCTGAGGCCGTGAATCCTGCTCCAGATACCAGCGAGAGCCTGATTCACGCTTTCGACAGACGCGCGAAGCGCTTCCGTCTCAAACGATCAGGCTCTACCGGGCCTGAAACTCCGCGAAGGAGACGACGCCGTCATGGTTGGCGTCCATCTGGTCGAAGGCGGCGCGGGATCCCGGCAGGGCCTGGGCGATCGAAGGCGCGGCGGCCGCGCCGATGATGACGCCCGCGACTGCCGCAGCCAGCACCTGCCAGGCCGTCATCGTCCGGTGCGCCTTCGGAGCCGTCGGAGCTTCGCCCTCGATCAGGCGGCGCACGACCTCGCTGGCGGTCAGGCCGGCCGCGCGGCAACGCTCCATGAAGGCGAGCTTCGCGGCGTGCGGCAGCCGGATTTCCAGCGTCTCGCTTTTCTTTGGCAGGCGAGGAGAAGTCATTCGACGGTCATCCAGAAGGATCAGCGGGCGGAATCTAGGGCGGATGCGCCGTTTGATCCAGAGGCGCCCGCGATGACCGTAAGAACCGCTTCGGCGGCCAAGGCTGACGGATCGTCGCCTCCCCGGCCCATATAGTCCAGCGCCTCCGTCTGGCGCCGGGTCTGGGCCGCCCGCGCGTCGGGATTGCGAAGCAACCGACCGACCTCGGCCGCGACCCTCTCCGGCGTCGCATCGCTCTGGATCAGTTCGCGCGCGATCTCCTCGTCCGCCGCATGGTTGAACAGGGTCGCGTATTTGCCGGTGAAGAACGGCTTCATGATCGCATGGCTCAACGGCGCGAACCGGTAGGCGATGACCATGGGCGCGCCCGCGAGCGCCAATTCGGTCGAGACCGTGCCGCTGGTGGCGAGGGCCACGGCGGCCGCCTTCATCGCCGCGTATTTGTCGGTTTCAGTGACCACGTGGGTCCGGAACGGCCAGGCGGCGATGCGCGCGGTCACGTCGTCCGCGACCGTGCCCGCGACGACGACCGCGACCTCCAGGCCGGGTCGCTCCGCCTTCAGTTGCTGGATCGCCGCCTCATAGACGGGCGTCATCAGGCGGATCTCGCTCGGGCGGCTGCCGGGCATGACCAGCAGCAGGGGCGCATCGGCGGCGATCCCCCGTGCGGCGCGGAAGGCCGCCGGATCAGCCGTACCCATGTCGATGTGCAGCGCCTGCGATCCCACCACGGTCGTGGCCAGGCCTTCGCGCTCGAACCACGGCGCATCGAAGGCATAGAGGGCCAGCAGATGATCCACGGCGCCCGCCAGAGTCTTCGCCCGGCCCGGTCGCGAGGCCCAGACCTGGGGGCCGACGTATTTGATCAGCGGCACGCCGGGCAACGCCAGCCGCAGCGCCTTGGCGACCCTGATGGTGAACCCCCAGCTGTCGATCAGGACGACCGCGTCGGGCCGCTCGCGCAGCGCCAGGGCGACGGTATCGGCGACCCTCGCCTTGACCCGGCCATAGGCCCGCAACCCCTCCAGCCAGCCGAGGATGGACAGCTGGGCGATGTCGAACGGGCTCTCGACGCCCTCGGCCGCCATCTTGGGTCCGCCGACGCCGACGAAGGCGATGTCCGATAGCCGGGCTCGCAGGGCCTGCGCCAACCCCGCGCCCAACGAATCGCCCGAGGCCTCGGCGGCGACCAGCATGACTTTCACGACCGGACCTCGCCCCAGACGAACAGGCCCAGCCGATCCGCAGCCTCGATGATCGCGGCCCGGTCGATCAGGATCAGCTTGCCAGCGACCCCGCCGACGCCCGCCAGCCCGGCGGCGGCGGCCATCTCGATCGTTTTTGCGCCTATGACCGGCATGTCGACGCGCAGGTCCTGGATCGGCTTCGGCGCCTTTCCTAACGACCCTTTCGGATTGCCCGTGGCGCCGCGCAGATCGCCGGGCAGCCCCGCAACCCGGGTCAACATGGCATCCGTACCCTCCTGGGCTTCGACCGCGAGGACCAGACCCTCGCACACGACCGCGCCCTGTCCGATATCCAGTTCCCCGGCCTTTTCCGCGACATGCAGCGCCTTCCTGAGGTCTGAAAGCTGCGCTTCATCCGGTGCGACGCGGCCCAGGGCGCCGACCGTCAGGGTCTCGCCGCCCAGAATGTCGTCGGCCCCTTCGATGGCATAGCCCTCGTTCTCGAACACCGACAGGATCTTGCGCAGCAGGGCGTCGTCGCCCTTCGTCGCCGCCGCGATGATGCCCGGCAGCACCAACGCGCCCTTCAGATCGGGCTTCAAAGCCTTGAAATCCGGACGGTTGACTGTCCCGGCGAAACAGACGGCGACACAGTCCGCCGCCTTCAACGCCGCCAGCACCCGACCGATCTCGGCCATGCCCGCTTCCAGTCCCGGATAACGGATCAGATGCGGGTCGGCGAAACCGGTCAGCCGCACCACGAACACGGGCCGCCCCTCGGCCTCGCACCGTGCCGCGATCGCCAGCGGCAGGGCGCCGCCGCCCGCGATCAGCCCCAGTTTGCCGGCGCTCATGCCGCGCCCTCGATGGTCGAACGCGCGATGGGCGAGTCTGACGAATTTGACGTCTCGACTGATCGGGTTGGTCCCGATTCCTGGTCAGTTTGGCGTGGGGTTTTGATCATTCGCCCGGCAGGCACAAAGGCCGTTTGCCGTCCTCGCGGATGAAGGCGACAATCTCCATGATCTCGGGCAGGTCGGCGTAACCTGACTCCACCGTATCGAGCCGGTCGGCGAACACGCCGTCGCCCTCGAACAGGTCGCGATAGGCGGCGAGCAAACGTCGGATCGCAGTCTTGTCGTAGCCCTTCCGCTTCAGCCCGATCAGGTTCAGGCCATGCAGCTGCGCATGGTTGCCCCAGGCCGAGCCATAGGGGATCACGTCGCGCGTCACGGCCGCCAGACCGCCGACGATGGCGCCCTGCCCCACCCGGCCGTTCTGGTGCACGGCGCAGAGGCCGCCGAGGAAGACCTTGTCGCCGATCCGCGCATGGCCGCCCAGGGTCGCGCTGTTGGCCATCACCACATGGTCGCCCACGACCGCATCGTGACCGACGTGGGCGCCGGTCATGAACAGGCCGTTGGAGCCGACGCGCGTCACCCCCGATCCCTGCGGCGTGCCCCGGTTGAAGGTGGCGTGCTCGCGGATCGCGTTGTCCGAGCCGATCTCCAGCCGCACCGTCTCGCCCTTGTAGCCGTTGTGCTGGGGGTCGCCGCCGATGACGGCGAAGGGGTGGATGACGGTGCGGGCGCCGACCGAGGTGTCCTGCTGGACCACCACATGGCTGACGAGATGGACCCCATCCGCCAGCGTCACGCCCGGCCCCACGATGCACCACGGCCCGATCGCCACGTCCGCACCCAGGTCGACCGAGCCGTCGACGATGGCGGTGGGGTGGATATGGCTCATGGCGTGACGGGCTGATCGACCGTGACCACCATGGCCGCGAAGTCGGCTTCGGCCGCCAGCTTGCCGTCGATGAAGGTCTCGCCCCGGAACTTGAAGATGTCGCCGCGCTGTCGGGTCACGACCACGTCCATGCGCAACTGATCGCCCGGCCGCGCGGGCTTGCGGAAGCGGACGCCGTCGATGGACATGAACATGATGACCTTGCCCTCGACGGCGACGTCCAGGCTCTTGGACATCAGCAGGGCGCCCGTCTGGGCCATGGCCTCGACAATCAGAACGCCCGGCATGACCGGATCGATGGGGAAGTGGCCCGGGAAGAACGGCTCGTTGTGCGTGACGTTCTTGATGCCCGTGATCGACGTGCTCGCCACGAAGGCCTCGGCCTTGTCCACCAGCAGGAACGGATAACGGTGGGGCAGCCGGCGCATGACCTCGGCGTAGTCGATCTTCACCCCAGGCTCAGTCATCCGTCCGCTCTCTTTTTCGCCCCGCCTGTTTGGACACCCAGACCGTTTCACGCAAGAACTGACGGATCGGTTTGGCCGGATAGCCGGACCAGGTTTCGCCCGCCGGAATGTCGGCCAGCACCCCCGCGCCCGCAGCGACCCGCGCGCCGACGCCGATCCTGAAGTGGTCGCCCACCCCCGCCTGGCCGCCGAACATGACGCCGTCGCCGATCGTCACCGACCCCGAGATCCCCGTCTGGCCCGCGATCAGGCAGTTGCGACCGATGACGCAGTTGTGGGCGATCATGACCAGATTATCGATCTTGGTGTTCTCGCCGATCACCGTGTCATCGAACGCGCCCCGGTCGATACAGGTGTTGGCGCCGATCGTGACGCCGTCCTGGATGATGACCCGCCCCAGCTGAGGCACGTCCACCGGGCCGGTCGCGCCGCCGGCCGCGCCGAAGCCGGCCTCGCCCAGCCGTGCGCCGGCATAGATCTTTACCCGATCGCCGATCAGGGCGAATCGGACGGTGACGTTGGGGCCGACGTCGCAGTCGCGGCCGATCTGAACTCCGGGGCCAATGACGCTGTTGGCGCCGATACGGCTGCCTCGCCCGATGCGCGCGCCCCGACCCAGGATCGCGCCCGACTCAACCACCACGCTGTCGTCCTCGCAAACATCGGCAGCCGATGTCGCAGTCAGGCCGACGGGGCGATGCAGTGCGACGGCTGAAGCGGCCCAGGCCGCCTGGGGCGTGCGGGAGACGATGATCGCCGCCCCGGCCGGAGCGGCGTCCACGGCTTCCCTGGGCAGGATCACGCAACCGGCCGAGGTCGCCTGCAACGCTCCGAGGAATTTACGGTCGCCGAGGAAGGCCACGGCCCGACCGTCCGCCGTGGCGAGCGGTGCGACCCGCGCGATGCGAACATCCGAAGTGCGAACGACCTCGCCGCCCGTCAGGGCCGCGAGGTCGTCGATGCCGAGCGGACTCAGCGTATCGAAAAAGCGGGCGTCGGGCGTCATGCCCTTCGCCTTATTGAGCCGCTTGAGCCGGGACCGGCAGGCGGTTGAAGCTCAGGGTCGGCAGCTGGCTGTTCAACCGCTCGATGACCACGTCGGTCACATCCATCGCCGGGTTCAGGATGAAGACGCTCTCGCGGTCGATCAGGATGCCGCAGCCGCGTTCCTGATAGACGGCGACCAGGATCGGCTCGACGGCGCCCGAGATCAGGCGACGCTGTTCCGACAGGGTGTAGCGCAGTTCGTCCTGGCGGGTCTGTTCCAGGGTCTGGGCTTCCTGGATGCGGGCCTGCAAGGCCGTGCGGCGGGCGCCGTCCGGATCAGCGGCCTGACCGCCCTGTTGCAGCAAGTTGATCTCGTTCTGGATCGTGGTGGCGTAGGGCGACAGTTCGCCCTGAACTTCGGTCGCCAGCTGTTCCATGCGGGCCTGAACGGCCTGACCGGCGGTCGAGGTCGCCAGCAGCTGCTGGTTGAAATAGACGCAGACGCCCGGGATGTTCGGACCCGGGTTTTGCGGGCCCTGGGTCTGGGCGACAGCGGTCGAGGCGACAAGCGAGGCCAGGGCGAAAGCGCCGATAGCGAAGATTTTCATGGGTAACCTTTTAGGGCTGAAGGGCCCGGGCTTAGAACTGGGTTGAGGTCGAGAAGCGGAAGGTTTCGGTCCGGTCGTAGTCTTCATTGCTCAGAATCTGGCTGAAATCGAACCGGATCGGGCCCATCGGCGACTTCCAGTGGACGCTGAGACCGGCGGAGGCGCGCAGTGACAGGTCATCGGCGATGGAGGCGTCCGGCAGGCCGTTGGTTCCAAGGGTATAACGGTTGTCCAGAACCCCCAGGGTGCCGACGTCAGCAAACAGCGAGGTCTTGATGCCGTACTGGGCGGGCAGGCCGTTCGGCAGGGTCAGTTCGATGCTGCCCACGGCGTAGAAATTGCCGCCCAGCGCATCATTCGTTGCCAGATCGCGAGGCCCCATGCCGGCGTTCTCGAAGCCGCGGAAGCTGTTGCCGCCCTTGAAGAAGCGGTCGTTGATCCGCACGGCGTCGCCGCTCCAGCCGGACACATAGCCGGACGAGCCCGCCACGGTGACGATCCAGCTCGGGGTGATGCCGTAGTAGAGGGTCGCGTCGACCTCGGTCTTCACATAGTTCACATCGCCGCCGAGACCCGCGAAGTCCTGGCGGATCGAGCCGGTCCAGCCGCGCGTGGCGCGCACCGGGTCATTTCGGCGATCGACCAGCAGGGTGTAGCCGACCGACGAGTTCAGCGAGGCGCCGACCTGTTCGCACAGGGCCGACGAGCCGACACCGCTGACGTCGCAGTAGCCGATCGGCACCAGGATCTCGTCGTCCTTGATGAAGTAGCGCGTCGACAGACGGCTGTAGCCGTTCAGCGGGTAGGTCAGACGCACGCCTGCGCCGGTCGAGCGATAGTCGAACGACGACTCCTGCTGGAAATCGTAGCGCGAGTGGAACAGGTCAAAGCCCGCGCCGACGTCACGGCCCAGGAACCGGGGCTCGGTGAAGCGGAAATCGATCTGCTGGCGCAGCGAGCCCCATTCGACGCGGGCGACCACGTTCTGGCCCCGGCCGCGGAAGTTGCGTTCCGAAATGCCCAGGTTGACCACGAAGCTGTCGACGGAGCTGAAGCCCGCGCCGACGGACAATTCGCCTGTCGGCTGTTCCTCGACGGTGACATTGACGATCGAACGGTCCGGCGCGGCGCCGCGGGTCTCATCGACCGTGACTTCCTTGAAGAAGCCCAGCGCCCGCAGATTGTTGCGCGACCGCTCCAGCAGGGTGCGGTTGAAGGCGTCGCCTTCGGTAAGCATCAGCTCGCGCCGGATCACCGGGTCGATGGTGCGGGTGTTGCCGATGACATTGATGCGATCGACGTAGACACGCTGGCCTTCAGAGACGTTGAACGTGACGTCGATGGCGTCGGTCTCGGGATTCGGACGATAGGTCGGGTTGATGTCGACGAAGGCGTAGCCCGCCGAGCCCGCCGCGAAGGTCAGGGCGTCGACCGAGCTCTCGATCTTGTCGCTCTCGTACAGGTCGCCGGTCCGGATCGGCAGCAGCAGTTCCAGGAAGTCCGCGTTCAGGCGGTCGTTCTCGGTCACGACCTGGATGTCGCCGAAGTTGTACTTGTCACCCTCCTCGACCGTCAGGGTCATGGCGAAGGCGCTGTCGTCCGGCGCCAGTTCGGCCACGGCCGAGGTGATGCGGAAGTCGTAGTAGCCCCGGTTCGTATAGAATTTCCGCAGCTGCTCGCGATCGTAATCAAGGCGGCCGGGGTCGTAGTTGTCGTTCTTGGTGAACAGCCGCCACCACTGCGTCTGCTTGGTCACCATGACCTCGCGCAGCTCGCTGTCGGAGAAGGCGTCATTGCCCAGGAAGGTGATCGACTGGACGCCTGTCTCCGGGCCCTCGTCGATCTCGAAGATCAGATCGACGCGGTTCTGTTCCAGCTGGACCAGCTTGGGCGTCACGTTCGCCGAGATACGGCCCGACAGACGATACAGTTCAATGATCTTGCCCACATCCTCCTGGACCCGGGCGCGGGTGTAGATGCCGCGCGGCGCGATGGTCACTTCCTCGCGCAGCTTGTCCTCGCTGATCGCGCCATTCCCCTCGAACACGACCTGGTTGATGATCGGGTTCTCGACGATGCGGACGACCAGGTCGCCGTTCGGCTGCAGGCCGATCTGGACGTCGGCGAACAGCTGGGTGCGCGTCAGGGTGCGGATCGCGACGTCCAGGATCACCGGGTCGATGGTGTCGCCCGGCTGGATCGGCAGGTAGGACAGGACCGTGGTCTGGTCGATGCGCTGGTTGCCCTGAACCAGGATGCGGTTGACCACTCCGGTCTCGGACGGGGCCGTCTGGGCCGCCGGCGCGGCGATCTGGCCGGGCTGGATGGCCGGCGCCGGCGCGGTCTGCGCCAGGGCCGGCGTCCCCGCGACGAGCGCCAGAAGGCTGGCCGTGGCCACGCAGGTCCTGCGCAGGTTGCGGTCGCCCGTATTCGATGCGGCGCGGAGGTCGTTCAGGATCATGCGGGAAACCATCGGGGGCTGGCGTAGGCTCAACTGACGAGCCCGCCGAGGAATTTGAACAGGTTCAACTTCTGCAGGTCGTTCCAGGTCGCGAACAACATCAATCCCGCCAGCAAAGCAAGACCGACCCGGTACCCCGCCTCCTGAACGACGGCGGCAACGGGTTTCTTCGCCACAGCCTCATAGGCGTAGAAGACCAGATGTCCGCCATCCAGAACCGGGATGGGCAACAGGTTTAGAAAGCCGATTCCGATCGAAAGTATGGCGGCGAAGCTCGTCAGCGTCAGAAGCAGGTTCAACACGGTCGCCACGGGATCGGGATTGGCGGCCACCGCCGCGTTGGTCAGGGCCCCGGACGCCTTGGCGATGCCCAGCGGCCCGCTCAACTGATCGCCCGACTCACGGCCCGTGAATATCCGGCCCAGATAGGTCAGGGTGGTTCCCAGGATGTCGCCGGTCTCCTGGACGCCTCGGCCGACAGCCTCGACAGGGTTGTAGCGGACGTGACGGGTCTCGGCCGCCGTGGATGACAGGGCCAGGCCGATCCGGCCCACGCTGACACGGCCGGCAATGGGATCCGTTTCGACCCGCCGGATGGGCGTCGCGACCAGCTGCAGTTCCGATCCGGCGCGCTCGACGGTGAACTGAACGGCGTCGCCGGCCGACAGGCTGACCTTGCGCGTCACCTCGCCGGCGTCGGCGATCACGCGGCCATTGATGGCCGTGATCAGGTCACCAGCCTGAAATCCGGCGGCGGCGGCAGGCGACCCTGCCGTCACCTCGGCCACCCGGGCGGGGCGCAGATCCACCCCGAGCAGCGAGAACAGCAGGGTGAAGATGAAAATCGCGAGGATGAAATTCGCCGCCGGACCGGCGACGACGATCAGCATCCGCTGCCAGACCGGCTTGAAGTGGAAATAGTCGCGCTCGGCGCCGACACCGTCCCGCGCCACGATCTCGGACTTCAGCGTATCGAGGCCCCGGCTGTCGGGTACGCTGGACGCATCCATGTCGCCGGAGAATTTCACATAGCCGCCCAGAGGCATCCAGCCGACGCGCCATTCGATGCCGTTCCGGTCGGTGCGGCTGAAAATGGCCTTGCCGAAGCCGATGGCGAATCGATCGACCTTCACGCCGAAGGCGCGCGCGACCAGGAAGTGGCCCAGTTCGTGGATGGTGACGATGACCGTCAGCACCAGCAGGAACGGCACGATGTAGATCAGGGCCTGTCCCAGCGCGTTCAGCATGCCGTCTCCATTTCCGCTGAGCCGAAGGGATCAGGCGGCGAGCGCCAGATCCCCGACGATTTCGATCGCGACCCGGCGGGCGCGAGCATCGAGCGCGAGAGCGCCGGCGCAGGCATCGTCGAAATCGGCATCCGCCCCCGTCCTCGTCATCCGATCAAGCGTTTCGGCGACGACTGCGGCAATATTGAGAAAGGCCAGACGGCGGTCAAGGAAGGCCAGGGCGGCGACCTCGTTGGCGGCGTTGAAGATCGTCGGCGCTCCCCTGCCCGCCTCGAGCGCCTCGCGCGCCAGGCGCAGGGACGGAAACCGCTCCGGATCGGGCGCCTCAAAGGTCAGCCGACCCAGGGCGGCGAGGTCCAGCTTCGGCGCCGGCCAGGCCATCCGGTCGGGCCAGGCCAGGGCGTAGGCGATCGGGGTCTTCATGTCCGGCGGCCCCATCTGGGCCAGGGTCGAGCCGTCGATGAACTCGACCAGGCTGTGAATGATCGATTCGGGGTGGACGACGACATCGATGCGATCGGCCGGCATGTCGAACAGATAGGCCGCCTCGATCATCTCCAGGCCCTTGTTGGCCATGGTGGCGCTGTCGACCGAAATCTTGGCCCCCATGCTCCAGTTCGGGTGAGCCACGGCCTGTTCCGGGGTCATTGAGGCCATGTCAGCGCGCGAGGCCTGGCGGAACGGGCCGCCGGACGCTGTCAGGATCAGCCTGGAGACCCGTTCGGGCGCCTCGGCCGGGAAGACCTGGAAGATGGCGGAATGCTCGGAATCGACCGGAAGCAACCGGCCTCCGCTCGCCTTGACCCGCTCGATCAGGGCCGAGCCGCAGCAGACGAGACTTTCCTTGTTGGCCAGGGCCAGGGTCGCTCCCGTCGCGGCGGCGGCCCAGGCGGACTTCAGCCCTGCGGCGCCGACGATCGCGGCCATGACAAGGTCTGCCGGTCGCGTCGCCGCCTCGACCACGGCCGCCTCTCCCGCCGCCACCGCGATGCCGGTCCCGGTCAACGCCGCGCGCAGCGCTTCCAGCCTGTTTGGATCGGCCGTGACGGCCACGGCGGGACGCCAGCGGCGCGCCTGTTCGGCCAGCCGCTCGATATTGTTTCCGCCGGTCAGGGCGACGACCTCAAAGGCCCCTGTCCCGGCCGCCTCCGCCTGATCCATCAGGTCCAGCGTCGAGGCGCCGACGGAGCCCGTGGACCCCAGCACGGTCACGCGGCGCCGGATCACGCGCCCGCGCCGAAATAGTTGGCCAGGACCCGTCCGACGGCGACGACCACGATGGCGAACATCAGCCCGTCCACCCGATCCATCAGACCGCCGTGTCCCGGAATCAGGTTTCCCGCGTCCTTGACCCCGAACCGACGCTTCAGAGCAGATTCCCACAGGTCGCCGGCCATGGTCGCCAGGGCGGCGGCGAAGCCGAGCAGCGCGCTCCACCCCATCGAGCGCACGCCCGCCTCGGGCAGGGCCGACATGGCGGCGCCGGCCACGGTGCCCGCCAGCAGGCCGCCTATGAAACCGGACCAGGTCTTGTTGGGCGAGAACCGCGGCCACAGCTTCGGTCCTCCGACGGCGCTGCCGACCAGGAAGGCCACGATATCCGACGCCCAGGCGACCACGAAGGCCAGCGTGACCCAGTAGAAGCCGATCGCCGTGTTCCCGTCCCGCAGCCAGATCAGCAGCAGGGCCGGCCAGCCGAGGTACAGGACGCCGTAGGCCGCATCGATGCCGGACTGTCCGCGCGCCCTCGCGAACAGGCCTGCCGCAGCGCCGCCGAAAACCAGCAGCACCAGGCTGAAGGACACCGCCTCGTTCGGATTGGACAGCAGTGTGGCCACCAGCGCCAGGGCGACGGCGGCCGCGACCGCCTTCCAGTCGGACGGCGCGCTCATCCTGGCCCATTCCATGGACAGGACGACACAGGCGATCAGCAGGACGCCGAGAATCCAGGGTCCGCCAAACCAGACGGCCAGCATGGCCAGCGGCGCCAGAACGATGGCCGAGGCGGCGCGCAGGCCCATGTCGCGCACCTTGAACGCCATCAGCTGACCGCGAGCGCCGGCTCGACCGCAATCGCGCCGAACCGTCGGTCGCGCTGCCGGTACTGGCCCACCGCATCGGCCAGGGCCTCGGCCCCGTAGTCGGGCCACAGCACGTCCTGATAAACCAGCTCGGCATAGGCCGCCTCCCACAGGAGGAAGTTGGACAGCCTCTGCTCGCCCGAGGTGCGCACGATCAGGTCCACTGGCGGTCCGCCCGCGGTGGACAGGCCCAGACCCAGGGTCGTTTCATCCAGAGGCCCGGTGGCCTGGCCGGCCAGCAGCCGATCCACATAGGCCTGGGCCGCATCAACGATGTCCGCCCGGCCGCCGTAGTTGAACGCGACCTGCAACAGGAAGCGGCTGTTGTGCGCCGTCGACCGCTCGGCGCGTTCGACGATGGCCGCGATGTCTGCGGGCAGTCCGGTCCGGCGACCCAGGACGCGCACCCGCACGCCCTCCCGCTCCAGCCGGGCCAGGTCGCTGGCCACATAGGACCGCACCAGTCCCATCAGATCGGAGACCTCATCGGCCGGACGCCGCCAGTTCTCGGTCGAGAAGCCGAAAACCGTCAGGCATTCGATGCCAAAGGCCGGCGCCGCCTGGACGGTGCGTTTCAGCGCCTGGACACCCTCGCGATGACCCATGGCCCGGGGCAGACCGCGAGCCTGAGCCCAGCGACCGTTGCCGTCCATGATCAGTGCGACATGCCGGGGCCCCGCTTCAGGGGCTGGCGCGCCGCCGGAGGGGGCCGTCATCCGATATCCGTTCTGTCGAGGCTTGAGGGAGGCCTCAAACCTGCATGATCTCAACTTCCTTGGTCTTCAAGGTCTCGTCGATGCGCTTGATGGCCGCGTCCGTGTCCTTCTGGACCTCGGTTTCCATCTTCTTCTGCTCGTCCTGGCTGATGTCGCCCGCCTTCTCGGCCTTCTTGAGGTCGTCGTTGGCGTCGCGTCGCACGTTGCGCACGGAGATCTTCTGCGTTTCGGCGTATTTGCTGGCCAGCTTGGCCAGGTCCTTGCGCCGCTCCTCGGTCAGGGGCGGCACGGGGATGCGCAGGGTCTGGCCGTCGACGATGGGGTTCAGGCCCAGACCGGCGGCGCGGATGGCCTTCTCGACCGGTCCGACCATCGTCTTGTCCCAGACGCTGACCGAGATCATGCGCGGCTCGGGCACGCTGATCGCCGCCACGGCGTTCAGCGGCGACGAGGAACCGTAGGCCTGCACCTGGACGGGATCGAGCAGGCCAGCATTGGCGCGGCCGGTGCGCAGGCCCTGGAATTCTTCCTTCAGCGAGGACACAGCCTTGTCCATACGGTCGCGATAGGTCTTCAGATCAGGCTTGGCCATCGGGGTCTCCTCATTCTTGGTCTTGTCTCAGGCGGCGTTGGGCGGAGCGTCACTGATCACCGTGAACGTTCCCTTGCCTTTCAGCACCTTGCGTAGTGAATCTTCCTCGCGGATCGAGAACACCACAATCGGAATCTTGGACTCGCGCATCAGGGCGATGGCGGCGGCGTCCATGACCTTCAGGTTCTGCGACAGCACGTCCTGATAGGTCAGGTGGTCGTAGCGGGTCGCGGTCTTGTCCTTCTTCGGGTCAGCGGAATACACGCCGTCCACGGAAGTTCCCTTCAGCAGGGCGTCGCAGCCCATCTCGGCGGCGCGCAGGGCGGCGGCCGTGTCGGTGGTGAAATAGGGGTTGCCGGTGCCGGCGGCGAAGATCACCACCCGACCCTTTTCCATGTGGCGCACGGCGCGACGACGGATGTAGGGCTCGGCGATCGCGGCCATCGGGATGGCGCTCTGCACCCGGGTGTCGACGCCGATCTTCTCCAGGGCGTTCTGCATGGCCAGGGCGTTCATGACTGTGGCCAGCATGCCCATGTAGTCGGCGCTGGCGCGTTCCATGTCCGCGGCCGCCGTCGACAGCCCACGGAAGATGTTGCCGCCGCCGATCACGAGGCAGACCTGGGTCCCGCCCTTGACCACCCGGGCGATGGCCGCGGCCACGGTATCGACCGTGTGCATGTCGATGCCATACCCCTGCTCACCCATCAGGACCTCGCCCGAGACCTTGAGCAGCACCTTCTTGTATCGCAGGGGGGCGCTGTCAGCGGGCATGGGGGTCTCGTTTCACGGGAATCGGGCGGTCCTTTATAGACGAAGGGCGCGTCCGGCTTCAAAGCCGAACGCGCCCCGATAGTCACTCAGTATGTATGGTTAGGCTTTCGGAGCCATCATCGAGGCCACTTCCGAAGCGAAGTCCGGGCCCTCAATCTTCTCCACGCCCTCGCCCAGAGCCAGGCGGACGAAGCCGGCCAGGTGCAGGCCAGGAGCGCCCAGTTCCTTGCCCGTGTCGGCGACCAGCTGTTCGATGGTCACGTCCGGGTTCATCACGAACGGCTGCTTGGTCAGCACCACGTCCCTCTGGAACTTGTTGATCTGGCCTTCCACGATCTTGGCGATCATGGCTTCCGGCTTGCCTTCTTCCTTGGCCTTTTCGGTCAGGACCGAGCGTTCCTTCTCGACGGCGGCCGGGTCCAGATCGTCCGTGTTCAGCGACAGCGGAGCTGTCGCGGCCACGTGCATGGCGATCTTGCGGCCCAGTTCGCGCAGGGCGACCTTGTCGCCGCCGCCGTGCAGGGCGACCAGCACGCCGATGCGGCCGAGGCCCGGTGCCACGGCGTTGTGGACGTAGGAGGCGACGACGCCTTCATCGACCGACAGGCGAGCCGCGCGACGCAGCTGCATGTTCTCACCGATGGTCGCGATCATGTTGGTGACCTCGGCCTGGATGGTGTTGCCGTTTTCCAGCTCGGCGCCGTGCAGGGCCTCGACGGAGTGGTGCTCCAGGCCCTGCTGGGCGAAGGCCTTGGCGGCGTTCTGGAACAGCTCGTTACGGGCGACGAAGTCGGTTTCCGAGTTGAACTCGATGGCGGCGCCGATTTCGCCCTTGCCGTCTTCGCGGCTGGCGACGGCCACCAGGCCCTCGGCGGCGACGCGGTCGGCCTTCTTGGCGGCCTTGGACAGGCCCTTGGCGCGCAGCCAGTCGATCGCGGCGCTGATGTCGCCGTCGGTTTCCTGAAGCGCCTTCTTGCAGTCCATCATGCCGACGCCGGATTTGGCGCGCAGTTCCATGACGAGGGCGGCGGTGATCTCGGCCATTTCTGGTCTCCTGAGGTCTGTATCGAATGCATGAGCGGCCGGGGGATTACCCCGGCCGCATGTCAGTTTTGCGGACGGTCCGGATCGCCGGACCGATCCGATCAGGCTTCGGTCTTCTCGGCTTCGGCTGCCGGTTCAACGGCAGCAGGCTCCGCAGCAGCAGCCACTTCGGCAGCAGGCTCTTCAGCAGGCGTCTCTTCGCCCGACGCGGCCAGCATTTCCTCGGCGACAGCCTCGGCGCCCTCGGGGGCGAGATCGGCTTCGACCGGGGCCGAGGCCTCGGCCAGCATCGGCTCGACGGGGTTTTCCATCGCGCCCAGGTCGACGCCGGAGTTCGCGGCGCCGGCGGCGAGACCGTCCAGGACGGCGTCGGCGATCAGGTCGCAATAGGTCTGGATGGCGCGCGCGGCGTCATCGTTGCCCGGGATCGGATAGGTGATGCCGTCGGGATCCGAGTTGGTGTCCAGGATCGCGATGATCGGGATGTTCAGCTTGCGGGCCTCGAGGATCGCGATCGCTTCCTTGTTGGTGTCGATCACGAACATGATGTCGGGGATGGAACCCATGTCCTTGATGCCGCCCAGGGAAAGCTCCAGCTTTTCCTTTTCACGCTCGAGGGTCAGCAGTTCCTTCTTGACCCGGCCTTCGCCGCCGCGCTCCAGCAGGCCTTCCAGCTCGCGCAGGCGGGCGATCGAGCCCGACACGGTGCGCCAGTTGGTCAGGGTGCCGCCGAGCCAGCGGTTGTTCATGTAATACTGGGCGCAACGCTTGGCGGCCTCGGCGACGGGCTCTGCGGCCTGGCGCTTGGTGCCGACGAACAGGACGCGACCGCCCTTGGCGGCGACTTCGCGCACGGCCACCAGAGCCTGGTGGAACAGCGGCATCGTCTGCGACAGGTCGATGATGTGGATGTTGGAGCGCGAGCCGAAGATGTAGCGTTCCATCTTCGGGTTCCACCGGTGCGTCTGGTGGCCGAAGTGGGCGCCTGCTTCGAGCAGGGTGCGCATGGAGAAGTCAGGCAGAGCCATCTTTGGAAGTCCTTTTTCCGATTATTCCGCCGCAGACGGTGAAAGGACCGGATGGTCCCTCGGAACGGAGCGCTTCAGGATGTCTCCCCGAAACGCGCCACGCCTGCGTGTGAAGTGGGCGGGCTTCTAGTCGGGATGGGCGGAAAAGGCAAGCGAGATCAGGTCGGCTCAGCAAACCTTATAGAAATCCAATCATTCACGATTGCGAGCAGAATACAGACGCCAGCAGAAATGAAAGCGCGTTTCCATGCGCCTTCCCACTGCGACCGCCCGCGTCGTCTGATCGAGAGGCGCGGCGGCATTCGCATCTCGTCATTTGGATAAATCTCTGACGGCACCGAAGAAAACAATCCAACCAAGAACACGGTCGGTGTCAAACCGCCAAAGAACCGGCCGCCAGGCCAGAGAGGTTGAAGAAGGACTGGGCAGACCAGAGCCAACACTCCTGCAAGCCACCAGACCCAAGCAGGTGGCTCGTACTCGGGCGGCAAAGAACGGCCCTCATCGTCCATCAGGCATCCTCCAGCATCAGCACCCCCGGCGCCGACTTCAGCGCCCCGCGCAGCGCCCCGTCCAGCCGATAGCGGCCGGGCAACCGCACCTCGACCTCGCGGCGGCCGTCCAGCGAGGCGATCAGGGTGACCTCGCCGCCCTTGCCTTGCGCCAGGGCCCGCGCCAGTCGCACCTGGATCGCCGCCGGATCGGTGGAGCGCGCCGAGACGTGGACCCGCAGTCCCACCGAGGCGTCGTCCACCAGCGTCTCCAGCCTGGAACAGTCGTCGCCGAAGAATCGCACCTCGCCATCCGACGACTTGGCCCGGACCCGCACCATCAGGGCGGCGCCCACCTCCAGCAGTTCGCGGCATTTCCTCAACTGTTCCGGCGGGAACAGACATTCGAACTCGCCGGTCGGGTCCGAGAAGGTGACGAAGGCGAACTTCTCGCCGGATTTCTGGCTGGCCCGTTCCTGACGGCGGCGCACAACGCCGGCCATCAGAAAGGCGTCGTGGCCCTGCTCCGCGCGCTGCACCGCCTCGGCGACGAAGGTCACGCGCTTGCGCCGCAGCGCGCCCTCCATGTCCTCCAGCGGGTGGCCGGACAGGTAGAATCCGACCGCCGACAGTTCCTGATCCAGCCGTTCGGGCCCGACCCAGGGCTCCAGGCTCTTCAGCCGGGGACGCGACGCCCCGGCCTGGTCGGCGCCGAACAGCGACACCTGGGACGAGGTCCGGTCCGCCGCCACGCTCTGGCAATAGGCCATCAGGGTGTCGGCCTGTTCGAACAGCTGGCGCCGGTTCGGGTGGATCGAGTCGAACGCGCCGGCCTTGGCCAGGCCTTCCAGCGCCCGCTTGTTGACCGCGCGCGGATCGACCCGCTCCAGGAAGTCGAAGATGTCGGCGAACCGCCCGCCGGTCTCGCGCACCTCGACGACATGTTTCATCGCCTCCAGGCCCACGTTGCGGATGGCGCCGAGCGCATAGAGGACCGCGCCCTTGCCCTCATCCCAGCTGACGTCGAAGTCGGCCGAGGAGGCGTTCACGTCGGGCGCCCGCACCGGCACCTCGAACTTGCGCGCGTCCTGATAAAAGACCGCCAGCTTGTCGGTGTTCGACAGGTCGAGAGACATCGAGGCGGCGAAGAACTCGACCGGGTGGTTCGCCTTCAGCCAGCCCGTCTGGTAGCTGATCAGCGCATAGGCGGCGGCGTGCGACTTGTTGAAGCCGTAGCCAGCGAACTTGGCCACCAGTTCAAAGATGGTGTCAGACTGCTGTTCCGGCACGGACTTCTCGGAGGCGCCCGCGATGAAGCGCGCCTTCTGGATGTCCATTTCCTCCTTCTTCTTCTTGCCCATGGCGCGTCGAAGAAGGTCGGCCTCGCCCAGGGAATAGCCGGCCAGGATCTGGGCGATCTTCATCACCTGTTCCTGGTAGATGATGACGCCGTAGGTCTCCGACAGCGTCTCCTGCAGAGACGGATGCAGGTAATCGACTTCCTGTCGCCCGAACTTGCGGTCGATATAGGTGTCGATCATCTCCATCGGCCCCGGCCGGTAAAGCGAGATCAGGGCCGTGATCTCCTCGATGGAGCCGCAGCGCATCTTGCGCAGGGTGTCGCGCATGCCCTGGGATTCCAGCTGGAACACCCCGACCGTCTGGCCCGAGGCCATCAGCTCATAGGTCTTGCCGTCATCCAGAGGCAGCAGGTTGAAGTCCTGCGCGGCGCCCCTGCGGCTCAGATAGCCGTGCGCCCGGTCCAGCACGGTCAGGGTCTTCAGGCCGAGGAAGTCGAACTTCACCAGACCGGCCGGCTCGACCCATTTCATGTTGAACTGGGTGGCCGGAATGTCCGAGCGCGGGTCCTGATACAGGGGCGTCAGCTCGACCAGCGGCCGATCGCCGATGACGATGCCGGCGGCGTGGGTCGAGGCGTTGCGGTAAAGCCCCTCCAGCTCCAGCGCCGTCGCCAGCAGGTTGGCCACCGCCGGCTCGGCGTCGCGGGCCTCCTTCAGGCGGGGCTCGATCTCGATGGCCTGCGCCAGGGTGGTCGGATTGGCCGGGTTGTTCGGCACCATCTTGCAGAGCCGGTCGACCTGGCCCAGCGGCATCTGCAGCACACGGCCGACGTCGCGCAGCACGGCCCGAGCCTGCAGCGTACCGAAGGTGATGATCTGGGCGACCCGGTCCTTGCCGTAGCGCTCCTGGACATAGGTGATCACCTCCTCCCGCCGCTCCTGGCAGAAGTCGATGTCGAAGTCGGGCATGGAGACCCGCTCGGGGTTCAGGAACCGCTCGAACAGCAGACCGAACCGCAAGGGATCCAGATCGGTGATGGTCAGGGCCCAGGCGACCAGCGACCCGGCCCCGGATCCCCGCCCCGGCCCGACCGGAATCCCGTGCGACTTGGCCCATTTGATGAAGTCCGCCACGATCAGGAAATAGCCGGGGAAGCCCATCTGGGTGATGATCCCGACCTCCCACTCCAGCCGCGTCCAGTAGTCGGCCTCGGGCGCCGACGGGGTGACCAGCTTCAGCCGCGCCTTCAGACCCTCGCGGGCCTGGTGCATCAGTTCGTCGGGCTCGGTGCGGCCGGCGCCGGCGTCGAAGCGCGGCAGGATCGGCGGGTGGGTCTTGACCAGGAAGGCGCAGCGGCGCGCGATCTCGATCGTGGTGTCGCAGGCCTCGGGCAGGTCGGCGAACAGGCTCCGCATCTCCGCCGCCGTCTTGAAGAAATGCTGGTCGGTGATCCGGCGCCGGTCTTCCTGGCCGGTGAAGGCGCCGTCGGCGATGCACAGCAGGGCGTCGTGCGACTTCGCCTGGTTCTGTTTGGCGTAGTGGACGTCGTTGGTGGCCGTCAGGGGGACGTCGTTGGCATAGGCCCATTCGACCAGACCGCGTTCGGCGGCGGCCTCGTCCGGCAGGCCGTGCCGCTGCAGCTCGACGTAGAAGCGGTCGCCGAACACCCCGGCCATCGCGGCCAGGGTCGTGGCGGCCTCGCCCGGCTTGTTCTGCACGAACAGCGGGTCAACGGGACCGTCGGGGCCGCCGGACAGCAGGATCAGCCCTTCCGAATGGGCGACCACACTGGCCCAGGGCACGTGCGGCTCCTCGTCGCCCGCATCGAGATAGGCCGAGGACGACAGGGCGCAGAGGTTTCGCCAGCCGATCTCGCTCTGGCAGATCAGGACCACGGTCGGGACCTTGGCCCAGCGCTCGCCGCGCTTTCCGCCGATGCCGGTGACCGGCAACGCACAGGCGATCAATGGTTGAACACCAACGCTCTTCGACGCCTCGGAAAACTCCAGCGCCCCGAACAGATTGACCCGGTCCGCCACGGCCACCGCCGGCATGCCGATATCCGCCGCCAGCCTGCCGACCTTGCCCGCCTTGATCGCGCCTTCCAGCAGTGAGTAGGCCGAGCGCACCCTCAGATGGACGAAACCGGTCTCTGCGGGCGTATTGGTGATGGCCTGAACCTCGAGCGCAGGCCGGAGGCGACTCATCTCGCCAACAGGGCGACCTGCCAGACCATCCAGACAAAGCCGCCGCACGATGCAAGCGACAGCGCTTCCCGAACCACTCTTGTCATCGCCTTATCCCCAGATGTATCGTTCTGGTATTGTTCTATGTTGGCTGTTTGTTCTCGTCAACAGGGCGTGAAGCTTGGGCGGCGGCTATTGTGGAAAATCTCGCGTTGGAGGAGGACAGTCATCCGCCCTCCCGGCGGCGCGCGTCAGGAGTATCGGTCATGGCCAAGGGTCAAGTGAAGTCGAACAAGGAAGTCCGCAAACCCAAGGCCGAGAAGCCCAAACCGGCGGTGTCGGTCGGAACCTCGCCCTTCACCCAGCCGCCCGGCAAGAAATAGGCTCTTGCGTCATCCCCCGGTCTGCGCCGCGAAGGCGTGGCTCGCCGGAGGATGACGAAAGCCAGGCTTACCCCCGCGAGCGTTCGACCGTATCCACGCTGGGGTTGGCCCTCAGAGCGGCGATAATACTGGTGGCGTGTTTGGCGTCAGCGACCTCGACGTCGAGGTCCATGTCGAAGAAGTCCGACTGCCGGTGGGCCATCTTCAGGTTCAGGATGTTGCCGCCGGCCTCGCCGATCACTGTGGCGACCTGACCGAGCACGCCCGGCGCGTTCTGGATCGTGGCGCGCAGCCGGGCGGTGCCGACCACCCCCTGTTCAGCCTGCGGCGTCCACTGCAGGTCCTGCCAGACGCTGTCGTCGTCGGCGAACTCGGCCAGCTTCTGGCAGTCGATAACGTGGACGGTCAGCCCCTTTTCGGGCTCGAGGATGCCGACGATCCGGTCGCCCGGCACCGGGGTGCAACAGGCGCCGAAATGGATGCTGATGCCCGGCGTCAGGCCTCCGCCGCGCACGAACAGCCGCGCGTGGGCGTCGCCGATCTTCTTGCGATCCGCGCCCGTCGTCAGCGTCCCCTTCAGCGACGGGAACAGGATCTCGACGACCCGGTTGGCCTGGATCCGTCCCCGGCCGATGGCGTCGAACAGGTCTTCCTGCGTCCCCGTCGCCAGGGTCTCGACCACGGCCTTCAGCGACACATCGGCCAGCGACTTGCCCGCGCGCGTCAACGCCTGCTCCAGCGTCGTCTTGCCCAGCTTGTAGAATTCGTCCCGCTCCGACGAACGGATATGGCGACGGATCGCCGACCGCGCCCGGCCAGTGACGGTCAGGCTGCGCCAGTCGGCCGGCGCCTCGCGCTTCTTGCCGCGGATGATTTCGACCACGTCGCCGTTCTGGAGGGCCGTGCGCATGGGCTTCAGCTCGCCGTTGATCTTGACCCCGACGGCCGTGTCCCCGACCTCGGTGTGGACCGCATAGGCGAAGTCCAGCGCCATGCCGCCGCGCGGCAGGGTGATCAGGGCGCCCTTGGGCGTGAAGACGAAGACCTGGTCGAGGTACATCTCGAGCTTGGCGTGTTCGACCCAGTCCTCGCCCCCCTCCCCGTGCTCGATGACCTGCACAAGGTGCCGCAGGTTCTGCAGCGGATCGCGCCCGCCATCCTTCTCCATCGCCTCCTGGTCGAAGCCATAGGACTGGTTCTTGTAGGCCCAGTGCGCCGCCACCCCGTCCTCGGCCACCCGGTCCATGGCCTCGGTGCGGATCTGCATCTCGATCCGCAGGCCGCCCGGCCCGACGACGGTCGTGTGCAGGGAGCGGTAGTTGTTCGACTTGGGCGTGGAGATGAAGTCCTTGAACCGCTCCGGCACCATCGGCCAGGCGCGGTGGATGACGCCCAGGGCGCGGTAACAGTCGTCCTCGAACGCGACCAGGACGCGGAAGCCGTAGATGTCCGACAGGGACGAAAAGCCCACCGACTTGCGCTGCAGTTTCCGCCAGATCGAATAGGGCGTCTTCTGGCGACCGTAGACGCGCGCCGCGATGCCCGCCTCGCTGAGCACCTGCTGAATCTCGGCGGCGACGCCTTCGGTGGCGTGGCCGTGTTCGAGCTTCAGCGCCTCCAGCCGCCGCTCGATCGCGGTCCGGGCCGTGGGGTTCAGATGCTCGAACGCCAGCTCTTCCAGCTCGGACGCGATCGAGTGGATGCCGATCGAGCGGCCCAGCGGCGCATAGACTTCCAGCGTCTCTCTGGAAATCCGCTCACGTTTCTCCGGCTTGACGTATTTGAGCGTCCGCATGTTGTGCAGACGGTCCGCCAGCTTCACCAGCAGGACACGCACATCCTTGGAGATGGCGAGGATGAATTTGCGCAGGTTCTCGGCCTGGCGCGTATGCTCGGCCTGGAGTTCCAGCCGGCTCAGCTTGGTCACCCCCTCGACCAGACTGGCGACCTCCTCGCCGAACATGGCGGCGATGTCGTCGCGCGTCGCCGAGGTGTCCTCGACCACGTCATGCAGCAGGGCGGTGACGATGGTGGCGGTGTCGAGCTTGTAGTCGGTCAGGATGCCCGCGACCTGGATCGGGTGAGCGAAATAGGGGTCGCCCGAGGCCCGCAACTGCGAGCCGTGCATCTTCATCGCATAGACATAGGCCCGGTTCAGCAGGGCCTCGTCGGCGGTAGGGTCATAGGCCTTGACCGCCTCGATCAGTTCGAACTGGCGCAGGACCGGAATGCGTTTCGCCGCCTGCGTTTCCACAGACGGCGAAGCGGTGTCATTGGCAATGATCTTTGGCGGCGGGGTCGTACCGGACCGCGCCGGGAGGATGGTGATGCCGTTGGCGGGTTCCGCCGTCAGTAGCGTTCCTCCTGGCCGCCGTCCCGGTCGCTCTGCAGCGCACGGATCAGCTCGGCCTCGGCCATGTTCATATGTTGCGGCTCGGCCAGCAGACCGACGATTTCCGCCTCGTCCTCGGCTTCCGTGCGCTCGTCGACGCGTTGCAGGGCGACGATGACGGTCTCAAGCAGTTCGGCCGGAACGACTGTGTCGTCGGCGATTTCGCGCAGGGCGACGACGGGGTTCTTGTCGTTGTCGCGATCGAGCGTCAGGGCGGCGCCGTTGGCGATCGCGCGGGCGCGGTTACCCGCCAGCAGGACCAGGCCGAACCGGTTCGGCACCTTCTCGATGCAGTCTTCGACAGTGACGCGAGCCATGAATTACCTCGGGCGGGGGGAGAACCGCGTTGCATACAGATAGGCATGCCTTTGTGCAACGCCACAGGGGCGGATTTGGGGCGATCGAGCCAAGACGCGGGCTTTGTGATAGGATCGTCTCCGGTTCAGGGAGGGGGCCATGCCGGTCCGGGACGACAGGATCGAAGGCGATGAGGCGCAGGCGGCGCTGGCGGCGTTCCTTGACCGGTTCGACCCCGCGATCCGTGATGGGGCCGCCGAAGCCATCGAACGGCTCCGGCGACTGACCCCCGGCGCCGACTGGATGATCTATGACAATTACGCGGCCCTGGTGGTCGGAGCCTCGCCCTCGGAGCGGCCGTCCGACGCCATTCTGTCGATCGTGATCTATCCGCGCCGATATGCGCTGTATTTCCTCCAGGGCGCCGGTCTGGCTTACCCGGACGGGCTTCTGGAAGGCCAGGGGGCCGCCGGACGAAGCATCAGCCTGTCGCACCCCTCGCAGATGGACGATCCACCGGTCGCCGCCCTGATCCAGCGCGCCCTCGCTGAGGCGAAAGTGCCCATCCCTGCCGGGCGCACCGGTCGGCTGTATGTCCGGTCCGTCTCGGCCAGACGCAGGCCGCGCAGGCCTTAGGTCGGGCGAGCATCGCAACCGACTGTCGCGGTCCGGGCAAGGGCGTCGGCGCTGTGCGACAGCACCGGATGAACCCACCCCGGCGCGATCTCCGCCAGCGGCCCCATGACGAATAGCCGATCGGCCGCTCTCGGATGCGGCAGGATCAGGCCGTTGCAATCCCCCTGCTCCCGGCCATAGGCGATCAGGTCCAGGTCCAGCGTGCGCGGCGCATTGGCGGCTGTGCGCCGTCGTCCGAACGCCTCCTCGATCCGGCCCAGGGCCGCCATCAGGGCGTGGGGATCATGATCCGTGCGCACGATGACGACGCCGTTCACGAAGGGCGGGTCGCTCGCGTCGGGCCAGGCCTGCGACGTCCACCAGCTCGAACTGGCGATCACATCGATCCCTTCGAAGCGAAACCGGTGCAGCGCCGCCTCCAGCGCCTCGCGGCACGAGGGCCAGACCCCCTTGTCATTGCAGCCCAGCGCGACGATGACGGCGGCGTCCAGATCCAGGTCGTCGTCGATATTGACGCTGACCGCCTGAGGGGCTGTGACCGATTCCGGGGACGCGATTGCCATGAGACTCTATCCGACCGACCGTCTGGCGCTGTTTATCGACGGGGCCAATCTGTATTCGGCGACCAAGGCCCTGAACGCAGACATCGACTTCAAAAAGATGGTCGATGCGTTCCGGGAGAAAGCCGTCCTGGTTCGCGCCTATTATTACACGGCGGTGACCGAGGGCGAAGAGTTCTCTCCGATCCGGCCCCTGATCGACTGGCTGGGCTACAACGGCTTCTCGATGGTGACCAAGCCGGTGAAGCGATTCACCGACGCCCAGGGCCATACGCGCACCAAGGGTAATATGGACATCGAGATCGCCGTGGACATGCTGGAGCTGGCCCCCCGCATCGACCACGCCATCCTCTTCTCCGGCGACGGCGACTTCCGCCGGCTGGTCCAGGCGGTGCAGTCGAAGGGCGTCCGCGTCACCGTCGTCTCGACCCTGAAGAGCCAGCCGCCGATGATCGCCGACGAACTGCGGCGTCAGGCTGATGACTTCGTCGAACTGGCCGACCTGCTCCAGGAGTATGGCCGTCCCCGCACGCCGGCGACCACGCCGACGGTGCGCACCTTCCCGGCGGACGATCGCGCGTGACCCCTGAACCGCCCCGTGATTGTCCGCTCTGCCCCCGCCTCGTCGCCTATCGCGAGGAGAACCGGCGCCAGAACCCGGACTGGTTCAACGGCCCCGCCCCCTCGTTCGGCGACCCGGACGCCCGGCTTCTGGTCGCCGGCCTCGCCCCTGGTCGAACCGGCGCCAACCGGACCGGCCGCCCCTTCACCGGGGATGGCGCGGGCTGGATCCTCTACCAGACCCTGACGAAGACGGGCTTCGCGACCGGCGTCTACGACGCACGCCCCGGCGACGGCCTGCAACTGGTCGATTGCATGATCACCAACGCCGTCCGCTGCGCCCCGCCGCTGAACAAGCCCCTGCCGATCGAGGAGAAGACCTGCCGCCCCTTCCTGATCGACCGACTGACCGCCCTGCCCCGGCTGAAGGTCATCGTCACCCTGGGCGACGTGTCGCGAAAGAGCGTGCTGAAGGCGCTCGGCGTCCCGGCCTCCGCCATGGCCGCCGGTCACGGCGTCGAGGCGAAGGTCGGCCCCTACACCCTGATCAACAGCTATCACTGCTCCCGGCTCAACACGAACACGGGCCGACTGACGCCAGAGATGTTCGAGGCCATCTTCGCCCGCGCCCGCGCCGCCATCGAGGCCGACCCCGTCTAGGCGACTGTTGTTCGCCGGACACACCGAATCGGCGAGTCTTCCTGACGCCGGAACCGGGCGGAACACTGCGGCGCAGCTTCCGTTGCGGGGTGGAGAGGAAGGTTCAGATGCGCAAACAGACCAACAAGAAACCTCAGCTGTTCACAGCAGGCGAGCGGAAGGCTGCGGGCCTCGCGATCCTGGCGGCGATCATTCTGACGCTGTCGGGTCAGGCTCTGGAAGCGATGATGCGCCCGTCGCTCGGCCTCTACGACGCCAATACGGCCGCCGTCGCCTCGATCCCGAATGTGATCGAGGCCCAGCCGATTGCGGGCGTCTAGGTCATCCAGTTGCAGCTGACTGGCCTGACTTCGGGGACGAACTAGCCTGAAACGGCCTCATCGGCTTCCGCTCGCCGCTGGGTTAGTTCCAAAATCCAGTAACACCAATGTTCCAGCCGCTGGTGGAGCTGGAGCATCGCGTCGCCCAAAACCTCAACGTTTATCAGCGCCAATTCAGTCAGGTGCGCGTTGCCCCGGAGATCTTCGGGGTATCGGAACACTTGGCCAGTCGGATCAATCTCTACAAAATCGCGTATAATGGCATCGACATCGTCGAGTTCAGAGACATCGAACTCTTCCGCTGACAGCGCGCAAATTTCTTCTTTTATCTCGACCCAATACCTATCAATCGAGTGACTCTTTTTGTATTCTCGTCCTGAATTATTGTATTTTATCAGGGCCTTGAACAAGAATTTGAAGTACAACTCTATGCCGTGTCGGAAAGAAAACGTCGCGGGATAAACGAGGATGTCAACGGGTCCCTGACGGCTCTTCGCCCCATCCACGATGATCTGGCCTGCTCGGAAGAAGCCGGCACCGTAGTCCATCTCATCATAAGGGCCGCCGTTGTTTCCAACACAGGCATTGAGGTGGAAATTCTCACCGCCCTTGAACAAGTCATTCGACTTAAAGCGCGCAACGGAGGGCATTGATCAGCCCTTGTCGCGCATGAGCCGGGCCTTGTCCCTCTGCCAGTCGCGGTCGGCCGAGGCCTCGCGCTTGTCGTGCAGTTTCTTGCCCTTGGCCAGGGCGATCTCAAGCTTCGCCTTGCCGTCGTCGTTCAGATAGAGCCTCAGCGGGATGATCGTCTGACCGTCCTTCTGGACCGCCCCGATCAGCCGGTCGATCTGCTTGCGATGCAGCAGCAGTTTCCGCGGCCGGCGCGGCTCGTGGTTGAACCGGTTGGCCTGGGCATAGGGCGGGATGTCGGCGTTGATCAGCACGATCTCGCGACCTTCCACCGCCGCATAACTCTCGGCGATATTGGCCCGACCCATGCGCAGGGCCTTGATCTCCGTCCCCAGCAGCATGATCCCGGCCTCGAGATTGTCCTCGAGGAAATAGTCGAACCGCGCCCGGCGGTTCTCGGCGATCAGCTTGGCCTTGGTGATCGGGGCCTTGACGGTCGCCGCCGCCTTTTCCTTGGTGGTGGCCATCAAAGACCCGCCGCTGTCATGGCCGCATCGACGGCCGGCTTGACGTCATCGCGCATCGGCACGAGCGGCAACCGCATTTCCTCGGTGCAAAGCCCCAGCCGGGCCAGGGCGTATTTCGTCGGTGACGGCGAACTGTCCAGGAACAGCGCTCTCGCCAGTCCGCTCAGCCGGTCCTGCCAGGACAGGGCCAGGGCTCGGTCGCCGGCCTGGATGGCGTTCCACAGGGCGACCATGCCTTCGGGAGCGACGTTCGACACCACGGAGATGATTCCGCCCCCGCCGTGGGCCAGATAGCCTGGGAAGCTCGCATCATCGCCGGTGATCAGGGCGAAGGATCCGCCGATGTTGACCCGCATCCAGCTCACCCGCCCCATGTCGCCGGTCGCGTCCTTGATGCCGACGATGTTCGGATGCGCCGCAAGCGCCGCCACGGTGGTATCCGCCATGTCCACACCCGTCCGGCTGGGCACGTTGTAGAGCAGCAGCGGCAGTTCGACCGCGTTCGCGATGGCTTCGAAATGGGCCTGCAAGCCCGCCTGCGAGGGCTTGTTGTAATAGGGCGTCACGATCAGGGCGGCGTCGGCGCCGACAGTCTTGGCATGCCGGGTGTAACCCATGGCCCTGTCGGTCGCGGTCGAGCCGCAGCCCGCGATGACCCGGACCCGACCCGCAGCCAGCCGCACGCACAACTCGACCACCTGACGATGCTCGTCAGAGGTCAGGGAGGCGCTCTCCCCGGTCGTGCCCATGGGGACGACGCCGTGAACCCCTGCGGCGATCTGGCGTTCCAGCAGGGCCTCGAAGGCGGCTTCGTCCACGTTTCCGTCACGAAGTGGTGTGATCAGGGCGGTGATCACGCCCTTGAACAAGGGGGCGGTCATTGAAACAAGAATACCTTGCGTGGGGGATGGGCGACGGGCGCCTGATACGAGACGCAAGAGGGTAGGTTGCCGGGCTCGAACCCGCAACCGGGATGAATGAGGATCGGACACATCATGCTCGCGACCAGTCTCGCGGCCGTACTGGCCGTTCTCGCGCCGATTCCGCAGACCGCCGACCTGAACCGTCAGCCGACGCCCTACGTCACCGGACAGAGCGGCGACTATCAGGCGCGCATCCTCGGCGACGCCGACACCGCCCTGTTCCGTCAGGGTCTGGCCGCCGCCCGCGCCCGCGACGTCATCGGCACCCAGAACGCCATCTCCGGCATTGCCGACCCGACCGCCCGCAAGCTGGTCGAATGGGCGCTGGTCGATACCGCCGCCTCGCAACTGTCCTGGACCGAGCTGTCCAATGACGTTCAGTCGATGCGCGCCTGGCCCCGCGCCGAGGCCCGGATCGCTGCCGGCGAACAGGCGCTGGAACGCGCCGGCATGGGCGCCGACGCCGCCCTCGCCTTCTTCAGCGCGTCGCGTCCGACGACGGTGCAGGGCGCCATCGCCCTGGCCGATGCGCTGGACCAGCGCGGCCGTTCCGGCGAGGCCCGCCTGCTGATCCAGGAATGGTGGCAGACCCAGTCCTTCGACGAGGCGACCCAGAGCCGCATCCTGACCCGCTGGGGCAACACCCTCACCCAGCGCGATCATGACGCCCGACTGAACATGCTGCTGACCGGCCCGCATGGCCCGGCGACCCGCGCCATGCTCGATCTCGTTTCGCCGGAGCGCCGCGCCACCGCCAATGCCGCCATGACCCTGCGCAGCGCCTATGCGGCCGACAGCGTCGTCGCCAGCCTGTCGCCGTCACAGGCCGTCGACCCTGCGGTCGTCCTGGAGCGGGTCCGCATCCTGCGAGCCGCCAATCGCCAGACCGAAGGCTTCGCCCTCCTGTCCGCCCTGCCTGCCGCGCCCCTGCACGCCGACGGCCAGACCGCCCTGTGGAACGAGCGCCGCAACTATTTCCTTGACGCCCTGGAGCGTCGCGAGTGGCGCGCGGCCTATGACGCCATGGCCGGTCACGGCTTCCCATCAGGCGAACGCAAGGTCGATGCCGAGTTCTTCGCCGGCTGGGTCGCCCTGACCAAGCTCGGCGATCCCGCCCGCGCCGCTGGTCATTTCGAGACCCTGCGCCAGTCGTCCTCGACCCCGATCACCCAGGGCCGCGCCCTCTACTGGCTGGGTCGCGCGGCGGAAGCCCAGGGCGACCAGGCCCGCGCCCGGGCCTTCTATCAGGGCGGCGCCCGTCACATTCAGACCTTCTACGGTCAGCTGGCGGCGGAAAAGGCGGGCATCACCACCCTGACCCTGCCTCCCGAGCCCGTCCCGACCCGGAACGACGTCGCGTCGTTCGAGGCCAATGAGGTCGTTCGCGCCGCCCGCATCCTGGGCGAAACGGGCGAGACGAGCCTCTACCGCGTCTTCGCCTACCACCTGGACGACACCCTGCCGGGCATCAACGACCTGGCTCTCCTGATGGACATGACGCGCGGCTACGGGGACGGCTTCGGGGCCATGATGGTCGGCCGCGCCGCCAGCCAGCGCGGCTTCCTGCTGCCCGAGCGCCAGTACCCGATCCGCATCCCGCCCGAGGTTGCCGGCGCCGCCCCCCTGTCCTTCACCATGGCCATCACGCGTCAGGAATCCAGCTTCGACCCGCGCGCCCGATCGGGCGCCGACGCCCGCGGCATGATGCAGTTCCTGCCGTCCACCGCCTCCGGCGTCGCCCGCCGTCTGGGCATGTCCTGGTCGGCCGAACGACTCTGGGACGCCGACTACAACATGACCCTGGGCAGCTATCATCTGGGCGAGCTGATGAGCCAGTTCCGGGGCTCGATGCTGCTCACCACGGTGGGCTACAACGCCGGACCGGCACGGGCTCCGCAATGGGTGGCCCGTTGCGGCGATCCGCGTGGCGGCGTGGCGGGCGGCGGGGTCGATCCGGTCGACTTCATCGAGTGCGCGCCCTTCACCGAGACGCGCAACTACATGATGCGGGTGATGGAGAACATGGCGGTCTACAAGGCCCGTCTGAACGGGGGCTCGGCCCCGCTCACCACCTCGGCGGACATCGCGCGCGGCTCCGGCGGACCCCAGCCCTACCAGCCTTGATCGCCTCGAGCCTGATGGTTCGAGACGGAAGCGCTTCGCGCTCCTGTCGAAAGCGTGATTCGGGCTCTCGCTGATATCCGGAGCAGGATCAGGCCTTGAGCAGCCCGGCGAACAGGGCGTCGAGCATGGTCCGGGTCAGCAGGGTCCGATCGACCCACTCGAAATAGGGTTTGGTGATCATCAGCGAGATGACCCCGTGCGACCCCGCCCACAGCGTCTGGGCCGAGGCGCGCGCATCGCCCCGCAGTCGACCGGCCGCCGCCGCCTCCTCCACGATGGACTCAAACGCCCGGAACAGTTCGCCGCCCAGCATCTGGGCCGCGCTCTGGGCCCCGTCCCGCGCCTCGAGCGGGCGGGTCAGATAGGTCAGGCGATAGGCGTTGGGGTTCTCGAATCCGAAATCGACATAGGCCTCCATCAGCTTGCGCAGGACGACCTCCGGCGGACCGCCCTCGGCGATGACCGTCGCGTTCGCCGCCTGCAGCCGGGCGAAGGCCAGGCGGCAGATCTCGTGCAGGATCTCGCTCTTCTCCGAGAAGTGCATGTAGAGCGCCGTCGACGACAGGCCGACCTCGTCGGCGATCCGGCGGATGGTCGCGCCCTCGTATCCGACGTCGATGAAGATGCGTTCCGCCGCGGCGAGAATCTCGGCGCGGCGCGCGTGACCCTCGCCCTTCGGCTTGCGGGTCGAGCGGGACGAAGCGGTTGAGAGTATTACGGTTTCAGCCGGCACGCTGAACTCCTTGAAGGAGAACCGGCGCGCCGACAGGGCCCGCCTCGACCTTGCATAGCGCCATTGCCGCAGGCGCGCCAACGGCTTGCCGGTGACACAACCTTGGGATAGGTCATTAACCTTCGATGGTATCGGGGGTGGCATGAGTATCCTGACGAGCGGGTATGCCTATCGGGCGGATATGCGGTCGTTCGGCCTCGGCCAGTCGATCGCCGTCGCGATGGCAGTCGGTGGTCTGGGATGGGGCCTCGCCGCGAACGGCGCCGTCACCGCGATGGTTCTTATCCTGCTGGCGCAGATCATTTTCCTCGTTGCGGCTGCCTGGCGTGTCCTGCTGATCCTGGTGAGCCTTCGCCTCGCCCCCGATTCGGAGTCGGCGCCCGAACTCCCGCGCTACACCGTCCTCGCCGCCCTGCTGGACGAGGCGGAAATCCTGCCCCAGCTCGTCGAACGCCTTGACGCAATCGACTACCCCCGCAACCGGCTCGAAGGTTTCCTGCTTCTGGAGGCCCACGATCATCCCACCCTCGACGCCGCCGCCAGATGCAGACTTCCGGCCTGGCTGAAGGTGTTCGTCGTCCCGCCCGGCGGCCCGAGAACCAAACCGGCGGCGCTCAACGCGGGCCTCGCGGTCGCTTCCGGCGCCCTCCTCACCGTTTACGATGCCGAGGATGACCCGGATCCGCAGCAGTTGCGCGAAGCCGTCGCCCGTTTCGCCGCCGATCCAACGGGGCGCCTGGCCACACTTCAGGCGCCGCTGCGCATACGCCTGCCCGCCGGCTCCGAGCGTTCCTTCATTGGTCGCCAGTTCGCGGTCGAGTACGCCGCCCTGTTCGAGGTCACCCTGCCCGCCATGGCGCGGCTCGGATTTCCGTTTCCACTCGGCGGCACAAGCAATCACTTCAGCGTCCGGGCTCTGCGCGCGGTCGGCGGATGGGACGCCCACAATGTGACCGAGGACGCCGATCTGGGCTTCCGCCTGTGGCGCAGCGGCTACCGGCTCGGCACCCTCCGGCGTCCCACCTATGAGACACCGCCCTGCGAAATGATCGACTGGCTGCCCCAGAGGACGCGCTGGCTCAAAGGCTTTATGCAGACCTGGGGTGTCCACACCCGGTCGCCGGCCGGGCTGGGCTGGCGCGGTTGCCTCTCCCTGACGATGACCCTTGGGCTGTCGCTCCTGGCCGCCGTGGCTCACGCCCCGTCCCTGGCCTGGCTCATCGCCACCATCGCCATCTCGACGGTTGCGGGCCTGCCGCCGGAGGCGCCCCGGTTCGCCCTGGCGGTTCTGGTCGTCGGAATGGCCTCCGCCTGGCTGAACGGAAAGATCGGCACGCGCCGGGCGGGCGTGCCCTACACTGCCGCCGACATGATCATCGCCCCCGCCTACTGGTCGCTGCTGACGCTGGCGTTCGGGCACGCGGTCTGGCGTCTGGCGGCCCAACCCTTCGCCTGGGACAAGACCCGCCATCGGCGCGATCCGGCCCTGACGATCGCCGCCCAGGCCGAGGTCGACGCTGGACGCGAGGCCGCCTGACGGCCGGACCTTGATCTTGATCAAGGTCCAATTTGAAGTTGAGAGCCTGATCCGACCGGAAAACCGCTTACGCTCTTCCGGATCAGGCTCTATGGCCATGCCGATGCCGCCGGTCCTGTCCTCTCTGCCCGAAACCCTCGTCACGCGCGGATGGTCGGACTATGCCCTGCTGGACAGCGGCGAAGGCAGGAAGCTGGAACGCTACGGCCGCTACACCGTGGTCCGCCCCGAGCCTCAGTGCTTCTGGAAGCCGCGCGACCCCGCCGCCTTCGCGCGCGCCAACGCCGTCTTCGATCCTCAGCAGGAGGAAGAGGACGCCGGCCGCTGGCGCTTCGACGACCAGGGCACGATCGACGCCTTTCCGCTGAGTTGGCGCGACGTCCGCTTCGTGGGCCGTTTCACCCCCTTCCGACACCTCGCGTTCTTCCCCGAGCAAGCGGCCAACTGGGAATGGCTGGAGGCGCGCATTCGCAACCTGCAGCGCCCGAAAATTCTCAACCTCTTCGGCTACACTGGCGTCGCGTCCCTGGCCGCCGCTGCAGCCGGCGCCGAGGTGACCCATGTCGACGCTTCCAAAAAGTCCGTCGCCTGGGCGCGGGAGAACGCCGAACTGTCCGGCCTGTCCGACAGGCCGATCCGCTGGATCGTCGATGACGCCCGCAAATACGTCGCGCGCGAGGTTCGCCGGGGAGCGAAATACCAGGGCATCATCCTCGACCCTCCGAAATACGGACGCGGCCCCACGGGCGAGGTCTGGCGACTGTTCGAGGACATGCCGGGCCTGCTCGCCGACTGTGCCGCACTGCTGGCCGACGACGCCGACTTCCTGGTGTTGAACGCCTACGCCGCCCGCATCTCGGGCCTGTCGCTGGCCCACCAGATGAAGGAGGCCACGGCTGATCGCGGCGGCCGGATCGACTGGGGCGAACTGGCCCTGTCCGAAGAGGGTCCCGACGCCCGCGCCATCGGCCTCAGCTTCTTCGCCCGATGGTCGGCGTCGTGAGCGAAGACCGCGTGATCACCTCCCTGACCAACGACACGGTCAAGGCCGTCCGCGCCCTCCACATGCGCAAGGAACGCGAGGCCACGGGCCTGTTCCTCGCCGAGGGTCTGAAGTTCATCGGCGAGGCCCTGGACCAGGGCCGCGCGCCCCGGACCCTGCTCGTCGGCATGGAGGCGCGGCCTCACCCCCTGCTGGAGCGCGCCCGCGCCGAGACCCTGAAGGCCGGCGGCGAGATTGTCGTCGTCACCCATCCGATCCTCGAAAAGATCAGCCGGCGCGAGAACCCCCAGACGGTGCTGGGCGTGTTCGACCAAGCCTACACCCCCCTGTCGGCGCTGAGGCCCGAGACCGCCCCCTGCTGGGTCGCCCTGGAACAGGTGCGCGATCCCGGCAACCTCGGCACCATCATCCGAACCGCCGACGCGGCGGGGTGTGGCGGAGTCATCCTGATCGGCGACTGCGTCGACCCCTTCTCGGTCGAGGCCGTCCGCGCCACCATGGGCTCGGTCTTTGCCGTCGCCATCGCGCGGTGCACGCCCCAGGATTTCCTCGCCTGGCGCGAGGCCTGGCCCGGCAGCGTCGTCGGCACGCGTCTGGACGCCACCGTAGGCTATCGCGACGCCGCCTACGCCAGGCCCAGCCTGATCCTCATGGGCAACGAACAGGCCGGCCTGACCGACGCCCTCGCCGCCGCCTGCGATGTCAACGTCAAGATCCCGATGCGCGGCAGGGCGGACAGCCTGAACCTCGCCATCGCCACGGGCGTCATGGTCTATGCGGTGACCGACTAATCCTCGACCTTCAGCCGGGACATGCCGATGAGCGCCAGAATGGTGATCGTCGCCGTCGCCGCCAGATAGAGTCCCACAGCCGGCACCCCGAACGACCTGGCCAGCGAGGTCGCCGCATAAGGCGCCAGTGACGCTCCCGCGATCCCCGCCAGATTGAACGCCATCGAGGCTCCGGTGTAGCGCACCGCCGCCCGGAACGGCCGCGCCATGGCGGAACTGAGCGGTCCGTAGGTGGCCCCCATCAGCGCGAACCCCAGCGAGAAGAAGATCAGCAGCCCGGTCAGCCCGCCGTTGAACAGTGGGGCGATCAGGAAGCCGAACAGGCCGATCCCGACCGAGGCCGCGATCAGCACCCTGATCTGTCCGAACCGGTCCGCCGCCAGCGCCGAGATCGGGATGAAGGCCGCGAAGAAGATCACCCCGACCAGCTGGATCGGCAGGATGTCGGCGCGCGTGAACCCCATGGCCGTCGTCGCCCAGCTCAGGGCGAAGACCGTCATCAGATAGAACAGCAGGAACGTCGTCGTCGCGCCGAGGGTGCCGAGGATCAACGCCCCCTTGTATCGGGCCAGCAGGGTCAGGACCGGCATCTTCACCCGTTCGGCACGCTCGATGACCCGACTGAACTCAGGCGTTTCGGTGATCCGCAACCGAACCCACAGACCGACAATGACCAGGATCGCGCTGGCCAGGAACGGCGTGCGCCAGCCCCAGGACAGAAATGTTTGCTCGCTCATCAGCGAGGTCAGCAGGATGAAGGCCCCGGTCGACAGGATGAAGCCGATCGGCGCGCCCAGTTGGGGGAACATGCCGAACCAGGCCTTGCGTCCCGGCGGCGCGTTCTCGGTCGCCAGCAGCACCGCCCCGCCCCACTCGCCGCCCAGCCCCAGACCCTGACCGAACCGGCAAACGGCCAGCAGCAAGGGCGCGATCACGCCCACCTGCGCATAGGTGGGCAACAGGCCAATGGCGATGGTCGACAATCCCATGGTCATCAGAGCCGCGACGAGGGTCGCCTTGCGCCCGATCCGGTCGCCGAAATGCCCGAACACCACGGCGCCGACAGGCCGGGCGAAGAAGGCCAGGGCGAAGGTCGCGAACGACTGCAGCTGGGCCGTCACCGGATCGCCGCCCGGGAAGAACAGGGCCGGAAACACCAGCACGGCCGCCGTGGCATAGATGTAGAAGTCGAAGAACTCGATCGTCGTGCCGATCAGGCTGGCGAACAGGACGCGGCGCGTCGAGGCCGGGCTGGGCGTGATCAGGAGCGGGGCTTCGGTCATCGAACACCGATGCGTCGGACCCTGCCCGCAGGTCAAGCGCCGGATCAGGTTCCGCGCGGCTTCACGCGATTGGTCGGCGGCGCCTCGGCCGGATTCTCTGGCCAGGGATGCCTCGGATAGCGACCGCGCATCTCGGAGCGCACGTCCTTCCATGAGCCACGCCAGAAGCCGGGCAGGTCCCTGGTCAGCTGGATCGGCCGCCGCGCCGGCGACAGCAGCGCCAGCGTCAGCGGGACACGCCCCCCGCCCACGGCCGGATGGGTCGTCACCCCGAACAGCTCCTGCACCCGGATATCCACGCGCGGCCCGCCCTCGGCCCCGTAGTCGATGCCCGCCGACCCGAGCGGCGTCGTCAGCCGTGCGGGCGCCAGCTCGTCCATCAGCCGCCGTCGATCCCACGGAATCATGGATTCGAGCCCCTGCGCCAGGGCCTCATCCCGGATCTGCGACAGGTCCTGAACGGTTTCCAGCAACGGCCACAGCCAGTCCCCGCGCCGCTCCATCAGGGCCGCGTCCGACATGTCCGGCCAGTCCGTGTCGAGCCCACGCAGAAAGGCCAGCCGCGCCCGGACCGCGCTCGATCGCTCGCCCCACTTCAGGCCTCTCAACCCGTCCGTCCCGACCTCGTCATGAAGCGCCGTCGTGATCGCTGCCCGATCCGGCGCCCCGGTGATCTTCTCGTCGAACACGATCGCGCCCACCCGGCGGATGCGCCGCACGACCATCCGCCCGGAAGGCTCGCGCACCAGCCGGTCCTCGGTCGTCAGCCGTGGCTCCAGACCGGCCGGGTCCAGCGGCGCCGCCAGCCGGATGCGATCCTTCGCATCTCCGCCGCCGAGGTCGGCCACCGCCAGCCATGCCTCCCGCGCCAGCCCGTCCGTCGGATCGAGAAACGCCCCGCGCCCCGACGCCAGCAGCACCTCGCCCGGCCTGCCCCTCGCCCTGGCGACCCGTTCGGGGAAGGCCTCCGCCAGCAGCTCGCCGACCTCGACATCTCCCCCGCCGCCGGAACCGCCGCCCGCCGCCCTCGCCCATCGCTCGACCAGCTTCCTCGCATCCTGCGCCCGCGCCGACCGGTCGCGTTCGAACCCGCGCAGCCGGTCTCTCAGGTCGATGTCGTTTCCGCCCAGCCCCGGCTCGCTCAGGACCGCGGCGATGCGCGCGCCCAGCATCGCCGCGCCGGCGTCGGCCGCCGCCGCCACCAGATGCGCCAGCCTCGGCGTCAGCGGCATCCGGGTCAGCCGCCGCCCGTGCTCCGTCAACCCGCCCTGCCCGTCCAGCGCCTTCAATCGCGTCAACACCGCCCGCGCCTCCGCCAGCGCCCCCGCCGGCGGCGCATCGAGCAGCGCCAGCCCCTCGGTCGTCCGCGCCCCCCAACGCGCCAGATCCAGAGCCAGCCCGGTCAGGTCGGCCTCCAGAATCTCCGGTCGCTGATGCGGGACCAGGCCGCGCGTCGCCTCCTCGTCCCACAGTCGGTAACAAACCCCCGGTTCCGTCCGCCCCGCCCGACCCCGGCGCTGCTCCGCCGACGACCGGCTGACCCGCACCGTCGCCAGCCGCGTCAGCCCGCTGGAGGGTTCGAATCGGGGCACGCGCGACAGGCCGCAATCGACCACCACCCGCACCCCCTGAATCGTCAGACTGGTCTCCGCCACCGAGGTCGCCAGCACGATCTTCCTCCGCCCGGTCGGCGACGGCTCGATGGCCCGATCCTGGGTCTCCTTGTCCAGGGCGCCGTACAGGGCGACCACATCGACGTTCGAATCGCGCAGCCGTTCGCCGATCCTCTGCGCCGTCCGATGGATCTCCCCCTGCCCGGGCAGGAAGGCGAGGATCGACCCGGACTGGTCGCCCAGCGCCGTCAGACAGGCCCGCGCCACGGCCTCCTCGATCCGCTCGACCGGATTGCGACCCAGGTAGACCGTTTCCACCGGAAACGCCCGCCCCTGCGCCTCGATCACCGGCGCCCCGTTCAGCAGTTTCGACACCCCCGCGATATCCAGCGTCGCCGACATGACCACCAGCTTCAGGTCCTCGCGCAGCACCGACTGGCTGTCCCGCGCCAGCGCCAGTCCCAGGTCGGCGTCGAGGCTGCGCTCGTGGAACTCGTCGAACAGGACGGCGCCGGCGCCCTCCAGACCCGGATCCTCCAGAATCATGCGGGTGAAGACACCCTCGGTGATCACCTCGATCCGCGTCTTCGGCCCGATCCGGCTCTGCAGCCGGGTGCGATAGCCGACCGTGTCGCCGGCCTTCTCGCCCAGGGTCTGGGCCATCCGTTCCGCCGCCGCCCGCGCCGCCAGCCGACGCGGCTCCAGGAGCAGGATCTTGCGGCCGCCCAGCCAGGCGGCATCCAGCAGCGCCAGCGGCACGACCGTGGTCTTGCCGGCGCCCGGAGGGGCGGCAAGGACGACCGCCGGATTCGCGGCGACCGCGGCCTTCAGGTCATCGAGCACGGCGTGGATGGGCAGGATCATCCGGGGTGCACTAGCCCGACATCGGCGGCCCACCAAGGAATGTGCGTTCGGACGGCCACGCGTGGGGTCACGAAACCGTTGCAGCGCCTTCATGGATCGGAAACCGCGTTGCGCCTGCGTTGATCCGTCGCTAGCGTCCCGCGCTGGAAGGCGGCCCCGGGGAGGGTTCGCCGTGTTTTCGTATCGAGGGGGCGCGACGTATGTCCGCAGATGGCCTTAGGCCCAAGGGGAACCGACTGTTCCTCAGAAAATCCGTAGCGCAGATCCAGAAGGAAGCGGCCAAGAGCGAGCTGAAGCGCACGCTCGGCAAGTGGAATCTGATGAGTCTGGGCATCGGCGCCATCATCGGCGCCGGCATCTTCGTTCTGACCGGTCAGGTGGCTGCGGCCAACGCCGGTCCGGCCATCATGCTGTCCTTCATCGTCGCCGGCATCGCCTGCGGCCTGGCCGGCCTTTGCTATGCTGAGCTGGCCTCGACCATGCCGGTCTCCGGCTCCGCCTACACCTATGCCTACGGCACCCTGGGCGAGGTCTTCGCCTGGATCATGGGTTGGCTGCTGGTTCTGGAATACGGCGTCGCGGCCTCGACCGTGGCGGTCGGCTGGTCCGGCTACGTCGTCTCGATCCTGACCGATTTCGGCGTCAGCCAGCAAATCTTCCCGACCATCGCCTACGCCGGCGGCGAGGGCCCTCAATGGGCGACGCCTCTGGTTCAGCTGGTCCAGGAAGCGGGCGCCACATCCTTCCCGCTGACCGGCACGTTCAACCTGGTCGCCGCCATCGGCATCGCCGCCGTTTGCGGCCTGCTGGTGCTGGGCGTTTCGGAATCGGCCAACATCAACAACGTCATCGTGGTCATCAAGATCATCGTCCTGCTGACGTTCATCGCGGTCGGAATCGGCTATGTGAACCCCGACAACTGGGTGCCCTTCATCCCTGAACCGACAGGGGTCGCCGGCCAGTACGGCGTCGGCGGCATCTTCCGGGGCGCCGCGATCATCTTCTTCGCCTACGTCGGCTTCGAGGCCGTCTCGACCGCCGCGGCCGAGGCCAAGAACCCGTCCAAGGACGTGCCTTTCGGCATCCTGGGCGCCCTGTTCGTCTGCACCCTGATCTATATGGCCGTCGCCGCCGTCATGACCGGCGTGGTTCCGTACATGGAACTGGCCAGCCCCGCGCCGGTGGCTGTCGCCATCGACCGCATGAGCCTGGAATGGGCCAACACGCCGATCATCCTGGCGAGCGGTCAGCCGCTGAACATCATCAGCTTCATGATCAAGATCGGCGCCATCACCGGCCTCAGCTCGGTCATGCTGGTGCTGTGCTACGGCCAGACGCGGATCTTCTACACCATGGCCCGCGACGGTCTGCTGCCGCGCGCCTTCGCCGTGATCCATCCGAAGTTCCGCACCCCCTGGATCGGCACCATCCTGCTGGGCGTGCTGATCGCCATCGCGGCGGCCTTCCTGCCCATCTCGATCCTGGGCGACCTGGTCTCGCTGGGTACGGCCACGGCCTTCTCGATCGTGTGCCTGAGCGTGATCTTCCTGCGCATCAAGCATCCGGACATGCCGCGTCCGTTCAAGGTCCCGGGCGGCATCTTCACCGCCGTCCTGGGCATCCTGGCCTGCCTGTTCCTGGCCAGCCAGAACCTGATCCCGATGTTCCAGCACGCGGCGGAGGACAATCCCCTCCCGCTCATGCTGCTGGGCGGCTACGCCGCCGTCGGCGCGGTCATCTACGCCGCCTACGGCTTCTGGAACTCCAAGCTGGCCAAGGGCATCGACATCACCGAGGAGACCACCATGTCCTCCCCGGCCGAGGCGATGGGCTCCGGCGTCGACAACCAGAAGGACTGAGGTCTCTCAGTCCAGACAAACGGAAGGCCCGGGAGCAATCCCGGGCCTTTTGTTTTTTGGGCTTCACCTCATTCCGTGCACCCCGGCGAAGGCCGGGGTGCAGATTGGCAAGACCTGTGACTTGAACAGCTTGAAAGGCGCCCGACCCCTGCCGCGGTTGTCTGTGATCTGGCCCCCGGCCTTCGCCGGGATGCGCGGTGAGATCGGGAAATCCGCTCAAGAAGTGAGCGACCGCGTCGCCAGCGATAGCGCCCAAAATGCGCTCAAGCAGTGAGCCGCCGCGCGGCGAGCGATAGCGCCCTAAAGAAAAGATGGTGCGGATGAGAGGACTCGAACCTCCACATCTTGCGATGCCAGAACCTAAATCTGGTGCGTCTACCAGTTTCGCCACATCCGCGTGGCGGCGGGTTTAGGACCTGACGGCGGCTGCGACAACCGTCATGTCAGTTCAGTCTGGGCTAACTGATCCGCCATCCCCTAGGACGGCCCCCGCCCGTTCCGGCCGGGCGCCGTGACTGCCCGGCGAGATCGATCATGACGCCCGGAGCGATCGCTGTCCTGTCCCTGAGCATGTCCACGGACGCCTTCGCCGCCGCCGTGGGGCGCGGCGCCGCACATCGGCCGTCGTGGTGGTCGGCGGTCAAGGCGGGCGCCGTCTTTGGCGTGATCGAGGCCATCACGCCCCTGATCGGCTGGAGCCTCGGCCTGCTCGCCGCAGGCTTCGTCGAGAGCGTCGATCACTGGATCGCCTTCGTCCTGCTGGCCGTCGTCGGCGGCAAGATGATCTGGGAGGCCTCCAGACCCTCCGAACCCGATGCAGCCCCGCTGCGGTCCGGCCCATGGGCCCTGATCGCCACGGCCGTGGCCACCAGCATCGACGCAGCGGCGGTCGGCGTGGGCCTGGCCTTCCTCGGCGCGAATATCTGGGTCATCGCCCTCAGTGTCGGCCTGACGACCTTCGCCCTGACCACGGCCGGCATGTTGATCGGCCGGGCCGTCGGCGCCCGCTTCGGCAAGATCGCGGAACTGGTCGGCGGCGTCGCCCTCATCGCCCTGGGGACGACGATCCTGCTCGAGCATCTCGGGTTTCTCGCCGCCTGAGGCGACTGCGAAACGTCGCATTAACCTTGATCATCGACGGTCGTTTCAGTTCCCGTGAGCCCGAGTCGATGAACGCCAGCGATCGTCCGATCATCATCAAGAAGATCAAGAAGGTGGTCGGCGGCGGCCACCATGGCGGCGCTTGGAAGGTCGCCTACGCCGACTTCGTGACCGCGATGATGGCCTTCTTCCTGTTGATGTGGCTGATCAACACGACCGATCCCGAACAGAAGAAGGGCATCGCCGAATATTTCGCGCCCGCCAGCGTCTCCCAGACGACCTCCGGCTCCGGCGGCATCCTGGGCGGCACCTCTCTGGGCGAGGACGGCTCCAAGAGCTCGGGCTCCCAATCGGTTCTTGAACAACAGGCCCCCGAAGCGCCCCAGGACGCGCCCGAGGAAGCGGGATCCAGCGCCAACCTCGGCGCGGCCTCCGAAGAGGAACTGCGTCAGGAGATCGCCGCCCGCGAGGCCGCCGAGTTCGCCTCCGCCGCCGAATCCCTGCGCCAGGCCATGCAGCGCATGCCGGAACTGGCCGAGCTGTCGAAACAGCTGATCATCGACCAGACGCCCGAAGGCCTGCGTATCCAGCTGGTCGATCAGGAAGGCCGCTCGATGTTCGAACAGAACTCGACCCGTCCGAACGCCCGCGCCCAGGTCCTGCTGCGGGCCATCGCCGGGGTCGTGAACCGGTTGCCGAACCGCATCTCCATCTCGGGCCACACCTCGGCGGTCGCCGGCTCAGGCCGCGCCTCGACCGCCAGCGACTGGCCCCTGTCGGCCGGCCGCGCCGACGCCTCTCGCCAGATCCTCCAGGGCGCCGGGATCGACGCCGACCGGGTCTATTCGGTCGCGGGCAAGGCGGGTTCTGATCCTCTGTATCCGGACGATCCGTCCCTCGCCGGCAACCGCCGGATCGCCATTGTCCTGCTGCGCGAAGCGCCGGTCCTGCCGGCGGACACCAGCCTGTGAGGGCCGCGCCGTTCGGTTACGGCGCGAACCGGCTTGCGGCGCAGCAGCGATTGGCGGCAAATCGTCCGATGAACACGGCCCTGCCCTACGCCGGACGACATTGGATGCGGACCTGACGCCGTGACGCAGCATGTTCCGACACGTCAGCTTCGCTTCTTCATGACGGCGGTCGCGCCCTGCCCCTATCTGCCGGGCATGACCGAGCGGAAGGTGTTCGCCAACCTGCCCTTCTCGGACGGCGCCCACGTCAACGACGAGCTGACCCACGCCGGTTTCCGCCGCAGCCAGAACATCGCCTACCGCCCGGCCTGCGAAGGCTGCGACGCCTGTATCTCCGTGCGGCTTCCGGCGCCGGAGTTTCAGTTCTCGCGCGGCCAGCGCAAGGTCCTCTCCCGCAACGAGGACCTGTCGCGCGATCTCGTCGAGGCCGAGGCGACCCAGGAGCAGTTCGCCCTGCTGAAACGCTACCTCGCCCATCGCCACCCGGGCGGCGGCATGACCGACATGACCTGGCCCGACTATATCGCCATGGTCGAGGACACGGCGGTCCGCACCCATCTGATCGAATACCGCCTGCCCTCGACCGATGAAGGCCCCGGCGATCTGGTCGCCGTGACCCTGGCCGACCTGCTCTCCGACGGCCTGTCCATGGTCTACAGCTTCTTCGATCCGGACTTGGTCAAGCGGTCGCTCGGCGTCTTCGCCATCCTCGACCATGTGCGCCAGGCCCAGGCCGTGCGCCTGCCGTTTGTCTACCTCGGCTACTGGGTCGAGGGCTCGCCCAAGATGGACTACAAGGCCCGGTTCCGGCCGATGGAGGTCCTCAAGCCGCTCGGCTGGACGCGCGTCGACTAACCGTCTCCCTCTCCCGGGGGGAGAGGATTCAGGAAACCGGAACGGCCGTCCCGTCCCCCGTCACCGGTCCGTCGAAGCCATCCCAGGCCCCCGGATCCCGCCCGCCGCCGAATTTCACCAGCGCCGCGATCCGCCTGTCGATAGACGGGTGGGTGGCGAACAGGGCGTCGGTGAAGCCCGCGCGCTCGTTGTCCAGGAACATGCCCTGCACGTCATCGGGCGCCTCCAGCTTGGATCGCCCCGACACCTTCCGCAGCGCGGAGATCATGGAATCCGGGTTCTTGGTCAGCTCGACCGCCCCGGCGTCCGCCACATATTCCCGCGTCCGCGACAGCATCAGCCGGATGACGACGGCGAACACATATCCGATGGCCGCGATGGCGAACCCGATCAGGATCAGCGGCAGTGCGTTCTTGTTGTCCTTGCCGCCCCGCAGATAGAACAGCCCCCGGAACACCAGCTGGCAGATCACGCTGATGATCCCGGCGAAGATCGAGGCGACCACCATGGTCCGCACGTCCTTGTTGATGACGTGGGTCATCTCGTGCGCCAGCACGGCCTCCATCTCGTCGCGATCCAGGGCGTCGATCAGCCCCCGGGTCACCGTGACGCTGTAGTGGCCCTCGCGGATGCCCGAGGCGAAGGCGTTCAGGCTCTCCGACTCGATGATCCGCAGTGTCGGCGTCCGCAGACCGCGCGAGATCGCCAGGTTCTCCAGCAGGTTATAGAGCTCCGGCGCGTCCTGCCGCTCGACCTTCCGCGCCCCGGTCATCACGTCGATCATCACCTGATTGCCGAACCAGGCGATGGCGAACCAGATCAGGGCCACGACGACCGCCAGCGGAATGGTCCCAGCCAGCATCCCCACGGCGTAATTTACGTCGTCGCCCAGGGTCCCGCCCGAATTGGGCAGGACGCCGAATCCCATCAGCACCAGCTCCAGCCCGAACAGGACCAGGGTCAGCATGACCGGGAACCCGATCAGCAACAGGGTCGACCGGGTGTTGTTCGCCCAGATGTGGGTCTGGAGACCGACAGCGGCCATGTGGACCTAGAACTTCACCGACGGCGGGGCGGCGGTCATGGCGGCGCGATCCGCAGTGTCCACGGCGAAGAAGGGCTTCTCGGTTCCGAAGCCGAACATCCCGGCGAACAGCACGGTCGGGAACTGGGCCCGAACCGCGTTGAACTCGGCCACGGCGTTGTTGAAGAAGCGGCGCGCGGCCGCCAGCTTGTTCTCGATATCCGCCAGCTCGCGTTGCAGCTCCAGGAAGTTGGTGTTGGCCTTCAGGTCCGGATAGGCCTCGGCCACGGCGAACAGCTTGCCCAGGGCGCCGGTCAGCATGTTGTCGGCGGTCACCTTGTCGTCGATCGTGGCAGCCCCTGCGGCGGCGGCGCGCGCCTGGGTCACCGCGTTCAGCGTCTCCTGCTCGTGCGAGGCGTAGCCCTTCACCGTCTCGACCAGGTTGGGGATCAGGTCGTTCCGCTGCTTCAGCTGCACGTCGATGTCGGCGAACGACTGGTCCGCCTTCTGATCCAGCGCGACCAGACGGTTGTAGGCCCCCATGACCACGAAGATCAGGATGACGACGATGACGCCGATGACGATGAGTGTGATCATGACAGCTCCTCTGCGATGGGTGTGATTATCGCGCGAAGGGCAAGCCCCGGATAGTGAAATCGGCGTGAGTCGATCGCAAGCTCACGACGGAATTGTTCTTGATTTGTTCCATTCGGGAACATAGCCTCAGCCCATGTCTACTGCTCCCCTGCCGACGAAAGGACGCGGCGCCCGCACCAACGCCACCGGCCGGTTCGAACCCGTCGTGCATGAGGATTTCGACGATGGCTGGACGGCGGAGGACGAGACGCCGGCCCCGCTCCGAACGACCCTGACGCCCGAACACGCCCGAAAGATCATCACCACAAATACCAGTCCCGACGTCGGCTTCGACCGCTCGATCAACCCCTACAAAGGCTGCGAACATGGCTGTATCTACTGTTACGCCCGTCCATCCCATGCCTGGATGGGCCTATCCCCGGGCCTGGATTTCGAGAGCCGGCTCTTCTTCAAGCCCGAAGGGCCGCGTCTCCTGGAACAGGAGCTCGCGGCCCGGAAATATGTCTGCAAACGCATCCACATAGGCGGCAACACCGACCCCTATCAGCCGGTCGAGCGCACGCAGAAGATCACGCGCGGCCTGCTCGAGGTCCTGCAGCGGTTCAACCAGCCCTTCTCCATCATCACCAAATCGAATCTGATCACCCGCGATGTGGACATTCTGGGCCCGATGGGCCGCGACGGTCTGGCCAGCGCCTTCGTCTCGATCACGACGCTGGACCGCGACCTCGCCCGCACCATGGAGCCCCGCGCCGCGACGCCCGCGCGCCGTCTCGACGCGGTGAAACGGCTGGCCGACGCGGGCGTGCCCGTCGGCGTCGGTTTCGCCCCCGTCATCCCCGGCCTCAACGACCATGAGCTGGAAGCCGTGCTGGAGGCGGCCGCGAAGGCCGGGGCGACCTCCGCCATGTATGTGACCCTGCGCCTGCCGCTGGAGATCAAGACACTGTTCGCCGAGTGGCTGGCCGACGCCCGCCCGGACCGCGCCGCCCGCGTCATGTCCCTCGTCCGCCAGACGCGCGGCGGCAAGGACTATGACGCCGACTGGTCCCAGCGGATGAAGGGCACCGGCCCCGTGGCCGACCTGATCTCGGCCCGCTTCAAGGCGGCGGTGAAACGCTATGGTCTGGACGGGCCGAGGCACGCGTTGGACGTGACGAAATTCCGGGTTCCGGCCGATGCGCGGGCGCAGCTGGAGCTGTTCGGCTGACGTTCGTCATCCTCCGGCAAGCCGCCGCTTGGCGGCGCAGACCGGGGGACCCAGCGGCGCGCGGGAGCGCGACCCGAAGGGCGGCGCGAAGCAGTCAACCTGCCGCGCGCTCCGTTCCCGAAACATCGTACCTGAACAGTTCGCCTTCGGCGCCGCTGGGTCCCCCGGTCTCGCTGCGCTCGCGGGAGGATGACGAAAAAAAGGGACAGGTCGTGTGGAATATGTTCTTATATCACCCTTGATCGCCACCCCCTCCGCCCCATGTCTGTCCATTCTGCAGGTCTTTGACATTCCACGATTGCGGCAGCCTATCGGCACTGACTCGCGGCGAAATGCGCCGAGAGGCTGACAGAGTGTTGTCGAGTACAATCAAGACCTCACCGCAAATATCGGCAACAAAACAACTATCCAGGAATTGCACTATTGGACTCTGTTTTTTCGGAGTCCAACGACCGATGGACGCGACTCGCCCCCGTCGTCACCCTGACGTGATGTGCGATTCCTTCCGCCCCCGGACCTGAGCCCATGCCCGGCTTCTACGAATTCTTCGCCGGCGGCGGCATGGTCCGCGCCGGTCTCGGCGCCGGCTGGGACTGTCTGTTCGCCAACGACTTCGACGCTCGCAAGGGTCTGACCTATCAGGCCAATTGGGGCACGGCCGGAGAGCTGACCGTCGGCGACATCCGCGCCCTCGACGCGGCCGCCCTCCCCGGCCGCCCCGACCTCGTCTGGGGCAGCTTCCCCTGTCAGGACCTGTCGCTGGCCGGAAACGGCGCCGGCCTCGCCGGCGAGCGGTCCGGAACCTTCTACGCCTTCTGGGACCTCGTCCGCGGTCTGGCGGCCGAGGGCCGCGCGCCGCGTCTCGTCGCTGTCGAGAACGTCTGCGGCGCCCTCACCTCGCGCGGCGGCGCCGACTTTGAGGCCATGTGCAGGACCTTCGCCGGGGCCGGCTACCGCTTCGGCGCCCTGGTCATCAACGCCGACCGGTTCACGCCCCAGTCCCGCCCTCGCCTTTTCGTCGTCGGCATCCACGCGGGCGCCGACATCGCCCCGGACCTGACCGCGCCCGGCCCCATCGCCCCCTTCCACACCCCGGCCGTGGTCCGCGCCGTGGAGCGCCTGCCCGACGACCTCCGCGAACAGGCCCTTTGGTGGAACCTGCCCTCGCCGGAGCGCCGCGCCTCCACCTTCGCCGACCTCATCGAGGACCAGCCAGACAGCGTCGCCTGGCATACCCCCGCCGAGACCGACCGCCTCCTGTCCCTCATGTCGCCGGTCAACCGCGCCAAGGTCCAGGCCGCCCAACGCGCCGGGCGCCGGATGGTCGGGGGCGTCTACCGCCGCACCCGCACCGACGCCTCGGGCGAGAAGGCCCAGCGCGCCGAGGTCCGCTTCGACGATGTCGCCGGCTGCCTGCGCACCCCTTCGGGAGGGTCCAGCCGCCAGACCATCCTCGTCATCGATGGCGCCCGCATCCGCTCCCGCCTGATCTCGGCGCGCGAGACCGCCCGGCTCATGGGCCTGCCCGACAGCTACGTCCTGCCCCGCAGCTACACGGACGCCTACCACCTCACCGGCGACGGCGTCGTCGTCCCGGTGGCCCGCCACCTGGCCCGCTATCTGTTCGAGCCGCTGGTCGGATCGTCCGCGGCCGCCAGCGAGGCCGCCTAACGCCGGAACACGCCCACCAGTTCGACGTGGGCCGACCACAGGAACTGGTCCACCGGCGTGACCGTCTCCAGCCGGAACCCGGCGTCGATCAGCACCCGGGCGTCCCGCGCGAAGGTTTGCGGATTGCACGACACCCCGACCACGACCGAGGCCTTGGTGTCCTTGATCTGGGCCGTCTGGTCGATGGCCCCGGCCCGGGGCGGGTCGAACACGATGGCCTCCACGCCCTTGAGGTCATAGGGCGACAGCGGCCGCCGGAAGAGATCGCGCGCCTCCGCCGTGATGGGCTTCATCCCCCTGGCCGAGCCGATCCCCTGTTTCAGCGCCGCGATCCCCGCCGCCGAGGCGTCCGCCGCCAGAACGCTCGCCACCGTCGCCAGGGGGAAGGTGAAGGTCCCGGTCCCGCAGAACAGGTCCGCCACCTTCTTCGCCCCCTTCACCGCCGCCACGGCCCGCTCGACCATCGCCGCCTCCGCCTCCGGCACAGCCTGCAGGAAGCCCCCGGCCGGCAGGGGCACGGTCGCCGGTCCGAACTGCACCCGGGGCTGGCGCGCCATCATCAGGGTCTCGCCGGCCATGCTGAGCCGCGCGATATCCACCTCCCGCGCCGCCCGGATCGCCTGCATCTGCCGGTCGGCCGACAGGCCGCCGGACTTCCGCTCCACGCCGGTCACATCAACGTCCAACCCGTCCAGCGTCCAGGTCACATGCAGGGTCGGGGCCGACTTGGGATGCTCCAGAAAGGCCGCCGCCACCTTTGCCAGAGCCGGAAAGGCCGCCACCAGCCGGGGATCCGCCACCGGACAGGTCGAGACCTCCACCAGCCGCCAGGACTTCCTCGCCTTGAACCCCAGCACGACCCGCCCGTCCTCCAGCCGCCGCGCGTGCAGGGCCAGCCGTCGCCGCGTCCCCGGCGGCACCGCCACCGTCGCCTCGACCTCGGTCTCGATCCGCTCCCGCGCCAGAGCCCCGACGACCTGATCCCGCTTCCAGTCCAGATAGGGCCCGCTCGCCCAGTGCTGCAGCGAACACCCGCCGCAGTCCCCGTAATGGGGCGACACCGGCGCGATCCGGTCCGGGCTGACCTCCAGGATCTCGGGAGCCTCCATCCGGCCATCGATCACCACACCACGCACCGTCTCGCCGGGCAGGGTCAGGGGCGCGAACACCGGCCCGGCCGGGGTCTCGGCCACGCCGTCCCCCTGCCCGGCCACCCGGGCGATCTTCAGCGTCATGGTCATGGGCCGCTTCTAGCCGCCCGGGCCCCCATCTGAAACCTGAACGAAGATGAATGGCCCGCTCAAAACGCATTCAGGTTGGGGGGGCCATAGATCGCCTCAACAAGACGTCGGACCTCCCCGGCGCCGCACAGGGGTTCTCTCCAATGACCGCCTTCGTCAAATCCGCTGCAGTCGCCGCCGCGCTCGCCGCCGCCGCGACCCTTGTCCCCGGCGCCGCCTCGGCCCAGTCCTATGGCTACGGCAACGGCTACAGCCAGAACCAGGGCTACAGCCAGTCCTACGGCTACAACGACCGGAATCAGGACCGTTGCCGGACCCTGGGTCAGGGCCGCACCGGCTCGGGCGCCCTGATCGGCGCGGGCATCGGAGCCATAGCCGGATCACAGGTCGCTGCTCGCGGCAACCGCACCGAGGGCTCGCTCATCGGCGGCGTTCTCGGCGCCATCGTCGGCGCCCAGGTCGGTCGCGCCTCCAACGACCAGTGCCGTTCGAACACCACCTACTCGCAGGCCCCGACCTACTACAGCTCGAACGACCGCTACGACGATCGGGCCTATTCGTCGAACCGGTACGACGACCGCGGCTATCGCGACGACGATCGCCGCGACGACCGCCGGGACAACCGTCGGGACGATCGCCGCTACGAGGGCGGCTACGAGGTTTCGGCCGACGGCCACTACTATTTCGATCCGCGCCGCGGCTGGCTGCCGCGCTGATCCAGGGCTTCGCGGCATCGATATTTTTCGGCCCCCCTGTCGATCGATGTCGCGACGGGCCGCCGGTGGAGCAATCCACCGGCGGTTTCTCTTTGTCCGGGTCGCTACCGCTCGCGACGCGGTCGCTCGCGGCTTGAGCGACGGGTCGGATCGCTATCGGGTGCGTCGGGCCCAGAGCAGGAATTCGATGTTGCCGTCGCCGCCGGTGATCGGGCTTTCCGTCGTGGCCTGGACGGTCCAGCCAACAGTCGCCAGCCATGCCGACGCGCGGCGCACGGCATCGAGGTGCGCCTGTGGGTCCTTGACCACCCCCTTCTTGCCGGCCTCCTTGGGGCCTTCGCCCTCGAACTGGGGCTTGACCAGGGCGATCAGGTCGGCGTCTTCGGCCGCGAGATCCAACGCGGCCGGCAACACCTTGGCCAGGCCGATGAAGCTGGCGTCGCAGACGATCAGGCCCGGCGTTTCCGGGATCAGGACCTCGTCGAGCGTCCGGGCGTCGGTCTTCTCCAGGTTCACGACCCGGGGATCGGCCGAGACCTTCGGATGCATCTGGCCCTGGCCGACGTCGACGGAGAAGACCTTCGCCGCCCCGCGCGCCAGACAGACCTCGGTGAACCCGCCGGTCGATGCGCCGACGTCCAGCACCACCCGACCTTCGACCGCCACTGGCCACAGGGCCAGGGCGTGATCCAGCTTCAGCGCTGCGCGGCCGACCCAGCCATGGGGCTCGACGACGGTCACCACAGCATCCGCGCCCACCCCCTGCGAAGCGGCGCGCGCCGGTTGGCCATCGACGGTCACGCCCCCGGCCTCGATCGCCGCCTTCGCCCGCGAACGGCTCTCGATCAGGCCGCGTGACACCATCAGGTGGTCCAGACGGGTCCGGGGTCCGAAGTCAGCCAAGATCGGCCAGCCGGGCCAGAGCCGCTTCCAGCCGCGCCTTGCCGGCCTCGGCCTCGGCCAGCTTGGCCCGCTGCTCGTCGATCACGGCGGGGGCCGCGCGTTCGACGAAGTTGGGGTTGCCGAGCTTCTTCATCACATGGCCGACGTCGCTGTCGAAGGCGGCGATTTCCCGGGTCAGGCGGGCGCGCTCGGCCGCCAGGTCGATGATCCCGGCCAGCGACAGGGCCGCCGCCGATCCGCCCGACACAAAGGTCACCGCCCCGGTCGGAGCGACATCGGCGGTCGCAACCTCCGACACGCGGGCGAGCGTCAGGATCAGGTCACGGTGCCGCACCGCCTTGTCAGACGTCGCCGCGTCCGGCGCGACGAAGGTCAGCGGCGGCTTCGCCCCCGGCGGCACGTTCATTTCGCTGCGCAGACCACGAACCTCGCCGACCAGATCGACCAGCCAGCCGATCTCGGCCTCCGCCTCCGCATCCATGAAGGCGTCCGGCAGCACGGGCCAGGCCGCGCCGATCAGGGTCGCCTCATCACGCGGCGCGCCCTCCTTGCCGAGCTCTGCCCACAGTTCCTCGGTGATGAAGGGCATGACCGGGTGGAGCAGCTTCAGCGTCTGGTCCAGGGTCCAGGCGGTCATCGCCCGCGTCTCGGCCTTGGCGGCTTCGTCAGCGCCCTGGAACACCGGCTTGGCCAGCTCCAGATACCAGTCGCAGAAGACGTTCCAGACGAACCTGTAGAGCGCCGAGGCGGCGTCGTCGAAACGCCCGCCCTCGATCGCTTCCGACACGGCGCGCTCGGTCCTGGTCAGCTCGCCGCGGACCCAGCGGTTGATCGTCTGTTCGACGGTCGCGGGATCGAAGCCGGAGACGCGCCGCGCCTCGTTCATCTCGGAGAAGCGGGCCGCGTTCCACAGCTTGGTGCCGAAGTTGCGATAGCCCTCGATCCGCTGCTTCGACAGCTTGATGTCGCGCGTGCCCGACAGGATGGCCATGGTGAAGCGCAGGGGATCGGCCCCCAGCTCGTCGATGATCACCAGGGGGTCGATCACATTGCCCTTGGACTTGCTCATCTTCTGGCCCTTCTCGTCGCGGACGAGGCCGTTGATGATCACCCGTTTGAACGGGACTTCGTCCATGAAGTGCAGCCCCATCATCATCATCCGGGCGACCCAGAAGAAGATGATGTCGGCGGCCGTGACGAGGTCGCTGGTCGGATAGAACCGCTCCAGATCCTCGGTCTTCTCCGGCCAGCCCATGGTCGAGAACGGCCACAGGGCCGAGGAGAACCAGGTGTCGAGAACGTCCTCGTCCTGGGTCAGGGCCTTGCCGCCCGCCTGGGCGATGGCTTCCGCCTCGGTCTCGGCGACATAGATGTTTCCATCCGCGTCATACCAGGCCGGGATGCGGTGGCCCCACCACAGCTGGCGCGAGATGCACCAGGGCTCGATGTTGCGCAGCCATTCGAAATAGATCTTCTCGTAGGACTTCGGCTCGAACACCGTGTCGCCCTGTTCGACGGCCTTCAGCGCGGGCTGGGCCAGGGTGTGGGCGTCGACGTACCACTGGTCCGTCAGCCACGGCTCGATGACCACGCCGGAGCGATCGCCGTGCGGGACCACATGGCGGGTCTTCTCGATCTCGCGCAGCCAGCCGGCCTCTTCCGCCAGGGCCACGATGGCCTTGCGGGCCGCGAACCGGTCCATGCCGTCGTATTCGGCCGGAATGTCGGGGGTGTCGGCCGTGGTAATGCGGGCGAAGGCGTCCAGCACGTTCAGAGCCGCCAGCCCGGCGCGCTTGCCGACGCCGAAGTCGTTGAAGTCGTGCGCCGGGGTGATCTTGACCGCGCCCGAGCCCTTGGTCGGATCGGCGTAGTCGTCGGCGACGATCGGGATGCGCCGGCCGGTGATCGGCAGGATCACCGACTTGCCCACCAGACCCTTGTAGCGTTCGTCGTCCGGATGCACGGCCACGCCGGTGTCGCCCAGCATGGTCTCAGGCCGGGTGGTGGCCACGACGATGAAGTCGCGCGTCTCCCACTCCGTCGCCTTGCCCTCGTCGTCGAAGGCGATCGGATGTTCGTAGGTCACGCCGTCCGCCAGCGGATAGGCGAAATGCCAGTAGGCGCCCTCGACCTCGCGCTGCTCGACCTCAAGGTCGGAGATGGCCGTCTGGAACTGGGGATCCCAGTTCACCAGACGTTTGTCGCGATAGATCAGCCCGTCCTGATGCAGCTTGACGAAGACCTTGCGCACGGCGGCGTTCAGACCCTCGTCGAGGGTGAAGCGCTCGCGGCTCCAGTCGCAGGACGCGCCGAGGCGACGCAGCTGCTGGACGATGGTCCCGCCCGACTCGGCTTTCCACTCCCAGATTTTGGCCACGAAGGCCTCCCGGCCCATGTCGCGGCGGCCGACGTTGCCGGCGGCGGCCAGCTGACGCTCCACAACCATCTGGGTGGCGATGCCGGCGTGGTCCGTGCCTGGCAGCCACAGCACGGCCTTGCCCTGCATCCGGTGATAGCGGGCCAGGATGTCCTGCAGGGTGTTGTTCAGCGCGTGGCCGATGTGGAGCGACCCCGTCACGTTCGGCGGCGGGATGACGATCGAATAGGCCTCGGCCGCGCCATCCGTCTTCGGCGCGAAGGCGCCGGAGGCCTCCCACGCGGCATAGAGGCGGGGTTCGGCGGCAGTGGGATCGAAAGTCTTGTCGAGCATTGGGAGGTCCGGAAATGCGAAGGGGCGGCCCGTGAGAGCCGCCCCTGCTGGTCATAGTCGCCGGTGGCGAGCGGGGCTAGCCCGCGCTGCGGGCGATGCGTTCGACTTCCTTCTTTACCGCCGCCTCGACGATGCCGGGCAGATTGGCGTCGAGCCAATCCTTCAGCATCGGACGCAGCAGGCTGCGGGCCAGGTCGTCGATGGTTGGGCCCACGCCGCCGGTCGGAACCGGCTCGGGCTGACGGAACACAGCGGAGAGGCCGGCGAAGGCCGAGGCGGACGCCGCCGAGGCGCTTTCGCCGACGAGCGAATCATAGGGCGCGGACGAGGCGCTGGGCGCCGGCTCCTGGGCCACGGGACGCTCCGGCTCAGCGAACGAGGTGGGGAAGGGTTCGGGCTCCGGCTCGTCGGCCGGGGCGATGACGTCCAGGTCGCCGATCGTCTCGGCCGCCGGGGCCTCGTAGCGGTCGGTCAGGTCGAGGATCTCTTCCTCTTCCTGCGGCTCGGGCTCCTGCATCGACGGGGTCTCGTCCATCAGGGCAGGCGACGCCGCTTCGACGGGCTCGGGTTCCGGGGCCGGCGCCGATTCGGCGGCGGGCGCGTCGTCTTCGGAGATAATCCGGCGGATCGACGCCAGGATCTCTTCCATCGTCGGCTCTTGGGCGGTGGTGTCGGTCATGATCGGGCCTTCGAAGAACCTGCGCCGGCCGCCTTGGGCCAGCGCGTGACGAACAAAGAGGATCGGAGCCGACGTTCAGCCCTGCCCCAGTTCATTTCGTCGCATCAACGCCCGTGGGAATCAACGGGCGTTTTTCGCCTGGCTGGTTAATCCGCAGGCGTCAGTTCGAGTTCGGCGCGGTCCGAACGATCTCGCCGTCAAGCTGGGTGTCGATCGGCGCGTTCTCGGTCTCGTTCGCCGGAGTGATCAGCGGGGCCGCGATCCGGTCAAGAGTCTCGACCAGACCGTCCCAGGGCACGGCGCCGCGCAGGCGGACGCGGTCGGCGTTCACGGCCGGATCATAGACCTCAATGCCCGGGTTCAGGTCCTCGCCGCTCAGACGACCCATGGAGGTCAGCAGCGACGCCTGGGCGACGTAGAGATTGCGCTTGGCCACAGCCAGGTTGATCTCGGCGTTGCGCAACTCGAGTTCGCCGTTCAGGACGTCGAGGGTGGTGCGCAGACCGACCTGCTGCTCCTGACGGACACCCTCGGCGGCCACGCGGGCGGCGCTCACACCGGCGACGCCGGCCTCCAACTGGGAGCGGTTCGAGACGACCTGGGCGTAGGCGCTCGAGACGCCCTGCAGAACGGAGCGCTTCTGGCGGTCGATTTCGATCTTGGCCGCGTTGGCCTGTTCCAGGGCCTGGGCCACACGCGAGCTGTTCAGCCCACCGGTGAACAGGGGCACCGAGACGCTGACGCCGGCCTGGAAGGTGTTGGTGCGATCCGAAAGGTCGAAGCCGGAGATTGGGGTCGAGCCGCCATACGAGCTGGAGAGACCCACGGACGGCAGATAGGCGGAGCGGGCCTGGGCGTGACGCGCCTCGGCCTCGCGCAGTTGGTATTCGGCGGCCAGCAGGCCGGGGTTCTCGGCCAGGCCGATGTCGAGGGCGGCGTCGAAATCGGTGGGCACGCCCGGCAGCGCCGGCGGATCTTCCAGATTGGCGGGCGCCTGGCCGACGACGGCGGCGTAGGTCGCGCGCGAGACCGACAACTGGGCCTGGGAGCCGGCGAGGTCGGCTTCAGACTGGGCCAGGCGGGCCTCCGACTGCGAGACGTCGGTGCGGGTAATCTCGCCGACCTCGAAGCGGGCGTTCGATTCGTCCAGTTGACGGCGCAGGACGGCCAGGTTGGCCTCACGGATGCGCAGGATTTCAACGTCGCGCTGGACATCGACATAGGCCTGGATCACGGCGGCCAGCACCTGTTGCTCGATACTGCGCAGGCCCTCGCGGCCGCTCAGGACCGACGCCTCGGCGGCATCGATGCCGCGGGCGATGCGTCCGCCCGAGTACAACGTCTGGTCCACGCCGATGGTGGCGCCGACCGAATCGGTATCGGTCGAATTGCGCGAGCTGGGTATATCGACGATCCCGTCGCCGTTGAGGTCGATCCCGGGCTCACGCGCGTCCGTGTTCCTGTAGCTGGCCGAACCGCTGACGGTTAGAGTCGGGCGAAGACCGGCCCGGGCCTGGGGCACCGCTTCGTCGAGGGCGCGCTGCTGGGCGCGCTGACCCTGCAGGGTCGGATTGGTGCGGTAGGCCAGGGCAATGGCCTCCTGCAGGGTCTCGGCCCAGGCAGGAGCGGCCAGACCGGCCGTAACGGCGATCAGGGCGACGGAAGCGAGCGCGCGCGAGCGTTTGAACATGACAGTATCCCGATGGGCGTCGCGAACGGCGCCAGTATCTCTTCACAGGCCTAGTGCTTGAGGGCCTACAGCTACGCCAGTTAAGTTTTATTCACGCGACCGCTACCCGGCTCCGTCGAAATGGCGACAAATCAGAGGGCGAAAGCGGGGGCGGGTGTCATTTCCGCCAGCACCGGTGGGGCAGCATCGAACAGTTCGCGACGCGAGACGCCCTCGCGACCCTTCACATAGAGCACCGCCCGGCCGTTCGGACCGGGACGCTCGACCACCGCCAGACGGCCGCCGACACGCAGCGCCGCCAGCCAGGCGGTCGGACGGACCGCGACCGCGCCTTCGGAGACGATGATATCCCAGTCCTGGCCCGTCGGTTGCGACAGGGGCGCGACGACGGTAGCGACGCCCGCGTCGGCCAGGGCCGGCCCGACGACGTCGAACACGGGGCCTTCCGCTTCCTGGGCGGTGACGGAGACCTTCATGGCGGCCAGCACGGCCGCGGCGTAGGGGCCGGCGATCGCCAGGGCCGTCTCGCCCTCGCGGGCGTCCAGCGCCTGGATCAGCTTGGAGACCTCGCGCGCCTGCATGAGGCGGCGCCCGACGGCGATCTCCACCTCGACCTCGCCATAGGCGGCGAAGGCCTGGTCCGGGGCGCAGAAGCGTTCGCGGGGAACGCCCATCAAGGCGGCCTGAAGGCCGCGGTCGGTGACGTCGTTCACACGGACCTGGGAGTCCACCATGACCTTGCGAGCGGCGGCGTAATCCATGTGACGCGGAATCCCTGAAACGAAAGCAACCGGCCGGGCCGGAAATCTGGCGCGCTTATAGGTCCGTGCGTCTCCGGCGACAATCGCGTTGCAGCCACGAGGCCGATCTGATAGCGAACGCCCCTCGCGATCTGGGGCATCTCAAAAAGCCCTGTGGCCTGATGGCGGAGTGGTGACGCAGAGGACTGCAAATCCTTGCACCCGGGTTCGATTCCCGGTCAGGCCTCCATCGCGATCTCTTTGAGATCGATGATGATTTTTAGATCGGCGCAGTCAGCCAGCCGATCGCGCCGGCGCCGCCGACAGCCCCCGCGACCACGGCGATCGCCACCGCGATCCGTACGTTGCGGCTCATGAACCCCAGAATACCAGCCATGTCGTCCTCCCCGGACCTCCATAGCGGCATGGAAATCGGCGTTCATCAAGGTGCATGAAACGTTAACGCGCTGAAATCACGCAACTGTCAGCGAATCGACACGGCGGTGACTTGGTACAGGGCGAGGCCGCTGGTCACGGCGACGTTCAGGGAGTCGAAACCACCGGCCATGGGGATGCCCACGGTCCGGACGCGCGCCATGATCTCCGACGGCAAACCCGGCCCTTCCGAGCCGACCAGAATGGCTTTGCGGCCGCCGCCCGTCAGCCCCGCCAGCGGCTCCGTTGCGCCGGGCGACAGGGCGACGACCTCGAATCGCGCCGCCTGCAGGGCCACGATCAGCTGTTCCAGAGGGACGGCATGGGCGCTCGGCGTCCTCAGCACCGCGCCGACCGAAACCCGGATGGCCTTGCGATAGAAGGGATCGCAGCAGCGTTCGTCTCTGAGCACCGCCGCCGCCCCGAACGCCGCCGCATTGCGGAACAGGCCGCCCATGTTGTCGTGGTTGCCGATCCCTGCGCAGGCAAGCACCACACATTCCTCCGGCAGATCCGCCAGTGTCTCGGCGACGGTCCGCTCGACCGGCTTCTCGCCGAGGGCCAGCAGGCCGCGATGCAGGTGGAAGCCGGCGATGGCGTCCATCACCGCCTGCGACGCCGCATAGACCGGCGCCTCGCCCGCCGCCGCGACCAGCTCGCCCTGGGCCTCGAGTCGATTCGCAGCGATCAGCAACGAACGGGCTCTGCACAGAGACGCCGGCGACAGCAGGGTGCGGATCACCACCTCTCCTTCCGCCACGAACAGGCCTTCGCGGCCGGTCAGGTCGCGTTCGCGGATATCGCGATAGGCGGCCACGCGAGGATCAGCGGGATCGTCGATGAACTGAATGGCGATGGCTGACATTTCCCGTTGCACAATCAAGAAGGCCGCTGCTATAGGCCCGCCTCCCGAGCCCCTGTTCCGCGGTAGCTCAGTGGTAGAGCAGCCGACTGTTAATCGGCTGGTCGTAGGTTCGAATCCTACCCGCGGAGCCACTCGGCGCTTTAGCCCGATTTCGACAAGGCGATACCGCCTTTCGGCGGCGAGCCCCCAGGCCAAGACAGACCATCAGCGCCGTCCCGGCCGCAACCGAGGCGCCGCTCTTGATTCTGCAATCCGCGACGACGATCGGGATCGACTTCGGCACCACCAACACGGTCGTCGCCCTGACCAGCGGCGATGGCGAGGCGGTCGTGATTCGCTTCGAGGCGCCTGGCGGCGATCTGGCGACGTTCCGCTCGACATTGAGCTTCCAGCTTCACCCCGGTGCCGACGGCCGGACGCCCGAGCGGGTCGTCGAGGCCGGTCCGTGGGCCATCGAGGCCTATGTCGAGGATCCGCTCGACACCCGCTTCATCCAGTCGTTCAAGACCTTCGCCGCCAGCGCGGCCTTCACCGAGACGGTGATCGACAACCGGCGCTACAAGTTCGAAGACCTGCTGGCGGCCTTCCTGCTGAGAGTCCGGCATCACGCGGGCGAGGCGATGGACGCCCTGCCGCCTCGCGTCATCGTCGGGCGACCTGTGACCTTCGCCGGCGGAGCGCCCGACGCGGATCTGGCCCTGACGCGCTATCAGACCGCCTTCGCCCGGCTGGGCTTCACCGACATCCGCTATGCCTATGAGCCTGTCGGCGCGGCCTTCTTCTTCGCTCGCAAACTGACCGAACCGGCCAATGTGCTGGTCGCGGACTTCGGCGGCGGCACCAGCGACTTCTCCATCGTCCGTTTCGAGCCGTCGCCCGAGGGGCTGCGCTCCACGCCGCTCGCACGATCGGGCGTCGGTGTGGCCGGCGACGCTTTCGACTACCGGATCATCGACCAGCTGGTGTCGCCGGCGCTCGGCAAGGGCGGCTCATACCGGACGCTCGGCAAGACCCTGCCCATCCCCCAGCGCTACTACGCCGCCTTCGCGCGCTGGGATCAGTTGGCCCTGCTGCGCGCCTCGCGCGACATGAAGGACATCCGAGCCATGGCCCGGATCGCCGAGGAACCCGGGAAGGTCGCGCGCCTCATCGAGGTGCTCGACGACAACCACGGCTACGCCCTCTACCAGGCGATCTCGCACCTCAAGATGGACCTGTCGCGCGACGAGAGCGCGACCTTCGTTTTCGACGCCGGATCGATTCGTCTGGAAGCGCCGGTCGCCCGATCGGAGTTCGAAGCCTGGATCGCACCCGAGCTGGCCGCCATCGAGGCGGCCGTCGACAGGGCGATTGAGGAATCCGGCCTGCGCCCGGACCAGATCGACCGCATCTTCCTGACCGGCGGCACCTCCTTCGTCCCGGCGGTGCGCGACATCTTCAACCGGCGGTTCGACCCTGCGAAGATCGAGACTGGCGGCGAGTTCGAGTCCATCGCCTCGGGCCTGGCCCTGATCGGGCGGGAAACGGACCTCGATCTCTGGACCGAGAGCCGCTGACGAGACATCGCCGAGGTCGCCGGATAGGGTCCCCGCGACCATGACCGAACAGATTTCGCCCGCCCTCGCCCGACGCATGGCCCTGGCCGCCCAGGGTTTCGGCAAGCCTCACCCCACGACGACAGGACGCCATCAGCTGCGTGACACGGCCCGTCGTCTCGGCGTGATCCAGATCGACAGCGTCAATGTCGTCAGCCGCACCCACTATCTGCCCGCCTTCTCCCGCCTCGGCGCCTATCCGCGCGACCTGCTTGAGACCGAGGCCTGGGGCAAGACGCCGTCCTTCTTCGAATACTGGGGCCACGAGGCCTCGCTTATGCCTCTGGAGATTCAGCCCCTGATGCGCTGGCGGATGGAGCGGGCGCGCGACGGGCATGGCGCCTGGACCGGGATCAATCGCTTCGGCCGGGAACGTCGCGACTATATCGACGGTGTTCTGGCCGAGATCGAACGACGCGGCCCTGTGACAGGCGCCGACTTCGCCACCGGCCCGCGCGGCAAGCCCGGCTGGTGGGAGTGGTCGGACGGCAAGCGCGCACTGGAGTGGCTGTTCTGGGCCGGACTGATCACGACCAGGACCCGGCGAGGCTTCGAGCGGGTCTATGACCTGACCGAACGGGTCATTCCCCCCGCGATCCAGAACCTGCCGACCCCGTCCGAACCCGACGCCCAGCGCGCCCTGATCCGCATCGCCGCCGAGGCCATGGGTGTGGCCACCGCCGCCGACCTGCGCGACTATTTCCGCATGCCGCTTCAGGACGCGCGCGATCGCATCGCCGAACTGGTCGAGGAGGGCGGACTGACGCCCGTCGGCGTCCCGGGCTGGAAAGGCTCGACCTATATTGCGCCGGACGCCCGCCGGCCGCGCAAGGCGCATGGCGCCGCCCTGCTCTCCCCCTTCGACAACCTGATCTGGTTCCGGGATCGGACCGAGCGGCTGTTCGACGTGCGCATCAGGCTCGAAATCTACACCCCGGCGCACAAGCGGGCGCACGGCTACTATGTCCTGCCCTTCCTCGAGGACGAGGCGATCACGGCTCGGGTCGATCTGAAGGCGGATCGCCAGGCGGGCGTCCTGCGGGTCCAGGCGGCGTGGCGCGAGCCGCTGGCGACGCCGGAGACCGCGTCGAAACTGGCGGCGGAACTGATCCGGATGGCGGGCTGGCTGGGTCTGGACCGGGTCGAGGTCAAGGACCGCGGCGACCTCGCTGCCGAACTGTCCGACGCTCTCCCGCGCTGACGCCAAAGAAAAAGCCCGACGCGGGCGCCGGGCTGAAGAGGTTCGGTGGTGGGTGTCCTCTGAGAGAACGCCGTATCGGTGAGCCGAATTGGTTAACGGGCCGTTGCCGGCTTGTCAGGGAACCACGTCGACTGGCGCCCGCCCCCCGGGCTCGACCAGGCGATGCTCCATCCGGCCCCGGCCCGGCGCAGAGTATCGGGCGTCGCGACCGCACCCGGAGCCGGAGCCGGCGCATAGGCCCGTCCGTCGATCGTGATCGGCGTCGTGCCGTCGCCGGATCCCGCCAGCCGCCAGCGCCCCTCATCGTCCGCCGTCACCGTGCGCTGAACGCTCCCTTCGATGACCACCCCGGTCCCGGCAGTTGTTCTTCCTGAGACGAAGACCGCCCGGCCGTCGGTGTCCACGGCGTCCAGGCCGGGGCCGGAATCCAGTCGTTGAGTGGGCGCACCGATGGCGAGGAGCGCGATCGGCGCCGAAGGGTCAGCTCCGATCAGGAGGCGATAGGGCGCCGGAAAGCCGGCCTGCCCCGCGCGCGCCTCGACGAGGAACAGGGTGTCATGGGCCGGGCGCGGCACGCGCAGCTCGAACCGCCCCTCAGCGTCGGCGCCCACGGCATAGGCCAGCCCCCCCGCGCCGCTGACCACGACCCGCCCCAGGGGAGAGGCCTGTCCGCGAACGATCAGCTCTCGCCCGCTCGACGCGACCGCGTCGATCTCGGGCGGCATGATCCAACCCGTTTCCTGGGTCGCGTCCCCCGCCGGTTGGGTCTGTTCGCCGCAGGCAGAGACAATCAGCGCAATGGCGCAGGCCAGGGTCGCTGAAAGCCTCGATGCGATCGGTCGTTTCATCCTGTCCGCCGGGTCTGTAGGACTGTCCGCCCAGATAGACCGGCGCGACCGGCCTGTCTCCAATCTTGCGTCTCGTCTCGAGGGTTCATGTCGGCGTCAATCCCCACCATCGCTCCGTTCGACGGCCAGTCGGTCTGCCTGTTCTGCGGGTCGTCCGACGCGGCCGATCCGATCTTCACCGCTGCGGCCGCGGCGTTCGGCGCGGCGACGGCGCGCGAAGGCTGGCGTCTGGTCTATGGCGGCGGCGGCGTCGGCCTCATGGGCGCCTCGGCCAGGGCGGCGCATGAGGCCGGCGGGCGGGTCGTCGGCATCATGCCGGCCTTCCTGCGCAGCCGCGAACGCCTGTTCGACGAGGTCGAAACCATCGTCGTCACCTCGATGCATGAGCGCAAACAACTGATGTACGACCAGTCCGACGCCTTCGTGGTCGCGCCCGGGGGCATCGGCACCCTGGAGGAGGTCGTCGAGCTGCTGTCGTGGAAGCGGCTGGACCTGCATGGGAAGCCAGTGATCTTCCTCAACATCAACGGCTTCTGGGAAATCTTCTTCGCCCTGATGCGCCAGAGCGTTGAGACCGGCTTCACCCCGCCCTCCTTCCTGCAGGCCTGGGTCGTCTGCGACACGGTCGAGGCGGCGATCGAGACGATGCGACAGACTGACGCCTCGCCTGTCTTGAAACATGACCAGCGATAAGTAATCATCGGTCAGTCAGCTCTGAAGTCCGTACCGTTTGAAAACGCGGATTGACAGTTTTGAATAACAACGCACTATGTCGGTGTTGACGCTGGACCCTGTCGGTCCGTTCCCTGCACCGGAGTTTCCCCATGCGCGCCGTCCTGCCCCTGCTCGCCCTCTGCGTCGCTTTCGCGGCGGCTCCCGCCGTCGCCCAGGCCCCGTCCTCCGCCGCCACCCGCGTCGTCCTGGCCGACGCCTCGCGCGTCCCGACCCGCTCCACCGTCATCGACGGCGCCAACTGGCGTTGTCAGGGCCAGACCTGCACCGCCTCGGGCGGCGCGGATCAACCTGCCCCGCGCGCCTGCCGCCGCGTCGCGGCCCGCCTGGGCCCGGTGACCGAGTTCTCGTGGAAGGGCACGACCCTCTCGGCCGAGCAACTGGCCGTCTGCAACGCCTGAGCAAAAAGGGGCGGCCCGATGGGCCGCCCCTTTTTCTTTTGCTAGGCGACTTCGCCCTTCAGCCGCTTCTCGATCCGTTCGCGCCCGATCAGCGGCACGATCGTCGCCATGTCAGGGCCGTGAGCCTGACCCGTCAGGATGTGGCGCAGCGGCATGAACAGGGCCTTGCCCTTGGCGCCGGTGCTCTCCTTGACCGCATTGGTCCAGGCCGACCACGCGCCCGCATCGATCACCTCCGGCAGCACGGCCAGGGCCGCCGCCGCGAAGGCCGGATCCTCGATCACCGGCGTCACTGGTCCCCGCACCATCCGCGCCAGATCGACGACGTCGTTGAACTTCGTCAGGTTGGCCCTCACCCCGTCCCAGAACGTCTCGCCCAGATCGCAGTCGAGCGCCTCCAGCCGCGCCCTGGCCGTCGCATAGGGCATGGCGTGCAGGGCCTGGGCGTTGAGCCGGTCCAGATCCTCGGTGTCATAGCGCGCCGGCGACCGGCCCATCTTGTCGAAGCTGAAGCCCAGACCCAGGGCGTGGATGTCGGCGGCAACCTCCAGCGGGTCCGAGGTGCCGATCCGGCCCAGATGGCTGGTGATGGCGATGGGCTCATAGCCCTGCTCCCGCATCTCGGCGACCGACAGCGAGCCCAGACGCTTCGACAGGGCCGCGCCGTCCGCGCCGACCAGCAGCGGCATGTGAGCGAAGTTCGGAACCGTCGTGCCGAGGCCGGCGGCGATCAGAGCCTCAAAGATCTCGATCTGGGCGCCGGTATTGGTCGTGTGGTCCTCGCCCCGGATGACGTGGGTGATGCCCATGTCGATGTCGTCGACGACCGACGGCAGGGTGTAGAGATAGAGGCCGTCCTCGCGGATCAGCACCGGGTCCGACATCGAGGCGGTATCGACCTCTGCATGACCGCGCGACAGGTCCTCCCAGGCGACCCGGCGGCCGTCCAGCTTGAAGCGCCAATGCGGCTTGCGACCCTCGGCCTCGAACGCGGCCTTCTCCTCGTCGGTCAGGGCCAGGGCGGCGCGATCGTAGATCGGCGGCAGACCACGCGACAACTGCACCTTGCGGCGGCGATCCAGGTCCTCGGACGTGTCCCAGGCCGGATACAGACGCCCGGCCTTCTTGAGCCGTGCGGCCGCATCGTCGTATCGGTCGAACCGCTTCGACTGGTTGTACCGTTCGTCCCACAGCAGACCGAGCCAGGTCAGATCGTCCTCGATCCCCTGTTCGAACTCCGGCGTCGAGCGGGCCAGGTCGGTATCGTCGATGCGCAGGACGAAGGATCCGCCCTGCCCCTTGGCGAACATCCAGTTGACCAGGGCGGTGCGGACGTTGCCGACATGCAACTTGCCGGTAGGCGACGGGGCGAAACGGACCTTGACGGACATGGCTAGGGAGACCTTGAAAGCGAGGCGCGTAGGTCGGTCACGCGCCGCCCCAAGTCAAGGACAGCCGCGATCCGGCAGTTCGGTCGCTTTTCGGCTTTTCCCGCAACGATCTTGCGGCATAAGGCGTCAATGACCGCGCCCGCCTCCCTGACCGTCGATCTGAACGCGCTTTCGCACAACTTCCATGCGCTGGAAGCGGTGTCCGGCGTGCCCGTCCATCCGGTAGTGAAGGCCAATGCCTATGGCCTCGGCGCCGTTCCGGTGGCCAGGCGGCTGCTGGCAGAAGGCGCGCGGACCTTCTTCGTGGCGCGAATGGACGAGGGCGTCGCCCTGCGCGAGGCTCTCGGGCCGGAACCAGCCATCTATGTGCTGGACGGCTGCGTGGGAGACGCAGCTGCGGCGCTGAAGGCTGCGGACGTGCGCCCGATCCTCAACCACGGCGACCAGATCGCGTCCTGGAATGCGGCCGGCGGCGGAGCCTGCGGGCTTCAGATCGACACCGGCATGAACCGCCTGGGCTTCCGCCCGGAAGACGCGCCGGAGCCGTTTGACGGACTCGAACTGGTCATGAGCCACCTCGCCTGCGCCGACGATCCGGCGGAACCGATGAATCGGCGCCAGCGCGACACCTTCGAAGCCGTTTCAGGACGTTATCCGGATGCGCTGAAGTCCTTCGCCAACTCCGGCGGCTGTTTCCTGGGTCCCGACCATGCCTTCGACGCCGTCCGCCCGGGCATCTGTCTGTACGGTGGCGGTCCCGAGGGCCGACCGGACGACCGCCTGAAGGCCGTCGCCACCCTGACCGCCGAAGTGCTCCAGATCCGCGACCTCCCCGCCGGTGAGAGTGTGGGCTATTCCCGCGGCTTCATCGCCGACAGACCTCGCCGCATCGCCACCTGCGGCGCCGGTTACGCCGACGGCGTGTTCCGCAGCTCAAGCCCGAACGGACAGGTCTGGGTCGCAGGCGCCCTGCGCCCGCTGCTGGGCCGCGTGTCGATGGACGTCATTGCCGTAGACGTCACCGGCGCCGAGGTCTCGGTCGGCGACAGCGTCGAACTGTTCGGCGCCAACCGCCCGGTCGACGACGCCGCCACGGCCGCCGGGACGATCAGCTATGAACTGCTGACGTCCATCGGCAACCGCTGCGAGCGCCGCTACCTCGGTCAGGCCTGAGGCGCGATCAAAGCCGGCTGTACGGTCGGCGGGGTGGTCGGGAAGTCGTCCACCGGATCCGGCAGTTCGCCGTCCGCCCCGATCGCCCCGCAGTCCATGTGCCACTGGCGCGCCAGCACCAGCCGCGCGCCGTCCCAGCGCCATTCGGCGCCTTCGGCGCATCCCGTCGCCTGGAGCCGGGTCGATCCTGCAAAAGTCCCGGTCGCAGCATCCCATGACATGTTCGACATCGCGTCCCAGGTCATCCAGCCGTCCGCGCCTTGGTACTTGTAGAACGGCAGAGGGACGTGGACGGGCGCGCCGTTGTCCTCGGAAACATAGACCCGGCTCCACTGGTCCGCCGTGCCGGTCGAACAGACGACGAGCACGGCGACATCACCGCCTCCAAGATCGACGGCCTCCACGGTGCGCTCGCTCTCGATCGGCTCGGGCAAGACGCAGTCCTCATCCGCCTTCACCATCGTCAGGGCAGAGGCCTCAAGGGCTTCGAACCTGGCGGTGATCGCACCGTCAGGAGCCGGGCCAGAGTCCGTTGCGGTCGGCGTCTGTTGTTGACAGGCCGACAGCAGAGCCATCGCGGCCACGCCGCAGATCGTGGATCTGTTCATGGGGGCTGTCCGCCTAGACTGGAGTGGCGGGCGGGGTCGGGTCGGTCTTGCCGGCCGCGGGCCAGCCGGTGACCTCGCCGGTCGCAGGCGCGCCGGGCGTCGCATGGGTCACGCGGACCGCGCCCAGCATCGCCAGCCTGGATCCGTCCCAGCTCCAGCGCATGGTGCGCGTCTGGGTGGACGTCTCGCCATCGTTCGGCCCGACCGTGTCGGACCAGACGAGTTCCCTGGCCGCCGTATCCCACGTCGCCTGTGACGTCAGGCTTGGCTCCCAGTCAAAGCCTTCGTCGAACTCCGCCTCCGGTCCATTGAAGAGGATCAGCGACTGGGATTTCAGCACCCCGTCTGCGCCCTGGACATGCAGGGTCTTCCATGGCGCCTGCCCTTCCGCGCTCGGATGGCAGTCCGCCAGAACGGCGAAGGCGCCGCCACCCAGATCGATGACCTGGTTCGCCGTCGGGGTCGCATGACCGGGCCAATCGCTTCCGCACCGGTCCGCCACCGGCATGGCCAGAATGCGCGCCACAGCGGCGTCCGAACCGGCCGGCGACGGACTCGCCGCTCCGGCCGGAGCCCTGGTTTCAGCCCCCGGCTGGCACGCGGCCAGGGCGAGCGCGGCGATGGCCGCAATGCAGATGCTCTTCATGTCTTCCCCCAATATACTGGAGGCAGCGAACGGCGTTTCGGCCGCCCGCGCAAGCAGTCAATCCTGACAGTCACCGCCCACGTCTGAAACGGTCGCAGGCCTGAAACCGCCCCCTGCCCCGCCGCTCGCGACTCCTGTAAGCCGTCCCCATGGCCAGAGACGGTGCGATCTATGTTTGTCAGTCCTGCGGGGGCGTCCACGGCAAGTGGTCGGGCCAGTGCGGGTCGTGCGGCCAGTGGAACACCATCGTCGAGGAGGGCCGCTCGGCCTCGCCTCCCGGCGCCCTGAAACCCGCGTCGACCGCGAGGGCGCGAGGCCTGCAGTTCGAATCCCTGCTGTCCGAAACGCCCGAGCCGCCGCGCATCGTCACCGGGGGCGATCCCGGCGTCGGCAAGTCGACCCTGCTGCTCGACGTCGCCGGCCGCGCCGCCCTTTCGGGCGCCCGCGTCGCCTATATTTCCGGCGAGGAGGCGATCGAACAGATCCGCGCCCGGGCCAGGCGGATGGGGCTGTCCGAAGCGCCGGTTCAGCTCGCCTCCGCCACGGCGCTGCGCGACATCCTCGGCACGCTGAAGCGCGAAAAATTCGACATCGTCATCGTCGATTCGATCCAGACCCTGTGGTCCGACGCCCATGAGGCCGGGCCCGGCTCGGTGACCCAGGTCCGTGCCTGCGCCGGTGAACTGGTGCGACTGGCCAAGGCCGGCGGCCCGGCCGTCGTGCTCGTCGGCCATGTCACCAAGGACGGCCAGGTCGCCGGCCCGCGCGTCGTCGAACACATGGTCGACGCGGTCCTCAGCTTCGAGGGCGAGCGCGGCTACCCCTTCCGCATCCTGCGCGCCGGCAAGAACCGCTTCGGGGCCACCGACGAGATCGGCGTGTTCGAAATGGGCGATGCCGGGCTCCGCGAAGTCTCCAACCCGTCGGCCCTCTTCCTCGGCGAAGGCAAGAACCGCGCACCGGGCGCCGCCGTCTTCGCCGGCATCGAGGGCAGCCGTCCCGTCCTGGTCGAAATCCAGGCCCTGGTGTCCAAATCCGCCTACGGCACCCCGCGCCGTGCCGTCATCGGCTGGGAGACCGGCCGTCTCGCCATGGTGCTGGCGGTGCTCGAAGCGCGCTGCGGCTTCGGCTTCGGGGATCAGGACGTCTATCTGAACGTCGCGGGTGGTCTGCGCATCAATGAACCCGCCGCCGACCTCGCCGCCGCTGCGGCCCTGATCTCCTCGGCCACCGGCATGCCGCTGCCCCAGGGCTGTATCGTCTTCGGCGAGATCAGCCTTTCGGGCGAGGTCCGCGCCGTGGGCCGCGCCGAAGCCCGGCTGCGCGAAGCCCGGAAGCTTGGCTTCGACCAGGCCCTCTCCCCGCCCCTGACAGTCAAGAGCGGCGACGTTTTGATCACAGGCGTGAGCCGATTGATGGAAGCCGTCGAACGAATCTCGCAGAACAGGTATTGATGTCGGTGGTCTCCTCCCTGTTCGCCGCTTGGCGAATGGGGAGGTGGCTCGTAGCGTAGCGAAGAGACGGAGGGGGCGAGGCGATGCATCAGATGACGGCCGCCAGCCCCAACTCCGACCGTCGGTGTCGCCCCCTCCGTCACGGCGCGAAGGCGCGCCGCGCCACCTCCCCATCGCCTTTGGCGACAGGGAGGAGAAGGTAGAATGACCGGCTTCGACGCCTTCGCCATTATCGTGATCCTCGCCTCAGCCGCTGCGGGCTGGGTTCGCGGCGGTACGCGCGAGATTATCACCCTGCTCAGCTTCGTGCTGGCGGCCTTCCTCGCCCTGGTCGCCCTGCCCCTGACAGCCCCCCTGGGCCGAGCGCTCGTCGCCCCCGACTGGGCCGGCTCCATCGCCGCCGCCATAGCGTCCTTCCTGCTGGTCTATTTCGGCATCCGCATCTTCGGCTCGGTCCTGTCCCGGCGGGCCCAGGCCCATCCGACCCTCGGCGGCGTCGACCGGTTCATCGGCATCCTCGTCGGCGCCGCACGCTCGCTGGTCCTGCTCGGAGCCATCCATCTGGTGATCGTGGCGGCCATGCCGGGCGAGCGAACGCCGCGCTGGCTGTCGGAGGCGACGTTGCGTCCGGTCAGCGCCGGGGCCGCCCGCGCCATCCAGATCATCCTGCCCGGCATCGGCCGCGGCGCCGACGCCATCAGCCCCGTGGTCGATTCGTCCGTCCGCAGAGGCTTTTCCGGCGATCAAGCCTTGCCCTCGCCCCAAACCGGCCCTAACTCGCGGCCGTCTGCCGCCCAGTAAAATTTCGCCTGTCATCGGAGCCCCCACGATGCGCAGCTTGCCTCACGACATCCAGCCCCCGGTCGTTCACCGGGAGCACTATCGAGACGCGGATGACGACCATCCGCGCCTCGAATGCGGCGTCTGCGGCGTCTGGGGCGCCGAAAAGGACGAGGCCTCGGGCATCGTCGCGCTCGGCCTGCACGCCCTGCAGCATCGCGGTCAGGAAGCCTGCGGCATCGCCTCGGTCAATGCCGAGCGCTTCCACACCGAACGGCATATGGGCCATGTGGGCGAGGCCTTCGGCGGCACGGACCTTGCCAAACGCATGCCGGGCTCGGCGGCCGTCGGCCACACCCGCTATTCGACCGCCGGCGGCAGCTTCCTGCGCAACATCCAGCCGATGTTCGCCGACCTGGACCAGGGCGGCATCGCCATCGCCCACAACGGCAACCTGACCAACTTCCACTATCTGCGGAACCAACTGGTCGGCGAGGGTTCGATCTTCCAGTCCACCTCGGACTCCGAAGTCATCCTCCACCTGATCGCCCGCAGCCGAAAGGCCAAGATCGTCGACCGCTTCATCGACGCCCTGGCGCGGATCGAGGGCGGCTACGCCCTGGTCGCCCAGACCCGCACCAAGCTGATCGGCGCGCGCGATCCGCTGGGCATCCGCCCGCTGGTGCTCGGCAAGATCGGCAACGCCTGGGTCATCGCGTCGGAGACCTGCGCGCTCGACACCATCGGCGCGACCTTCGTGCGCGACGTCGAACACGGCGAGGTCATCGTCATCGACCACGAGGGCCTGCGCTCGCTGAAGCCCTTCCCGGCCCGCGCGGCCCGGCCCTGCCTGTTCGAATACGTCTACTTCTCGCGTCCCGACAGCGTCGTGAACGGCCGCTCTGTCTATGGCGTGCGCAAGCGCATGGGCGAAGGCCTGGCCCGCGAGTTCCCGATCGACGCCGACGTCGTCGTCCCGGTCCCCGACTCGGGCGTCCCGGCCGCGCTCGGCTACGCCCAGGCCAGCGGCATTCCTTACGAGATGGGGATCATTCGCAGCCACTATCTCGGCCGCACCTTCATCCAGCCCAGCCAGGGCGCCCGCCAGAAGGGCGTGGCCATGAAGCACAGCCCCAACCGCTCAGTGATCGAGGGCAGGCGCGTCGTCCTGATCGACGACTCCATCGTGCGCGGCACCACCTCTGTGAAACTGGTCCGCGCTGTGCGTGACGCCGGGGCGACCGAGGTGCACCTGCGCTCCGCCAGCCCGCCGATCCTGTGGCCCGACTTCTACGGCATCGACATGCCGGAGCGGGACCAGTTGATCGCCGCCAACAAGACCTTGGAAGAGATGCGCCAGGTGCTGGAGGTTGATTCGCTCGGCTTCCTCTCGGTCGACGGTCTCTACAAGGCCATGGGCGAGACCGGCCGCAACGACGCCGCGCCACAGTTCACCGACCACTATTTCACCGGCGACTATCCGACCCGTCTGGTGGACCGCGAGATCGAGGAAGGCGGCCGCGATGCGGTCAGCCGGCAACTTTCGTTGCTGGTCAGCGCTTAGCAGGCGCGATCCCGAGACAGTGGACGCCGGTTTTCGGACAGGATCCCGCCCAGGCAAGGAAGCCATGATCAACCTCGGCTACTTCACCCTCGACACCGTGGACATCGACAGGGCCAAGGCCTTCTACGGCGCCCTGTTCGGCTGGACCTTCGACGATGACGCGTCGAAGTCGACCTATGCCCACGTCACCGACAGCAATCCGCCGTTCGGCTTCACCAAGGTCGAGCGCGCCCGCGACTACGCCAACCTTTATTTCCGCGTCGACGACATCGCCGCGACCTGCGCACGGGTGAACGCGCTCGGGGGCAAGTCCGCGATCCCGGCCGAAAGCCCTACCGGCCTCAGCTGCGCCGTCCACGACGATCAGGGCGTGAGCTTCAGCCTGTGGCAGGCCGGAGAAGGGTTCTGAACCGTCTTCCGCCGGTTCCGTCGGCGCGCTATCAGGCGCGATGACCGACGCCCTCCCGCTTCAAGACCGTATCGCCCTCGTTGTCGGGGCCTCACGCGGCATCGGCTATGAGGCCGCCCTGGCCCTGGCCGTCGCCGGCGCCCACGTCGTCGCCACGGCGCGGACACAGGGCGCTCTCGAGGACCTGGACGACGCCATCTATGCCGCGACCGGCCGTCACGCGACCCTTGTGCCCTTCGACCTGATCGACGGCGGCGGCATCGACCGTCTGGGCGGCGCCATCTTCGGCCGTTTCGGCAAGCTCGACATCTGGGTCAACGCCGCCGCCACCCTGGGCGCCCAGGGCCTGACGCCCGTCAGCCACATCGATCCGCGCGGCTTCGCCAAGATCGAGAAGACCAATTTCACTGCCACCTACCGCCTGATCCGCTCGCTGGAGCCCCTGTTGCGCGCCTCCGACGCCGGCCGCGTCATCCACCTGACGACCAGTCTGGCCCGCGAGCCGAAGGCCTTCTGGGGCCTCTACGCCGCGACCAAGGCGGGCGCCGAGGCCCTGATGCTGGCCTGGGCCGACGAGATCGAGAGCACCAACGTCCGCATCAGCGTCCTCGACCCGGGCCGGATGCGCACCCAGATGCGGGCCCAGGCCTTCCCCGGCGAGGATCCCATGACCCTGCCCGCCCCGTCCGAACTCGGCCCCCTGATCGTCGAACTGGCGCGCGGCGATCTGACGCCGCCCAGCAAGGTGTCGTTCAAGGAGTGGAAGACAGAGCTGCCGGCAGGCGCGCTGATCTAGGGGGCTCGCGGAATGGGAGACTACGCTCGGTCGCCCGTCCCCAATCCCAGTCCTGGATTTCGACGCCTGCGACTGTCTGGATCATAAGCACCGGAGAAGGACGGTCCGAGGGAAGACCGCCCCCTATTATCGCCCTCGCAGAAGCGGCCTGACCAATCAGGCCGCCTTTGGTTTCACGCAGGCCCGAGGCCGGTGACGAGCGCAGAAACCCCGGTCGATGCGGGCTGCCGTACCCTGGTCGGCCCTACTCAGCGGCGGCTTGCGCGAAGGGTTCAGGCAAGACGGGCGGCGTGGAGTCCCAATAGGTCAGATAGTCGCGCCAGATGACCCGGGTTCGCTCCAGGGTCATGTCGATCATGCAGCGCAGGAACATCGCGGTGTGGATAGAGCCATCCTTGAAGCTGTCGTCGACGCCCTCGCAGACGATGCGCGCATAGGCGGTCCAGGCGGTCTGTGAGGCCGCCAGATAAGCCCGCTGCGCGCTTGGCCCGCCGAAGGCACGCGGCAGTTCATCGCTTGACCTTGCCTGTTCCCGCGCAGCAGCCAGATACCGATCCATCCGAGCCTCCTCCGCCGCGAGGTCCTGCGCGAGGCAGGCGTTGATCTGCGGGGTGGAGCCGTCTCTGACGCAGTCGAAAGGGCGGGCCGGATGCGAGGACGCTGCGGCTGCCGCTGCGGCATCCCCGGCGGCGGCCGCAGCCGAGTCAAGGGAGGCGCGGTTCAACGCCTCCAGCTCGGCGGCGGATGGGCCCGTCGCCTGCATCAAGATGGACATGACAAGGGCGGCGATCATGGTGTGTGTTGTTCCCGGAAACCGCGAAAAGAACCCGATCGACGCGAACCGTCAAACGGCAAACGCACTACTTCTTCGGCGCGTGCTTCTGCCCGGTGCGCACCCGGCCCGACCGTGACACCTGCCGGGCCCCGCCGCGCGCGCCCTTCTGGACGGCCACCGAAGACCCTGCCTTCTTCGACGCGCTGTTCTTCACCGCCCCGATGATGCGCGGCTTGGCGACGCGGGTCTTCTTCTGCTCCAGCGCCTTGCCGGGCAGATGCGATTCCTCTTCCGCCTTCTTGCGGACAGCGCGCGGCGCGGTCTTGGCGTCGCCCTTGTAGCGTTCCGGCCCCGACTTGGCGCCGCCCGTCGCATAGGGGTTCTCCGACCCGCCCTTGACCGTCAGCCGGATCGGCACGCCGGGCAGGTCGAAGCTCTCGCGGATCGAGTTGGTCAGATAGCGGATATAGTGTTCGGGCAGATTGCCGCCCCGGCTGGCGAACAGCACGAAGGTGGGCGGGCGGGCCTTGGTCTGGGCCATGTATTTGGTCTTGATCCGCTTGCCGTCCACGGCGGGGGGCGGATGCCTCTGGGTCGCCAGGGCCAGCCAGTCGTTGAGGTCCTTGGTCTTGACCTTGACCGACCAGGTCTCGTGCGCCTTGAGCACCGCCGGCATCAGCCGGTCGACGCCGCGGCCCGAGTGGGCCGACAGGGCGACGAACGGCGAACCCTTCAACTGAGGCAGCTTGTCTTCCGCCAGATGCTTCAGCTCGGCCATGCGCGCCTGGGGATCCTCCTCGAGGTCCCATTTGGCGGCCACGTACACCAGCGCCCGGCCCTCGCGCTCGACCAGGTCGGCCAGTTGCAGGTCCTGGACGTCGAAGGCGTTGTCCTTGTCCATGACCAGGACGACGACCTCGGCGAAGGTGATGGCGCGGATGGTGTCGGCGACCGACAGCTTCTCCAGCTTCTCCTGCACCCGGGCCTTGCGACGCATCCCGGCCGTGTCGACCAGGCGGATGTTCTGGCCGTCGTATTCCCAGTCCACCGAGATGGAATCGCGCGTGATCCCGGCCTCGGGGCCGGTCAGCAGCCGGTCCTCGCCGATCAGGCGGTTGATCAGGGTCGACTTGCCGGCGTTCGGGCGGCCGATGATGGCGATGCGGATCGGCTTGTCGGGCTCATCGACCTCCTCGATGTACATGTCGACGGAGGCGTCGCGGATCGCGGCATATAGGTCGGCCATGCCCTCGCCGTGCTCGGCGGAGATGGCGACGGGCTCTCCGAAGCCCAGGGAGTAGGCCTCGCCGACACCGCCGCCGCTCTCGCGGCTCTCGGACTTGTTGGCCAGCAGGATGACCGGCTTGTGCTGCTTGCGCAGCCGCTCGGCGAAGATCTGGTCCAGCGAGGTCACCCCCTCGCGCGCATCCATCATGAACAGGATCAGATCGCCGTCTTCGAGCGCCAGCTCGGTCTGCTCGCGCATCCGCGATTCGAGGCTGTCGTCGTTGACGTCCTCGTAACCCGCCGTGTCGATCAGCGTCAGGTCCATGTCGCCGATGTTGCCGTCGGCATAGCGACGGTCACGGGTCACGCCCGGGCGATCATCGACCAGCGCGAGGCGCTTGCCGACCAGCCTGTTGAACAGTGTCGACTTGCCCACATTGGGGCGGCCGACGATGGCGAGCTTCAGTGCCATGTCGGCCTTCTAGCGTGTTTTGCGGTCTTTGGTCAGCGAATGCTGATCAGTTCGCCGTCGTTGGTCAGGACGTAAAGCGCGCCGTTGTAGGCGGCCGGAGCGATATAGGCGGGCGCGCCGAGGTTCAGCGTGGCCGTCAGGGCGCCGGTCTTCGGATCGAAGGCCACGGCCTCGCCGTCCGAATTGACCAGGACCAGCCGGTTCGATGCCAGGATCGGACCCGACCATTCCGGTCGCACGGTGCGGTCGAAGAAGCCCAGCAAGCCGCCTTCCTGTCGCACGCGCCCCTCGTTCAGGTCGCGGGTCCAGTAGACGGCGCCTGAGTCGCGGTTGATCAGGGTCAATTCACCCGACTTGGACACGACATAGACGACGTCGCCGGCCGGCAGGGGGGCGTTGACGCCCGCGACCGGCAGGGTCCATTTGGGCTGGCCGGTGCGGATGTCCATCGCCTGCAGCACGCCGGAGTGGCTGACGGCATAGACGAAGCCGCGCGAAATCACCGGGCGACCGGCGATGTCGCGGATTTCCGACAGGGCGCTGGTGCGGCTGGTGCGCGACAGGACCTGGTTCCAGACCGGCTGGCCGTTGGTGGCGCGCAGGGCGACGACTTCACCGGACGAGAAGGGCGCGATGACCGTGTCGCCGCTGACCGACGGGCTGGACGCGCGCATGACGCGGGCCGGCTCGACGATGCCGCGATAGGACCAGTCCTGCAGGCCGGTCGTGGTGTTGAAGGCGATGATCTGGTTGTCGACGTCGATGACATAGACCCGGCTGCCCGCGACCGTCGGCGCGCCGTGGATCGGCACATCGACCGGCTGGGTCCAGACCACGGCGCCGGTCGCGGCGTCCAGCGCCGTCATGGTGCGATAGCCGGACGCGACGAAGACCTTGCCGCCGCTGACGGCCACGCCGCCGCCGAACCCGCCGCTGAGCGATCCGCCGCCCTCGCTGACGAAGGGAATAGGCAGGCCGAAGGCGGAGACGCCACCGGCCGCTTCACGTCCGGTCGGTTTCACATCGACCTTCCAGACCACCTCGCCCGAGGCGGCGTCCACGGCCGTGACCGTCGATTCGCCATCCATGACGAAGACCTTGCCGGCGTCGGCCACAACCGGCGCCATGACCTGACGCGTGCGCGTCGAGCCGGAGCCGATGCGCCGGCGCCAGCCGATGGTGAACTGCGGCGCGGCGATCACATGCTCGATCGAGGCCTCGGCGTTCCCGCCCGGCATCGGCCAGGACGTCGCGGCCACGGGCCCCGGGAGGAAGAAGTCGCGACCGGTCAGCCCGGCCGCTGGAGCCAGTTGCTGATCGAAGGCCAGGATGGAGACGCGTTGTCCTTCGCTCGCCGTCGCCTGGGGTTCATTGTCCTCGCCCAGCCCGAACGGCAGGATGCGCCGCGCCGAGGCGCAGGACGCCAGCGAGGCGGCGAGCCCCAGGACGATGGCGGTCTTCAGCACGCGCGTTACGGTCGTCATCCGAACTCCGGTCGTCATCAGGCGGGTCTTCACGGTTGGGCAGCCTGGGCGGCCTGGACTTGCGCGGCCTGGGCGAGTTGTTCGGCCGTCGGGGCGGGAGGGGCCGGCGGCGTCACGGCCTGCGCCGCCACGATGGCCGGCAGGCCTGCGGCGACGCCCGTATCGATCATGCCGATGGCGGCCTGCGCGCGTTGGCGCACCGAATCCGGCACGTCCTGGCCGAGCGTCAGCAGCACGAAGACCTCGCGGGCCTCGGCGGGCTTGTTGAACTGCAGGCGGGCCATGCCCAGGGCTTCCTGGGCGAAGGGCAGCATCGGCCGGCCCTCCCTGGTCAGGGGCTCGAGCTTCGCTTCCAGCGTTTCAAGGGTGGCGCCGTTGTCCATCATCAGCAGCGCCGACTTGTAGACGGCCGTATCATGCAGGATCGGATCGCCCGAGGCCTTGGCGGCGTCGTCGAACAACTGGATGGCGTCCGGAATGCGGTTGGCGGCGACCGCGAGGCCGGCGCGCTGTTGCAGGGCCAGAGCCTTGTAGGCGCCGTTGCCGGCCTTCTCGGCCTCGGCGAAGGCGGTCTCGGCCCCGGCGGAGTTCCCGGTCTGCAGGGACTCCAGGCCGCGCTGATAGGCGATCGAGCCCGCGTTGGCGCGGCTGGTCTGGAAGCTCTGCCAGCCCCACCAGGCCAGGGCGGCGATGAGCGCGACGAGCAGGACGCCGCCCAGAATGGGAAGCCAGTTGCGCGCCAGGCGCTTGAGGCGTTCGGAGCGAATCTCCTCCTCGACCTCTTCGAAGACATCAGTCACTAGCGGAGCCGCCCCAAAAAACGCTGAAAAGCCAATCGGCGCGGACCCTAGAGGGTCGCCCTCGCCCTCGCAACGCCTCTTGAAGACAAGACGGGGGCTACGGCAGAGCCGGCTTTTTGGAGAAGTAGGTCTCGACTTCGGCAGGAAAACGGCGGGCCCTCACATCGGCGGCATAGGTTTCGACCGCGCGGCCGATCTCTGTGCGCAGATCGGCGTATTTCCGGACGAATTTCGGGGTCCAGTCGAACATCCCCAACATGTCGGGCGTGACCAGCACCTGTCCGTCGCAGGCCGCCGAGGCGCCGATGCCGATCGTCGGCCTGGCGATCGCCTCGGTGATCTCGCGGGCCAGACCTTCCGCCACGCCCTCGATGACCACGGAGAAGGCCCCGGCGTCGGCCGTGTCATGCGCGGACTGCAGGATTCGCGCATGCTCCGCCGCTTCCCGACCCTTGGCCTTGAACGACCCGTCGATGTTGATCGACTGCGGCAGCAGGCCGACGTGACCCATCACCGGCACGCCGCGCCTCACGAGATATTCGATCGTGGCGGGCACTTCCGGACCGCTCTCGACCTTCACTGCCTGGGCGCCGGTCTCCTTCAGAATGCGGACGGCGTTGGCGTAGGCCTGTTCGACCCCGGCCTCGTAGCTGCCGAACGGCATGTCGATGACCACCAGGGCCCGTTTAGAGCCCCGCATCACCGCCTGGCCGTGCAGGATCATCATCTCCAGGGTGACGCCGACCGTCGAGGTCATGCCGTGAACCGCCATGCCCAGGCTGTCGCCGACCAGAAGCACGTCGCAGTGAGGATCCATGATCTCTGCCGTCGGCGCATCGTACGCGGTCAGCATCACGATCGGTTCGCCGCCCTTGCGTGCGGTGATCTCCGGGACCGTGATCCGTTTCACGACTTCCTGTTTCTGGCTCGACATGGATGCTCCGCTGATGGTGGCGGAGAGATAGGGGGTCGGGCCGGTTCCGTCGACCCGCCCCCTTCTCGGCATGTCCTCAATCACACGTCTTGCGACAGCCTCACCACGCCCGCCGCCGCGATGGCGATCAGGGCTCCGGCGGCGATCCAGAACAGCTGCATCCCGCCCATCGAGCCCAGCGTCACGTCCGACAGGCCAAGCTGCGACAGGCCGGAGCCCACCGCGCCCTGGACGTTCAGGCTGGCGGCCTCCAACCCCTGTCCGATCACCCGGCCGGCCACGGGGGCCTGATCGTTCGACAGATGCAGGTTCAGGTTCACCGATTCCCTCACCGCGATGACCCCGCCGATCAGGCCGGCGACGGTCAGGGCCAGGGTGCGCACCCGGCTGGACGAATGCAGTTTCGTCTCGACCTCGGCCGCGAACAGGCTGGCGTCGGCCATCTGGGGCGAGCGGGCGAACAGCCGCTCGATCATCGGATCGAATTCATCAGCCGACATGGGTCGACCTCCCCGACTGTCCGACATCCGGCGAAAGCCGGGCGCGGAGTTTATCCAGACCACGTTTGACATGAGACTTCACCGTTCCAAGCGGCAGATTCATGGCCGTGGCGATCTCGGGATGAGACAGCCCCGCGCCATGGCACAGGGACACACAGAGACGTTCCGTTTCGCTGAGGGATTTCAGCGCCTCGTCCAGGTCGACCAGCCCCGCCTGATCAGGCCCGGGAGCGGAATCTTCCTCCCCCGGTTCGATCTCGGCGACATAGCGGGCGTCCTTCGCCTTTCGTTTCAGGTACAGGCGCGCGGCGATACGCTTGACCCAGGCGGCGAAGGTGCCCTCGCCCCGGAACTCGGCGCATTTCTCGAACGCCTGCAGGAAGGCGTCCTGGGCGACGTCGTCGGCCTCGGCGACCTGCGCTCCCATGCGTCGCAGCAGGGACCGCACGGCCGAGCCGTGGCGGCGCACCAGTTCGCCGAACTCCCGCCGTCCACCCGCCGCCGCGAGGGCGGCGAGTTCGACGTCGTGATGGTCCATCAGGACCTTGGGCATGACGGTTCCCCCCAAATTTCCTGGAGATCCCTGACCGGGCTCAGTCCTTGTTCTTGTTGAAGAAGCTCAGGACGATGAAGGCCAGGCCGATGGTGATCGGGATCGCCGCCAGGCCCAGCAGCCCGCCATCGAAGTTGGGGCCGTCGTTCCAGTCGTCGCCAAAGCCACGCAGGTCGTTGATCAGGCTGAAGGCTGCGATGCCGATGCCGGTCGCCAGCCAGATGATGCCCCGGCGGATGTCGCGGGTTCGGGACGGAATGTTCCTGGTGGCCTCCTTGCCCAGGGCTTCGATGACCTCGGGCGGCAGGGGCTGGCCCTTGTCGATGGCGGCACGGACGGTCGCCTGCATCTCCTGGCGTTCCCTGGACTTGAAATAGGTCGGGCCGACGATGATGGCCGTGATGGTGCCGAACACGGCGAAGATCGCGAACAGCGGAATGAAGTCTTGCATGGGATATCCCCTCTTTCGATGATGGGCCGGAGCCTGATGCCCGAACCTTCTGATCACAAGAGGCGCCGGCGAGGCCCAACGGATGCGATTGACGACGTGAAATCTTCGTAAGGTGACGCCTGACCCATTCTGACAGGTCGCGTCCGCGCATGGCGAACCCTCAGCGAACACCGTAGCGTCTCTGCAAGATCAATCAGATCGCAGGATACATCGTATGCTTCGTCGCCCTCAGCTTCTGACCTTCGTCTTCTGCGCTGCCCTCGCGGCCGCCTGTTCTCCGAGGACCGAAGCAACGGCCGAGACCGGGACTGCCGAGCCGCAGGCCCTGACCGCCGCACACGTCGCCGACCTGATCGCAGCCGACGGAGCGGCCCACACCGTCGCCGTACTCACCGGTCCTGCGGACCCTACCGGCATCCAGAAGGTGTTCGACGGCATGGCCACCGGCGACCCGGCGTGGTTGGCGCTCGTTCCCGCGATCGCCCCCGAGACCGATGGCGAATATGCGGAGGGCCTCAACTACGCTCTCAGCCAGGCCCTGGTTCACAACGCGGCAGGCGTCCTCGCCCTGATCCCCGAGCATGGCAGCTACTATTTCGTCTGCGCCGACGCTGACCACGAAACGGCGCGCCCGCTCGTCGCCGCAATCACCGAACGATCTCTCCGGGCGTCACGCGACCGCTGCCTCCAGTATATGGACGCCGACGAACAGGAGCTTGAGGCGCTCGAAGCCGCCTAGAGCGGCCTCAGCCGCCGCGCCGACGCCGTCAGCACGACCACGCCCAACCCCGTCAGCATCAGGATGGCGGCGGCGGGCGCCAGGGTCTGGCCCATGCCCTCGACCACGGGCGCCATCATCGGTCCGACGGCCCAGCACAGCACCATGGCCGCGATGGTCCAGGGGATCAGGGCGACGACGGTGGCGACCGCGCGCCGGCGAGCGACCCGCTCGGCGACGCCCGCCTGAAAGCCCAGGTCGCGCGCCGCCGGCGTCGCCTCGGCGAAGAATGCGTTCAGCCGCTCCTCAGGCGTCATCGGACCCTCCCGTCAGCACGGCGAGCAACCGCGCCCTGCCCCGGGCGACATGGGACTTCACCGTTCCCAGCGGTAGCCCCAGCGCCTCGGCTGCGTCCGAATGCGACCAGCCGTCTGCGAGGCAAAGCGCGACGCAGGCCCTCTGGTCCGCCGGCAGTCCGGCCATCGCATCGGCGAGGGCCAGCCGGTCCTCTTCCGGGATCCCGCCCGTCGGCGCGGTCTCGTCCAGCCACGACCGGTCGCGCGCCTGCGATCGCAGGCCCGACCGGATCCGGTCCTGCCCCTTGCGCCAGGCGATGCCGAACAGCCAGGACCGCACACCGGCCGGATCCTTCAGCCGCCCCAGCGAACCCCAGGCCGCCACGAACACATCCTGGGCCAGGTCGTCCGCCTCGTCCCAATTGCGACCCAGCAGCCGCCTGAGAAAGGCCCGCACCGGCGCCTGGTGCCGTTCGACCAGCCGCGCGAAGGCGGCGTCCGAACCGGCGCGCGCGGCCGCCACCAGCCCCACATCCACTGAGGCGCCGTCCATCCTCATGCCCCCCACGGACCGACATTCAGTCCCGGCGGCGTCGACGGCCGAGCAGGCTCGAGACCAGCGAGGCCGCGGCCAGGGCGCCCATGACGAAGGCCACGATCAGGAAGGCGTCGCCGGCCCCGTACATGTTCGACCAGCTGGCGTAGCCGAAGCCCACGGCCATGATCCCGAACAGCACGACAGAGAAACCGTTGCCGTCGTCTGTCCGCCTGTTCTGCGTGTACTCGTGGCGATCGTCGATCGGTTGCTCCACGATCTTCAGCAGCGCCTCAGGCGGCTGTTCGCCCCGGTCGGCGTAGGTCTTGATGATCTTCAGCACGTTCTTCTGACGGTAGTAGTTCACCATGGCGTTGAAACCGCCGAAGATGAACCAGGACAAGGGAAACAGAAGCCACCAAAACTGTTGGAACAGTTCGACCATCGTCATTCACCCCATTCGCGTCGGCCCATCGCCCGCGCTTTCGATGAGTGGTCGGCGCGGACCGCGTGAATGGATGCACGTCGGCGAAGAAAATGCCATCTAGGCTGAAATCGTCACTGGAGACCCGTCATGAGCCACGTCACCTATCGCATCGTCGAACATGACGGGGGCTGGGCCTACAAGGTCGGCGACACCTTCTCCGAGACCTTCCCCGCCCACGACGACGCCAAGGCCGCCGCCATCCGCGCCAGCCGCGAACAGAAGGTGTCCGACGACAACGCCATGATCGAATACGCCGACAGCAACGGCGACTGGGTCACCGAACGCGCCGACGGCCACGACCGCCCGGAGACGGACGTCGAGGGGTAACGTCCACACCCTCCGATCATCTCCGCGGAGGCGGGGACCCAGTTCTGTGGGCGCTCGGCGCCGGCCGGACTTTGCACTGGTATTGATCCCCCGCACCGTGCCCAACGAAAGCACTGGGTCCCCGCCTCCGCGGGGATGAGCGGGATTCTGGAGGTGGTGCGGATTTATTTCCTATCCATGCCTTGCGCTCGCAAAGAAGGCCCACCATCTCCGCGGCACGGTCTTTGACACGTCCAGCATCCGCCCGCCGTTCGGACAAATCCGATCGGCCCCATCCACAAGCCACCTCTGATTTTCCAGACGAATTCTCCCGATTTCGTCCGTTTCGTCCGTTTCGTCAGGGTGTTTTTCGTCCGGACCGACCGGACACGGCTCAGGCCGGGAAGGCAGCCTCATAGAACGCGGGCTTGAATCCGACGATCGTCCGGTCGCCCAGATCCAGCACCGGCCGTTTGATAATCGACGGCTGCGCCAGCATCAGGGCGATGGCCTTGTCCGCATCCAGCCCCTCCTTGTCGGCGGCGCCCAGCGCCTTGAAGGTCGTCCCGTTCCGGTTCAGCACGATCTCCCAGCCATGCTCGGCGACCCAGCCTTCCAGCGAGGCCCGGTCGATCCCGGCCTTCTTGTAGTCGTGGAAGACGAAGGCCCGGCCGTGCTGATCCAGCCAGACGCGCGCCTTCTTCACCGTGTCGCAGTTGGGGATGCCGTAGAGGGTCGGGATCACCGGAACTTCCTCAACCCGCGCGGTCCCATACGACCGGCCCCGGCGCGCTTGCCCAGCCAGTCCTTCCAGTCGGGCCAGTTGCGACGGCGTCCGCCGCCGTCGACCCACTCCGGCCCGACGTCGCCGATGAAGACCGCGATGTCGGTCAGGCCGCCCTGTTTGAAGGACTGCAGCTTGACGCCCTTGCCGCGGCCCATCTCGGGCAGTTCCTCGGCCTTGAAGATCAGGGTCTTCAGGTTCTCGCCGATGGTGACGATGTGGTCGCCGGTAACCCGGATCACGGCCAGCAGGTCGCCGTTCAGCACCTGTTTCCCGCCGCGCTTCTGGGCCAGCAGATCATCTTCCGGCGCGATGAAGCCGTAACCGGCCTTCGACGCCATCAGCAGTTTCGAGCCCGACTGGTGCGCCAGGACCGCGATGATTCCCGCGCTCTCCTCCAGTTCGATCATTAATCTCAGCGGCTCGCCATGCCCGCGCCCGGAGGCCAGCTTGTCGGCCCCGACCGTGAACACCCGCCCATCCGAAGCCGCCACAAGCAGCTTGTCGGTCGTGAAGGCCGGCACGAGGAAGCCAAGGCTGTCACCCTCCTTGAACTTCAGCTCGGAAGGATCGTCGACCTTGCCCTTTACAGCGCGAATCCAGCCCCGCTCGGAGAGGATCACCGTGATCGCTTCTTTGGGAATGAAGGCCTCGGCGGTCACGAAGGCTGAGGCATCCACCGCCTCGGCGATCGTCGTCCGGCGCGGTGAGACCATGGCCTTGCGCGTCGCGGCCAGCTCCTGTCCGATCTTCTTCCACTGTTTGGCGGGCGAGGACGACAGCGCCTGCAGATTCGCAAGTTCCTCGGCCAGAGCCTTGTATTCATTCTCGATCGCCATTTCCTCGATCCGCGCCAGCTGACGCAGTCGGGTGTCGAGAATGTAGTCCGCCTGCATCTCGGTCAGGCCAAACCGGGCGATCATCACAGCCTTCGGCTGTTCCTCCTCGCGCACGATCCGGATCACCTCGTCCAGGTTCAGGAAGACGATCCTGAGCCCTTCCAGCAGGTGCAGCCGCTTCTCGACCCGCTCGATCCGCCACTGCGACCTGCGGTTCAGCACCTCGCGCCGGTGATCCAGGAAGGCCTGCAGACAAGGCTTCAGACCCATGACGTGCGGCGTGCCGGTCGCGTCCAGCACGTTCATGTTGACCGGGAAGCGGATCTCCAGGTCCGACAGCCGGAACAGGCTCTCCATCAGGCTCTCGGCGTCGATGTTTCGGCTCTTGGGCTCGATGACGACGCGGATGTCCTCGGCCGACTCGTCGCGCACATCGCCCAGCAGCGGCGCCTTCTTCTGTTCGATCAGCTCCGCCAGGGCCTCGATCAGCTTGCCCTTCTGGACCTGATACGGGACCTCGGTGATGACGATCTGGTAGCCGCCCCGGTCCAGCGGCTCGCGCTCCCAGCGCGCCCGCAGACGCACCCCGCCCCGTCCGGTCTCATAGGCCTCGAGGATCGAGGCATGGCCCTCGACGGCCACGCCGCCGGTCGGGAAATCCGGTCCTGGAACGATCTCGACCAGCTCCGCCGTCGTCGCCTCCGGCCTGTCCAGCAGCAGCAGACAGGCATCGATCAACTCGCCGACATTGTGCGGCGGGATCGAGGTCGCCATGCCCACGGCGATGCCCGACGAGCCATTGGCCAACAGGTTCGGGAACCCGGCCGGCAGGACCACCGGCTCCTCGTCCTGGTCATCATAGGTGGGGCGGAAGTCCACGGAATCCTGATCGATTCCGTCCATCAGCAGCACTGCCGCCGCCGTCAGCTTGCACTCGGTGTAGCGCATGGCTGCGGCGTTATCGCCGTCGATGTTGCCGAAATTCCCCTGCCCGTCGACCAGCGGATAGCGCTGGGCGAAGTCCTGGGCCAGGCGGACCAGGGCGTCATAGATCGAGGCGTCGCCATGAGGGTGATAGGTGCCCATCACCTCGCCGACGACCTTGGCGCATTTCCGCGCCGCGGCCTGAGGGTTCAGCCGCATCTGGTGCATGGCGTACATGATCCGCCGGTGCACCGGCTTGAACCCGTCGCGCACGTCCGGCAGGGCCCGGTTGGTGATCGTCGACAGAGCGTAGGCCAGATAGCGGCGCGACAGGGCCTCGGCCATCGGCTCGTCGACGATACGGCCGCCTTCGGGCGGAGGGGTGTGGATGGTCATGGGGCTGCGAATCACTCAGGCGAAGGTCGAAGTCTAGCCGCTTCCGGCCCGGTGCGGCTCAGTCGAGAGCCCGGAACCAGCGGTCGATCAGGACGGCCTCGGCGCGACGCGCGGCGGTCCGCTCTTCCGCCTCGGCGTCCACGCCCCACTGACGCTCCTGGAAGGCCTCGTCGAGCCGGCTCAGTTCGAACGCCGCCTCCCCGCCCAGCGCGCCGCGCTGCACGGCCAGGCCGAGGAGCGCACTGCCCAGCAGGGGCACGGCCATGGCCAGGGCCGTCAGGGCGAAGTCGTCCAGTTCCAGGGCCAGGTCGCGCACCCGGGCGATGCTCTCCGGCGGCTGGGCGCGGTGGATGATGCCCTGTGTCGCCACGACGACGACGCCCAGCTCCCGCTCGGCCCACTCGCGCCACGGCGTCCAGGCCTTGGTCTGTTCCGCGACCAGCGGTGTCGGGTGTTCGGCGAGATAGCAGAGCAGGTCCGACCCGACGTAGGCGGCGATCTCCTCGGCCACCGGCTCGCGCGTGACGGCGACGCGGTCGATGGCCGTAGCCGCGATCCGCGTCGCCGGCATGGTCCCGGGATCCAGGAACTCCCCCTGCGCCGCCCATTCGTCGGCGACCATCCGGGCGGCGGCCTCGGTCGGCAACAGGAAGCGGTTGTGCGCCGGCGTCTTGGGCGCGCGGCCATCCAGCAGGACGATCCAGCCGCCTGCATCCCCGACGGCGACGGATGCGTCCTTCCAGAAGCGCTTCAGCCGCTCTTCGGATTCGCGAAAGCCCTTCCTGGCGGCGACCATCGGGTCCAGCGGCGGGATGTGGCTCATGCGAAAGCTCGTGCGGCGAAACGGTCGAGAGCGGCTTCCAGATCGTCGAAGTCCTTGGCCACGTGAGCGGCGCCGGCGGCGGTCTGTTCCTGCGGCGTATGGAAGCCCCAGGCCACGCCCTGAGGCATGACCCCCGCCGCCACCGCCATCGAGATGTCGTGGGCCGTGTCGCCGATCATGACCGTCGAGGCGGGCTGGGCCGACGCGGCGGTCATGGCGGCGTGCAGCATGGCCGGATCCGGCTTGCCCGGACCATCCTCGGCGCAGTGCGATGACACAAACAGCTCCGCCCACCCGGCTCGGGCCAGGTTCCGCGCCACGCCTCGCCGGTTCTGGCCTGTCGCCAGCGACAGCCGCCAGCCGTCCTTGTGCAGTCGACGCAGGGTCTCCAACGCGCCGGGATACAGCGGCTCCTCGTGACCCGCATCGAACATCCGGCCGAAGCTGGCGCGGAAGGCGGCGGTGAACCGCTCCAACTCCAACGGCGTCAGGCCTGGCTCGAGCACCGCCAGCGCATGCGGCAGCGACAGCCCCACGATCTGACGGACCCGGTCGTATTCGGGATCGGGCAGCCCCAGCTCCCGCGCCGCATCCGTCGCGGCCTGAAGGATCGAGGCGCGGCTATCGACCAGCGTCCCGTCGATGTCGAAGACTGCGAGCGGACGGCTCATCGCTGACGCTTCACGCCTTCGAACGGATCGTAGTCCGCCTCGCCCTCGTCGAAGCCGAAATGCTGGAAGCCGGCGCGCAGTTCGGCGCTGATCGGCGCCTCGACGATCAGTTTTCCGCCCGACGGATGGTCCAATTCGATCCGTCGCGCATGCAGTTGCAGCTTCAGCGGGCCGCTCAGTTCGGTCGATTTCTCGTCGCCGTATTTCGGATCACCCAGAATGGGATGACCGATCGCCTTGAGGTGCGCACGCAATTGGTGCGTTCGCCCGGTGAATGGCCGCAGAGCCATCCACGACGCGCGCTGGCCCGCATGGCTGATCAGGGCAAAGGCGGTTTCGGCCGGCTCCGCCCCGTTCTCCTTCGGATCGGCCGGGCGCATGATCTCGTAGTCGTTGATGCCCGACTTCTTCAGATGCATGTCGATCTGGCCGGCGTTCGGCTTGGGCAGGCCCATGACGATGGCCCAGTAGGTCTTCTTGGCCTGACGGCGCGCGAACGCCCCCGCCAGCCGCTTGGCCGCCTCCGGTCCCTTGCCGAGCAGCAAGACGCCGGACGTATCCCGGTCCAGTCGATGCACCAGACGCGGACGGTCCATTCCCTCGCCCCATGCCGACAGCAGGCGATCGACGTGCCGCGTCGTCTTGGTCCCGCCCTGCACCGCCAGGCCCCAGGGCTTGTTGAGGGCGATGACCAGGTCGTCCTCATAGATCACCATCGACCTGGCGAAGGCCACCTCTGCGGGCGTCAGGGCCATGTGCTCGCCGGGCGCACGGATGATCGGCTCGGGAATCGGCGGCACGCGCACGGCGGCCCCTGCGGTCAGGCGGCCTTCGGGCTTGATGCGGGCGCCGTCGACGCGGATCTGGCCGCCGCGCGCCATCTTCTGCACCTGGATATTCGACAGGTGCGGCCAGCGTCGGCGGAACCAGCGGTCCAGCCGGATTCCGTCCTCGGCCTCGGCGACATAGAGGATCTGGGCCTCGCGAGCGCCGACCGGGCCCTTGGGCGCCGGGGCCTCGGCTGCGTCTTCCTTGGGGTCGTAGCTCACAATGCCGCTCCAAATACGCGTCGCGCCATCATCAGCCCGGCCATCAGGGCCGCGATGGCCAGCATCACCGACAGCAGGACATAGGCGCCCGCCAGACCGTATTCACGCCGCTCGACCAGCAGGACGGTCTCCAGCGAGAAGGCCGAGAAGGTGGTGAAGCCGCCCAGCACGCCGACCGCCGCGAAGACGCGCACCGTCTCCTGCCCGGAGCCGGCCCTCAGCCCCATCCAGCCGACCAGCAGCCCCATGACGAGGCCGCCGACGACATTGACCGTCAGCGTGCCCCACGGCCAGGTGGAGGCCGGAAACAGGCGCGCGGCGCCCAGTCCCACGCCATAGCGCGCCATGGAGCCCAGGGCCCCGCCGATGGCGACGAGCAGAAGTCTTGTCATGATCGGGGCCTTATACCTTCCCACACCCCTGCGTCACCTGACCGAAACTTCACTTGCCGCGTTACAGGGTTAACGGCGATACCCAAGCTTCGCGTTGGAAGAGAACCCGGTCGGTCCGGCGACGGGTTCTGCCATAGTGCCGGGTCAAGGTCGCAAGGGTTACACCGTCCGCCATGTCGCATGACGATCATCACACCCCAGAGCCGGGTCCCGGCCTGACGATCCCGGCAGCGCCGCCCGCGCCGCCGTCGGGCGCGGCCGATATTCCCGACCGCCCGATTCCGGCGGCTGCGCCCGCCCCGGCGCCCGAGCCGATCACGGCCCAGGAAGGCATCCTGCGTCCGATCCAGGAAAGCGATTATTTCACCCTGGATCCGGAGGCGATCCGGATCATCTCGGCCAATATCGACCAGTATTTCAACCAGGCGCTCGATATCTTCCCGTTCTGGGAGACCGAGAACAAGCCGGACCGGTTCCACGTCCTGTTCACACGTCAGATCGAGGAACGCTTCCCCGTCGACGAGGACATCCGGGGCCGTATTCACGGCTATGGTCGTCGCGTTTTCAATGCCTTGCGCGTGCATGTGATCACCAAACGCCTGACCCAGGGGCTCTCCCTGATCGCCTTCGCGGCCATGGCGGTCCTGGGCCCCGGGATCTTCGCAGACTGGACCGGGGGGCAGCCCCAGGGTCTGGGCCTGGCGGTTCTGGGCATGCTGATCAGCGTCGGCATCTTCTTCGGCGTCTCCTCGATCCTGTTCGTCCAGTACCGGTTCCGGCTGGAGAACGATTCCTACGAACTGTCGCGCGAGGTGGTTCAGCGGACGCGCGAGCTGCAGAATCTGTTCACCAACGCCCGGGCCCTGTCAGATCAGGCCGAGACCCAGTTCCAGATGGACGGCAAGGGTTGGGGCCAGCGCGCCTTGTTCCTCACGCGATTGGTGATGTGGATCGCGGCACGCATGGAATATCTTGAGAAATTCGCACAGATGGAGCTGTGGCGCGTGCGCCGCGAACGCTACTGGATGCGCTGGGTTGCGCGGATTACGACGCCTTTCGTCCTGCTGGTCTGGCTGGCCGTCTTCGCCTTCTGGCCCGCCCCGGCAGCGAATGAAGCGGGCTTCCGGGTCCTGCAGCTGGTCGCTCTGGGAATGGGGCTGCTGGTGTCGTGGCTGTCCTACTTCAACTGGCGGACCCCGACTGCGGCGGTGAAGGACAAGCTGGGGGTCGAGGGATGGGTCCGCTACGCCTCGCTGGACGTCGACAACACGATCGGCGACCAGGTGCGCCGCGACAAGGAACGCCTCGTCGAATACCGCGCCCTCACTCGCGGCCGCTGAGCGAGTCACGCACCTCCCGCGCCTCATAGGCCTCGCCCCGATCGGGGCGGGCGCCTCGGCCCAGGCGGATTTCCAGAACGGTCGAGGTCGCCGACGGCCCTTCGAAGTTCAGACCCACGCCGACGCCCACGCCGGACGACGAGTAGCGGTGACCGCCGTAGCGGCCCGAGCTGCCGCCGTAGCCGACCGAGACGTTGGGACGGAAGCCGCCGGCGCTGTCCGGCCGCCCGTCGATATAGCGCTGGGTCACCTCGAACCAGTCATAGCCCTGCTCGACGGTCAGATCGGCAGCCCGCAACAGGGCCATGTCCGCGACGGGTCCGGGCGCGCCGACGCCGTTGTAGGTGACGCGGTAGCGGTCGCTCTCGATCCGCTGTTGCGAATAGCCCTGCCCGTTCGGCCCGCGCTGAGGGCCGTAGGGGGCGAGGCTGGCGCAGGCGGCGAGGCTCAGGGCGGCGGTCGCGATGACAAGGGTGCGGATCATGGGCGTAGTCCTTTCCTGCGAGTAAGCGCCGCGGGCGGGCGAGCCGTTCCCGATGAACCCGACTCCGGAGAATTCAGTGCAGATAGTCCATTGAGTCCGGCTGGCCCGAACCCGAGAACTCCGTCCGAAGCGTTCGCCCATGGTGATCCCCTTCGGCACGAAAGGGATCAGTATGGAGCCGTTTCAGGGGGTGATGGATAAGAGACCTCTCGTCAGAGCCGGGCCTTGATTTGATTGAGAGAATCGACGCGTCCGTTGATGGGTATCGCCTGTCTTCCTTCTCCCCCTGCGGGAGAAGGGTTTAGATCTTGAGCCCCATGGCCTCCGCCAGCGCCTTGAAATCCTCGGGCGGTTCGGCGGTGACGGTGCGCTCGCCGCCGTCCGGGTGCGGGAACCTCAGCGACACGGCGTGCAGCATCAGCCGGGGCGCGCCTCGGCCCGCAGCCGTCAGAGCGCCGCCGTAGCGGACGTCCCCGACCAAAGGTCTTCCGATATGGGCCATGTGGACGCGTAACTGGTGCATCCGGCCAGTGAAGGGCTGAAGCTCGACCAGGGCGCCGTCCTCGCTGGACGACAGGGTGCGGTATTTGCTGCGCGAGCCCTGCGCGCCTTTCGCGTCGAAGGCGGCGACGCGCATATAGCTCTCGCGGCCGATCTCCTCACGGACAAGCGGCACGTTGATGTCGCCGCTGGTCGGTTCCGGGGCGGTGGAGACGAGCGCCAGATAGGTCTTGGTCAACCTGTGCGCCTGGATCGCCTTACCGAGGAAGCCTGCGGCGGGCTTGGTCCTGGCGGCGAGGATGACGCCGGACGTATCGCGGTCCAGCCGATGCACGAGGTCCGGCCGCTTGCCGTTCGAGCGGGCGAAAGCCCACAGCAGGTCGTCCAGCGTGTGCGCCTGGATGCGGCCGCCCTGGCTGGAGAGACCGGCGGGCTTGGAGAAGGCGATCGTCGAGGCGTCCTCGTGGATGACCCACGACCGGACGGCGGCGATCTCTTCAGGCGACAGGGTGACGGGGGTGCGATCGGACACCCCCGCCGGTTAGCGGAGAACGCCCCGTTTGCCCATGGTCCAGGCGTACCAGATGAAGAAGACGCAGGCCGAGCCGATGACGATCTGCATCGGCCACATGGATCCCATGGTCTCCAGCCCGTTCGACAGGCCGAACGCATAGATCGCGCCTGCCAGCCAGCCGAGGAAAGAGACGACAAAGACCGGCGTCGCCCATTTGCGGCGCAGCAACAGCAGGATCCCGCCCAGCAGTCCGCCCCAGACGCCGATGGCCCAGGCCGCGTGAGTCCACGCCGGCATCTCGTGGAAATAGGTTATCGCCGCCTCGGTCATGCCCATACTGGTCAGCCAGGCGTCCCCCTGTGTCTGGGTCATGGTGTAGTCGACGCAGCCGAAGCTGTTCCACAGCAGCGCCACGACGCCGACGACCCAGAGGTGCCAGGGCGTCTTGAAAGTCTGCCCCAGGCCGCTCACGACAGCACGCTCTTCTTGCGCATCGTCCAGGCGTACCAGAGCAGAAGGGCGGCGATCACCAGGATGACCCACGGCATATACGCCATCATCGCCATGGCCGGCGGCAGGCCCGGCATCGGGTTCATCAGTCCGTAGACAAGGCTACCCGCTGCGCCCAGCAGCGACAGGGCGAACGCCGGCACGGCCAGCTTGTTACGCAGAAGGAGCAGGATCGACCCGATCACCGCGCCCCAGACGCCGATGATCCACGGCCCGTACATCCAGGTCGGCATGGCGTTGTAGTAGTCGATCATCGGCTGGGTCATGCCCGAGGCGCGCCAATAGGTCTCGCCCTGGGTCGTGCTCATGATGAAGTCGTAGCCGCCGAACCCGTTCCAAAGCAGACTCACCACTCCCCCCAGCCACAGATGCCAGGGCGTCTTCGTTCCGTCAGCCATCGTCCCCTCCCAAGGATCGCTTGCACGGACAGGCTATGACTCGTCTGCGATTTCGACAATGAACGTTGATCACTCAGCCTTCGACTGCATCTCCGCCCGCATCTGCGCCCAGCGTTCCAGCCGCGCCTTGATCTTCTCCTCGTGGCCCTCGCCCCTGGGCGAATAGAAGGTCCGCCGCTCCATCTCATCGGGGAAGAAGTTCGCGCCGGAGAAGCCTTCCTCCGTGCTCGGGTCGTACTGGTAGCCCTTGCCGTAGCCGAGCTGTTTCATCAGCCTGGTCGGGGCATTGCGGATATGGGCCGGCGGCATCAGGGAGCCCGTCTCGGCGGCCGCCTTCTTCGCCGCCTTGAAGGCTTCGTAGACGGCGACCGACTTGGGCGCGGTCGCGAGGTGGACCACCGCCTGGGCCAGGGCCAGTTCGCCCTCGGGACTGCCGAGGAAGTCGTAGGTATCCTTGGCCGCGTTGGCGACCATGATGGACAGGGGGTCCGCCTCGCCGATGTCCTCGACCGCCATCCGCACGATCCGGCGCGCCAGATAGAGGGGATCCTCGCCGCCGTTCAGCATCCGCGCCAGCCAGTAGAGGGCCGCGTCCGGGTCCGAGCCGCGCACGGATTTATGGAGCGCCGATATGAGGTTGTAGTGTTCTTCTCGACTCTTGTCGTAGGCGGGGGCGCGGCGTTGCAGGGTTCCCGCCAGGGCCTGGACGTCCAGCACCGGCTCGGCCGGCAGGGCGAACAGGGTCTCGGCCATGGTCAGCAGATAGCGGCCGTCGCCGTCGGCCAGGGCAGTCAGGGCGTGACGCGCCTCGGGCGTCAGAGGCAGGGCCTGACCCTCCTGCGCCTCGGCCCGCGTCAACAATTGATCGAGCGCCGCGTCGTCGAGACGTTTCAGCACGAAGACCTGGCTGCGCGAGAGAAGAGCCCCGTTCAGCTCGAACGACGGATTCTCGGTCGTGGCCCCGACCAGGGTGATGACCCCCTCCTCCACGAACGGCAGAAACCCGTCCTGCTGGGCGCGGTTGAAGCGGTGGATCTCGTCGACGAACAGCAAGGTCGACTGACCGGCGGCGCGACGGACGCGGGCCTGTTCGAACGCCTTCTTCAGATCGGCGACGCCGGAGAAGACAGCCGAGATCTGCTGGTACTGGTAGCCGGCGGCCCTGGCCAACAGGCGGGCAATGGTGGTCTTGCCGGTGCCAGGCGGGCCCCACAGGATCATCGAGCCCAGACGGCCGGCCTCGACCATGCGCCGGATCGGCCCGCCCTCGCCCAGCAGGTGATCCTGGCCCACCACCTCGTCGAGCGTGGCCGGACGCAGGCGGTCAGCCAGCGGCGCGTCGGGGGGATGGATGCCGGAGGCTTCGAACAGATCGGTCATGGACGGTGAGGTGTAGGCGTTCGCACGGGCGATTTCACGCGTTACAATGGCCCTGAACCGAGGAGATGACATGGAACAGGTCGATGCGCCCCGGCCGCTGACCGGGATCACGCCCTATCTGAGCATCGCCTCGCGCGGCGGCCAGGCGGCGGTGGAGTTCTACGCCCGCGCCTTTGGAGCGGTCGAAGTGCGGCGGATGCTGGCGGAGGACGGCGAACGGCTGATCCATTCGCATCTGCAGATCAACGGCGGCAGTGTGATGCTGTCGGACGAGTTCCCGGAAATGGGCGGCGAGGTCGATGTGGCGCCGAAGTCGGTGACGCTGCACCTCCATGTCGACGATGCGGACGAATGGTGGAACCGCGCCATCGTCGCCGGAGGGACGCCTGTCCATCCCATTGCCGATCAGTTCTGGGGCGACCGCTATGGCGTCCTGAAAGACCCGTTCGGCCATTGCTGGTCCGTCGGGTCGCCGATCAAGGGCTAGGGTATTCGACGCGCTCCTTTAAGTGTTTTCGACCACCGAACGCTCTAGCCGACAACGCCCGTCATCCGGCGGCCCTGACGCTCGATGGTGACCTCAGAGCGCCCGATGCGCTGCAAGGCGTCCGGCGAGCGGACCGGGCGACCATTGATCTCGCGCACCAGATCCCCGGGACGCAGGCCCGCGCGGGCCGCGTAGCTGCCGGGTGCGACATTGGTGATCAGCAGACCCTGGGCGAAGGGATCGCCGCCCAGACGATCGGCCAGAGCCGGGTTCAGCGCGGCGATCTGGGACCCTGAGAAGGCGCCCTGCTGGATCAGCAGGCCGTCAGTCTTCGCGTCACCCGGCAGGGATTGGACGCGGGCGTTGATGGTCTGGGTGCGGCCGTCGCGCAGCACGCTCAACGCCACAGCCTCGTTCGGGCTCTTGGTTCCGACGCGGAAGTTCAGACCGGCCTGGTCGTGGACCTCGGCCCCGTCCAGAGCGGTGATGACGTCGCCTTCGCGCAGACCCGCGCGCGCGCCCGGGCCGCCGTCGTAAACGTCGGTGACGATCAGCCCCTGCGGCCGCGCCATGCCGAGCGAGCGGGCGATCTCGGCCGAGACCGTGTCGCCCTTCACGCCCAGCCAGGGGCGCACGACGGCCGTCTCGCCTCCGAGGGCGGAGTCGACCACGCGACGGACCATGGAGGCCGGAACCGCGAAGCCGACGCCCGCAGACGACCCCGAGCGCGAGAAGATGGCCGTGTTGATGCCGATGAGGTCTCCGTCCATGTCGACCAGCGGCCCGCCGGAATTGCCCGGATTGATGGCCGCGTCGGTCTGGATGAAGGAGCCGGAGTCCGAGATACCGGTCTCGGTCCGGTTGAGGGCGGAGATGATGCCGTTGGTCACCGTCTGGCCGACGCCGAACGGATTGCCGATGGCGAGGACGAGGTCGCCGACCTCCTGTTCCTCGCGGTCGTCGATGGCGAGGACGGGAAGCTGTTCGGTCACGCCCTGAAGCTGGAGCACGGCGATGTCCGAGCGTTCGTCGGCGAGGATGACCTCAGCCGGGTATTCGCGGCGGTCGTTGAGGACGACGCGGATCTGGGTCGCGCCCTGGATGACGTGGTTGTTGGTCACCACGATGCCGTCGGAGCGGATGATAACGCCCGACCCGGCGGACTCGGCCACCCGCTGCTGGGGGATGCCGCCGCCGAAGAACTGGAAGAAGGGATCGGCCTGGACCCGCTGGATCGACCGGGCCGAGATGTTGACCACGGCGGGGGCGGCTTCGCGGACCACGGGGGCGAAGCTCTGCTTCATCGAGGTGGAATCGGTCGGGGTCTGGCGCCCGGTCGGTTCGGCGAAAACGCCGTCCTGGGCCCTGGTGGAATTGGCGTTGCCGCAGGCGGCCAGCGTCAGGCAGGCCATGAGGGCGATCGTCGAGGTCTTCATTGCAGTCCGGAAGTGAGCCATGTCAGGCCGCTATATCTGTCCCGCTTTCGGGCCGGATCAAGGCATCCGATCAAGGCGGGGCGACGGCGTCCGCGCCTTCGACCTTCCCCTCGCCCCGCACCGGGCTGCAGGGTCGACAGGGAACAGCCGCTCAGGACAGACGATCGCGGAAGTCCGGGTAGTCGAACTGGCGGATCAGACGCAAGGCGTCGGTGTCGCTGTTCCAGAGAGCAATGGCCGGCAGGGGGACGCCGTTGAAGGTGGTGGTCTTGACCATCGAATAGTGGGCCTGGTCGAGGAAGGCGATGCGCGTCCCCGGCGTCGGCGGCGCAGCGAAGCGGTAGTCGCCGATGATGTCTCCGGCGAGACAGGACGGGCCGCCGAGGCGGAAGGTGCCCCCCTCGTCAGCCTCTCCCAGCATCGCCGGGCGGTAGGGGGCCTCGATGACGTCCGGCATGTGGCAGGTGGCCGAGATGTCGGTGATCGCGATCGACAGGCTGTTCTCGAAGGTGTCCAGCACCTCGCCGACCAGAATGCCGGCGTCGAGGGCGATGGCCTCGCCGGGCTCGATATAGACCTCGATGCCGTGACGGTCGCCGATGCCGCGCAGCAATGCGCCCAGGCCCTCGCGGTCATAGTCGGCGCGGGTGACGTGGTGGCCGCCGCCGAGGTTGAGCCATTTCAGCGAGGCCAGGGCGCCCTCGATCTTCGGCTCCAGCGACGCCCAGATGCGCTGCAACGGTTCGAAGCCCTGCTCGCACAGGGCGTGGAGGTGCAGGCCGTCAACGCCCTGCAGATGTTCGGGCCGGAGCTGCGACACGGGGAATCCCAGCCGCGAGCCGAACTGGCAGGGGTCGTATTTGGCGACCTCGGCCTCGGAGTGTTCGGGGTTGAGGCGCAGGCCGATGTCGAAGGTCTCGCCGGCCGCGCGAGCCTCGGCGATCAGGTCGGCGAAGCGCGCGATCTGGTTCGGGGTGTTGAAGATCACCGAGTCGGACAGGCGCAGGATCTCAGCTAGATCCCCGGCCTTGTAGGCGGGGGAATAGGTGCTCAGATGGCCGCGATAGAACTCCCGGGCCAGCCGCGCCTCCCACAATCCAGAGGCGCAGACGCCGTCGAGGTAGTCCCCGACGACATCGGCCAGCGACCACATGGAGAAGGCCTTCAGCGCCAGCAGCACGCGCGCGTTTCCTCGCGCGCCCACGTCCTTGAGGAGGGCGAGGTTGCGAAGGATCGCCGCCTCGTCGACGACGAAGGCGGGTGACGGCACGCGGTTCAGGTCGAAACGGGCGAAGGCGCCGGGGCCCCCCGCCCTGGTTTCCATGGCGTCGGAATGAGTGTGCATCGATCAGAACGCCAGCGGGGCGTCCAGGTCCTGCACCTTCCAGGGCAGGCCGTGCCTGTTCAGCATGGCCATGAAGGGATCGGGATCCAGCTGCTCCATGTTGAACACGCCTGCGCCCTTCCACTGGCCGGTCAGGATCATCGCGGCGCCGATCATGGCCGGCACGCCGGTGGTGTAGCTGACGGCCTGGTTGCCGGTCTCGGCATAGGCCTCTTCGTGGTCGCAGATGTTGTTGACGTAGACCGTCTTCTGCACGCCGTCCTTGAGGCCGGTGGCGATGGTGCCGATGTTGGTCTTGCCCCTGGTCAACGGGCCGAGCGACGACGGCTCGGGCAGGAGCGCCTTCAGGAACTCGATCGGGATGATCTCGCGGCCCTGGAACATCATCGGCTCGATCGAGGTCATGCCGATGTTCTCGAGCACCTCGAGGTGTTTCAGATAGGAGTCTCCGAACGTCATCCAGAAGCGGATGCGGCTGATTTCCGGATAGAATTTCGCCAGCGACTCCAGCTCCTCATGGTACATGAGGTACATGTTCTTTTCGCCCACCTGGTCGAAGTCGAACACCTGTTTGCGGGTCAGGGCCGGGCCCTCGATCCACTGGCCGTTCTCCCAGTGACGCGACGGGGCGGTCACTTCGCGCAGGTTGATCTCGGGATTGAAGTTGGTCGCGAACGGCAGGCCGGTATCGCCGCCGTTGCAGTCCAGGATGTCGAGCGTCTCGATCGAGTCCAGCAGATGCTTCTTCGTGTAGGTCGTGAACACCGAGGTCACGCCGGGATCGAAACCCGAACCCAGAAGAGCCATCAGACCGGCCTCCCTGAAGCGGTCCTGATAGGCCCACTGCCACCGGTATTCGAACTTCGCTTCCTCGCGCGGCTCGTAGTTGGCGGTGTCCATGTAGTGGACCCCCGCCGCGAGGCAGGCGTCCATGATGTTCAGGTCCTGGTACGGCAAGGCCAGATTGACGACGAGCGCGGGCTTCACGGCCTTGATCAGGGCCGTGGTCGCGGCGACGTCGTCGGCGTCGATGGCCGCCGTGTCGATGACGACGCCGGTGCGTTCCTTCACCGAGGCGGCGATGGCGTCGCATTTGGACTTCGTCCGCGAGGCCAATGTGATGTGCGAGAAGATGTCGGCGTTCATCGCCATCTTGTGGACGGCGACGGAGCCTACGCCCCCCGCCCCGATTACGAGAACCCTGCTCATCTCATGCACTCCTGAAGTCTGCACCGCCTGAAACCCGTCACATCGACGCGTTGGGTGGGGTCCTATACGAGGATGGCGTTGCTCGTAACCGTCTTCGGCACTGTTTTGCGTCGTTGGCGGCCCCGAACGCCTATTCGGCCCGGTCGGCGCGCATCGCCGGCAGGGTGTCCTCAGGCCGACCGTCGCCTGCCGGGACAGTGAGGCCGAGCAACCGTGCCAGCAGCGAATGGACATCGACGCTGTCCATCCCGGTCAGGACGACGCCCGGCGCGATCAGTGGGCCGCTGGCGACGAACAGGGCACGCATCTCCGGCGCCTGGTTGTCATAGCCGTGCGCCCCGCCCGGACGGGTCACCGTCCGCGCCCGGGCGCCGAACAGCCAGCCGACGTCAGCCAGACAGACGATCGACGACACGCGCGGGTTCGAGCCCAGCACGAAGCGGGCGGGAATGTCGGCTCGCGTCCAGCATTCGCCGTGCGGGTGACGCTTGACCAGCGCCGCCTCGACCTCGGCCTCATGGCCCGAGGCCGGGTCCAGATAGACAACGGGACCGGCGTAGACGATCTGGATCGCCGCCGGATCGATCAGGTCGTCCAGATAGGTCACGCGATCCGGCGAGGTCGCCGCCATGCCGTGATCGGCCACGATGACGAAGGTGGTCTGGTCGTAAAGGCCCCGGTCCTTCAGCCCCTGAACCAGACCGGCCAGGTCGTGGTCGACCGAGGCGACGGCCGCAGTGGTTTCGGCCGCGTCCGGGCCGTTGCGGTGGCCGGCCGTGTCCACGACGTCGAAATACAGGGTGACGAAGTCCGGCCGCAGGTTGCCCGTGCCGTCAAGCCAGCTCAGGACCTGCCACACGCGGTCCGCGCCTGTGACCGTTTGGTCGAAGGGGCGCCAGTAGGTCGGTCGAACGTTGTCGATCGCCGTCTCCGACCCCGGCCAGAACATGGTCGCGGTCAGCAGGCCCCCCTTCTCGGCCGTGACCCAGATCGGCTCGGCCTGGTTCCACCAGCCGGTCTCCTTGGACTGCATGGTGAAGCGGCCCAGTCCGGGGTCGTTGAAACTGTTGCCGACGATGCCGTGGTGGTCGGGATGCAGGCCTGTCACCAGCGTATAGTGGTTGGGAAAGGTCACGCTCGGGAAGGACGGCCGCATCGCCGCCGTCGTTCCCTCCGCCGCCAGGGTGGACAGGGTCGGCGTCACGCCGCGTTCCAGATAGTCCGACCGGAAGCCGTCGATGGAGATCAGAATCGTCAGCGGCCGCCCGGGGGCGGATGAATCCTGGGCGAGCGCCGTCGTCGTAAGGCCGGTCAACAGGGCAAGGCAGGCGAGCAGAAAGCGCAGCATGGAAGGCTCCGGAAAGATCCAGCGTTGCATAAACTTAATCCGCAACGGCCTCGCGACGGCTTGTCGGGCACCCGCCGCCGGGCCAAGCTTTGCCTCATGACCGCAGTGATCGAAACCCGGAACCTGACCAAGACCTACGGCGCAGTCCGGGCGCTGGACGGGCTCAGCCTCTCCATTCCGCGCGGCGGGGTCTATGGCGTGCTGGGGCCGAACGGCGCCGGCAAGTCGACCCTGTTTCGCATCCTGCTGGGCCTGATCCGGCCGACCGACGGCGAGGCCTCGGTGATGGGCGGGCGCATCGGCGACGTCGCGGCGTCGCGGCGGATGGGCTCGATGATCGAGACGCCGCGCTTCCCGCCCTTCATGACTGCGCGCCAGGTGCTGGTCTGGCTGTCGGCCGCCCACGGGCTGACGCCTGACCCGGCGCGCGTCTCCGGCTGGCTGGAGCGCGTCGGCCTGACCGAGGCGGCCGACCGCAAGGTGCGCGGCTTTTCCGTCGGCATGATGCAGCGACTGGGCGTCGCCGGCGCCCTGATCACCGATCCCGAGCTGGTCATTCTGGATGAGCCGACCAGCGGCATGGACCCGCCCGGCATCCAGGAGATGCGCGCCCTGATCCGGTCGCTGGCCGAACGCGACGGGATCACCGTCATCCTGGCCAGCCATCAGTTGCTGGAGGTCCAGCGGGTCTGCGACCGCGTCGCCATCCTGAACCGGGGCAAGCTGGTGCGCGAAGGCGCCGTCAGCGAGTTGACCGCCTCGGGCGAGCGGCTGCGCCTGTCGGTGACGCCGATCTCGAAGACGCTGGAGATCGTGTCCGGCCTGCCCGGCGCGTCGGGCGTGCTGGAAGGCGACGCCGTCATGGCCACCCTGCCCCGCGCCGACACCCCCGCCCTGCTGCGCGCCCTGATCCAGGCCGGTGTCGACATCGACGAGGCTCGCTGGATCGGCGCCGATCTGGAGAGCGTCTTCATGTCCGAGACCGGCTCCGTGCAACATCCGGAGAGCATCATTCAGGAGGTCGGACATGCTGGCTGATTCCGTCCTCTCCGAGCTGTACCGCCTGTCGCGCAACCGCATGGCCGTCTTCTGGTCGGCCCTGTTTGTGCCGCTGCTCTTCGTCGTCGGCGGCATGGCCTTCCACCTGATCAGCAAGTCGAAGACGGCGGAGATGAGTGGTGATCTGGCGCCCGGCGTGGCCGCCTCGATCGCCGTCACCAACCTGGGTCACGACCTCGTGCAGGGTGCAGGCATCGTCGCGAACGGCGCCGTTCTCGTCTTCATGCTCATCGGCGCGGCGACCCTCTATGCGGGCGACTACCGCTGGGAGACGTGGCGGCTGATCAGCGCGCGCAACAGCCGGCTCAACCTGATCCTCGGCAAGGTCGGCGCCTTCAAGGTCCTGACCCTGGCGGCCATGGTGGTCTTCCTGATCGCGGGCCTGGTCTTCTCGACGAGCGGCGCCCTGATCAACGGTCACAGCATTACCTTCAGCTTCGACGGCGGCGACGCGGCCGACCTCGGTCTGCTGCTCCTGCTCGGCTACATCCGCATCATCCAGTACGCGATGGTCGCCCTGCTGACGGCGGTGCTTACCCGCTCGTTGCTGGCCACCCTGTTCGTCCCGGTGGTGCTGGGCTTTGGCCAGACCCTGCTGGGAGGGCCCGGCCTCGCGATCCTGCAGTGGGAGCCGACGGCCTGGCAATCACAGCTGCTCCTGCCGGGCCTCGCCTTCGACGCCCTGAAGGCCATGGTGACCGTCGGCGTCGGCGCCCCGCCCGCGCCCGACGGCCTGATGCTGAAGGCGATTGTCAGCCTGGCTCTGTGGACGATCGTTCCCCTCGCGGGGGCCGTCGCCTGGTTCAATCGCCAGGACCTGTCGAAGGAATAGGCGGAGGCATCCCGCGAGCATGGCCGACGGCCGTAGTTAAACCGGCGTAGTTATACCGCAGTATTTATACGGGAGTATTTATACGGGAGTAGTTATACTGGAGTAGTTATACCGGATAGCCGCCACGAGGGGCGAGGCCTACGTCTCATGGCAGGAGAGTGTCAGTAAGCCTCTGGCGGCGGTCTCTCCCGCTCAGACCCGCACGGGTCTGGCAGCAGTCGCCCGGGAGTCCTGTCATGCGTGTTTCCGGCCTGTTGCTCGGCTTCTCGGCCGGCGTCTACCTCATGTGGAAGGTCGCCGTACCGTCCCCGGATGCGTCTCTCTCCTGCTCCGTCGCTCCCGATTGCGCGGTTGCGACCGCCGCCTCCCCGGATACGGCCCGGGCGGCGCAGGCGGGTCTGCAAGTCGTCGTCTATGATCCCGAGACCGAACCGCGCGACAGGACCCATGACGGATCGCACATCCCCGGATGGACATCGTCCGAGGAGACCTCTGTCGCCGACCGCCCCGTGATCTCTCCGGCGTCCGACGTGATCCCGCTCCAGAGATTGCGGATCGTCGGCCTCGATCAGGCCAACGCCCACGGCGCATGCGCGGTTCTCGGCGAAAGGAAACTCGGCTGTTTGGGACTGACTAACCTGGGCGAGCAATAGGGAACCGATTTCGATTCCGTGCGTATGACCGCTTAAGTCGGCTATTCGACTTATCCACGCGAGTCTGCGGTCAAGGGCGTCGATGCATCACATCCCTTTCGATCGAATTGTCCATATCGTCGATGCTGACCCGGCTGCAAGACAGCATGGCGCGGCGGTCCTGCGCGCTTCGAACTACGAGGTGCGGACCCACGCTTCCGGCAGCGATTTTCTTCTCTGCCACCCCGATCCACACCCGGGTTGCATCCTGCTCGACATCCACATGCCCGAACCCGATGGCCTCGACGTTCAGGACAAGCTGATCCAGGCCGGTCAGACGATGCCGGTCATCGTCTTCACGGGCGAGAACGCATTGGATATCGCGGTCCGCGCGATGAGGGCCGGCGCCCTGTGGTTTCTCGAAAAACCCTATCTCGACGCCGATTTGGTGCGCATGGTCGGTGAGGCGATTGCGCGCCAGGACGCGACCGAAGACAGCGCGGATCGTAAAGCAATCGCGACGGCCCAGATCGACTCCCTGTCGCCTCGTGAAATCCAGGTGATGCAGGGACTGGCGGAGGGCTGGCCCAACAAGATCATCGCCCATGAGCTGGGGCTCAGCATCCGGACCGTCGAGATGTATCGGACCAACCTGATGAAGAAACTTGAGGCGCACAGCCTCTCGACCGTCCTCAGACTCTGGTTCGACGCGGGCCGTTAGGCGACCGCCCCGGCCCCCGGTATAACTACGATATCCACACCGACCGACCGATGGCCTACACCGCTGAAAAGAGGCAGGATCATGGTTGACGCACTACTGGGACTGAAATCGGTTTTCAAGGGTCAGTCGGTGCCGATCCTCGGCGCGCTCGGCGCGACCCTGCTCGGCGCCGGGGTGGCGCTGGAGTTCGACCGCCTGGTCGCCGTAGCCGACCATCTGATGCTTCCCGTCGGCCAACAGGTCCTGATCGGGGCGGTCACCACGGCAGGGCTGACAGGCTTTCTCGTGTGGGTCACCAGCGCGCTCATCGCACGCAGCATCATCAAGGTGGCGCTTGAGCCCTATGACACCCTCACCGAACAGCTCGAAGGTCTGGCAGACGGAAGGACAGGTCCCGGCCTCGCTCTGCAGGGCGCGGCGCAGGGGGTTCGCCGGCTGGCCCGCGTCATCGTGACGTTCCAGACCAGGCTTGTCGAAAGCCAGCGCTCCGAGGCCGCGCTTCGGGTGCGATATGACGCCCTTTGCCATGCGAACGATCATGAGCGTCAAAGCCTGATGGCGGTCCTGCTGGACCGGTCGACGCCTGTCGCAATGAAGGCTGCGCCGCTCATCGATATCGAACTGCCCGCAGGATACGAGATCCCGGAGTATTCCGCAGAAGCGCTCGAGGTTCAGTCGCCGGATCCGATGGGGGAGGTCATCGACCTGACGGACCAACTCGGACCCATGACGCGGCCCGCTGCACCGCGCGACGCGACGAGCCATTGAGGCAGACGTCAGGCGGCGTTCCAGCAAACGGGCGGCGGCGGACTGAGCGACCCTTCCGCGACCAGCCAGTCGCGGAAGGCGTCGACCGAGGCGTCGGGCCGACCCTCCGGCCTCAGGAAAACGAACTTCGACGGCCGCTCGGCAAAGCCGAACGGGGCGACCAGCCGTCCCGCCGCGATGTCCGGCGCGACGAAGGCCCAGGGCGCGATGGCCACACCCATGCCGGCCGCGGCCGCCTCAATCATCGAGTTGTTGTGCTGGAACTCCCGCGACTGGTGAGTGGTCGGCAGCCGCACCCCGACCAGGTCGCTCCAGACCATCCAGCTTTCGCGGAAGGTCGAGGCGTGCAGGCGCGGCAGCTGCCCCATGGCCTCGATCGTCATCCCGGGCGGTGTCACGGCTGGCGCGCCGATCGGGCCCTGATACTGGGGCAGGAAGGGTGTGATCTCCTGTCGCTTCGCCTCCTGCCCGGGATTGAAGATGCGAATGGCGCCGTCGATCCGGTCCTTGGCGAAGTCGACGGCAGCGTAGGACTCCGACACCTTCACACGGATCTCGGGATGCAGAGCCATGAACCCGGGCAGGCGCGGGATCAGCCATTTCAGGGCGAAGGTGCCGAGGCAGGAGATTTCGATCTCGCGCCGGTCGTCCCGCCGGGCCGCGTCGACGGCGTCGGTGATGGTCGCGAAGGCGCCGGTCAGGCGGGCGGCCAGTTCAGCGCCGGCGGGCGTCAAAGTCAGGCGATGGCGCGGCCCGACGACGAGCACGACACCGAGATGGTCCTGCAGCGCCGCGACCTGGCGGCTGACGGCGCCGTGGGTGACGCAGAGCTCGGCCGCCGCGGCCGTCATCCCGCCGTGGCGCGCGAAGGCCTCGAAGGCGCGAAGGGCGTTGAGCGGTGGCGGGGCAACGGACGTCATGTGATCTCAGCTCACAGGCAGATGCCCGTTTAATCGATTTCAGCCCGGAGGCAATTCGGATTGAAGCTGATCGATGCTGCAGTTCGACAAAGACCCGCCCCCGTCCCGCCGGACCCTCTGGGACCGAATCCTCTATGTCATGGCCGCCGTCGCGATCTGGGCCGCCGTCCTCTACTGCGCCCTGGGTTAGTCCTGGTCGGGTGCGCCGAGAGGGAAATAGTCGCGATATGGCCGTGCCTCATCGAGCGCCCGCGCATAGGACGGTCGCGCCAGCAGGCGACGGCGATAGGCCCATAGATGGACGTGGTCCGTCGGAATCGCATGGGTCCAGTGGGCATAGAGCAGGCCCGGCGCCGCGCCGCAGTCGGCCAGGGTGAAGACCGCGCCCGCCGCCCAGGTCCGGTCGGCCATGACGGCGTCGAGCCAGGCGTAGGCGGTCTCCAGTTTCGCCCGCGCCTCGGCCTCGGCGATGGGGTCCCGATCGGCCTCGGGGCGCAGGGCGTTGTAGATGATCCTCTGCTGGTTCGACTGGATGTGATTGTCGAACACCCGGTCCATGAACCGCGTCTCCAGCCCCAGGGCGGGATCGGCCGGAATCAAAGGGGTTGCGGGGGCGATCTGGTCCAGCCGCTCGATGATGATCGAGGCCTCGGCGAAGCGGCGGTCGCCGTCCTTCAGCACCGGGAACTGACCGAACGGCCACAGGGCGCGGAGTTCCGCCATCGCCCCCTCGCTTTCCAGCCTCCGCTGTTCGAACGGCAGATCCTTCTCGTAGAAGGCGACGATGGCCTTCTGGCAGTAGGACGAGAACGGGTGGCTGTAGAGAACGAGGCTCAAAGGCGCTTCTCCATCCAGACATTGCAGCGGGCATAGGGCGTCGGCTGCGGCGGCAGATCGAGGAAGCCGAACCGGTCGTACAAAGCGATGGCGTGGGTCTGGGCGCTGTTGGTTTCGAGATAGAGCCGCGGCGCTCCGGCGGTGCGGGCATGGGCCTCGCAGGCCTCCAGCAACCTGCCGCCAAGGCCGAGGCCCTGCGCGTCCGCCGCCACAGCCATCTTGCCGACCTCATAGCCGCCGTCCGGCATGAGCATCAGCGAGCAGCAGCCGATCGCCTCACCATCCCGCTCGGCGATAAAGATGACGCCGCCTTTCGACAGGATCGCCCCGTCGGGATCGTCCAGCACCAGCCGGTCCTTGGCCTCGATGGCGTAGCCGCCGCCTAGGATCCAGAACTCGTTGAGGGCGATCCAGGCGGCGGCGTGGTCGGGGCGGTAGGGGAGGATTTCGATGCTCATCAGCCTTACCGTGCACCGGCGCGCGAAAAAGCAAAAGGGCGGCCCGATCGCTCGGGCCGCCCTTTCAATAGCTCAACCGTGGCGTCGAAGCTTACGCTTCGTCGTCGCCCTCGATCGCATAGACCGGACCGGAGTCCAGGCCCTTGGCGTCGACGTCGCGATCGACGAACTCGATCACGGCCATCGGAGCGTTATCGCCATGGCGATAGCCGGCCTTCATGATGCGGATATAGCCGCCGTTGCGTTCGGCGTAGCGCGGGCCGATCGTTTCGAACAGCTTGCCGACCTGGGTCACGTCACGGACGTGGCTGATGGCCTGACGACGGGCGTGCAGATCGCCCTTCTTGCCGAGGGTGACCAGCTTTTCGACGAAGGGGCGAAGCTCCTTGGCCTTGGGCAGGGTGGTCGTGATCTGCTCGTGCTTGATCAGCGACGCAGCCATGTTGGCGAACATGGCGGTCCGGTGGCTGGCCGTACGGCCGAGCTTGCGATAGGCGGCGCCGTGGCGCATCGGGGTCTCTCCTACTCCGGCCCTGGTTTCCGTCTTACCGGACCCGTGACCGCATTATTCTAACCGCTCCGATGACCAACAAACGGTCCGGGCGGAGGGTTGAAACTAGATTTGGTCGTCGAACTTCTTGGCGAGGTCTTCGATGTTTTCCGGGGGCCAGTTCGGCACGTCCATGCCGAGCGACAGACCCATGGAGGTCAGCACTTCCTTGATCTCGTTCAGCGACTTGCGGCCGAAGTTCGGGGTGCGAAGCATTTCGCCCTCGGTCTTCTGGATCAGGTCGCCGATGTAGACGATGTTGTCGTTCTTCAGGCAGTTGGCCGAACGG
>NZ_NCEQ01000035.1 GCF_002280785.1 Brevundimonas subvibrioides
CGCCGGCAAGAAGAAGTAAGACAGACACATGGCCAAGGAACCGGGTCGCGTAAAGAAGCGCGAGCGCAAGAACATCACCTCGGGCGTCGCCCATGTGAATGCGTCTTTCAACAACACCATGATCACGATCACCGATGCCCAGGGCAACGCGATCTCGTGGTCGTCGGCGGGTCACATGGGCTTCAAGGGTTCGCGCAAGTCGACGCCCTACGCCGCCCAGATGGCCGCCGAAGACGCCGGCAAGAAGGCCCAGGAACACGGCGTCAAGACGCTGGAAGTCAACGTCTCGGGTCCGGGTTCCGGTCGTGAGTCGGCGCTCCGCGCGCTGCAGTCGGTCGGCCTGACCATCACGACCATCCGCGACGTTACGCCGATGCCGCACAACGGTTGCCGTCCGCCCAAGCGCCGCCGCGTCTAAGCGAACACTGGCTACGCCGACTCTATTCTCCGCCGGCCCTGGACGCACCTGACGAGGTAGCGAGGGGCCGGCGAACTCCATTCGAGGGACACCCATGATCGAACGAAACTGGCAAGAACTGATTCGTCCCGAGAAGCCGCAAATCGAACTCGGCTCTGACGCCCAGCGCAAGGCGCGCCTGGTGGCCGAGCCTCTCGAACGCGGTTTCGGCGTGACGCTCGGCAACGCCCTGCGTCGTGTGCTCCTGTCGTCGCTGCAAGGCGCCGCAGTCACCGCGATCCAGATCGACGGCGTCGTGCACGAATTCTCGTCGCTGGAAGGCGTGCGTGAGGACGTCGTCGACATCGTGCTGAACATCAAGCAACTGGCGCTGCGCATGCACGCCGAGGGCCCCAAGCGCATGACGCTGAAGGCCACCGGCCCAGGCCCGGTCACCGCCGGCCAGATCGACGTCCCCGCGGACATCGAGGTGCTGAACCCGAACCACGTCATCTGCACGCTCGATGACGGCGCCTCGGTGCGCATGGAACTGACCGTCCAGAACGGCAAGGGCTATGTCGCTTCGGAGTTCAACCGTCCGGAAGACGCCCCGATCGGCCTCATCGCCGTCGACGCCCTGTATTCGCCGGTCAAGCGCGTCGCCTATCGCGTCGAGCCGACCCGTCAGGGCCAGTCGCTGGACTATGACAAGCTGGTGCTGGAAGTCGAAACCAACGGCGCCGTGTCGCCTGTGGACGCCGTGGCCTACGCCTCGCGCATCCTGCAGGACCAGCTGCAGATCTTCATCACCTTCGACGAGCCGAAGAAGGCTGTGGAAGCGACGGACGGCAAGCCCGATCTGCCGTTCAACCCGGCCCTGCTGAAGAAGGTCGACGAGCTGGAACTGTCGGTC
>NZ_NCEQ01000020.1 GCF_002280785.1 Brevundimonas subvibrioides
CGAGCGCGCGCCGGTTTCCTCGTCCGCCTCGAACACGATCAGGCGCAGCTTGACCTTCAGCGGCGCGGCATAGGTCATGTCGCGCTGGATGCATTCCTCAACGTCGTACTTGGGGTCCTCGAACTCGTAGGACACGTATTCCAGCACGGCGCGTTCGTTGAAGTCCTTGATCGGGAAGACCGACTTGAACACCGCCTCGATGCCCTGTTCCTTGCGGACGCCCGGACGGACCTCACGCTGCAGGAACTGCTCATAGGAGGCGCGCTGAACCTCGATCAGGTTCGGCATGGCCACCGCTTCCGGGATACGCCCGAAGGACTTGCGGATGCGCTTCTTGCCGGTGAAGGTCGTGGCCGATGCGATCTGACCATTGATGGTGAGACCGTTCAGGACGTCAGTCATTCTGTTTTCCCATTCGCGGATCCGGGGGAGACCACGCGCAAAATGCAGCAGCCACGGCAGTGCGCCCATCCTTGCCGGAAAGGGCCCACGCCGTGACAATCGGTTTCGGCCTCCACCCTCGACGCGCTTTCGCGGTCAGGAGGCCTGAAATCTGGTGAGCTCCCTGGGTAAGGAGCCACGCCTTCGCTCGGTCGGAGGGCGACGGACCGGGCCTCGGCGCTTTCGCGCAGACTCATGGGGAGTGTTGCGGAACACGGACATATACGCGCTTCTCAGGCGAAATAAAGGCCCGCACTCCGATTTCCGGCATCTTCGCAAGAGCTTTTTCGACTGCTAGCGTCGCTGAATGAAAATCATCCCCATCTTCGTCGCTGCTGCCGCCCTCGCCGCCTGCGCCACCGCGCCGAAGCCGGTTGCCGTCGTCGACCCGACCGTCCACTCGACGCCCGCCGAGTACGAGGCCGGTCAGGCCGCCTACCTCGCCTGGAACGGCGCCCGTCGCGGCTGGACCACCACGGCCACCGGCCTCCAGTACATCCGTGAAGGCGACGCCCATCCCGAGGGCGCCCAACCGACCGAGACCTCGACCGTCCGGGTCCACTACGAGGGGACCTTCATTGACGGCCGCAAGTTCGACTCCTCCTACGACCGGGGCGAACCGGCCGAATTCCCGCTGAACCGGGTCATCAAGGGCTGGACCGAGGGCGTCGCCCTGATGCGTGTCGGCGAGACCTTCCATTTCGCCATCCCCGCCGACCTCGGCTACGGCGCCCGCTGGGTCGGCGGTGACGAACTCCCGCCCAACTCGACCCTGCTGTTCAAGGTCGAACTGCTGGACGTGAAGTAATCTTCCTTCTCCCCCTGCGGGAGAAGGTGGCCGAGCGAAGCGAGGTCGGATGAGGGGTCACGCTGACGTCGAAGGTCAACGCTCCAGCCGCCCGCTCCAGCCGCCGGCGTGACCCCTCATCCGTCAGCCTTCGGCTGCCACCTTCTCCCGCAAGGGGAGAAGGATCAGCACTCATGCTTGACGGATTGTCGCACCCGGCGCTGATAGGCGACCTGTTCATCTCCGGATTCCCAGCATCATGAAGCGTCTCGCCGTCTCCGCCTGTTTCGCGGCCCTCCTCCTCGCCTCGGCCTCGCCGACCTTCGCCCAGACGGCGCTCCAGACCCCGCCCACGCCCCAGCCCATCCCCGCCGTCGTCGATCGCGCCTGGTCCGGCGTCGTCCGCCTCGACGTCGACGCCACGGACCTGAACCGCCGCATCTATCGGGTGCGCGAGACCATCCCGGTCGAGGCCGCCGGCCCGATGACCCTGTTCTTCCCGGAATGGCTGCCCGGCAACCACGGCCCGGTCGGTCCGGTGACCCAGCTCGCCGGCCTGACCTTCAGCGCCGGCGGCCAGCGCATCGAATGGGTGCGGGATGCGCTCAGCCCCTACGCCTTCCACATCGTCGTTCCGGCCGGCGCCACCGAACTGGTGGCCGAGTTCCAGCACCTGTCGCCGACAACCGGGGCCCAGGGGCGCATCACCATGACGGCCGAGATGCTCAACATCCAGTGGGAGAAGATGCTGCTCTACCCCGCCGGCCGCTTCCACCGGAACATCACCATCCAGGCCGGCGTCACCCTGCCCGAAGGCTGGGAATACGGAACCGCTCTCCGCCCCGACAGCTCGACCGGCGCCACCACCACCTTCCAGCCCGTCCCGCTCGACGTTCTCGTCGACAGCCCGATGTTCGCCGGCGACCACTATCGCCAGATCGACCTCGACCCGGGCGGCCGTTCGCCCGTCCTCCTCAACATCGTCGCCGACGCCGGCGAAAACATCGCCCCGACGGACGAACAGATCGGCATCCTGCGCACCCTGGTCGTCCAGGCCGACCGCCTGTTCGGCACGCGCCAGTACGACCACTATGATTTCCTCGTCGCCATGACGGAGCGGATGGGCGGCATCGGTCTGGAGCACCATCGCTCGTCGGAGAACAGCGTCGATCCGGGCTTCTTCACCGACTGGGACAGCAAGCTCGGCGACCGCGACCTGCTGGCCCACGAATACACCCACTCCTGGGACGGCAAGTACCGCCGCCCGGCGGGCCAGGATGTCGCCAACTTCAACCTGCCCATGCAGAACGAGCTTCTGTGGGTCTACGAGGGCCAGACGCAGTTCTGGGGCAAGGTTCTGGCCGCCCGCTCGGGCCTGCACAGCCGCCAGCAGGCGCTGGACGCCCTGGCCATGGACGCCGCCACCTATGACAACACCGTCGGTCGCGAATGGCGGGCGATGCAGGACACGGTCAACGACCCGATCATTTCCCAGCGCCGCCCGATCGGCTGGCGGTCCTGGCAGCGCAGCGAGGACTACTATGTCGAGGGCCAGCTGATCTGGCTCGACGCCGACACCCTGATCCGCGAGCAGACCAACGGCCGCAAGTCGCTCGACGACTTCGCCCGGGCCTTCTTCGGCGTCCAGGAGGGGAATTACGACGCGAACCCCTATACCTTCGCAACGGTCGTCGAGACGCTCAGCGGCGTCATGGAACACGACTGGGCGACCTTCCTGCGCAGCCGTCTCGACGGCCACGGCCCGGGCGCCCCGCTCGACGGCCTGACGCGCGGCGGCTACCGCCTCGTCTATACCGACACGATGAGCGACTATCAGAAGACGCTCTGGGCCGAGTACGGCCGCAACGACTTCATCTATTCGCTCGGCTTCATGACCGGCGCCGACAACACCCTCTCGAGCGTCCAATGGAACGGTCCGGCCTTCGAACAGGGGCTGGCCATCGGCATGCAGATCATCGCCGTCAACGGCGAGGCCGCCTCCGCCGCCACCCTTCGCGCCGCCGTCACCGCCGCCAAGGGCACGGACCAGAAGATAGACCTCATCGTCCGCGACGGAACCCGCTACCGCACCGTGGCCTTCGACTATCACGACGGCCTGAAATACCCGCACCTGGAGCGTATCGAAGGCGCCCCCGACCGGCTGGGCGACCTGTTCACGGCAAGGCGGCGGTAGTCCGACGGATGTGGTTCTCCCTCCCCCTCGGGGGAGGGTGGTCGAAGCGCAGCGGAGACCGGGTGGGGGCGGCAAGGCAAAACCCACAGCTGCGTGTCCGCATCGCTATGCCGCCCCCACTCCGTCGCTACGCGACGACCCTCCCCCAGGTGGGAGGGAGAAGCCCTCCCCCTTGCCCCTCCCCCCAATCCGCCGTTAATCCAGGTCAGCCGGCCGGGCGTTGACCGGCCGCCAGCCACGGCGACGACACCCGCATGAGCCCTTCCCGTCACGACAATCTCGAAGCGGCGCTGGCGCGGGTTTTCGAGGATCAGAACACCAGGGCCAGCTGGTTCGCCCTGACCGGCGGAGAACTGCTGTTCTCGGCCGGGGACGAGCCAGACAGCCTCTATCTGGTTCGGTCCGGCCGCCTCGGCGTCTTCCGTCAGGACGAGGATCAGCCGCCCCAGTTCCTCGGCGTCATCAAGCCCGGCGAGCCGGTCGGTGAAATGGCCCTGATCGCCGGAACGCCGCATTCGGCCAGCGTCGTCGCCCTGCGCGATTCCGAGATCCTGGCCCTCCCGCGCGATGTCTTCTTTGAGGCCGTCCGCACCCAGCCCGACGTCATGATCGAGCTGTCACGGCTGATGCTGCACCGGGCCCGCGAGCGCGCGCCGGGCGTCACCGAACCCAGTGTCTTCGGCTTCATCTCGGTGCGTGGCCGCCCCATCCGCCCCTTCGTCGACCGCCTCGCCGCCGCCGTCGAGGCCCAGGGTCACACCTGCCAGGTCATCGACCACTCGGCCCTGTCCTCGGTCTCCGAATGGTTCTCGCGCATGGAGGACAGCCACGACTTCGTCCTCTATGTCGCCGAACTGGATGAGCCGTCCTGGGCCAATCTCTGCGCGCGCCAGGTCGACCGGCTGTTCCTCATCGGAGACGCCCTGACGGCGCCGCCGGCCAACATCCCGATCCGCACCGCCCACGGCCTGCAGCAGTTCACCGACCTGATCCTGCTGCGCGACCCCCGCATGCGCCGCCCGGCCAACACGGCCGTCTGGCTGGACGCCATCAACCCCGGTCGCTGGTTCCACGCGATCGAGGGTGACGCGGCGGACGCCGCCCGTATCGCCCGGATCATCACCGGCCGGGCCGTGGGTCTCGTCCTGTCCGGCGGCGGCGCACGCGCCTATGCCCATATCGGCGCCGTGCGCGCCCTGCATGAGGCAGGGGTGCGGTTCGACTTCCTGGGCGGTTCATCCATGGGCGCCGTCATCGCCGCCGGCCCCGCCCTGGGCTGGACCGACGAGGAGCTGGACGCCCGCATCCGGACCGCCTTTGTCCGCTCCGATCCCCTGTCGGACCTCGCCTTCCCGATCATCGCCATGACCCGCGCCGGCAAGGTCGCCCGCCTGCTTCAGGACGCCTATGGCGAGATCGACATCGCCGACATGCCCCTGCCCTTCTTCGCCGTCTCGTCGAACCTGACGAGCGGCCGGATCGAGGTGCACCGTCGGGGCCTGCTGCGCCGGGCCATGCGCGCCTCCATCTCCATTCCCGGGGTCATGCCGCCGGTCGTCATCGACGGCCAGGTGCTGGTCGACGGCGCCGTGATCAAGAACTTCCCCACCGACGTCATGCGCCAGATGAATGCGGGCCCGATCATCGGCGTCGACATGTCCCAGACCCGCGGCGTCGATCCCGCGACCCTGGCCAATCCGCCGTCCTGGTGGCGCTGGATCGTCTCCGGAGCCTGGAAGAAGGGCCCGCCGATCGTCTCGGTGCTCATGCGCTCGGCGACCATCACCACGGACGCGGACATGGAGAGTTCGCGGGCCGACACGGACCTGTTGATCCTGCCCGAACCCGACGGCTCCGACATCCGCGACTGGAAGGTTTACGACCCCGTGGTCGCGGCCGGCCATGCGGCTGCGGTCAAGGCCCTGGCGAAGCTGGAAGGGCCGATCGAGACCCTGCGCCAGCGCGCCGACGCGACGGCCTCGCCCCTGGACCAGGGCGACCCGGAACCGGCTGTCGCCTGACTGGGAGCGGGGACCTGCAGGTCCGCATTCCGCGACGCAGGCGAACCTTCAGGTCCGCGCTCCGAACCCGTCGATGCTGTGAAGGGATGGTACCGCCTCTCAGGCTTGAACTGAGGACCTCCGGTTCCACAAACCGGCGCTCTAACCAACTGAGCTAAGGCGGCGCAGCGGCCCCCCCGAATGTCGGCCGATCGAAGATCGGACCGTGGGGAGGGCGACGCGAGGCGCGTGTCTAGCGTCGCGGGAGACGACGATCAAGACCGCTTCGGCGCCTCCAGCCTATCCGGCAACGAAAAACGCCCCGAGGTTTCCCTCGGGGCGCATTCCCTGGTCCGTTTCCGGGCCATGTCCTAGTCCGGCAGGTTGAACCTGACGGTGAAGCGAACCGTACCCCCGGTGGCCACGCCGTCGACCGAACGGGGCGACAGACGGGCGCTGCGGGCCGCAGACAGGGCGGCGCGACCGAAGCCGGCGCCCGACGGCGTTTCCGAGACGATCGAGCATCCGGAGACGCTGCCGTTCGGATTGACGGTGCAGCTCAGATCGGCGCTGCCCGAGAGACCGCGCTCGAGCGCACGATCCGGATAGGTCGGGCGGGGCTGCGAGGCCCAGCTCGGGTTCGTGATCACCGGCGGCCGAACCGGCGCCGGCGGGGCCGGCGGCGGCGGAGGTCCGGGGACGATCACGGGGGGACCCCGATACTCGACCCGGTCTTCCTTCTTCGTCGGCTCGATCGGAAGCGTGATCGGCGGCGGAGGCGCCAGGGTGTTGATCACCGGCGGACGCACCTGCAGCTTGGGCGGCGGCGGGGTGTCCGGCGGAGGCGGAGGCGGAGGCGGCGGGGGCGGCGGGATCGGTTCAACGATCTCGACGTCCACGGCGTCGTCCGAATACTCCTGGATGCGCAGCTCGAACTTGGTCTTCTGCAAGTAGAAGATCATGATCGCGAAGAGGACCGTAACGGTCGCCAAGGCGATCAGCCAAACTACGGGGGAGACCCCCATGAAACCCTTCTGGCGAGGGGCGTCATAGCGGCTGCGATGATACTCAACGGGTGTGTCTGTCATCGTCAACCTCCCGCCGGCGTCGAGTTGTCTTCGCCGACCAGGGCGACGCTGTAGAAGCCGTTGTCCTGCAGGGCGTTCATGACCTGCATGAAGTCGCCGTACCGGGTCTGCTGGTCGCCACGGATGAAGATACGCTCTTCTTCCGGGTTACGCGTGCGGATCAGGCGCCGCAGATCATCCCCAAGCTGTTCGGGGCTGCTGCGTCCGTCGCCGATGAAGACGTCGCCATCGCTCTGGATGGAGATGAACACCGGCTTGGGCGGATTCTCCTGCGGCGGGGCCACGGCCGTCGGCAGCTTCACCTCGACCGACACGGTGGCGAGAGGCGCCGCCACCATGAAGATGATGAGGAGAACCAGCATGATATCAACGAATGGCGTGACGTTGATGTCGCTCTGCTGCTCGACGTTATACTTGCCGCCGCCGCCGCCTGAAAGTTTGGCGGCCATCCGTCTTACGCTCCCTTGTCGAGTTGACGCGAGATGGCGTTGACCAGTTCGGCGTTGAAGCCGTCCGAGCGCGTGCCGTACGCCGAGATGCGGGTGTTGAAGTAGTTATAGAAGATAACGGCCGGGATAGCGGCGAACAGGCCGATACCGGTGGCGAGCAGGGCCTCGGCGATACCCGGGGCGACGACGGCCAGGTTGGTCGTGTTCGACTGGGCGATACCGATGAAGGAGTTCATGATTCCGTAGACGGTGCCGAACAGACCCACGAACGGGCCGGTCGAACCGGTCGAGGCCAGGAACTGCTGACCACTCGAAAGGCGGGCGGCGAGGCCGGCCTGAACGGCGGAGACGGCTTGTTGAGCGCGCAGCAGAGCCGAGTCGCTATGGTCGCCGTGGACATTCAGACCCGCCTGACGGGACAGTTCGATTTCTTCGGTGGCCGCGGCGGCCATATCGGCCAGCGGGTTGCCGTCGAACTCGTCGGCGGTGGCGACACGACGCATGTCAGCGATCGTGCGGGCGCCGCGGAAGGCTTCCAGGAACTGGTCGGTCTTGCGGTTCAGACCGCCGAACTCGATCAGTTTGATGAGCAGGAGGGTCCAGGAGAAGATCGAGGCCAGCAGCAGGCCGATCATGACGATCTTAACGACGATGCCGGCTTCCAGGAACATGGAGATCGGCGTGATGTCGCCGCCGTGTCCGCCCGAGACGGCGTCGCCGACCGATGCCGGATCGGCTTCGGGAGCGCCTTCGACGATCGGAGCGGGGGTGGCGGCGGCCGGAGCGGCAGCAGCAGCAGCAGCGGCGGGAGCCGCGGTCGCGTCAGGGGCTGCCGGGGCTTGCGCCAGAGCCGGCGAGCCCGCCATCAGGACGGCGGCGCCGGCCAGGGCGAGAAGGGTGTTGGTCTTAATCATGTGTCGCCAGTTCCTGCTTTTTTGGTCTGACTCGTGGAACCCAGGATCGGAGCGCGTCAGGGGCGCTCCGCCCTCTATGAAATCGGTTGTGTCCCGCCGATCAGCCGGGTGGCCAACTGCGGAACGCCTTCTGTCGCATCCGGTTGCTCGAGAGCACCATCGGCGGGTTGGTCGAAGCCTTGGAGCACGAGGCCCGGCGGGCGTTCGGCCGCTCACGCAAAGAAAGCGGTCAAGCTCCTTTGGCGAACCGATAACAGAGCGTCAAGGCTTCAGAGGTGCTTTTCGCCCCACGGGCGAGCCACCGACCCGAATCCCCGCAATGTCTTACCCCTGCTGCATTTCAGCGTTAGGTTAATCGACCCGTCCATGCCGAAACGGCATAGGAGGCTTACGTTTGGGAATGGTCGGCTCTTCCGCTTGGGAAGGGTGGTGCCTGGAGGCGGGTTCGAACCACCGACACATGGATTTTCAATCCATTGCTCTACCAGCTGAGCTATCCAGGCCACGCGTCAAAACGCGAGAGGCGGGTCTATAGGCGAGCCGAAACGGGGTGTCCAGAGCAGGATCGAGCGGAGATCAGTCTTCGTTTTCGGGATCGGCGTCGGGGACGCCCTCGCCTGTGTCCGGCAGGACGTAGGACCCCACCAGCCAGCGCTGCAGGTCCACATCGGCGCAGCGCTTCGAACAGAAGGGCCGATAGGCCTCGGCGGCCGGATTCTTGCGGCAGATCGGACAGGTCGCCATTGATTCAGCCCTCCTCGACCACGAAACGCCCGGCCGCGACGACGGGGTCCGCCTTCAGAGCCGCACGGGGTCCAAGCCACGCGATCAACGGCGCGGCGGCGGCGGCCTCGTCCGGGCTGCATCGGGCGGTGAAGCGCGGCGTGGCGGTATCGCAAAGCATATCGTGCCTGAGGCGCCGGACGACGTCGATGGCCCGCGTCGCCAGCGACCGTCTTCCGCCCGGCTCGTTCAATATCTCTTCCACCGGCCGCGTCCGCCACGGCAGGGCCAGTTGCAGCAGGCCGAACCGGCTCAGGGGCCCCAGCGTCGCGTCGTCGCCGGCGAAGGCCGTCTTCGCCATCTCTGTGACCTGCGCCGGATCCAGCGTCGTTCCCACCAGGTCGACGGCCACCAGCCCTCCCCAGCCGCTCAGCCGGATCATCCGCGCCGCCTGGATCAGACCCTGTCGATTGGCCTGCGTCCGACCCTTGCGCGCATCCCGTCCCGGCAGATGCGCATAGTCTATGTCCACGGCGATCAGCGCCCGCGTCCGCTGCACCGCCAGGTCCAGCGCCCATTCGGCGAAGACATCCCCCGACCCCAGGGCCTCTTCCTCGGCGTCCCGACTGGCCTGGATCGCCGCCACGCCGCGGATCGGTTCCACGCCGGGGGCGAAATGTCGCAGCCGCTCCAGCACATCCGGTCCCGTCGCAATCAGCCGAGGCCGCCCCTCCCCGGCCCCCAGCCGTTTCAACGCCGGCCCCTTGGCCTCGCGCCGTTCCGCCGTGACCTCGACCTCGACGATCTCGCCGGCCTTCAGGCTCTCGCCCTTGCCGAGCGGCAGGAACCCGGACGGGCCTTCGCAGCCCAGGTCGATGAAGGCGGCGCGGAAGGCGGCATCGGCCTCGATTACCCGCCCGACGCTGCGCGCGCCCAGCCGATGCTGAGGCGGATCGTCCTCTCTCTGGATGATCAGGCGTTCGAACCGGCCGTCCCGCGCCACAACGCCCCGAACCTCGCCCGGCGTGTCGTCCAGAAAGGCCTCGACCTCGCTCATCTGCGCCAGCCGGCGCCCGCCAGCAGGTTGATCGTCTCGGGCAGGGGCAGGCCCATCACGGCCGGATGGCTGCCGATGATCTTCAGCACGAAGGCGGCTGCAGGCCCCTGGATGCCATAACCCCCGGCCTTGCCCTTCCAGTCCCCGCCGGCGACATAGTCCGCGATCTCGGCGTCCGACAGCCGCTTGATGGCCACCCGCGTGTCCACCACCCGGTGCCTTAAGGTCTCGCCGGCAGCCACAGCCACCCCGGTGAAGACCCGGTGATTCCGTCCCGACAGCAGGCGCAGGAATTTCTCCGCCTCCGCTGCATCAGCAGGCTTCTCGAGCAGCCGGCGCCCCACGGCCACCACCGTATCGGCGGCCAGCACGACGGCGTCCGGCGCCCGCGCGGCGACCGCCTGCGCCTTGGTCCGGGCCAGCCGCACGGCCAGCCGCGAAGGCGTCTCGTCCTTCAGCGGCGTCTCGTCGATGTCGGCGGGATCGATACGATCGGGCGTGATCCCGATCAGCGCCAGCAGTTCGATGCGGCGCGGGCTGGCCGAGGCCAGCACCAGTTCAGCACGGGCCATGCAGCCCCGTCCTTACTTGAAGCGATAGGTGATACGGCCCTTGGTCAGGTCATAGGGCGTCATCTCGACCAGGACCTTGTCCCCGGCCAGCACGCGGATGCGGTTCTTGCGCATCTTGCCGGCGGTGTGGGCGATGATTTCGTGATCGTTCTCGAGCGTCACGCGGAACGTGGCGTTCGGCAGCAGTTCGCTGACCGTACCGGGAAACTCGAGCAGTTCTTCCTTAGCCATGCGGCCTCTCGCGCCCTTGAATACGAATCAAGGCCCGCGCCGGACGAAAGCGCGAGCCGTAAGAAGTCGGCGCTAATGCACCAAAACCGGCGGCTAGTCGAGTTCAACCCCGCCGATACAACGCGCACACCAGCGTAAACAGCCGCCGCGCCGTCTCGTGGTCGATCTGGACCTTGCCGTCCAGCCGGGCCTTCAGCAGTTCGGCGCCTTCGTTGTGCAGCCCCCGCCGGCCCATGTCGACGGCCTCGATCTGGCTGGCCGACGACCCGCGCAGCGCCTCGTAATAGCTGTCGCAGATCATCAGATAGTCCTTCAGCACGCTCTTCAGCGGCGTCAGGCTCAGGGCATAGGTCCGCGTGTAATCCACTCCGGCGATGTCGAAGACCAGCCGGTTGTCCTGCAACGACAGCTTCAGCCCATAGGGTCCGCCTTCCGACCCTTCGGGCTCGAACGAGTTCTTCTCGATCAGGTCGAAGATGGCGACGCGGCGCTCATGCTCGATCTCCGCCGTCGCCGACGGCAGGGTCGCCTCGTCCAGATCGACGGAGGCCAGCCGGTGATCGCTCACGGCTCCATCCCGGCCGAAGGCGCGTCCAGGTGCGTCGGCGCAACCCGGGCGGGCCAGCGTTCCGACAGGTCGGTCACCACCGCGTCCAGGCATTCGACGTCGACCCTCAGGTCCCCGCCGCCGGCGAACATCAATATCGCCCGGCCGCCCGGCGCCTCACCCTCGAAGAAGTGGATGGCCAGCAGCTCCAGCGGCGCGTCGGGCAGCCTCGGCAGGCCCCGGCTCTTGACCGCCAGCACGTCGCCGAACTGCATGGCGGCGCGCACCCGCGTCCCGCCGCATTCCCAGCAGAACCGGCTCAGCTCGATCGTCAGCCGTCTCGCGCCCTTTTCCCAGACGATGTCGGCCGGCCTCAGGATCGCGTCCTGCAGCGCCGCCGAAATGATCGCCAGGTCCTCGCCGTCCTCGGCCAGCAGCCGCAGGGGCTCACTGGCGCTGCCGCTCTGGGCGCGGATCGCCTCCTGCGCGTCCCATTCGAGGGCTTCAGTGGTCATCGCCCGGTCCTTCCACGGGCGGGCCCTTGACCCGCCGGATGTCCGCCCCGCATGCGCCGAGCTTCTCTTCCAAACGCTCGAACCCGCGATCCAGATGATAGACCCGACCGATATTGGTTTCACCTTCGGCGACCAGACCCGCGATGACCAGGCTGACGGAGGCTCTCAGGTCCGTCGCCATGACCGGCGCGCCCTTCAGTTTCTCGACACCCGTGACATGGGCCTCGCCCGCGTGGACCGAAATTTCGGCGCCCAGACGCATCAGCTCCGGCGCGTGCATGAAGCGGTTCTCGAAGATGTTCTCGTGGATGACGCTGACCCCGTCGGCGGTGGTCATCAGGGCCATGAACTGGGCCTGCAGGTCGGTGGCGAAGCCCGGATAGACCTCGGTCGCCACATTGACCGCCTTCAGGCGTTGCGACGGATCGCGCTTCACGATGACCCCGTCCTCGGTCGGGATGACCTCGACGCCCGCCTCGACCATCCGGTCGGTCAGGGCCGTGATGAGCTCCGGCCGGCTCCGGGTCAGCCGCACCTCGCCCCCGGCCATGGCGGCGGCGCAGGCGTAGGAGCCCATCTCGATCCGGTCGGGGATCACCGACCACTCCCCGCCGTTGAGAGAGGTCACCCCCTCGATCGTCAGGGTGTCGGTGTCGATCCCCTCGATCTTCGCGCCCATCATCACCAGACAGCGGGCCAGGTCGCCGATCTCCGGCTCCCGCGCGGCCCGCTTCAGCACCGTCGTGCCCCGCGCCAGGGTCGCGGCCATCAATGTGTGTTCGGTCGCGCCCACCGAAACGAACGGAAACTCGATCTCGGCCCCGATCAGCCCCCGAGGCGCCGTGGCGGACACATAGCCCTCCTCCAGCTCGATCACCGCGCCCAGTCGCGTCAGGGCGTCGATATGCAGGTCGACCGGCCGCGCCCCGATGGTGCAGCCGCCCGGCAGGGACACCTTGGCGCGCCCCGTTCGCGCCAGCAGCGGGCCCAGGACGTTGAACGACGCCCGCATCTGGCGAACCAGATCGTAGGGCGCGAAGCTCGACGTGATTTCCCGGGCGTCGAACAGGGTCTCCTGATCCGCGCCGTGGCCGTTCTCGGTCACCGCAATGCCGAACTGCTGCAGCAGGCGGCCGAGGAATTTCGTGTCCGCCAGCCGGGGCATATTGGTCAGCAGCAGCGTCTGGTCGGTCAGGATCGACGCCGCCATCAGCTTGATGGCCGAGTTCTTGGCGCCGCTGACGGGAATCGAGCCGTAAAGCGGGCCGTTGCCGTGAACCGTGATGCTGTCCATGTCGTCCCTGAACGTCCGCAGGGAAAAAAGGAGGGCCCGGCGAGCCGGCTATCTAGCGCGGTCGCCCCATGTCGCGAAAGGGCCTGTCACCAACCGTGACTCTGTGCCCAAAACCGTGCTCCCTCTCACGCCGGGAAAGGGAGCCAACTTAATTCCTCGGCTCGTCCCGCTTTGGCTGCATCGCCTTGCGCCGTCGCAGATTGTCCCTCAACGCCTTGGCCAACCGCACCGTCCTCTCGGCCCTGGCCATCTCCTCAGCGGTCCGGGGCGCGGGCGGCATGGTTCCGGCGGGCGCTGGCGTCGGCGTCTCGGGCGGCTCGGTCATGGCCCTACTCAGCCTCGGGAAAAGTTTCGGGGCAAGGGAAAATGGGCTTCCCCCCCGGCAGTGGAGTGGCTATACGGCCGCTTCCTCGGAACAGGCCGCCGTAGCTCAGTGGTAGAGCGCATCCTTGGTAAGGCTGAGGTCGTGGGTTCGATTCCCCCCGGCGGCACCATTCCGAAACGATAAGGCCCGGTCGCGAGACTGGGCCTTTTTCGTTTCCGACTCCCACTCCGTGCACCCCGGCGAAGGCCGGGGTCCAGATGCAGTCACCGATGCGGGATCAGTCGGCCAGGCGCCTTGTCCCAGCTGCCTGAACGCGTGATCTGGATCCCGGCCTTCGCCGGGATGCACGGCGGGAAAATCTAGTCCTCGGCGGTCAGACCAGGCGCCCGATCGCGCCGCCCCTTGTCCTCATCCCAGCTGAAGCCGATCGACATCGACCGCGACCGGCCCTGCGCGCCGTAGAGCGAATCATAGACGCCATAGGGCCGGCTCCGTGAGCCATAGCCGTAGCCGACATCGCCATAGCCGTACTCGCCCGGATAGCCGTAGGCGCCGTAGCCGTAACCCGGATAGCCATAGCCGTTCTTCGTCTGGCTGTAGGCCAGGTCCAGCCGACCATTCTCGCCGATCGGCAGGGATACGCCGACCGACACGGAGGAATAGTCGTTCGTCCCGATCGAGCCGCTGACGAAGCCGTGCATCTTGCGATCGTCCTGCGGGCCCGAGGCCACAGCGAACGGCTCCGATTCGGGCGCACGGGCGGCGACCCAGCGGTCGATCTGGTCGCGCGTGGTCAGATTGTGCGGGGCCACGGCGACCACCTGGGCCGCCTCGGGCCGGGCGTCGGTGGTCGGCGCCTCGGCCCCCACCATCACCGCGCCCGCTCCGCGCGGAGCCGTGGTCACCACGCCGTCAGGATCCTCGGGCGCGAGGATGGCGGCAAGGGCGAGGGCGATCAGCATGGGCGGGACTCCGGACTGGCGACCATCCTAACCCGGATTGAGGCCGGACCGTGATGGTGAAGTTTCAGCCCCGTCTTGACTGGAGTGGTCACGCCACCCCGTCGCCGCGCCCCAGTGGGTCGGGCAGAGGCCTGCCCTCCTCCACGAACGACAACGCCACGGAGTTGATGCAGTAGCGCAGGCCGGTCGGCGGCGGACCGTCCGGGAAGACATGGCCCTGGTGGCTGCCGCAGCGGGCGCAGGTCGTCTCGACGCGCACCATGCCATAGGCGCGGTCCTCGATGGCCGTGACGTGATCCGCGCTGACCGGCTGGGTGAAGCTGGGCCAGCCGGTGCCGCTCTCGAACTTGGTCGTCGCCTTGAACAGCGGCAGGCCGCACTGACGGCAGACGAACACCCCCGCCCGCTTCTCGCCCAGCAGCACGCCGCAGAACGGCGCCTCGGTGCCGTGCGACAGTAGAACCCGCTTCTCCTCGGCGTTCAGATCGGCCTCCAGCGCTACGCGCTGGCCCTCACTGGGCGGCGTCAGGTCGTATCCGGCGGCGGACAGGTTCGGGCGGGTGTCGGTGGTGTCGGTCATGGATGGGAAATGGGAACCGTCACCGAGGGTTCCAAGAGGCCCCGATCTTCTCCCTCCCCCTCGGGGGAGGGAGAAACACACGCCGCAATCGAAAAGGCCGGGCGAGGTTTCCCCCGCCCGGCCCGATCTCATCCGTTCAAGCTGAATTCAGCCGCCGAACAGCGTCCCCACCCAGGTGCGCACGGCGTTCTCGTCCGCCGGGTTGCCCGTGTAGGCCAGGCCCTGCGCCGGGGTGAAGGGCGCGTTGTTCGGGCGTTCGCGGCTGGTCCAGGCCTTGTGGCCGTAGCTCAGGTCCGAATAGTTCGACGGCAGGCGGGCCTGCGTCGGCTCGATGAAGATGGTGTCGGTCGCCGTGGTCGAACCGGCGATTCGCACGTTCGGCAGCTTGGACAGCAGGTCCAGGGTGTCGAGGCAGCCGCCAGAGCAGCCCGCGTCGACCAGCACGATCACCGGCCCCTGCACGGGGTTCGGCGCGCCCGTATCAGGCACGGCGGCGCGACCTGCGAGGGTGAAGGTCTGCTGACCCGCAGCGATGGCGGCGTCGAAGGCCGCGACGACCTCCTGGGTCTGGGTGATGACCGGCGTCGATTCCTGGACGAAGCGCGGGTCGGCCTGCATCCGGCCCAGGGTGTCGGCGTACCAGGTGCGGTTGCCCGGGGTGGCGCGATAGGTGATGGCGCCGGCGGCCGGCTGGCGGCTGACGGTGAATTCCGGGGTCCAGATTCGGTTGGCCAGGCCATAGCCGCGCGCCGTGGAGGTGTAGGCCGAGGAGCCGCGCGCCGCTCGAAGGTCGATCACGAAGCCTGCCGGAGCCCGCAGGGCGCTCGCCTGGCCTTCAACCAGCGAGTTGAAGGCGTCCCAGCCCGCGCTGTCGGCGAAGGAGTGCACGTGCACCCAAGGACGGCCGTTGACGGTCTCGACGTTCAGCGGCGTCGCGGGCGGCATGTAGACGGTGGCGCGATAGGCGGCCTCCAGATCACCGGCGACCAGCGGCACGGGGCGCAGTTCGACGGCGCGGGGACGACCGCGGTCACCCCGCTTGAACTCGCAGGTCGAGGGCGTGCCAGCCGCGAACGGGTTGTTGCGGTTCCACAGCAGATACGGCGCTGAGGTGACGCGGCCGGCCTCGGTGTCGAGATTGCCTTCCCACTTGTCGAGCTTGGCCCGGGCGTAGTCCTCGATCGGCGTCAGGTTGCAGCTGACCACGATGTCGCCGATGCGCGGCGCGTTGCGCACGCCCTGCTTCACATAGGTCACTTCATAGCGGCCGTTGCGCCAGCCGGTGGTGATCCCGGGCCAGCTGATGCCGAAATACGGGCCAAGACCTTCGAACGACGGCGTGATGGCGATGTTCGAATCGCGGAAGCCGCCGGCGTAGTAGCGCATCAGATAGGCGTGGGCGTCGCCCGAATTGACCTGGCCGACGCGGCCGTTGGCGTCCGTCAGGCCGGCGTCCAGCCAGCTGCGGAAGGTGTCGCCCGGGGCGCCGGGAATGACGGCGGCGGGGTGGTTGTCACGAAGCGCGTCATGCGCGGCCTGCAGGTCGGTGCGGGCCAGGGCGCGGAAATCCTGCGCGGTGGCGGTCCCCGCGACGAGCAGGAAGGCGGCCGCCGAAACGGCGGTCAGAAAGCGGGTCATAAACGAACTCCAGGCGGGGGATGCGAATGGTTCGGCCGCGAGTTAAAGCCGATCCACCCCGACCTTGCCAACCCAGAACGGCAGCCTTGTGACGGTTCGCGCGACGGGCGAGCCTGTATCCCGCCGTTTACACGCCCGCAGCGCCCGCCTACGAACCGCTTCATGTTTTCCAAGATCCTGATCGCGAACCGGGGCGAAATCGCCGTCCGGATCATAAAGACCGCTCGCCGCATGGGCATCCGGACCGTTGTGGTCCACTCCGACGCCGACGCGGGCTCCATGGCCGTCGAGATGGCCGACGAGACCATCCACATCGGGCCCTCGCCTGCGGCCGAGAGCTATCTGGTCCAGGACAAGATCGTCGACGCGGTCAGGCGCAGCGGCGCCGAGGCGGTCCACCCGGGCTTCGGCTTCCTGTCGGAAAACCCCGTCTTCGCCCGCCGACTGGAGGCCGAGGGCATCACCTTCATTGGCCCCAACCCCCACGCCATCGAGGCCATGGGCGACAAGATCACGTCGAAAAAGTTCGCGCATGCCGCCGGCGTCTCGACCGTCCCCGGCTACATGGGGCTGATCGAGTCCGACGAACACGCCGTCCAGATCGCCAACGAGATCGGCTATCCGGTCATGATCAAGGCCTCGGCCGGCGGCGGCGGCAAGGGCATCCGCGTCGCCCACTCCGACGCCGACATGGCCGAGGGCTTCTCCGCCGTGAAGGCCGAGGCCCTGACCGCCTTCGGCGACGACCGCGTCTTCCTGGAAAAGTTCATCATCGACCCGCGCCACATCGAGATCCAGGTCCTGGGCGACAAGCACGGCAACATCGTCTCCCTGTTCGATCGCGAATGCTCGATCCAGCGCCGCAACCAGAAGGTCATCGAGGAGGCCCCCTCCCCCCTGCTGGACGACGCGACCCGCAAGGCCATGTCCGAACAGGCCATCGCCCTGGCCCGTGCGGTGAACTACGACTCGGCCGGCACGGTCGAGTTCGTCGCCGGTCAGGACCGCAGCTTCTTCTTCCTCGAGATGAACACCCGGCTCCAGGTCGAACACCCGGTCACCGAACTGATTACCGGCGTCGATCTGGTCGAACAGATGATCCGCTCGGCTGCCGGAGAGACCATGGCCTTCGGTCAGGACGACCTGAAGATCAACGGCTGGGCCATCGAGAGCCGCATCTACGCCGAGGACCCCTATCGCGGCTTCCTGCCCTCCATCGGCCGCCTGGTCCGCTACGACCAGCCCGAGGAAGGCGAGCACGACAGCCCCATCGGGACCTACACGGTCCGCAACGATTCCGGCGTCCGCGAGGGCGACGAGATCTCCATCTTCTACGATCCCATGATCGCCAAGCTGAACACCTGGGCCCCGACCCGCCTTGGCGCCGTCGAGGGCATGGCCCGGGCGCTGGAGGACACCCACCTCCAGGGCGTCGGCCACAACGTGCCGTTCCTGGCCGCCGTCATGGACCAGGACCGCTTCAAGTCGGGCCAGCTCTCGACGTCCTACATCAAGGACGAGTTCCCCGACGGCTTCAAAGGCGCCGCTCCCGACCGCCGCCGGATCGACATCCTGATCGCCACGGCCGCCGCGATGAACGAGATCATCAGCGAACAGTCCGGCGACCCATCCGACCGCACAGACTGGATCGTCCTCATCGACCGCGACGCGCACGGCGTCACCCTCGGCTATGACGAGGAAGAGGCCCTGACGCTGGACCTCGCCGGCGAAGACCGCGCCCTCCAGCTCCGCGAGATCGACTGGCGTCCCGGCCTGGCCCAATTCCGCGCCGTCCTCGACGACGCGCCCTATACCGCCGAGGTCGCCCGCATCGCCGACGGCTTCCAGATCCGCACCGGCGCCACCAAGGCCCGCGTCCGCGTTCTCACCCCGCGCATGGCCGAGCTCTTCGCCCGCCTGCCCGAGAAACAGGCCGCCGACACCTCCAAGCTGATCCAGTCCCCGATGCCCGGCCTGGTGGTCTCCATCGCTGTGACGGTCGGCCAGGAGGTCAAGGCCGGCGAAACCGTCGCCGTCATCGAGGCCATGAAGATGCAGAACATCCTCAAGGCGGAGCGGGACGGGGTGGTGAAGGCCGTCGGCGCCAAGGCCGGCGACCCGGTCGCAGCGGACGATGTGCTGGTCGAGTTCGGATAAGCTTCCAACGCACCGACGCCTGCTCTCCTTTCGTCATTCCGGGCGAAGCCGCTCTCGCGCCGGAGAGCCGGAACAAGGCGGCGCGCAGGAGCCAACCTGCCGCGCACACGGCTGACTCATCGCCCCCGCACCGCTACGGCGCCGCCCTGTGCCGGGACGTCGCGGCGCTGCGCCCGGAATGTCAAAGAGGGTGTGGCTTCGCGAGCGGGAGATCGCTCTCTGCCCTGCAGCCGTCGCCCTGATGCGATGTCCGCTTGCGACCGATACTGTGAAAAAGTCCCGGGGCCTGCCGTGATCGGCCCTGTTGGGCCCGAACCATGACCATATTGCCACCGGATCATCGGTTATCTACCTGTGGGCAAGTGTGCATAGCCTTGCCTGCGGAACGTCAGAATATGACTTATAACATCGGCGTCACCAGCGAACGTCTGGGACGGATCGTCGAAGAAGCGACAAGCGAAGTCTATATTTTCTCGGCTAACGATTTCACGTTTCAGCTTGTCAACAGAGGAGCGCGAGAAAATCTTGGCTATACGAGCGCTGAACTCTCCGCGTTGACGCCTTGGGACTTGAAGCCAGAGATAGGCAGGGACGATTTCCTGTCCATGGTCCGACCGCTTTTTTCGGGAGAGATCGAACGTCTGGACTTTGAGACGATTCATCGCCGCAAGGACGGCACCGACTACAATGTGGCCGTACAGATTCAACTCTTTGAAGAGGAGGGCGATTGCGTCTTCTATGCCGCGATTCAGGACATTACCGCGCACCGTCGTCTGGAGCAGGAAACCCGCGCGCTTGCTCGCCGGCTTGATGCGATCCTGGACAACACCACCATGTCCGTCTTCGTCATGGATGAGAGTCAACAGTGCACGTTCATGAACAAGGCCGCCGAAAAACTCACGGGCCATGCCTTTGCCGAGACGACCGGACGCCCGCTTCATGATGTGATCCATCATACCTATCCGGACGGCCGTCCCTTCCCGCTTTCAGAATGCGCTATCGACCGGGCTTTCCCTGAAAATGCCGGGACCCAGGGGGAAGAGGTCTTCGTGCACAAGGACGGTTCCTTCTACCCCGTCGCCTTCACCGCCAGCCCGATCCGAAACGACGAAGCCAGGATCGTCGGGACGATCATTGAGGTTCGCGACATCAGCGAGGAGAAGCGCAACGAGGAGGCCCGCAAGCTCCTGATGCATGAGGTCGATCACCGCGCGCGCAACGTCCTCTCGATCGTGCATTCGCTCACACGCCTTACCCGTGCCGACGATCTGGAGTCCTACAAGGAAATCCTCGTGGGCAGGATCAACGCCCTGGCGCGCGCGCAAACGTATCTGGCCAATCGGCGATGGGAAGGGGGCCGACTCGAAGATGTCGTGAGAGAGGAACTGGAGGCCCTCTGCCCCAGCGACTCGACCGAATTCCAGGGTCCCGAGGTCGCCCTGTCGCCACAGCAGGTTCAACCGATCAGCATGCTGCTCCATGAGCTGGCGACGAATGCGAACAAGTACGGAGCCTGTAGCCGGGCCGGGGGACGCGTGTCGGTCACCTGGACGGTCGAAGAGCATCAAGTGATGCTGAAGTGGCGCGAAACCGGGGGGCCGCAGGTCGTGGCCCCCACCCGCGAAGGGTTTGGATCGTCTTTGAAATCCAGCGTCGTGGGTCAGATCAAAGGCACCATCACCCGGTCCTGGGAGCCAACGGGACTTGTCGTGGACGTCGCTTTTCCACTCTGAGCGGCGAGGTCTGTCAGGCCTTGCCAGGCCGGCTTCAGATGGACGGACACAGGCCACGTTGAAATCGAACGGGTGAGCGATGTCGTCCAGGGGGCCTGGCGAGGTGAGACCGATTCCCCCCCCCGGCGGTCGGCAGCGGCGAGAGAGCCTGATCGGCTTGGACCAACCCCACGCCAGGCCGCCGAAACCGTGAGCCCTGCGCGCGCGCTGAAGCCGGATGTCGATCAGGCTGTGGAAACGGCTGCTCGTTCGGCCGCCCCAATCAACAGGATCTCCTGCAAGAGAAGCGCCGGCGAGATAGGCTTGCCGACCACTCCATCCATGCCCGCCGCCATGTATTCCGCCCGATGAGAGTCGAGCACATTCGCAGTCAGCGCTATGATGGGAACGCGGCCGATGCGTCCAGCCAGATCGCGCATGCGGCGGGTCGTCTCCAGCCCATCCATGTCCGGCATCTGGATATCCATCAGGATGACGTCAAAACGGGCGTTCAACGCCATTTCGATGGACTCCGACCCACTCTGCGCTGTTTCCACCACCGCACCCATCCGACGGAGCAGGGTCGAGGCGATCAGCAGATTGGTCGCATTGTCATCGACCACAAGAACACGCGTCCCGTCGAGCAGGCTGTCGCTGGCGTCCTCGGCTTCCATCGCTTGCTGTGGTCCGCAGTGCGGAGCAGGAATTTCGAGATGAAACGTCGAGCCCTTGCCCGCTTCACTTACTACGTGGACACCCCCGCCCATCTGTTCGGCGATCTTTCGCGTGATCGCCAGGCCCAGGCCCGTTCCACCGAAAGTTCTCGTCGTTGATCTGTCTGCCTGTTCGAACCGCTGGAACAGGCCAGCTTGCGCCTCTGCCGAAATACCAATGCCCGTATCCGAGACATCGAAGCAGAGGACTCGCCCCTCATCACGTTCGACAGAAGTGACGATCAACTCGACATGCCCCTCAGGTGTGAACTTGACAGCATTCCCGATCAGATTGAACAGGCATTGCTTAAGTCTCAGCGGATCCAGGTGCGCCTCCCCTGCCGAAGGGTCTATGCGGCAGCGGAACTCGAGCCCCTTCTCCAGGCACTGGGGTTCGAAGGTGGCGGCAACCAAACGAACAAGCCGCTTGATATCGGTGGTCTCGGGCGAGAGTGACATCTTGCCCGCCTCGATCTTGCTGAAGTCGAGAATGTCGTTGATGACGGAATTGACAAGTTCTCCCGAACTCGATGCCACCTCGAGCAACCGTTTCCCTTCTGATGTTAAAGTTTCAGTCTTCAAAAGATGAAGAGATCCGATCACGCCATTCAGGGGCGTCCTTATTTCATGGCTCATCGAGGCCAGAAATTCTGATTTGGCCCGACTGGCCTGTTTTGCAGCAGCGAGCGCAACCTTCAAACTCCGCTGTGACTGCCGGTCCGCCAGGCTGAAGTAGAAAATGCCTAATGTGCTTATGGATACAAAGGCTACGATATACGGCCATGTAATAGAAATAAAATGGATCGCAGGGCGATGGGGCGTCCATCTCAACGAGAGAAACGGTTGATTATTCTGATCGTCGATCGTGATCGCTACTCTGTCAGACGGCAACGGAGTTGCAAACGGCACGATTTGGGCGTCTTTCAAATCGTATCGATCCGCAATAACGCCGATAAAAGAAGCATCGATGGCCTCCGCGGTGACTATGACTGGCGCACGGTCACCGGGCAGGGCTGTTCCAAAATCCGGCTGCACCAAGGTTGCAACGACGATATAGGGCGCCCCGGCGATCCGACTGAACGCTGACGCCTGGATCGGCGACGAAATCATCCGGGCGTTTCCGGGCTCCAGCCGGAACGGGCCACGTTGGATTTCCCGCCGTCTGATTTCGGAGATCAGCGGGGTTGCCTGCGCCGCGAGCGCGGTTTCGACGACGGGTGATGCCGGTCCGCCCTTTTCAATCGAGAAAACGACTGTTCCACGACTGTCCAGCACGGAGACCAGATCGAATCCGCTGGTCTGGGTCAGGAAGGTTCCAACATTCGCCGCCGCCCAGACGGGGTCGAAGTTCTGATCGAGGTTCGCAACTGCGCCGTCCCAGTTGGCCTGTGGCACCACGGCGGCGCGCAACTCCGCGCTTCTCGCAGCGAGCCCGTTCCGCATGAGCGCGCGTTCCGAGGAGTCTGCAATCGCGTCAACGCCATCTGCCGCTCGCCAGAGCAGGAAGATAAGTGAAGCAACGACAATCAATATGGCAAGGGTAAGGGCCGCCGTTTCTCCGATTATAAATCGGTCTCTGATATTCTTGTTGTTCATCAAGAAATGATGCTTTTCATTTCCTGTAGAAACAACAATTTTTGAATATGTAGAAACACCTAGAACAACCTGGACGCTGCAGACATTCGCTTGGCGGGACGATGACAGGTTCGGAGTGCCTTTATTTGTCCGTCAAAGTATCAGTTTCGCCGTCCCGTGCGGCAGACTGCAGTCAATCGGGGGCGTTGCTGTTTGGGCCTTTCGCGGGGACGCCGATCGAATGTGGGGCTTGCGTCCGGCGCACAGGGCTTGAATCAGTCGACCTGCGATCGCGTCGCCGGGCTTATTCAAGGCTCCCCACCCCCGTCGGACATTCGGCGAGCCCGCTCTCCGCCCCCTACTCCACCACCGCCTGGGCGATCCCCGCCAGCAGGCTCGCCGCTGTCACCGGCTTGGCCACGTGCAGGTCCGCCCCCGCCGCCAGCGCCTCATACCTGTGCTCGGCCATGGCGTTGGCGCTCAGCATGATGATCGGGGTCCGCAGCCCCCCACGCTCGGCCATGCGGATCGCGCGGGTAGCGGTCAGGCCGTCCATGACCGGCATCTGCATGTCCATCAGGATGACGTCGAACCGGGACCGGCCCACGGCCTCCACGGCCAGGGCGCCGTTCTCGACCGTGACCACCTCCGCCCCCGCCGAGCCCAGGATCAGCTGGACCACCCGCTGATTGGTCGGATGGTCCTCGGCCAGCAGGACCCGCAGCGACCGCTCGGGCAGATAGAGGGGAACCGGCCCCGTTGCGACCGGCGCGGCCAGGCCGTCGTATTCCTCCAGCGCCACCACGCGCTGCAAGGGCAGGGTCAGGGTGAAGGTCGAGCCCTCGCCGGGGCAGGAGCGCGCCTCGACCACCCCGCCCATCAGCTCGGCCAGGGACCGGCAGATCGACAGGCCCAGCCCCGTGCCGCCGAACCGCCGGGTGATGGAGGTGTCGGCCTGGTTGAACCTCTGGAACAGGGTCGCGCCCGTGGCGGCGTCGAACCCCACGCCGGTGTCGGATACGATGAAGGTCAGGACGCCCTCGCCGACCTCGTCGCCGCTCACGTCCCAGTCGATCGAGACCGTTCCCTCGGAGGTGAACTTGACCGCGTTGGACAACAGGTTGTTGACGATCTGGCCGATACGGGTGCTGTCGCCCATGAAGACGCCGCGCGCGCCGGAGCCCTGACGTTCCTCGAACATCAGCCCCTTTTCGGCGGCGCGATTGTGCGACAGGTCGATGATCCCGGCCAGGGCCTCGCCGAGGTCGAACTGGCGGGATTCGAAGTCCAGCTGACCGGCCTCGATCTTGGACACGTCCAGGATGTCCGAGACCAGCCGCTCCAGCGTCACCCCGGCGCCCTGGATCAGGTCGACCATCTCGCGCTGTTCGGGAGTCAGTTCCGTGCGGCGCAGGGAATCGACGATGCCGATGATCCCGTTCAGCGGCGTCCTGATCTCGTGGCTCATATTGGCCAGGAAGTCAGTCTTGGCCTGGCTGGCCGCCTCCGCCGCGCTCTTGGCCTCGACCAGGGCCTGATCGGCCGCGACCCGGTCGGTCACGTCACGCGCCACGCCATAGATGCGGTCGCCGGCCCGGTGCGCGCGCCATTCCAGGTTGCGATAACCGCCGTCGCGGTGCCGGTAGCGGTTGACCTGGCCAAGGACAGGATCACCGGCCACGCGGTTTTCCACCTCGACCACGCTCTCACGCGTCGCCGGCAGGTCGTCCGGGTGGACCAGACGCAGCAGCGGCGTCCCTTCCAGCTCCTCGGCGCGCCAGCCGAGATGGGTTTCCCACGACCGGCTGACCTTCAGGATCGTGCCGTTCAGGTCGCGGATGACCAGCATGTCCAGGGTGACGTCGAAGAAGGTCGACAGTTCGGCGCCGGCCACAGGGCGCGCCTGAGGCGAGGACATTGCCATCACTCCGTCCATGCAGCGCCCCCCTCGCAAGACTCACCCCTGACCGCGATCAGAATATAGCCCCGACGTTAAGAGGGCATGTCGGCGGGTGCGTCATTTTCGACAGCACCGAAGACACGGACGAAACTTGCCTTCAGGGCCGCATCCGCTTCGCCCATCGTCCCGGGGACGCCCAGGTCCCGCAGACTGGTCACCCCGTGCTCGGCGATGCCGCACGGCACGATGCCGCTGAAATGATCCAGATCGGGCTCGACGTTCAGGCTGATGCCGTGGAAGCTGACCCATTTCCTGACCTTGACGCCGATGGCGGCGATCTTGGCCTCTCCGCTTGTCATCCGGGAAGACGTGGAGCGGCGATCCGGGACGACCCAGACCCCGACCCGTCCCTCGCGCACATCGGCCGCGACGCCGAGTTCGCCGAGCGCCCCGATCAGCCATTGCTCCAGACCGCGCACGAAGCCGCGCACGTCCCTGCCCCGCTGGTTCAGGTCCAGCATGACATAGGCCACCCTCTGGCCCGGCCCGTGATAGGTGAACTGCCCGCCCCGCCCCGTCCGGTGGACCGGGAAGCGCCCGGCGTCGATCAGGTCGTCGTCCTTCGCCGACACGCCCGCCGTATAGAGCGGCGGATGCTCCAGCAGCCAGACCCGCTCGGCCGCCTCGCCGGCCGCGATCAGGGCGACGCGGGCCTCCATCTCGGCGACGGCGGCCTCGTAGGGAACATAGCCGGGCTCGATGACCCATTCGACGGGACGACCGTCGGGGCGGATCAGCGGGGAAACGGCGGCGCTTAACGGCTCGGCAAGCATGATGGCCTCAATGTGAGCGTGAGGGCCGCCAATGCAAGTTCTGCCGCCAGTACCCTCCAGCGTATCCGGAGATCCCTTGAGCCAGATCGAAGCCGTCGATATCGAACTGTCCATCGTGCTGGGCCGATCCGTGCTGCCTATGTCCCAGCTGCTGAAGATGGGCCGTGGCGCCGTGATTCCGCTCGACGCCTCCGAACACGACGAGGTCTGGATCCTCGCCAACAACCACCCTGTCGCCCGCGGCCAGATCGAAATTCGCGATGACCGCATCGCCATCACCGTCACCCGCCCCGCCGACCTCTACGACTTCATGGCCGGCTCGGCCTAGACGCCGCTTTATCTCTCCGCTATCAGCCCCCCTCCGATGCGAGCGGTCGTGGCGGAATTGGTAGACGCGCAGCGTTGAGGTCGCTGTGGGGCAACCCGTGGAAGTTCGAGTCTTCTCGACCGCACCATCAGACTAGGGACTAAGAATCCGGCACTACCAGGCTGATTCACATCGAGAGAGGGAGGCCCCCGCGTGAGCGAACGAACCGCCACTCTCGATCCCGACGTCAACGAAGACCACGAGGCGCTGGACGAGGACTATGTCCTGACGGCGTCCTTCGTGGAGAAGGTGGTCGATGCCGCCGACGACGGCGACGGGATGCGGCTGCGCTCCCTGCTGGAAGACCTGCACCCCGCCGACGTCGCGGACCTGATGGGTTTCCTGACCGCCGAGCATCGCGGCGTGGTGGTCCTGTGGCTGCCGCCCGAACTGCTGGCCGAGACCTTGCCGGAGCTCGACGACGGCATCCGTGAGGAGGTGCTGGAACGCGTCGCCCCGGGCACGCTCGCCGAAGCCCTGCAGGAACTGGATTCCGACGACGCCGCCGCCGTCGTCGAGGACCTGGAGGACGACCAGCGCGAGAAGGTGCTGGCCGCCATGCCGGCGACCGACCGCGCCGCGATCGAAAGCTCGCTGGGCTATGCGGAGGACTCTGCCGGCCGCCTGATGCAGCGCGAGGTGATGGCCGCGCCCCTGTTCTGGAGCGTCGGCGACACTATTGATCACGTCCGGGCCCAGGGGGAGGACCTGCCCGAGCTGTTCTTCGACATCTATGTCGTCGATCCGCTGAACCGCCCGGTCGGCGGCATCCCCATCAGCGGACTGTTGCGCGCCGCGCGGACGGTGAAGCTGTCGGACCTGATGGAGCCGGTGAACGCCATCGCCGCCGACACCGACCAGGAAGAGGTCGCCTATGTCTTCGAAAAATATCACCTGATCTCGGCGCCGGTCGTCGATGCGGCGGGCCGTCTGGTCGGTCAGATCACCGTCGATGACATCGTCAACATCATCCAGGAAGAGAACCGCGAGGACATCCTCCGCCTCGCCGGTGTTCAGGACGAGGATCGCGGGTCTTCCGTCTCCGAGATCGTGCGCGGCCGCGTGCCCTGGCTGGCCATCAACCTGATCACCGCCGTCATCGGCGCCAGCGTCATCGGCTGGTTCGAAGGCACCATCCAGCAGATCGTCGCCCTGGCCATTCTGATGCCGATCGTCTCGGCCATCGGCGGCAACGCAGGGACACAGGCGCTGACGGTGACCGTGCGGGCCCTGGCGACGCGCGAACTGAACAGCTCGAACGCGCCCAGGACCTTCGTGCGCGAACTGGTCGTGGGCCTGGCCAATGGCTTGATCCTCGCCCCGCTGATCGGCCTGGCCACGGCGCTGTGGTTCCGGGACGAGGACTGGAAGATCGGACTGGTCATCGGCACGGCCATGGTGCTGAACCTGGTCGTCGCCGCGACTGTCGGAGTCCTGACGCCATTGACCCTTTCCAAGCTGAAGTTCGACCCGGCTGTCTCGTCCGCCGTTTTCGTCACGGCGACGACCGATTTCTTCGGGTTCCTGATCTTCCTGGGCCTCGCGACCATCGTCCTGTTGTAAGAACGACGTCGAACGGCGCGACCCTTGCTCCCTCCCCCGTGGGGCGACCGCGCCCTGTCTCGATTTGGGTCATTACCGGTGTCCGACGCAGCCAGGCAGAATCTGAAGGTCTCCCGCGAGGGGATCGTGCTGATCAAGAGTTTCGAGGGTTTCCGGCCCCGGGCGATCCAGCGCGCCGAGGGCGGCTGGGTCATCGGCTACGGCCACACCCTGTCCGCCCGCGAGGGCGCCTCGGTGTCGGAATCCGACGCAGAACTGCTGCTGCGCTACGACCTCCTGCCCGTCGAGGCGTCGGTCAATGAGGCTGTCCCCGGCGACCTGAACCAGCATCAGTTCGACGCCCTCGTCAGCTTCGCCTTCTCGGTCGGCGTCGATCGTTTCGCCGGTTCCGACGTCCGCCAGCGTCTCAACGCCGGCGCGCCCGGCGAGGCTGCTGACGCCATGATGGGCTGGCCCGAGCCCGCCCTGCCGGAGACCGCCCTGCGCCGCCGCGCCGCCGAGCGCGCCCTGTTCGTGGCCAATCCTTTGACGCCGGTGGCTCTGTCCGACCTGCTGTCCGCCCCCCTGCCTCCTCCCGCCGTCGTCGTTCCGTTCGACGAGCCGAAGGTCGAATCCCGGACCGAAACCCTGAGCGGACCCGAGCCGGTCCCGGCCGCCGGGGAGGACGTCTCCACTCCGGTCGACCCGCGAGCCGCCGCCGTCGCCGCCCTGCTGGGCGAATCGACCGCCCGCATCGTCCAGACCGGGGCGCCGCCCGCGCCCTCCAACGACAATCCTTCGGCCGCTGATCTGCCAGAGACGGATGCCGTCTCGCCGGAGCCCGCTGGCGAGCCGCCGAGCGACGAACGACTGGCTCCCGAGGCGGATATCGAAGCCGCCCCCAGGGTCGAGACCGGGACCGCCCCGGAGCCGACGTCCACCCCCGCGCCGGTCTTCGATTCCGTGATCCTGAACGCGACCCGTTACGCGCCCTACAGCTCCGTGATGATCGGCCCCCTGCCCTTCCTTCAGGCGGCGACGGTCCACGAGGAGCCCACCGCGCCCGAGGTCCGCAAGACCGGGCCTGCGGTCGAAACGACCGTGCCCGAGGCTGTAGAGACCGCACCCGACAACGATCAAACAGCGGTGATCGCCGAGTTGGCGGCTGTTCCGGTCGAAACCGCCGTCGTCAATCCGGCCCCGGTCGCCGAACTCGTGCTGACCCCGCTGGAGGATGCACCCGAACCCGCCATGGAACGTCCCCTGTGGACGCCCGAGCAACGCGACGCGCCTGACGCCTCGGATAGCAATCTGTTCGGCGAGGACCTGACCCTGACCCATGGCGGCGGCTCGATCATGCGCCACGAAATCGAGATGGAGGCTCCGGCCCGTTTCGACTGGAGCGAGACCGGTCCCTTCATCTTCATGGGCGGGGTGGGCCTGGTGTCTTTCGGCGCCTCGATGGCGGCCTTCCGCCGCGCGGCGGAACACTCCGGCGGCAACGAGCTGACCCTGATCGGCTGGGTCCTGGCCCTGATCGGCCTGGCCTGCGTCGGCGTGTCGTCGATCAACCTCTACCGTCGCTTCGGTCTGCCCGGCGGGGACTGAGACCCCCTCCCCACCCCGGTAGGGATCGTGCTACGCCGCTCGCCATGAGCATTCCGAACGCACCCCAATCGATGGAATTCGGCCTCGGCGATAACGCCGACATGATCCGTGAGACCACGGCCCGCTGGGCCGCCGACCGGCTGGCGCCGCGCGCCGCCGAGATCGACGAGACCAACAGCTTCGCCCGCGACCTGTGGCCCGAGATGGGCGAGCTGGGTCTGCACGGCATCACCGTTCCCGAAGAGGACGGCGGCCTCGGCATGGGCTACCTCGAGCACGTCGTGGCGATGGAAGAAGTCTCCCGCGCCTCCGCCTCGATCGGCCTCAGCTACGGGGCCCACTCCAACCTCTGCGTCAACCAGATCCGC
>NZ_NCEQ01000036.1 GCF_002280785.1 Brevundimonas subvibrioides
GCCTGGTCGAGGCCAACATGACCGAGCTGGCCGAGCTGCTGAGCGCCGAGCACGGCAAGGTCGTCGCGGACTCCAGGGGCGACATCCAGCGCGGCCTGGAGGTCATCGAGTTCGCCTGCGGCATCCCCCATGCGCTGAAGGGCGAATACACCTGGGGCGCGGGTCCCGGCATCGACGTCTACTCGATGCGCCAGCCGCTGGGCGTGGTGTCGGGCATCACGCCGTTCAACTTCCCCGCAATGATCCCGATGTGGATGTTCGGCGTGGCGATCGCGACCGGTAACACCTTCATCCTGAAGCCCTCGGAGCGCGATCCGTCGGTGCCGGTGCGTCTGGCCGAGCTGATGATGGAGGCGGGCGCTCCCGCCGGCGTCCTCAACGTCGTGCACGGTGACAAGGCGGCGGTCGACGCCATCCTGATCCACCCGCTGATCCACGCCGTCAGCTTCGTCGGGTCATCGGACATCGCCAGCTACGTCTACCAGACCGGCGCGGCGCACGGGAAACGGGTCCAGGCCATGGGGGGCGCCAAGAACCACGGCATCGTCCTGCCCGACGCCGACATGGACCAGGTCATCAAGGACCTGTCGGGCGCGGCCTATGGCTCGGCCGGCGAACGCTGCATGGCCCTGCCGGTCGTGGTGCCGGTCGGCAAGCAAACAGCTGACATTCTGCGCGAGCGGATGGTGGCGGAGATCCCGTCGATGCGGGTCGGCGTCTCGACCGACGCGGGGGCCCACTACGGCCCGGTCGTGACCGCCCAGCACAAGGCCCGCGTCGAGGGCTGGATCGATCAGGGGGTCAAGGACGGCGCCGAACTGGTCGTTGACGGGCGGGGCTTCAGCCTGCAGGGCCACGAGAAGGGCTATTTCATCGGCCCGTCGCTGTTCGACCACGTCACGCCCGAGATGGAATCCTACAAGGAGGAGATCTTCGGCCCGGTGCTGCAGATCGTTCGCGCGGCCAGCTTCGAGGAGGCGCTGAGCCTGCCGTCCAAGCACCAGTACGGCAACGGCGTCGCCATCTTCACCCAGAACGGCCGCGCGGCGCGGGACTTCGCCGCCCGGGTCAATGTCGGCATGGTCGGCATCAATGTGCCGATCCCGGTGCCGGTCGCCTATCACACCTTCGGCGGTTGGAAGCGCTCGGCCTTCGGCGACACCAACCAGCACGGCATGGAGGGCGTGAAGTTCTGGACCAAGGCCAAGACCGTCACCGCCCGCTGGCCTGACTCCGACCTGGAACACGCCGACAGCAGCTTCGTCAT
>NZ_NCEQ01000021.1 GCF_002280785.1 Brevundimonas subvibrioides
TGCGGCCCCGACGCTTGGCGCCGTTTAATCCCAGAAAGACTTAAGCCCACGACGGGCGGAGGGTATCAGGCCCCTCCGGGCTCCGGGGTTTTACGCCCCCCGGACAGTCCCGCATCGCTTCCGGTTCGTGCCTCCGCAAGTCCAGGTTCTACGCCGGACAAGGGTCCTCGGTCGGATCCACAATGCGGTTTCCCGCTCGATCGCGCCCCGCCGCACGTCCGGGTCCTGGGCCCAGGACGCCTTCCCCTCGCGACGGGACGGGAAAAGTGTACGCCCGTTTGGAAAGGCGCCTGGTAAAAGGGCTCTCAAAAGTTCCGACCATTGAAATCGTTGGGCGATTCCGGGCGTCCGTTGATGGGTATGGGGCCCTTCCGCCGGAGAGAGGGAAGTGAGCGCCTTCACCTTTCCGTCCGCCCCGTCTAGAGTCACACCATGCGGATTCTCCCACAGGATCAGGCCGCCCTCGACCTGGTCGGGCGGGGCGAGGCCGATCTGATCGATCGCGCGGTTCGATGGGCGAACGTCAACTCCGGCAGCGATCACGCCGAGGGGCTGAACGCCACCCTGGCCCTGCTGGAAACCGAGGCAGCCCGCCTCCCCGCCGAAATCGCTCGCATCGCGACCCAGGGCTTCTCCACCGTCGGCGACGACGGGTCCGTGCGGCCTCAGCCCCGCGCCGATGCGTTGAAACTCACCGCGCGGCCCGAGGCGCCGATCCAGGTCGTCCTGACCGGCCACTACGACACCGTCTATCCGGCCGACAGCGCCTTCCAGAGCGTCATCACGCGTCCTGACGGCGCCCTGAACGGACCGGGCATCGCGGACATGAAGGGCGGGATTTCCGTCATGCTGGGCGCGCTGGCGGCGTTCGAGACCCATCCGGAGCGGGACCGCGTCGGCTGGACCGTCCTGCTGTCCCCCGACGAGGAGATCGGCTCCCCCGCATCGGCGCCGCTGCTGGCCGAGCTCGGCGCGCGCGGGCACGTCGGCATGACCTATGAGCCGGCGCTGGCCGACGGGACCCTGGCGGGGGCGCGCAAGGGCAGCGGCAACTTCCACCTGATCGTCACCGGCAAGGCGGCCCATGCCGGCCGCGCATTCCATGAGGGCGCCAATGCGGTGGCCGGCGCCGCGGTGATCGCGGCGGCCTTGCATGGGCTGAACGGACGGCGTGAAGGGGTGACGGTCAATGTCGCGCGGATCTCCGGCGGCGGGGCGTTGAACGTCGTGGCCGACAATGCGGTGGTCCGGTTCAACGTCCGCGTGCCGGACGCGCAAGCCTCGGCCTGGATCACCGACGCGATCGGCGAGATCGTCGCGACGCCGCCGTTCGAGGGGCTGACGCTGGACTTGCATGGCGGAATGACGCGGGCGCCCAAGCCGATGGACGCCAGCCAGACCGCCCTGTTCGAGGCCGTGCGCGAGACCGGCGCCCTGCTGGGTCAGGCCATCGCCTGGTCGCCGTCGGGCGGGGTGTGCGAGGGCAACAACCTGCATGCCGCCGGCCTGCCCAACATCGACACGCTCGGGGTGCGCGGCGGGCTGATCCATTCGTCCGAAGAGTTCGCCTGGCCCGACAGTTTCGTCGAGCGGGCCCGGCTGTCGACCCTGATGCTGTGCAAGATCGCCTCGGGCGAAATCGACGCGGTGAAGCTCAAGGCGCTGCGTTTGGAGACGATGTGATGAGGCCATTCGCACTCACTCCTCCCCCATCGGGGGAGGGAAACCGCGTCTTCGCGGTGGAGGGGGCCAACCCCGGACACCGAGCTCGCTGTGAGCCCCCTCCGCCCCAGCGCAAGCGCGCCGCGGGCCCCCTCCCCCAATGGGGGAGGATTTAAGATGCTCGTTGTCCGTCCCGCCGGTCCCGGCGACCTCGATCATCTGCTGGAGCTCGCCATCCTGTCCGGGCCGGGGTTCACCAGCCTGCCCGAGGATCCGGACCAGTTGTCGGACCGGCTGGACGTCAGCCGCGACAGTTTCACCGGCGCCATTCCTGTGCCGGACCGCTGGTTCACCCTGATGATGGAAGAGACCGACACGGGCGACGTCGACGGCATCGCCAGCGTCAAGGCGACCGTGGGCATGAAGCGGCCCTTCTTCTCGTTCCGCATCGCCAACAACCCGGTCCAGTCGCCGTCGCTGGGCATCCGGATGGATCACCAGACCCTGACCCTGGTCAACGAGTGCTCGGGCTGGACCGAGGTCGGATCGCTGTTCCTGAAAGCCGATCGTCGAAAGGGCGGAGCCGGACGTCTGCTCAGCCAGTCGCGCTACATGCTGATCGGGGCGCAGCCGGAGCTGTTCGCCGAGACGGTGCTGGCCGAACTGCGCGGGGTGTTCTCGCCGGACGGCGCCTGTCCGTTCTGGGACCATGTGGCGCACAAATTCTTCCCCATGCCGTTCGACCAGGCGGACATGATGACCGGGTCGACGGACAAACAGTTCATCCTCGACCTCGCGCCGCGCCATCCGATCTATATCGACCTGCTGCCCGAGCCGGCGCGGGCCGTCATCGGCAAGGTGCACCCGCAAGGGGTGGCGGCCATGGCCCTGCTGGAGAGCGAGGGGTTCCGGCCGAACGGGCTGGTGGACATCTTTGACGCCGGGCCGACGGTGACCTGTCCGCGCGACCATATTCGAACGGTGAGGGATGCGCGGCGGCTGTCGGTCGTGGTGTCGGAGGAGTTCGACGCCGAACTGCCGGCCCTGGTCTCGACGGACAGCGTGGAGGCCTTCCGGGCCGTGCGGGCGCGGGCGGCGATCGAGGGCGAGACGGTGCGGGTGACGGCCGAGACCGCCGGGGCGCTGAGGGTGCGGACTGGCGACGTTGTTCGGGTGAAATCGTGATCGTTCTATCCCCGTGCATCCCCGCGAAGGCGGGGATCCAGGGCTTTGGGCGCTCTGACCTCGCCGGGACCAGCGGACCGAAATCCGAGGCGCCGTGCCTCACAAAAGAACTGGGTCCCCGCCTTCGCGGGGATGATCGGATTTAAACGATGAGCGACGGCAAACTCTATCTGAACGGCGCCTGGGTCGAGGGCGCGGGCGACGGCTTCGCCTCCTTCGATCCGGCGACCGAGGCGCGGGTCTGGCGCGGCAACGAGGCGTCGGGGGCGCAGGTCGGGGCCGCCGTCGAGGCGGCGCGTGCGGCCTTCCCGGACTGGGCCGACCGGCCGCGCGACGAGCGGATCGCGGCGATGAAACGCTATCAGGCGGCGCTCAAGGCGCGGGCGCCGGGCTTTGCCGAGGCCATCAGCCGCGAGACGGGCAAGGCGTTGTGGGAGACGACCGCCGAACTGGGGTCGATGGCCGGCAAGGTGGATCTCTCGATCCGCGCCTATGACGAGCGGACCGGCGAGCGGACTGCGGAGACGGCGTTCGGGACGGCGACTTTGCGGCATCGGCCACACGGGGTCGCGGCGGTGCTGGGGCCGTTCAACTTCCCCGGCCATCTGCCGAACGGCCATATCGTGCCGGCGCTGCTGGCCGGCGACACAGTGGTGTTCAAGCCGTCGGAGGAGACGCCGCACACAGGCCAGCTGATGGCCGAATGCCTGCAAGAGGCGGACCTGCCGAAGGGGGTGTTCAACCTGGTGCAGGGCGGGCGCGAGGTGGGGGCGGCCTTGCTGGACCAGCCGATCGACGCGCTGATGTTCACCGGCTCGGGCGCGGCGGGCGCGCATTTCCGGAAGAAGTTCGCCGACGATCCGCATGTGATCCTGGCGCTGGAGCTGGGCGGCAACAACCCGCTGGTGGTCTGGGATGCGGCGGACGCGGAGGCCGTGGCCGGCATCGTGGTGCAATCGGCCTTCGTGACGACAGGGCAGCGGTGCTCCTGCGCGCGGCGGCTGATCGTGCCGGAGGGCGCGCAGGGCGATGCGATCGTCGAGGCGGTCAATGCCCTGGTCGAACGGCTGATCTTTGCGCCCTGGGATTCGACGCCCGAACCCTATGCCGGGCCGCTGATCTCGCAGCGCGCGGCGGAACAGGCCCTGGCGGCGCTGCAGCAACGCATCGACTCCGGCGCCCGCGTGATCCGCGCGTCCGGCCCGGTGGACAACCTGCCCGGCGCCTTCGTTCGGCCCGCGATCATCGATGTCACCGGCGTCGACGTCCCGGACGAGGAGATGTTCGCTCCCTTCCTGTCGGTGACGCGGGTCGCCTCGTTCGAGGCCGCGATCGCGGCCGCCAATGCCACCCGTTACGGACTGTCGGCGGGTCTGGTGTCGGACGATCCGGCCCACTGGGACCGGTTCATCCGGCGCATCCGGGCGGGGGTCGTCAACTTCAACCGGCCGACGACGGGCGCGGCCGGCGACATGCCCTTCGGTGGTCTGGGCGCGAGCGGCAACCACCGGCCGAGTGCGTATTATGCGGCCGACTACTGCGCCTATCCGGTCGCCAGTTTCGAGGCCGGAGCGGTGAAGACCATTGAGGGCGAGATCCGGGGACTGCGATGACCGCCGCTGTCGAGGCCAACGCCGACGGTCTGATCGGGCCGACGCACTCCTATGCCGGTCTCAGCCCCGGCAACCTCGCTTCGAGTCTGAACGAGGGCCAGGCGTCGAACCCGCGCGCCGCCGTCCTGCAGGGGCTTGAGAAGATGAAACGGCTCGCCGACCTCGGCCTGCCGCAGTTCGTCCTGCCGCCGCACGAGCGGCCGGACATTCCGTTCCTGCGGTCTCTCGGTTTCAGCGGATCGGACGCGCGGGTGCTGGAGCAGGCCTGGAAGGATGCGCCGACGTTCGCCGCCGCCGCCTGTTCGGCCTCGCCGATGTGGGCCGCCAACGCCGCGACGGTGACGCCCAGCGCCGACTCTGCCGACGGGCGGGTGCATTTCACGCCGGCCAATCTGCACACCAACCTGCACCGCTCGCTGGAGCATGCCCAGACGAAACGGGCGCTGGACGCCCTGTTCCCCGACCCCGCCCGTTTCGCCGTCCACGACGCCCTGCACCCCGTCGCCCATCTCGCGGACGAGGGCGCGGCCAACCATGTCCGCCTGTGCGCCGGGCATGGGGAGCCGGGGGTCAACCTGCTGGTCTGGGGGCGGGACGCCTTCACGCACTGGGACGGCCCCTGGCCTGCCCGCCAGACGCGGCAGGCCTCCGAGGCCATCGCCCGTCGGCACGGCGCGCACGGCGTGGTCCTGGCCCAGCAGTCGCGGGCGGCCATCGCGGGCGGGACCTTCCACAATGATGTCGTCTGCGTCGGGGCGCTGGAGACGCTGTTCCATCACGAGCTGGCGTTCGAGGACACGGCAGGAACCCACGCCGCCGTCCGCGCGGCGGCGACCGGGTTCGATCCGATCTTCGTGGAGGTCTCCTCGGCCGACCTGCCGCTGGCCGACGCCATCTCCAGCTATCTTTTCAACTCGATGCTGGTCCAGATCCCGGGCGAGGATCGCCTGACGCTGATCTGTCCGACGGAGACGCGCGACAACCCGCGCGCCCATGCGGTGGCGCAGGGGCTGATGGCGACGAACGGTCCGATCGGGCGGGTCGACTATGTCGATGTGCGCCAGTCGATGCGGAACGGCGGCGGTCCCGCCTGCCTGCGCCTCCGCGTCGTCCTGACCGAGGCCGAGCTTGACGCTGTCCATGGTCCGATGCGGATGAACGACGCTCTGTTCGACGTCCTGACAGGCTGGGCGACGCGTCACTATCGCGACCGGCTGGCGCCCGCCGATCTGGCCGATCCGGCGCTGCTCGCCGAGACGCGTGAAGCGCTCGACAGTCTGACGGCGATCCTCGACCTTGGAGACGCCTTCTACCCGTTCCAGCGGGCCTGACCGATGCCGGAGTCGAGCCACCGCATCGCCACCGAGGCCGATATCCCGGCCCTGGTCGGCCTGATGGACCTGGCCATCTCGGGACCGCTGGCCGCCTTCCTGACGACCGATCAGATCGCGGCCAGCCGGGTGCTGATGGGGCTGGACAGCCAGATCATCGCGGACCGGACCTATTTCATCGTCGAGGTCGAGGGCGTGCCGGCCGGCTGCGGCGGCTGGAGCCGAAGGATCACCACCTATGGCGGAGACCATACGCCGGGGCGGGTTCCCGAGCCGCTGACGCCCGGCGTCGACGCGGCCCGGGTCCGGGCCATGTACACCCACCCCGACTTCCTGCGCCGGGGCATCGGACGGATGATCCTGGACCTGTGCGAGGCGGCGGCGCGGGCCGAGGGCTACGACCGGGTCGAGCTGGTGGCGACGATGGGCGGGGAGCCGCTGTATCTGTCCGCCGGCTATCGCGAGATCGAGCGGTTCGAGGACGATCGCGGCGGCGTGCCGGTGCCGCTGGTGCGCATGGGCAAATCCATTCTTTCCGTGCATCCCGGCGAAGGCCGGGATCCAGATGGAAAACACCGTGCGGGGCAGTCATGATCAGGTGCGCGTCCACGCCGACTGAGTCTGTGATCTGGACCCCGGCCTTCGCCGGGGTGCACGGAGAGTAAAATGGCGCCCCCCGAGATGACCCCCGCCCGCCGCCTGAGGAACATCGTGGGCGGTTCGGCCGGCAATCTGGTCGAATGGTTCGACTGGTTCGCCTATGCGGCCTTCACCGTCTATTTTGCCCCGGTCTTCTTCCCGAAGGGCGAGCCGACCGCCCAGTTGCTCAGCACCGCCGCCATCTTCGCGGTCGGCTTCCTGATGCGCCCGGTCGGGGCCTGGGTCATGGGGGTCTATGCCGATCGCAAGGGACGCAAGGCCGGCCTGACCCTGTCGGTCAGCCTGATGTGCGCGGGCTCGCTGCTGATCGCCTGCACCCCCGGCTATGCCACCATCGGTCTGGCCGCCCCCGCCCTGCTGCTGTTCGCCCGCATGATGCAGGGCCTCAGCGTCGGCGGCGAATACGGCTCCAGCGCCACCTATCTGTCGGAGATGGCCACGGCCAAGCACCGCGGCTTCTGGTCCAGCTTCCAGTATGTGACCCTGATCTCCGGCCAGCTGCTGGCCCTGATGCTGCTGATCCTGCTGCAGCGGACCCTGGGCGAAGCGGCCCTGTCGGACTGGGCCTGGCGCATCCCCTTCTTCGTCGGGGCGGGGCTGGCGGTCGTGGTCTTCTGGCTGCGTCGGGGCCTGGACGAGACCGGCGCCTTCGAGGATCCGGTGACACGCGCCGCGCCGAAATCCAGCGCACTGGAGCTGGTGCTGCGCCATCCCAAGGAGGCGCTGATCGTCATCGGCCTGACCGCCGGGGGGACCCTCGCCTTCTATACCTACACCACCTATCTGCAGAAATTCCTGACCAACACCTCGGGCTTCTCCAAGGCCCAGGCGACCGAGATCAGCGCTGCGGCCCTGTTCCTGTTCATGCTGCTGCAACCCGCCGTCGGAGCCCTGTCGGACCGCATCGGGCGGAAGCCCGTCATGATCACTTTCGGCATCCTGGGCGTGTTCTGCACCGTGCCGATCATGAGCGCCCTGGCGGTCACGACCAACGCCCTCACCGCCTTCGCCCTGTCCCTGTCGGCCCTGGTGATCGTGTCGGGCTATACCGCCATCAATGCCGTGGTGAAGGCCGAGCTCTTCCCCGCCCACATTCGCGCCCTGGGCGTCGCCCTGCCCTACGCCCTCGCCAATGCCGTGTTCGGCGGCACGGCCGAATACGTCGCCCTGTGGTTCAAGCTGGACGGCCGCGAGAGCCTGTATTTCTGGTACGTCACCGGGATGATCGGGATCTCGCTGATCACCTATGTCCTGATGCGCGACACGAAGGCGAAGAGTTTGATCCTGGAGGACTGAGCCTCCTCCGTGCACCCCGGCGAAGGCCGGGGTGCACGGTGAATCATTGAGCCGGTGTGTTGGCGGGCTGTTCCGGAGCAGCGGGCGCCGCAGCGGCAGGCGCAGGCGTCGGCTCCTCGCCCTCGGCCAGATAGACCACGCGGCACTCGCCATCGAGGGTGGTGTAGCGGCCGTTGGCGGCGTCGACGAAGGCGAGGCGACCTTCGTCGTTGTATTCGACCTTGCCCGTCGATCGGCCGGAGAAGGTTTGCAGCCCATAGGTCCAGCAGGTGATGTCGGCGGGCTTGTCGCCCCAGGTCGCGGCGTTCCGGGCGCGTTTGGATTCCGTGCAGGCGGCGGCCGAGACGGCCAGACCGGCGATCAGGACGATGATGGCGGTGCGCTTCATGCTGCGAATCTCCCGCCCTTGTGGGCATAGGCCTGGGTGCCACGGGCGATCACCCGATCGTAGGGCTGGATCGCCTCGATGCCGATGTCCGACGCGCCCTTCAGGCGGTCGTAGATGGGGCCGAAATCCTCGAGCGTCGCGTCGTTGAGGGCCTCGATCGAGGGGATGACGAAATAGACCTGCTGGAAGTCGTCGATGCGGTAGTCGGTCCGCATGATCCGCTCCAGATCGAAGGCGATGCGGTTCGGCGACGGATCCTCGAGCGCGAAGACGCTTTCGGAGGCCGATGACACGATGCCGGCGCCGTAGATGCGCAGGCCCTGCCCCTCGTCCATCAGGCCGAACTCGACCGTGTACCAGTAGAGGCGGGCGAGGTTCTTGAGCATGCCCAGGGACTGGGCCCGCTGGCCGCCCTTGCCGTAGGCCTGCATGTAGTCGGCGAAATCCGGGTCGGTCAGCATCGGGACGTGGCCGAACACGTCGTGGAAGATGTCCGGCTCCTGGAGATAGTCCAGCTGGTCGGGCTTGCGGATGAACTGGCCCGACGGGAAGCGGCGGTTGGCCAGGTGATCGAAGAACACCTCGTCGGGCACCAGGCCAGGCACGCAGACGACGGTCCAGCCGGTCAGGGCCTTCAGCTTTGGATTCATGAGGGCGAAGTCGGGGATGCCGCCGGTGTTCAGATCCAGCGCCTTCAGACCCTTCAGGAAGGCGTCCGAGGCGCGCCCGGGCAGGATCTTCATCTGGCGGGCGTACAGGGTGTCCCAGGTGTCGTGCTCGACCTGGGTATAGGCGCGCCAGTTCTGGGAGATCGTCCAGTCCGCCGCCGCGCCCTCGGGCGGGGTTTGAAAGACATGTTCGAAATCAGCCATCACGCGCTCCTTGAACCGGCAGTCTAGAACTCCGGCGACGAAGAGCCAACGGCCGGATCCGCCCGATCAATGAATCGGCTGAGCCCGCGGGGCGATGCGACCGCTGTCGTCCATCGTGAACCAGTGGGCCTGATCCGCGGCGGACAGGGGCGTTACGTTGGGATCATGCTCAAGTACGTTCTCGGCGGCATAGACCAGGAAGCCGGCCTCCATACCCATGGCCAGAATGCGATAGAAGGGCTGATCGCGCTGGTCCGGGCCGGGTTCGCCGGCCGGTCCCGCGTAGACAGCGTCAACGTCGACGACCACGCCGCGAAACGATTCCTCGCGGTGACGCACGATCTGGCCGAGGCCGAATTTGGCGGTGAGGGACTGGGTCATCCTGCACCGATACGACCCCGAGCCTGAGCGGCATGCCGGTCGTCCTGTTCATCCTGCTGTCAGATAGGCTTGGCGCGGACGGTTCGGCGCGGCTAGGTTCAACGGGACGGGCGCCCGGTTCGGCTGCGCCTACAGGAAAGTTCGGCCCATGCCGGAACCCGACGGCGCGCCGCGAAGGCGCGACGAGCGGTCCCGGGTCCAAGGGGCGTCCATGCGGGATTCGTCGGGTCGCGACGGTCCCGTGTTCGGCGCCCTCGATCTGGGGACCAACAATTGTCGCCTGTTGATCGCGCGTCCGGCGCGGGCGGGCTTCCGCGTGGTCGACAGTTTCAGCCGCATCGTGAGGCTGGGCGAAGGTCTGTCGCGCACCGGCCGGCTCGACGAGGCGGCGATGGACCGTGCCTATGACGCCCTGGCCCTGTGCGCCGAGCGGGTTGTTCGCCGCGGCGTGGACTCCGCACGGCTCAACGCTGTCGCCACCCAGGCCTGTCGGCAGGCCGAGAACGGCCAGGAGTTCATCGACCGCGTCCGGCGCGGCACCGGGCTGAAACTCCGCATCATCGACCCCGTCGAAGAGGCCCGCCTGTCGGTCGAGGGGTGCATCAACCTGTTCGACCCCAAGGCCGAGGCGGTGCTGGTCATCGATGTCGGCGGGGGCTCGACGGAACTCTCCTGGCTGAGGAAGTCAGGCGCGGAGATGAAGACCGTGGCCTGGATGTCGGCGCCGCTGGGGGTCGTGACCCTCGCCGAGCGGCATCCGGAACCGGCCGGTTCGGGCGAGGCCTGGTACGAGGCCATGGTCGGAGACATGAGCGCGGCGCTGTCCGCCGGGTCGTTCGACGATGACGAGTTCCGCAGGCTGTTCGCCACCGGTCAGGGCCATCTGGTCGGGACGTCGGGGGCGATCACCAGCCTGGCGGGGGTTCATCTGAACCTTCGGCGCTATCAGCGGGACCGGGTCGACGGGCTGTGGATGACGCGGGCCGAGTGCGATGCCGCGGCCGAGAAACTGAAGGCCCTGGGGCCGAAAGGTCGGGCGGCCGAGGCCTGCATCGGGCCGGACCGCGCCGATCTGGTGCTGGCGGGAGCCGCGATCCTGGACGCGGTGCAGCGCGCCTGGCCCAGCGAGCGGGTCAGGGTCGCCGACCGGGGGCTGCGCGAGGGCATGCTGCTGCAGCAGATGCGTGAAGCCCGCAAACCCCAGCGCCGACGGCGCGGCCGGGGGCGAGGCGGTCAGACCGCTGGAGCGGCCGCGCCCGAGACCTGAACCGGCAGGACGATGTCGCAGATCGAGAAGTCCGCGCCTCGCGCCGTCCTCACCCCGTCGGCCAGGGTCCGGAAGGCGGCCGAGGCCGTGTCCAGCACCTGAACCACCGGCCGGTCCGCCACGGGCAGGTCCGAGGCGATGCGCACGCGGATCATTCGGTCGGGATCGGCGGTGACCGCGCCGTTGTCGCCGTCGCCGACCTTGATGGCCCGAACCACGTCGAGGCCCGACACCACCGTCCCCCAGACGCTGTAACGCTTGTCCAGCGCCGGATAGGGCTGGCGCATCAGGAAGAACTGGCTGTTGGCGCTGTCGATGGCGTCATCGCGCGCCATGCCCGCGACACCCGGGCAATAGGCGCCCCAGGCATGAACCTTGCCGTCGGCGGTCGTGGCCATCAGGGAGGTCGGCTGGGTCTGGATCGGCAGGCTGTGCAGGAAGCCGAGCATGGCGCCGGCCGGTGAGGCGACCGGGGTGAACGGCGCCTCCGGCCCCCGGCGGAAGGTGAACTCGGCCTTGATGTCCGGGTAGGGACTCTGGCCCTCGCCATTGCCCAGCGGGTCGCCCGTCTGGGCCATGAAGCCGTCGATGACGCGATGGAAGGTGATGCCGTCGAAGAAGGCGCGGCGGGTCAGGAGCCGCATCCGCTCGACATGCAGGGGCGCGGCCTCGGGCGCGAGTTCGACCAGGATCCGGCCCCGGTTGGTGTCGATAATCATCAGGTTGTCGGCCGGGACGGTGCGCCAGTCGGCGGCGCCCGGGGCGGCCGGAGCCGGAGGCGGGGGCGTCACAGCCTCCTGCGCCCGGGCGACGGGCGCGCCCGCCAGAACAAGACCGATCGCCAGAGCCGCCAACCGCATCGTCATTCCCCTGAAACCTCCGCCACAGGCTGCACGTCGCAGACCGTGAACTGTGACCCACGCGCGGCGCGAACCTCGGCCACATGCGCCTGGAAGGCCGCCGACCGGGCGTCGAGCACGCGCACGACCGGACGCTCGCCTTCGGGCAGGGCGGCGGCGGTCCGCACGTGGGTCATCGTGTCCGGATTGTCGGTCACGGCGCCGTCGGCGCTCTCCGGACCGGCCTTCAGAGCGCTGACGACCTCGAGCCCCGACACGATGCGCCCGAATGCGGTGTAGTTTCCGTTCAGGACCGGGTTGGTGGCCATCATCAGATAGAACTGGCTGTTGGCGCTGTCGGGCGCGCCGGAGCGGGCCATGCCGGCGACGCCGGTGCAGAACAGGCCGCCGGCGTCGACCTTGAAGTCCGCCGTCACCATCATCTGGGCGTCAGGCTGGGTCACCACCGGCAGGGAGCCGACCAGGCCGACGATGCCGGTCGGAGCGCCGCCCTCGATCAGGGCGAACCGGGCGTCGCGGCCGCGGCGGAAGGTGAACTCTGCGGCGATGTCGGGCAGGTCCGAGCCGCCGGCTCCGGTGCCCAGCGGGTCGCCCGTCTGGGCCATGAAACCGGTGATGACGCGATGGAACTTCAGGCCGTCGTAGAAGCCCTGGTCCGCCAGGGTGCGGATGCGCTCGGCGTGCCGCGGCGTGGCGCGCGGCTCCAGCTCGACCAGGATCCGACCCTTCGAGGTGTCGATGACCAGCAGGTTCTCGGGCGCGATGGTGCGCCAGTCGCTTGCCGCAGGGATCGGGGCGGCAGTCGCGGGTGCGGTCTGAGACGTGGCTGCGGCGGGTGCGAGGACCGACAGGGCGGCGGCGAGGACGAAAGGCATGATCTTCAAGGCGGTGTCCTGAGCGATTCTAGCGTTTGACGCGGTCGCGCACGGCGGCGGCGACGACGGGGCTGACGAAGCTGTCGATATTACCGTCCAGCCGGGCGATTTCCTTGACCAGTCGCGAGGCGATGGCCTGGTGGCGGGGATCGGCCATCAGGAACACGGTCTCGATGTCGTCATTGAGGCGCTGGTTCATGGCCGTCATCTGGAACTCGTACTCGAAGTCGGCGACGGCGCGCAGGCCGCGCACGATGACGTTGGCGTCCAGCTTCTCGGCGAAATGCATCAGCAGGGTCGAGAACGGCAGGACCTCGATGTCAGCCCCGAGGCGGGCGACCTCGGCGCGGACCATCTCGACGCGTTCGGCGGTCGTGAACAACGGCCCCTTGTCGTCGTTCTGGGCGACGCCGATGACCAGTTTGTCGACCAGCTTCACAGCCCGGCCGATGATGTCCATGTGCCCGTTGGTGACGGGGTCGAAGGTCCCCGGGTAAAGCCCGATCCGCATGCATTCTCTCCCCGTCGCGTGGCGTGATTAGCAGGCGGCGGTGGTCCGGCCTAGATCGGCTGAGGCCTGTTCGACGACCAGGCGCGTGCGAGCCGGTCGATCCGCTCCGGCGCGGCGCCGAAGACATGGTCGCCGATGGCCGTGACCGGACAGGCCGGCGTGGCGCTGTTGCACAGGAAGGCGGCGTCGAAGGCGTCGAGGTCGGTGAGGCGGACGGGCGCGTGTCGTTCGGTCAGGCCGACAGCGGCGAGTCCGCGCGAGATCAGCGCCTGGGCCACGCCCGGCAGCATGGGGGCCTCGGGCCAGACCACGGCGTCGCCTTCAAGGAAGCCGATGTTCCACAGACTGCCTTCCGAAATCAGGCCGTCCGCGTCGGCGAACAGGGCGTCGTCGAAGCCCGCATCGATGGCCAGCCGGCGGGCGCGAATCAGCGGGAAGGTCGCCGTGTGCTTCAGGTGGGCCGCGTCGCGGACATAGGTCTGGGGCTGGACGCGGACGCTATCGGCCAGCGGCGGCGGGGGCGGTGCGATGACGGTCATGACCTGAGGGCGGACGCGGTCGGACGGCAGGCGGGCCCGGATGTAAGGCGAGAACAGGCTGATGCGGACCCAGGCCTCGCGGCGATCGCCAAGGGCCAGACGCATGCGGTCGCGGAGGCGATCCTCGCCGACCGGTTCGCCGAAGAGTTCGATCGCGGAGGCGTCGAGGCGGGCGAGGTGCAGGTCGAGGCCGCGCACCCCGGCGTCCTCGATACGAAAGGATGTGTAGGCGCCGTAGTTCACGACGGCGAGGTAGCGGAGGTCGGCCTCGGTCGGGGGAAGGCCGTCGATAAGGAAGTCGGTCATGACCAATCCTCCCCCGACGGGGGAGGTGGGGCGGCGCCCCTTCGCGCCGTGACGGAGGGGGCGCCCGGCGAGCTGGGTGTCTGGGGTTGGCCCCCTCCACCGCGAAGACGCGGTCCCCCTCCCCCGATGGGGGAGGATTCAGGCCTCGCCTTCACCGCTATTGTCGTCACCCTCGACCTCGGGTTCGTCGCCGCCGCTGTCGGCCAGACGTTCGACGGACACGACCTTCTCGCCTTCCGCCGTACGGAAGATGGTCACGCCCTGCGACGAGCGGCCGACGATACGGACCTGGCCCACGCGGGTGCGGATCATCTGGCCGTTGGAGGTGACCAGCAGCAGGTCGTCGGTGTCCTCGACCGGGAAGGCGGCGGCGAGGCGCGTGCCGGCGCGACCGCCCAGACCGTGGGCCGTCAGACCCTGCCCGCCACGACCCGTGCGGCGGTATTCATAGGCCGAGGAGCGCTTGCCGAAGCCGGTCTCGGTGACGGTGAGGATGAATTGTTCGGCCGCGCCCAGTTCGGCGATGCGTTCAACCGACAGGGCGGCGTCGCCCGAGCCTTCGGCCTCGTCATCCGCCTCGACCACGGAGGTGTCGTCCTCGCCTTCGGTGGCGCGGCGCATGGCGTTGGCGTGCTTCACATAGGCCGCCCGCTCGTCCGGCGTCGCATCGACCCGGCCCAGAACGGCCATGGAGATGACGGCGTCGTCGCCCTGGAGGCGGACGCCGCGCACGCCGGTCGAATCGCGCCCCTTGAACACGCGAACGTCGTCGGCCTTGAACCGGATGGCGCGGCCCAGCGCGGTGGTCAGCAGGACGTCGTCCTCGGCGGTGCACAGGGCGACGCCGACCATGTGGTCGCCGTCTTCCAGCTTCATGGCGATCTTGCCGGCGCGATTGACCGTGGCGAAGTCGCTGAGCTTGTTCCGGCGCACGTCGCCCGAGCGGGTGGCGAACATGATGTCGTAGTCGCCCCAGGTCGTCTCGTCCTCGGGCAACGGCAGGACGTTCATGATCGAATCGCCCGGCTCGATCGGCAGCAGGTTGACGAAGGCCTTGCCGCGCGACGTCGGGGCGCCCAGCGGCAGGCGCCAGACCTTCAGCTTGTAGGCCTTGCCGTTGGTGGCGAAGAACAGGACCGGCGTGTGGGTGGAGGCGGAGAAGACGCCGGTGATGGCGTCCTCGTCCTTCATCGTCATGCCGGACTTGCCCTTGCCGCCGCGATGCTGGGTCCGATAGGCGTTCAGGGCGACGCGCTTGACATAGCCGCCGTGGGTGACGGTGACGACCATGTCCTCGCGCGGGATCAGGTCCTCGTCTTCCAGTTCGAAGTCGCCTTCGCCGATGGTCGTGCGACGGGGCACGGCGAACTCGTCGCGCACCTTCAGAAGATCCTCGCGGATGATGGCGATGATGTTCTTGCGGTCAGACAGGATCGTCAGGTGGCCCTGGATGGTGTCGGCCAGGCCGCGCGCCTCGGCGAAGATGTCGTCACGGCCGAGGCCGGTCAGGCGGCTGAGCGTCAGGCCCAGGATGGCGCGGGCCTGTTCGTCAGTCAGCTTAAGGCTGCCGCCGTCGATCAGGACGGAGCGTGGATCGGCGATCAGCTCGACGAGGGCAATCATGTCGCCGACAGGCCAGGCCTTGGCCTGCAGCCGCTCACGCGCCTCGGCGGGATCGGCCGAGGAACGGATGATGTGGATGACCTCGTCGATGTTGGCGACAGCGACGGCCAGACCGACCAGGACGTGGCCGCGGTCGCGGGCCTTGGCCAGCTCGAACTTGACGCGGCGGACCACGACCTCTTCGCGGAAGTCGAGGAAGACCTCGAGCATCTTGCGCAGGCCCATCTGCTCCGGACGGCCGTGGTTCAGGGCCAGCATGTTGACGCCGAACGACGACTGCATGGCCGTATAGCGCCACAGCTGGTTCAGGATCACGTCGCCGGACGCATCGCGCTTCAGCTCGATGACGATCCGCATGCCCTGGCGGTCCGATTCGTCCCGGACGTCGGAGATGCCTTCGAGGCGCTTCTCACGGACCATTTCGGCGATGCGTTCGATCAGGGTCTGTTTGTTGACCTGGAACGGCAGTTCGGTGACCACGATGGCCTCGCGGTCCTTGCGGATGGTCTCGACCGAGGCGACGCCGCGCACGATGACCGAGCCGCGGCCTTCGCGCAGGGCGTTGCGGGGCGCGGTGCGGCCCAGGATCTCGCCACCAGTCGGGAAGTCAGGGCCCGGCACGATGTCCAGCAGCGCGTCGTCGGAAATGTTCGGATCATCAAGCAGAGCCACGGCCGCATCGACGATCTCGCCCAGATTATGCGGCGGGATGTTGGTCGCCATGCCGACGGCGATGCCGCCCGCGCCGTTGACCAGCAGGTTCGGGATCCGCGCCGGCAGGACGACGGGCTCCAGCTCCTTCTCGTCGTAGTTCGGCTGGAAATCGACGGTGTCCTTGTCGATGTCGTGCAGCAAGGCGCTGGCCGCCGGGGCCATCCGGGCCTCGGTGTATCGCATCGATGCGGGCATATCGCCGTCGACCGAGCCGAAATTGCCCTGGCCGTCGATCAGCATCAGCCCCATCGAGAACGGCTGGGCCATGCGGACCAGGGCCATATAGACCGAGGCGTCGCCGTGCGGGTGGAAGCGGCCCAGAACGTCGCCAACGACGCGGGCGCATTTCGAATAGCTGCGCTCGGGCGTCATGTTCAGGTCATGCATCGAGTAGAGGATGCGACGGTGAACCGGCTTCAGCCCGTCACGGGCGTCCGGCAGCGCGCGGCTGACGATCACGCTCATGGCGTAGTCGAGGTAGGAGCGTTTCAGCTCGGCCTCGATCGAGATGATGGAAATGTCCGAGCCGCCCGAACCGGCTGGCGGTGCGGCGTTTTCGTAGCTGTCGTCGGTCAAGGATTTTAGGCTTTAGATGGCCGGAATCGGAACGTGATCCGCTATGACGATTTCTAGCACCCGTGGGCCAGCGAGGCAAAGTTTCGCAGGCTTTTTCACAGGCGCCCGGCCTATCCGTGAAAGGACCAAATCCATGCGCACCGCAGCCCTCGCCGTCGCTCTCCTCGCCGCCCCGCTGGGAGCCTGCGTCAGCGTCACCGCCAACGACTACGGCGATCACACGATGATGCGGGCGACGCCGGGCGACTTCGGCGAGGCGACCCTCGTCAATGCCTCCGGCGCGCGAATCGGCCGGGCCGTCCTGACGCAGGGCGCGACGGGCCTGCTGATCCGGATCGAGGCGACCGGCCTGACGCCGGGCTGGCACGGGGTGCATATCCACGCCGTCGGCGAATGCGCCGCGCCCTTCACCTCGGCCGGAGCCCATGTGAACCACGGCGAGCCCAAGGCGCCGCACGGCCTGTTGAACGCAGAAGGACCCGATGACGGGGATCTGCCCAACATCTTCGCCGCGCCCGACGGCTCGGTCGCGGCGGAGCTGTTCACCAGCCGCGCCCGGATCGCCGATGAAGGCCCGGGTCAGTGGCTGTGGGATGCGGACGGCTCGGCCATCGTCATCCACGCCAATGTCGATGACCACGTCAGCCAGCCGATCGGCGGCGCCGGCGACCGGGTGGCCTGTGGCGTGATGGCGGCGGGCTAGGCCTGATCGTTTGAGACGGAAGCGCTTCGCGCTTCTGTCGAAAGCGTGAATCAGGCTCTCGCTGAGATCTGGAGCAGGAGTCACGGCCTCAGCGGAATCGCGAAGCGATTCCTCCTCAGCCGATCCTGCTCTAGGCCTTCGCCGCGCCTGCCCGCAGGCCCCGCTCCGCGAGCGCGACCACAGCCACGCCGGCCATGGTCAGGGCGGCGCCGGTGAGGATCTGCGGCGTCAGCACATCGCCCAGCAGGCCCCAGCCGATGGCGATCGAGACCACGGGGGTGGCGAGGAAATAGGGCGTCACCCGTCCGGCTTCGCGTTTCTGAACCAGCCAGAACACCATACTGGTGGCGAAGACCGACGAGATGACCCCGGCCCACAGCATACAGACCCAGATCAGCGGGGTCGCGGCCCGGACAGCCTCGACCTGACCGGTCTCGAACATGGCTGAGCCGAACGCGAGGGTCGGCAGGGCGACGAAGGCGAGCAGCCCTTGCATCTTCAGCGGCGGAATCGAGGTGGTCCGGCGCGCGATCACGGTCGTAATCCCCCAGAAGGCCGCTGCACCGATGATCACCAGGATGGCGGGCCAATCATGCAGGGCATGGGCATCGGCCGACATCCAGGCGACGCCGATCAGCGACACGACCATGCCGATCAGGGCGGCGATCGACAGCCGCTCGCCCAGCAGCAGGAAGGCGAACAGGGCCGTGAAGGGGATCCAGAGCTGGGACGCGACCGAGACCGGGCTGACATCCTCGGCCAGCGAGAAGCCCCAGTAGAGCAGGCCGTAGTGCAGCGGCCCGCCGAGGATGACGATCAGGACCAGGCTCTTCCAGTTCGGAAAGGGCGGCCGCACGAAGGGGATCAGGCACAGGGCGGCGATGGCGAAGCGGATGGCGCCGGTCAGCAGCGGCGGCAGCACCTCGGTCGCCACCTTGGCGGCGGCATTATTGGCCCCCCAGATCACCACGATGGCGGCGATCGCGCCGATCTCCATCAGGGACAGCGGGCTGTGGGGCTTGTCGGGAGTTACGGGCACGCGCGGCCTATCGCACGCCCGGACGACGACGTCGGCTCACAATGCATGAGCCGACGTTTCGATGATGGTGAACGGGATCGCTCTAGAACGGGATGTCGTCGTTGAGGTCGTAGCTCTCCTTCGGGCCGGAGGGCTTGTTGGCGCCGCCGGTAGAGAAGCCCGAGGAGTAGTCGTCGTCGTTCGAGCGACCGCCCGACCCCTGACCGCCGCCTTGCGAAGCCCCGCCGCCGTCACGGCCGCCCAGCATGGTCAACTGGCCATTGAAGCGGCCGATGATGATTTCGGTGGTGTATTTCTCGACGCCGTCCTTGTCGGTCCACTTGCGCGTCTGGAGCGAGCCTTCGACATAGACGGTCGAGCCCTTTTTCACATAGTTTTCAACGACCTTGACGATGTTGTCATTGAAGACCGAAACACGGTGCCATTCAGTCTTCTCCTTGCGCTCGCCCGACGACTTGTCACGCCAGGTCTCGGAGGTGGCCAGGGAGAAGTTGGCGATGCGGTCGCCGTTCGGCATGGAACGGATTTCCGGATCGCGACCCAGATTGCCGATGAGGATGACCTTGTTGACGCTTCCCGCCATGATGAAATTCTTTCTCTGATCGCTCCGGCGCGACTGTGCGACCGGGCTGAAAATCCTGGTCCCGCGAGGCGCGCCCGCGAAACCGTTAACACGTGTTCCGAGTTTGTTCTACTGTCCCGGGAACGAGGGCGGGGCGCGTTCCTCGACCACGACGCCCAGTTCGGTGACGCCACGCTCGATGGCGCCCGGCACCGCCAGGCGACCGTCGCCGGTCCGCGCCAGGGCGAAGAACCGCGCCCCCTCCAGCGTCCGCGCGAACGAGACCCCCCGACGGTCGACGAAGATGAACTGGCCCTGATAGGCGCCGGTGACCTCCTCGCGCGTGCTGCCCAGGCTGCGGAAACGCAGACGCATTTCCTCCAGGCGGGCGGCGCACATCTCGATCTGGACCTGGTCACGCGCGACGACGTTAAAGACCGGCTCGCCCCCAGACTGCTCAACCGCATAGCAGACGCCGGTATCGGTCGGAGCCTTCACCGCCTGGGCGCAGCCCGCGAGGACCGGGATCGCCAGGATCGATGCGATCAGGGTGGGACGGATCATCCGTTCAGGCTCGGGAACTGGCAGCTGCGATCCTGGTCGGCCAGGATGCGGAAGCGCGTGTTGTCGTTGGACTGTTCGACGCGCCGGGGCACCAGACGCAGGGTCAGGTTGCCGTGGCGGCCGTACTGGGCGTCGCCAGGGCGGACGCAGGTTCCCGCATACAGGGCCTGGACGCACTGGTTCAGGCTCATCTGGCCCAGATCACGCCAGTCCGAGCCGGTGAACCGCAGGCAGGGTGCTCCGGACGCGCGCTCCACGCGCGCCTGGGGCTGTGGCTGCGGCTTTTCGGGCAGGGTCGTGTCATAGGGATCGACGACGTCGCTGCCGGCTGTCGCCGTCGCGTCGGGCAGGGCGGGCGGCGGGGCGAAGGACGCCGTCGGGGCGGCGGCGAGGGCGCCCGTCTCGTCGAGACCCACATCCAGGGCATCCGTGGCCAGGCCGTTGCGTCGGGCGCAGTCAGACAGGGTCGCCATGCCGATGAACTGGCCATCGACAAAGCAGCGCAAGGCTCGTGTCGGCTCCAGCGACGGCGCATCGCCGACATTGACCGTCAGCCCGCCGGGGCCTTCGGTTTCCGGCGCTTTCGGTGCGGCGGGTTCACGGCTTCCGCCGAACACCAGGGCCAGCACCACGGCCGCCAGGACGGCGAGGCCCACGCCGATGGCGATGATGACGCGATTGTCGTTGGGCAGTTGCATGAAGCGGAGCTCGCTGGGCGTCGGGCCTTGAAGGCCTCAATAACCCCGCCCCGCCCCGGGGCGTCAACTGCGAAGCGAAAACGGCGCCCGCTTATCCGGTCAGGCGGGCGAGCGCAGCCTGATAGTTGGCGAGCTGGTTGGTCAGATAGGCGGGGACCGGGCCGGACGCCGAAGCGGTCGCGTCCTGGGGCGCCAGTCCGCGATAGGCGTCGCGGATGACCTTGAGCGCACCCTGAAGCTTTTCACCGGCCGCTGTGATCGCAGCCGCGTTGTTCAGGGTCAGGTTGCCGGGCAGGTCCAGGCCGAAAGTCTTCACACGGGTGTCGGCCGCGGCCAGCCCGACATAGCCCGCCGACAGGCCGAGCCCCATCAGAGCGTCCCTGCCCGTCTCGCCGGCGGTCAGGATCGCGCCCGTCTTGCCGTCCTTGGCCACGATCGACAGGCGCTGGACGCCGCCGGTGGTGGTCGTGGTCTCGCCGTCCCTGCCGGTGACCGCGCCGCCTTCGGAGGCGACCGTGACCTTCAGCTTGCCGCCGGAGGCCACGCTGATCTTGCGGGCCAGGGTGGCCAGGGTGTCCCTGGCGTCGATGGTCACAGCCTGGGCCCGGCCGCCGTTGGCGGGCGTGATATAGAAGCGGTCGCCGACCCGCAGGGAGGTGGCGTCGGTCAGTTTTTTGGAATCGCTCTGGTCGATCTCACCCTGCGGCAGGCCCAGACGGTCCAGGACGCTGGCCCCGCCGGACGCGACAGCCAGGGTCATCGCCTTGGCCTGGTCGCCGTCTCCGGACCAGGTCCGGGTGTATTCGACCGCGCCGGTCAAGGGGTCGAGCCGGGTCAGATAGGCCTTGGTCGGGTCCGTGTCCTTTGCGGCGGGATCGCGGTCGGCGATGCCGGTGATCCAGACCTTCCCGTCATGCACCTTCACGTCGGCGGCCGTGTCGTCGCCCGCGTCGCCGTACCAGCTCAGCCGATCGGTCCCGGCGGCCGTCAGGTCGGTGGAGATGGCGGCGACGAAGACGTCCTTGCCGCCCGAATGGGCCGTGGTCGTGGTCCCGGCAGCGAGACCGCTGTCGCGGCTGGTCCCGGTCAGGATGACCTTCCCGTCGGCGACGGCGATGCCGGCGATCTCGCCCGAAATGGCGCCGAGGTCGCGCGTCGAGGCCAGGGTCGGCACGCCCGCAGCGTCCAGGGTGAAGCGGCGCACGACGGCGTGGCCGTCCTCGACGCCGGCGGTATAGAGGTTGGAGCCGTCGATGGTCATCGCATCGACGCTGTCGTCGCCGCCGGTGCCGAACTGGCTCTGGCCGATCGCCTTGGAGACGATGCCCGCTGTCGGATAGGGCTCGCCCGCCTTGAAGGCCTGGACATAGCCATCCCAGCCGCCGACCGAGGCCGATCCGGGAATGGCCGATTTCGACCGCCCGCCGATATAGACCAGGCCGTCGGCGCCGAAGGAGACGCTGGTCGCCTCATCGGCGGCGCGGGCGCCGCGACGCTGGGTCCACTGCTCCTCGCCGTCCTTGTTGAACACGGTGACGAAGCTGTCGGCGACGTTGGCGACATCTCCGGTCCTGCCCGCGTCCGTGGTCGAGGTGTTCAGCGCCCCGGTAACCGAACCGGCGACCGCGACATCACCGTTGTCGTCGATCGCGATGGCATAGCCGCTGGCGGTCGAGGCGGCCCCCAGGGTGCGGGTCGCGACCAGCCGACCGGCCGAATCGTACTTCATCAGGGCGACGTCCTGGACGCCCTTGATCGGCTGGCTCGTCCCGCCGGAGGTGACGTCGCCGACGATCCACAGCGAGCCGTCCGGACCGACCGCGCTGGCGCGGACGGCGGTGACGCCCTCGGGCATCTTCTCCTGGGATATGCGGCCGTCGACCCATTGGGTCTCGCCGACGTTGCCGCCGGCGGGCTGGGCCGCCGTCCCGCCGTCGCTCTGGAACTTCAGGATCTGGTTGACAGTGGTGGCTGGAACGGTGGTCCTGGTCGTCGATACGCCGTTGACCGTCGAGGTCACGGTCGTGGCCGGGGCGCCTGCGGACTGGACGACGTAGACGGCGTCCGATGTCTCTGAGGCGGTGAAGCCGACGGTCTCGGTCGAGGTCCCGCGGATCGCGAGCGCCCACCTGTCGGGGCCCGCCGGCAGGGTCACGGGCTTTCCGGCGACCTGGATGACCTTGGGCTCCGCCTTGATCTGGTCGCGGCCGATGCGGGTCTGGAAGCCGGCGGCCTCCAGCTTGCCGTTGATGAAGCTCGTGACGGAGTCCATCGTCCGGGGCGTCGAACCCATATCGGACAGATCGATCGGAACGGCCGTGGTCTGGGTCGAAAGCCCGACCGGCACCTTGATGGTGATGTTGAACCGGGTGTCGCCCTCGAAGGCCTTCACCGGCGTGTCCAGCGCGCCTTCGTGGATCGGGCCGGTGATCGAGTTGGAGCTGTCGCGAGGGACGCCGGCGGTCGTCTTGGAGGTCGAGGACGACGTGCCCTGCACCATGCGCAGCGCGTCGAATTCGGACTTGCCGAGGTAGGAGCCGATTTCGGCGAGGCCCGAGGCGAATCGTTTCTGGGTCAGGGCGAGGTCGGTCGTGCTCAGGCCCTTCACCGAGGCGCGATTGGCCAGGGCGTTGAGCGACTCCAGCCCCTGATAGAGGGCGAACAGCTTCCTGTAGTCGGCCGAAGCGCCCTTCACGTCGAGCTGGGCGGCGTCCTCGTTGACGAAGGCGCGGCCGCCGAGCGCGGCGCGAACCAGGGCGTCGGCCTTGGGCGCAGTCGCCTGGGCCGAGGTGCTCCACGGCGCGGTCGGCTGGGCCTTCTTCGTGACGAGCTTCGTCAGCGCAGCCGAGGATGCGGGGTCATACGAACCGCCGAACAGAGCCATCAGATAGCTGTTGTTGATCGCCACTCGTTCCTCCGCCGAGGACGCTACGCGAGCGAGCTCAATGCGAGATTAACGTTCGACCAGGGAACGATGGAATGCGAATCGTGTTGTGATCTCGTCGGACAGGAGTGAGATCATGATCTTCCCGAAGTCGCTAATCCAGAACCTGCTGGCCCTGTACGGGTTCGGAGACCGCTCGCATCCGCCGCGCCGCCGCCCTGCCCCTGTGGTGATCGGGCACACCCCGGGCCCTGGCCGCTTCTGATCCTTACTGGAACAGGGACAGAATGATCTGCGGCGCCTGGTTGGCGATCGACAGGGCCTGAGCTCCGAGCTGCTGCTGCACCTGCAACGCCTGCAAGCGCGCGCTTTCCTTGGCGAGGTCTGCGTCCACCAGATTGCCGATGCCCGATTCGATCGTGTCGGCGAGCTTGGAGACGAAGGTGTTGTGCGCCGAGATCTGCTTGGCCTGGGCTCCAAGGTCGCCGAGCGCCGAGTTCAGCTTGCTGATCGAATTGTCCAGCTTGGTGAGCGCCGTGGTCGCGCCGGTGAGCGTCAACAGGCTGTCGGCCATACCGAGCGACAGGATGGAGCCGCTGAGGGTGAGGTTCTTGCCCGACAGGGTCACGAACGAAGAGGCGTCAGCGTTGGCCAGGAACTTCAGCCCGTTGGTCAGCGAGCCGTTCAGCACGTTGCCGCCGTCGAACTCGGCGTTTTCCACGGCCGATTTGATGGCGCGGAGAAGGGCCTTGAAGTCCGCGTTGAGCAGTTCGCGCGACTGGGTCTTGAGCGAGACGTCCTTGGCCGCGACGACCTTTTCTTTCAGCTGGTTCAGCAGGTCGGAGATCGATTCGCCCGCCGACATGGCGACGTCGGCGATGGAGGTGGCGCGGTCCAGGCTCTGCTTCACGGCGGACAGGGCGCCGAGGTCGGCGCGCTGGCCCTGGGCGATGGCCCAGATTGCGGCGTTGTCCTTGGCTCCCTGGATTTTCAGCCCGGTGGAGACGCGATTCTGGACCCCGGTCAGGTTGTCGTTGGTGCGGGACAGGTTCTGCAGCGCGACGGCGGCGGCGGCATTGGTGTGAACGCTGTTCGTCGTCATAGGTCTTCTAGCCCCGGGTTGTTCGCCGGAAGGCTAGGTCAGTAACAGTCACCGTATGGTTAACGCCTGTAAACCACGACGATTAACCGCGACGGGCGAGCCCGAGCGGTCTGGAAGGTTGGGCCGGCGTCTGAAAAATCAGGCGCTGGTGTCGATCAGGCCCCCGGCCGTGTAGCCTCCGCTTTCGGCCATTCGCAAAACCTGCTCTCGCGGGAACTGGCGGATGACCTCACCGGTGGCGCTGTCCAGGGTCTTGTAGATGAAGGTTCCCTGGGTGGGCCCTTCCTCAATGATCAGGCGATACCGGGCGGCCTCTTCAGCCTTCTGTTCAGTGCGGTCCTGATCGAAGTCGTTGCTCGTGGTCGCGGCCCCGGTGGCTGCGATGACGGGCAAAGCGGCGGCGCCTATCCTCTTTGCATTAGCGTCCATGGCTCCTCACGCCGGGGCTTCCGGCGTCTCTTTGGGAACGGTCGGGCGGGACCGAAGTCCCGCCCTTCCATTGGCTTATCGGAACAGGCCGAGCAGGATCGAGGTCGAGGAGTTGGCGATCGACAGAGCCTGCACACCCAGCTGTTGCTTGGTTTGCAGCGACTGCAGTCGCGCGCTTTCCTTGGCCAGATCCGCATCGACCAGGTTGCCCACGCCGTTTTCCAGAGCGTCGGAAAGCTTGCCGACGAACGTGCGGTGCGTGTCCAGCGACTTGGCGCCGGTGCCCAGGCGAGCCAGGGCGGACGACACGTTGTCGATCGAAGCGTTCACCAGACCCAGGGCCGTCGTGGCCAGGGTCGCGGTGCCGATGGTGGTCGCAGCCGCGACGGTCACGTTGGCGCCGCCCAGCGACAGGTTTTCACCCGCCACCTTGATGGTGGAGCCGGCCGTGTTCGACAGGGCCTTGAAGCCGTTGGTGCCGGTCGAGTTGTCCAGCAGGTTCACGCCGTTGAACTTGGCGTTCGAGACCACCGTGGTGATCTGGTCGCGGATGGACTTGAAGTCTTCGTTCAAGGCCTTGCGCGAAGCCGTGGACAGCGACTTGTCAGTCGCCGACAGGGCCTTTTCCTTCAGCTGGACGAGCAGGTCGGAGACGGATTCACCGGCAGCGATGGAAACGTCGGCGACGGACGAACCACGATCCAGGCTGTCCTTGACGGCGCCCAGAGCACTGATCTCACTGCGCTGGCCCTGGGCGATAGCCCAGATAGCGCCGTTGTCCTTGGCCGAGTTGACCTTTTTGCCGGTATTGATGCGACCCTGCACGACGCCCAGTTCGGCGTTGGTGGATTGCAGGTTCTGCAGGGCGACGAGGGCGCCCGAGTTCGTGTTCACGCTGTTCAGCGCCATGACGAAAGTCCTTGTTTCAAGGTGTTCGACCGTCATTTTGACCGTCGAGAGCATTTTGCTCAGCAGCCACAGAAGCAATCGGCGCGCCAACCGTCGCAATTTCGACAAACGGCCAGTGCGTTGAAATAACTACGGTACTTTGCCTTAACCACGCTTCTCGCCCGGCAGGTTTTGCCGCTTTTCCGGCCGGACGGCAGGAAATGCCGGGCGCCCGGCAGGTTCTGCCGGGCGTTTCGTCCGGACGAAGCGAAAATACCCTGACGAAACGGACGAAACGGACGAAACGGACGAAGTCAGGGCCGCTTCGCCGCCTCTCCCGCCCGTCGCTCGGCCAGCAAGGTGTCGACCGCCAGTCGCCGCGCGGCGTCGCAGTCCGCGATCTGGCGGCCCCGGGTCATATAGCCGGCCTCCAGGTCACCCAGGGTCGGGGCGGCGGGAAGACGATGCAACGCGCAGGGCCGGCTCGCCATCGCCGGCAGGGTGAGGCGCGGCGGGGCAACCGACGAGGTCGGGCGCGATCCGGCACAGCTCGCGATCATGGTCGCGCAGGCGGTCAGCGCGATCGGCAGGCAACGGAAGGGAAGAGTCATCGGCGGTTCTCGCAGTCTGGATGGATCGGGCGGTGGCGCGTTCCAGCGTCACGGCGGACTGGACGGCGGCGTCGAGGCGGGCGACCTGGCCGGCCTGACCCTCGGCCTCGGCGGTTCGGGCGGCAGCCTGCTGCGTGGCGGCGGCGACCGAGGCCTCGGCGCGGTCGAGCCGTCGCCGGTCGAGGCCGAACGGATCCCAGCGGAAGCCGAGACCGCCGAGGACGACGGCAGCGACGGCGAGGACGAAGACGCCGAGGGCCAGCCAGCCCATCGGCGCCAGGGTCCGCAGGACCGGAGACAGGCCGATCACGGGAACACCCGCCGGTCGAGCTCGAAATGCGGCCCGTCGCGCAGGCGCGGCCAGTCGCCGCCCCAGACCAGGGCCACACCCTTCGCCTTCGCCGCCGACTTGATGGCCTCGGCGATGCGCGGGTAGAGGGGCCAGTCCCAGCGGATCGCACCATCGACCATGGCGGCGACATCGACAGCGTGGCCGGTGATGTGCCGCGAATTGAGGGTGCGGCTGGCTCCGGCGCGGACCAGACACGCCTGTCGGGCCGGCGTCCTCAGACCTTCGGTGACCCTGAAGTCGACCGGCGTGATGTGGATCGCCGCCTCGATGACGCCGACGAGGGCGGGATGGACGCCCCTCATTCGGGCGCGGGAGCGTTCGGACAGACGGAAGCTCATTTCGGGGCTCCGAGACGCAGGCGCAGATTGACCAGCAGGGCGACCAGTTGCTGGGCCGTCGGCGCGACCAGATAGAGGATCAGGGTCAGGGCCAGCAGCGACATGAGGCCCGAGGCCACGGCCGGAAGGGCATGGGGTTCGGTCCGGTCGATGACGGCGGACAGCGAACGCCACAGGGCGAAGCTGGCCGCAAAGACATAGAGCCGGCGCCACAGCCATCTGGCCTCCGCCAGAGGCAGGGATGGAGGCTGGGATGAGGGCTGGGGGTCGTTCTCAATCATTGTCGGGCCCCTCGTCGGAAGCGGGATGGATCCTGGACCAGTCGGGTCCACAGACGGCGCAGCCCTCGTCGCGGGACAGGCGGCGGGGCGCCTCCAGCGCGTCGAAATCCAGCAGAGGGCCGATACCGTCGAAGAAGGGATCGGCGTCGGGAGGCGGCATCGGCCTCATCCCTGAATCAGGATCACGACGACCCCGCCCGAACCGGCGCCGCCCGCACCACCGGAGCTGACGCCCGCGCCGCCGCCTCCCCCGCCCGCGCCATAGCCGCCCGCCACGCCGCCCCCCGGACCTGCGCCGGAAGTCACCGCACCCGCGCCGCCGCCGCCGCCGCCGGCCACTGCGATGCTCGAGGCCGGCGCCGATCCGCTCGAACCGGCCGTCGAAACGCCGCCCGCGCCCCCGGAAGCGGGACAGGCGAGAACACCACCGGCGCCGCCGGGCCCGCCGGCTCGCGCCACGCCCCCCGCATCGAGTCCACCGCCGCCTCCGCCGCCGCCTGGAGACCCCGGGCTCTCGAGACTGCGACCCGTCTCGGCCGTGGCGATGGCCGAGGCCGCGCCGCCGGGGTTGCCGCCGTGGATGCCGGGGCCGGCCGCGCCCCCGGCGCCGCCCGCCGCGCCGCTCGCGCCGGGCTGG
>NZ_NCEQ01000008.1 GCF_002280785.1 Brevundimonas subvibrioides
GCCCTTGGGATGCCAGAAGACCATGCCCCGGCCCTCTTCCTGCATGTGGAAGAGCTCCATCGCCTTGCCGACCTTGCGGTGGTCGCGCTTCTCGGCCTCCTCCAGACGGGTCAGATAGGCGTCGAGATCCTCCTTCGTCGCCCAGGCGGTGCCGTAGATGCGCTGCAGCTGTTCGCGATTGCTGTCTCCGCGCCAGTAGGCCCCGGCCAGCTTGGTCAGCTTGAAGGCCTTGCCCACCGACTTGGTCGAGGGGAAGTGCGGGCCCCGGCAAAGGTCGATCCAGTCGCCCTGTTTGTACAGGGTGATCGTCTCCGTGCCCGGCAGGTCGCGGATCAGCTCGGCCTTGAACGCCTCGCCGCGCGCCTCGAAGAAGGTGATCGCCTCGTCGCGGTCCCAGACCTCGCGCTCGAATTTCGCGTCGCGATCCACGATCCGCGACATCTCCTTTTCGATGGCGGCGAAGTCGTCGGTCGAGAAGGGCTGCTCGCGGAAGAAGTCGTAATAGAACCCGTCCTCGATGGCCGGACCGATCGTGACCTGGGTTCCGGGGAACAGTTTCTGCACCGCCTCGGCCAGCACGTGGGCCGCATCATGCCGGATGGTGTAGAGCGCCTCGGGGTCGTCGCGCATGATCAGGCGGAAGTCGCCGCCGGTCTCCAGCACGCGGTTCAGGTCGCGCTGCTCGCCGTTCAGTTCGGCCAGAACGGCCTTCTTGGCCAGCGACGGCGAGATGGCGTGGGCCACGTCGCGGGCGGTCGATCCGGCTGCATACTCGCGCACGGCGCCGTCGGGGAATTTGAGTTCGATCATCATGGGGTGTTCGTCACTTTTCGCTTTCGCGCGTCGGGGCGACGACGCTGCGTGGCGGAACCGGGTCATATCCCGACCCGCCGAAGGGGTGGCATTTACAGAGCCGACGCAGGGTGAGCCATCCCCCCTTGCGTAAACCATGCTGGATCAGGGCGTCGCGGCCATAGTCCGAACAGGTGGGCAGGAACCGGCAGGACTGGCCGAAGAAGGGGCTGAGCGTCACCTTGTAGCCCCGATGGGCCGCGCGGACGCCGCGTTCGTAGAGAGTACCGGAGCTGGCCATGGTGCGGGCTTATCCCTTGCCGAGGGCGAGGGAGCAACTCGGTCTCAAGTAGCGCGAAGCGCGGTAGACCAAGAAGGATGCCCTAGGCGGCGCCGGCGAGACGCGTTCGTGTTCCCAGCGCCTGGGACACGGCGTCCAGCGTCGCTTCAATGGCGACCATGGTGGAGGCATGCCGCGCCGGATAGTCGGCGACCTGCTTCAGGGCGCGCAGGCCCTCGAACCGGCCGTCCGGGCCTTCGCCGCCGGATTTCAACATCGACAGCATGGCGTCGCGGGCGGACTGCAGCTCTTCGGTCGTCGCGCCGATAACGACCTCGCCGACCACGCCCGCCGCAGCCTGACCCAGCGCGCAGGCCTTCACGTCCTGGGCGAAGTCGGCGATGCGGCCGTCCGCATCCAGCACGACATCGACCGTCGCCTTCGATCCGCACAGCTTCGCGACCCTTTCGCCCGTGCCTTCGGGCTCGGCCAGCCGGCCGGCGTGCGGCAGGTTGGCCGCCAGCGTCAGGATGCGCGTGCTGTAGAGATCGTCGATCATGCCCGCGATATAGGCGCTGGACGCCACGGGGAGAAGACGGCGACATCACGCCCACGTTAGACCGGGTGATTTGCCACCGGAACGATTGCCGGGTTACCGTTCTTTCCGTCCCCGACGCTTATGTCTTCAGATTGCCAAGGATTTTTCATGCGCCTGACCCTGATCGCCGCCGTTTCCGCCGTCGCCCTGCTGGGCGGAGCCGTCCAGGCGTCCGCCGCCGCTCCGCTGACGACCGCAACCCGGGCGACCGAATATTCCGACGCCCAGCTTCAGGCCTTCGGCACGGCCATGACCGCCGTCCGCGCCGCCGCCCCGACCGACGGTACGGCCCCGACCGCCGAGCAGCAGGCCGCCATGGCCGCCGCCATCGAGGCCGCCGGCATGGACATCACCGCCTTCAACGCCCTGGCCACCGCCGTCTCGACCGACGCAGTGCTCCAGGCGCGCCTCGCCGTCCTCGCCACGCCGGACTCGCCGGCCGGTTCGGTCGCCGCCTCGGTGACAGACGCCGAGGTCGCCCAGTTCGGGGCCGCCATGGTTCAGGTCCGCGCGGCCGCTCCGACCGACGGCGCGGCCCCGACCACGGAACAGCAGGCCGCCATGGCCGCCGCCGTCTCGGCCTCGGGTCTGGCCCTGGACCGGTTCAATGCGATCGCCGGCGCCGTCTCGACCGACGAACGCCTGCGCGCCCGTCTCGAGCTCGCCGACGCCAAGGGCGGCTGAAACCTATTGACCCTGTAGCGAGGACCAGGTCCGGACCAGGGCGGGGGAGGCGGTGTCGGTTTCGACCCCCGCCGTCGCCGGCCGGACCTGGTTCCTCAACCATTCCAGATTGCGCTCGGCGGCTTCGGGCGGCAGGTCGCGGCGGATGATCTGTTCGGCTTCCGGGATCCTGCCCTGAAGTCCCAGGGCCATGGCGAGGTTCAGCCGCATCTGCAGCGAAGCGCCCGGCTGCGCCACCGCGCGACGCAGCAGCGTCTCGGCGCCGGCCGGATCGCCGCCGGTCATCTGGGCCATGGCGGCGTTGTTCATCACCTCGGCATTGTCCGGCGACAGGCGCAGGGCCTCGTTCCAGGCGGCGCGCGCGTCGTCGGCGCGCCGCACCTGCTGATAGGCGACGCCCAGCAGCGACAGAGGCCGCCAGTCGCCGGGCGCCAGAGCCTTCGCCTGTTCCAGGGCCGCGATGCCGTAGAAGGCCTGACCCCGCGCGATATGGGCCCGCCCGATCTCCAGCATGGCGTCGACGTTCTGCGGCTGGGTCACCAGCACCTGCTGGGCGACCGTCGCGGCCTGTTCGTGCTGGCCCAGCTGACGCAAGGCCTCGGCCAGTTTCACCCCGGCGACCGGATCGGCCGGATTGACCTCGACCTCGCGCGACCAGAAGACCGAACGCGCCAGCGGGTCGAGACGGCCATAGGCGGCGCGCTGTTCGGCCGTGGCGGCCACGCGCGGGGCGGCCGCCTGTCCGGTCTGGGCCGAGGCGGGATCGGTCAGGGCCAGACCGCCCACGAGGGTCAGGGCGATCAGGGCGATTGAGCTTGAGGCCCGGGTGCGCGACATGGGACGGTCCAATCGGATTTCTGCCCCTCAAGAATCGGCGCTCTGCGTCAAGCATTGGTTAATAGTCGCCCCATGTCCGTGATCTCGCCCGACGCCCTCGTCCCCTCCGACAGCCCCGGGGCGGCGACCGCCACGCCGGTCCGTTTCGTCGGGCCGAAGGCTGCGCTCGACGCCCCGGTCCAGGCCTGGGCCGGGCGGATGGGGTTCCGGGGCAAGGCGGGCGAGGTGCTGGTCATCCCCGACGCGGACGGCGGCATCGATCACGTGCTGGTCGGGACGGGCAAGACCTTCGATCCGATGAGCGCCCGCGCCCTTTCGGCCAGACTGCCCGAGGGCCTCTATCGGCTCGAGGCGGACCCCGAGGACGCCCGCGTCGCGGCCCTGGCCTTCCTCCTCGGGCGCTATGTCTTCGATCGTTACAAGACCCGGGAGCGGCCCGAGGTGCGGCTGGTCGCGCCGGACGGGCTGGATGTCGCCGAGGCCCTGCGCATCGCCTCGGCCTGCGCCCTGGCCCGGGAAATGGTCGATACCCCGCCCGCCGATATGGGCCCGCTGCAGATGGAGACCATCGCCCGCGAGATCGCCGAGGCCCACGGCGCCTCGATCTCGGTCATCACCGGCGACGACCTGCTGGAAGAGAACTATCCGGCCATTCACGCCGTCGGTCGCGCCGCCGCCCCGCATCGCGCGCCCCGGATCATCGAGATCGGCTGGAATCTGGACAAGACGGACCGGCCGTTGGTCGCCCTGGTCGGCAAGGGGGTGGCGTTCGATACCGGGGGACTCGACATCAAGTCGGCGGCCGGCATGCGCAACATGAAGAAGGACATGGGCGGCGCGGCCCATGCGCTCGCGCTGGCGCGACTGGTCCTGCAGGCGGGCCTTGATGTGCGCCTCGTCGTGCTTGTCGCAGCGGTCGAGAACGCCATCTCCGGCGACGCTTTCCGGCCGGGCGACGTGCTGCAGAGCCGCAAGGGCCTGACCATCGAGATCGGCAATACGGACGCTGAGGGACGGCTGATCCTCGCCGACGCCCTTGCGCGGGCCGGCGAGCACGACCCCGACCTGACCCTGGACTTCGCCACCCTGACCGGCGCGGCGCGCATCGCGCTCGGCCCGGAGTTGCCGCCCCTCTACACCGACGACGAGGCGCTGGCGGCCGACTTCCTGGCGGCGGCGGACGCCGTGCGCGATCCCCTGTGGCGGATGCCGCTGTGGCCCGGCTATCGCGCAGCGATCGACTCGGACATCGCCGATGTTCGCAACGACTCGGCGGCCTGGGCTCAAGGCGGGTCGATCACCGCCGCCCTGTTCCTGCAGAAATTCGCCCCGACCAGCGGCGCCTGGGCCCATCTGGACGTCTTCGCCTGGAACAGCCGGGGCCGCCCGGGTCATCCCGAGGGCGGAGAGGCGCAGAGCCTCCGTGCCGCCTACGCCATGCTGAAGGCGCGGTACGCGGGCTGAACCGCCCATCCCGGGCCGTCGTCGTCGGCAGTCCTTCCGGTCGGACGTGATGACGGCCTGATCGCCCGGCGGGCTCGGGCCGCGCGCCTGCGCAGGAGCGCAAAAACCTGTCGGGGTCCGGCGGTCGCCTGCGCCCGGATCGCTCTGAGCCCGTTCGTGGCCAGAATCGCGCCCGTGATCAGCAGGGCGTCGACGAACACCCCCACGTCAAACATCGCGAACCAGACCAGCGTATCGGGCAGCAGGAAGCCGAACAGCCGCATCCCGTCCGCCTCGAACAACAGGACCAGGACGAAGCCGATCACCGCCAGCAAGGCATGGAAGGCGGCCTTGCCGCGATGGATCCGGTTCAACCGCCGCGCCGGCTCCTCGACCAGCCAGCGTTTGAGACCTCGCCCGATCCCGGTGTCCGGAAACCCCAGCATCACGATGACCACCGCCGTCATCAAACCCGGAACCAGCAGCATCGGCCCCTCCGCCATCACGTCGAACTGAACTGGCGTTCCCGGCCCGTGATTCAAGAGGTCCACGGATCGGGCCCAGGCCGCGAGCCGGAGCCTGTCCTCCGGCCGATCGGAGATCGGACCGGGGCGCGGCGAGCGGTCGCGCACAAAAAAGCGCGCCATTAACGGGACTTTCGCCTTCGTCTGGCAGACATATGGGCCAACCGTCAGGGCCTTCGCTTGAACGACCTCCCGACCGACTTCGACGCCCGCACCACCCTCGCCCGGCCCGATCTGGCCGCGCAGGCGTTGGAAGGCCGCGTTCGGGCCGAGACCTTCCGCGCGACCGAGCCGATGCGCGGCGCCGTTCCGGTCGCGGATATCCACGCCGAGGCCGACACCGCCTCCGAACGGATCGACCAGCTTCTGCACGGTGAAATCTTCGACGTCCTCGACCGGCGCGGCGGACGCGTCTGGGGCCAGGCCCGTCGCGACGGGATCGTGGGCTGGATGGACGCCTCGGCGCTGGTTCCGCATGTCGGCCTTCCGACCCGCCGGATCGCTTCGGCCACGGCCGCCCTGCCGCTCAATGCCCTCGTCGACGACGCCTCAGCCGACAGCGCGCCCATCGGCGCGTTCGAGACCGATCCCGTCGCTGTGGCCGAACGCCTGCTGGGCGTGCCGCACAGCCTCGGCGCCCGCTCGTCTCTGGCCACGGACTGCTCAGGCCTGGTGCAGCAGGCCCTGTTCGCCTGCGGCCTCGCCGGTCCGCGCCATTCCGACGGCCAGGCCCAACTCGGCGTCGCGGTTTCGCGTGACCAGGCCCGGCGCGGCGACATCGTCGTCTGGCTGAACGTCTCCAGCGACCACAGCTGGACCGGTCATTCGGCCTTCATCCTGGACGAGACCCGCGTCATCCACGCCACCGGCTTCCACGGCGCGGTGACCCTCGAGGCTTTCGCCGAGGCGGACGCCCGCTGTCTGGCCGACGGCTTCGAGCCCGCCGTCTTCCGGCGTCTCTGATCCAGCCTCCGCGCTCCCCGGCGAGACGGGTGTCCCAAACGAAACAGGCGGCCCCGGAGGACCGCCTGCTCGAAGCCTGAAATTTTGGCTAGGCCCTTAGTTCCCCGGAGCGGCGCTCGTCGCGGCCGGCGGAGCGACCGGAGCGGTCTGGGTCGTCGCGGCGCCGGTGGCGGCCTCAGCCGGAGCCGCGCCCGATTCCGTCGCGGCCGTCTCGGCGACGGCGCCCTCGGCAGGAACGTCACCCCCGGCCGGAGCGGCGCCGGGCTGACGCGCAGGATCCGACGCGGGGATCGCATAGCCGGCCGAACCCTGGCTGCGCAGATAGGCGATCAGATTGATACGGGTCGGGGTGTCGCGCAGGCCTGCGAACGACATCTTGGTGCCCGGGACATAGCGGTTCGGCGCAGTGATGAACTGGTCCAGCTGGTCGTAGCCCCAGGCCGGAGCCTCGGCCTTGTGCGCGGCCATGGCGTCCGAATAGGCGAAGCCGGCGCGGTGCATGACCGGACCACCCACGACGCCGAACAGGTTCGGGCCGATGCCGTCGGCGCCGCCTGCGGCGATGTTGTGGCAGGCCTGGCAGCGCGCGAAGGCGGCTTCACCGGCGGCCAGATCGGCGGCCGGCAGAACCATGCCCCAGTCCGGCGCCAGCTCGACCTCGGCGGGGCCGCTGGCGGCCTCTTCAGGCGCGTCGACGAAATAGCCCATCTTCTCAGGCGCGCGCGTCGTGTAGACCGCGCTCGAAACCTGCTGGACCACCAGGATGGCGAACACCGTCCCCAGGCCCGCACCGAATATCTTGTTCAACTTCAGATCGCCGCTCATCGCGTCGTCGCATCCCGCTTCTAGAGGCCCGGCCGGCTCGGCAAACCGGGCGAAATCTTGATTGGCGGTCTCTTACACGCTAGCGCCGCCTTCGCAACCGGCCCCGGACCTCACTTTGAGCGTCCGGACGTCGCATGACCGGAAGGCCTGCCGTGACGCCTTTGATACTGATACCGACTCGCATGTCAGCGACCCGCCTTCCGGGCAAGCCGCTGGCCGATATCGGCGGCAAGCCGATGGTGATCCGGGCCTGGGAACAGGCCGTCCTGTCCGGCCTGCCGGTCGCCGTCGCGGCGGGCGACCAGGAGATCGTCGATGTGATCGAGGCCGCCGGCGGCCGCGCCGTCCTGACGGACCCGGCCCTGCCCAGCGGCTCCGACCGGGTCCTGGCGGCGCTGGAGGCGCTGGATCCCGACGGCGACTATGATTCGATCATCAACCTGCAAGGCGACATGCCGTTCGCCGACCCTGGCATCGCCACCGCCTGCGCGGCCCTGCTGCACGGCGAGCCGGGCTGCGACATCGCCACCCTGGTCGCGCCCGAAGCCGATGTCTCGGACCGGTCCAACGTCGATGTGGTCAAGGCGGTGCTGGCGATCGCGCAAGGCGAGAAACACGGCCGCGCCCTCTATTTCACCCGCTCGATTCTGTACGGCGACGCGCCGGTCTGGCGTCACATCGGCGTCTACGGCTACCGCCGCGAGGCCCTGAAACGCTTCTGCGCCGCCCCGCCTTCGCCGCTGGAGCAGCGCGAGAAGCTGGAACAGCTGCGGGCTCTGGAGCTGGGCCTGTCGATCTGGGCCGCCGTGATCGACGCGGCGCCGATCTCGGTGGACAATCCGGCGGACCTTGAGGCGGCGCGGGCTCTGGCGAGCAGGGATTAGGGATTAGGGATTAGGGACTAGGTCAAGGGAACAGAGCCATGACTGCGAAATCCTACAAAGACCTCTTGGTCTGGCAGAAAAGCGTTGATCTGGCCTGTGACGTTCACCGGCTCACACGGCTGCTCCCAAAGGAGGAAGCCTATCGCCTGACGAGCCAGATCATTCGCGCATCGAGCTCGATCCCAGCGAACGTAGCCGAGGGCAACGGCCGGAACACGCGTCGCGATTACGCCCACTTCGTAAGCATTGCGCGAGGCTCGGCTGCGGAACTCGAGACCTTTCTGATCATCATCCAGCGTCTGGAATTGGCTCCGGCCGAACAGGTTCAGCAACTGCTTGGCCGCACCGAGGAGGTCGCGCGCATGTTGAACGCGCTTCGTTCGAAGTTGGCCGCGCCGCCCGAGCCGAAGCTTAGTCCCTAATCCCTAATCCCCAGTCCCTTCCACTTCGAACCCGTCCACCCAGGCCTGGATCAGCGTCCTTGCGATGGCGAATTTCGGCGGGGCCTTGATCTCGTGAGCGCCGGCCAGGACCGCGCGCGCCTCGTCCTTCGTCAGCCAGGCGACCTCTTCCAATTCGGTCATGTCCGGGGTCGCGTTCGCGTCCGACACCTCGGCGATCAGGCCGATCATCAGTTGCGACGGGAAGGGCCAGGGCTGGCTGGAATGATAGCGGACGGCCGTCACCGTCAGCCCCGCCTCCTCCTTGATCTCTCGGGCGCAGGCCTCCTCGATCGTCTCGCCGGGCTCCAGAAAGCCCGCCAGGGCCGACATCCGTCCCGCCGGCCAGGCCGCCTGACGCCCCAGCAAACAGCGCCCCTCGAACACCGGCAGCATGATGGTCACCGGGTCGACGCGCGGGAAATGTTCGGCCGTGCAGGACGGGCAGACCCGTCGCCAGCCACCGGCCGTCGATTTCGTCTCATGCCCGCAGTTGGCGCAGAATCCATGACGCCGGCGCCAGTCGAACAGGGACTTGGCCCCGCCGGCCATGGCCGCCTCGGCGCCCGACAGCACCGCCGCCGCCTCCCGCAGTCCGGTGAAGGCCCCCAGACCCTTGATCGGCCCCTCGGCCGGATCCGACGGTCCCTCGAACTCGACGGCGAACACCGGCGCCGATTTCCACAGCCCCAGGAAGACCTCGCGATCGGCGTCGCGGATCACGTCGCGCGCATGGGTCAGGGCCAGCCAGGCCAGGCGCGGCCCGTCGGCATGATCCTCCAGCAGCGGCTGCCCCTCCCAGAAGACCATGGCGAGCGCATCCGCGCTTTCGCCCTGTTCGACCAGCCATTCGGGCGTGTTGCGGAAGTCTCCGGCGCGGTCCAGCGGATTGCCGGCGAAGGTATTGAGGAGGGGAAGAGCCATGTCGGCTTCCTACCCGCCTTCTTCGCCGCCGGGGAGAGGCGCCTTGATCTCGCCGTCGCGATTCGCGATATGGACCTCGGAGATCGCGGGCGAAGGCTTCGCCAACCTGGTCAGGGCCGGAAGGCAGCAGCCACAACGAATTCCCCTTCGGGTCGCGGTCTCCACTTCTCCTTCTTTTGGTGCGCTACCGCTCGACGCGCGGCGTCTCGCTGCTTGAGCGCGGGCTGGTGCGCTAACGCTCGCGACGCGGTCGCTCGCGGCTTGAGCCCATTCCTCCCCCAAGCGCAGCGCAGGGGGAGGGGGACCGCGAAGCGGTGGAGGGGGCCGACCGCCCCGGCCTTTCACACCCTGATCAAATCCGCTCATCCACGCGAAAGCAGGGCTGAGCGACAGGTCAGAGTCGCCCCGCGTGGCCAAGTCGCGGTAAGACGGTCCCATGACCGACGTCGACCTTGATTCCGGAGATCCGCCCTGGGCGGATGACGACGCTCCTGAGCGCGACGAGAACACCGACGACATGTTCGGCGGCCCCGCGCCTGCGCCCGAATCGAAGCCCGCCGCAGAGGCCCGGCCGGTCGAGCCCATCCCCGTCTCCACCCCCGCCCCGGTCGAGGGGGACGGCGAGGCCTATACCGTCCTGGCCCGCAAATACCGGCCGAAGACCTTCGAAGACCTGATCGGTCAGGAGGCCATGGTCCGGACCCTGACCAATGCCTTCGCCACCGGCCGCATCGCCCACGCCTTCATGCTCACGGGCGTCCGGGGCGTCGGCAAGACCACGACCGCTCGTTTGCTGGCCCGCGCCCTGAACAACGAGACCGACGTCATCGACAGGCCGTCGCTGACCCTGACCGCCTTCGGCCGCCACGACGCGGCGATCATGGCCGGCCAGCACATGGACGTCATGGAGATGGACGCGGCGTCCCACACCGGCGTCAACGACATCCGCGACATCCTGGAGAGTGTCCGCTACGCGCCGGTCGAGGCCCGCTACAAGGTCTACGTCCTCGACGAAGTCCACATGCTGTCCAACCAGGCCTTCAACGCCCTGCTGAAGACGCTGGAAGAGCCGCCGCCCCACGCCAAATTCATCTTCGCCACCACCGAGATCCGCAAGGTCCCGGTGACCATCCTGTCGCGCTGCCAGCGGTTCGACCTGCGCCGTGTCGAGCCGGAAATCCTCGTCGAACACCTGGCCCGGATCGCCGGCAAGGAGGGGATGAAGGTCGAGGACGACGCCCTGGCCCTGATCGCCCGCGCCGCCGAGGGCTCGGTCCGCGACGGCCTGTCCCTGCTCGACCAGGCCCTCGTCCAGGGCGAAAGGGGCGAGCCGGTCGCCACCGAGGTCGTCCGCGACATGCTGGGCCTGGCCGATCGCAGCCAGACCATCGCCCTGTTCGAACAGATCATGGCCGGGCGCACGCCCGAGGCCATCGAGACCTTCCGCACCCTCTATGGCTACGGCGCCGACCCGGTTCAGGTGACCAACGACCTGCTGGAACACTGCCACGCCGCCTCGGTCGCCAAGATGCTGGGCCCCAACGCCACCCGCCTGCCCAACGACCAGGCCCAGCGTCTGGCCGCCATGGGCGCGGCGGTCTCGGCCGGGACCCTGTCGCGGACCTGGTCGATGTTGCTCAAGGCCCTGGACGAGGTGCGGCGCGCGCCGTCCCCCGCTGACGCGGTCGAGATGGCCATCGTCCGCCTCGCCTACGCCGCCGACCTGCCCGGCCCGGAAGAGGCGCTGAAGAAGCTGCAGAACGGCGAGGCTCCGGGCGGTGGTTCAGGCGCGCCGCGCGGCGGCGGCGGGGGAGGGGGCGGAGCCTCGGCCCAGCTGGCCATGCGTCCGGCGGCCCAGCCCAGCCTGCCGGATCCCCAGACCTTCGAGGCCGTCGTCGCCCTGATCGGCGAGAAGCGCGAGATCGCCCTGCAGATGGACGTGCAGCGCTACGTCCGTCCCGTGTCGTTCAAGCCCGGGACCCTGACCTACGAGCCGGTCGACGGCGCCCCGGCCAACCTCGCCACCCGCCTGTCCTCGCGGCTCAAGGACTGGACCGGCCGCCAGTGGTTCGTGGTCGCCAACGGCCAGGGCGGCGGCGAGACCCTGATCGAGGTCGAGAAACGCGGCCGCGCCGAGGAACGCGCCGAGGTCCAGGCCGATCCCTTCGTCATGGCGGTGCTGGCCGCCTTCCCCGGCGCCGTCGTCGGCGAGATCAGGACCCTGGCGCCCTCCGTCGAGATGCCGGCCATCCCGGATGAGGCGGACGAGGATAACGACTGACCCTCCCCAGGAGCGAAGCGAACGGGGGAGGGGGACCGCCGCGCGCTTGCGCGGGGGTGGAGGGGGGCCAGACACGGTGCGTGGTTCCGCCCCCTCCACCACGCTTCGCGCGGTCCCCCTCCCCCGCTGGCGCGAGGGAGGATTGAGTCCTATCTAGAGCCCATGAAAGATCTCAACGCCCTGATGCAGCAGGCCCAGGCGATGCAGCAAAAGCTGCAGGACGCCCAGGCGAAAATGGCCGAAACCACTGCGGAGGGAACCTCCGGCGGCGGCCTCGTCACGATCGCCCTCAAGGGCGCTGGCGAGGTGACCTCGGTGAAGATCGACGACAGTCTGATGGTCCCGGGCGACACCGAGATCCTGTCCGACCTGATCGTCGCCGCCCACGCCGACGCCAAGCGCAGGCTGGACGCCGTCAATAGCGAACTGATGCGCGAGGCCGCCGGCCCGATGGCGGGGATGAACATCCCGGGCATGCCGAAACTCTTCTAGCCCCATCTGCTGACACATGGCCGCCTCCGCCGGACCCGAGATCGAGCGACTGATTTCGCTGCTGGCCAAGCTGCCGGGGCTCGGGCCCCGTTCGGCCCGGCGCGCGGCCCTGGCCCTGTTGAAGAAGCGCGAACAGCTGCTCGAACCCCTCGCCGCCTCTCTGGCGGAGACGGCGGCCAAGGTCGTGTCCTGCTCGGTCTGCGGCGCCCCCGACACCCGTGATCCCTGCTCGATCTGTTCCGACCCGAGCCGGGACAACGCCCTGATCTGCGTGGTCGAGGAGGCGGGTTCGCTGTGGGCCATGGAACGGTCCGGCGCCTTCCGCGGCAAATATCATGTGCTGGGCGGGCTCCTCTCGGCGCTCGACGGCGTCGGCCCCGAGGCCCTGCGTGTCTCCGAACTGGTCGGCCGGGTGAAGGGCGGCGAGGTGCGCGAGGTGGTCCTGGCCCTGCCCGCCACCGTCGACGGCCAGACCACCGCCCACTATCTCGCCGACCGCATCTCGGCGACGGGGGCCGGGAACGCGGTCGAGATCACCTCCCTGGCCCGAGGCGTCCCCGTCGGCGGCGACCTCGACTGGCTCGACGACGGCACCATCGTCCAGGCGCTGCGGGCGCGACGACCGGCGTGACGCAACGCGGGGGTTGAACGGTCCCGCCAAACACGCTCTGATCCCGTCGATGGAGGGTCATGCGATGGGACGTGAGATCAGGGTGGCGCTGGGCGCCTCCGCCGGTATCGCCGCCCTCGTGATCGGCTTCATCTTCCTGATCCGCTACGCTGTGCCGGCGATCCTGGAAGCCCATTTCGCGGGCAGTCTGATCACAGCCTCGATCGTCGGCATCGCCGGGGTTCTGGCCCTCGTCTGGGCCGCGTGGAAATTATTCGCCTGGGCGTCGCGTGCGCTCGGCGCCGGGGGGAGCGACCAATGACATTCGGCGCCGGCGTCAGCCGCTTGAAGCCCTCCCTCCCCGGCGCATCGGCGGGGCGGACCATCGCCCTGATCGTCCTGATCCTCGGCCTGATCACGGTCGGCGGCATCAGCGTCTCGTCGTGCAGCGTCACGGTCGAGAGCGGCTATATGGGCATCAAGACCACCAAGTTCGGCCCCAACCCCGGCGTCCAGCGCGATGAACTCGGCCCGGGCTTCCACTGGGAAGGCATCGGCGAGAAGATCCGCACCTACCAGACGCTCCAGCGCACCTATTCCTACACGCGGGAAGCCAATGCCGACGGACGCGAGAACGAGGAGATCATGTTCTCCGACGTGCTCGGCCTGCCGATGACCGCTGACGTCGCCCTGACCTTCAAGGTCCGTGAAGACAAGGCCGCCGACCTCTATGCGACCTGGCGTCAGGAGTTCGACGCCTTCATCGACGGACCCCTGCGGACCTCGGTGCGCGCCGCCATCGCCCGCGAGACCGAGAAGCTCCCGGTCGCCTGCAACGCCGAGATGGGGGCCCCGGGTCGCGCGCCCATCGTCGCCGTCGCCCCGGTCGAGGGTGCGCCTCTTCCTGTCGGAACCCAGGACGCCGAGGACTGCCCCGGCCAGCTGATCGGCCCCGGCCGCCAGATCGTGCTTCAGCGGGCCATGGAGGCGCTCCAGCGCGAATGGACGCCCCAGGGGCTCGACATCATCCGCATGGAATGGGTCGGTTCGATCCGCTACCCGGAGAGCGTGGTCGCCGCCATCCAGTCGCGCACCACGGCCGAACAGAACACCCGCGCCGCCCTCGAGCGGGTGAACCTCGAGCGCGCCAACGCCGAGGCCCGCATCGCCCAGGCGCGCGGCCAGGCCGAGGCCAACCGCCTTCTTGCTGAGTCTATCCGCTCCAACCCGGAAGTCGTGCGCCTGCGCGAGGTCGAGCGGACGCTCGGCATCTGCCCGCTCAGCGCCGACACCTGCGTGGTCGGGGCAGACGTCAACATCTCCGCCCTGATCGCCTCGCGCGACGGTGCGGCGGCGGCGCAATAGGAAATATCATCCCGGGATAAGCCTGCGTCCGATACTGACGCAGGCGCGTGTCAGGATCGGGCGCGATGCTCCACGCTCTCCTGAGACCGAACCCGACTCAACGGACCCTCTCGACTCCCGTTTTCCGGAGCCGGGTCAGGCCGATCGGGACTCAAGGGACTATCTGGACTCTGTTTGTCGGAGTCGATTGGCCCTCGGCCCGGCGCGACTCTGTCGACTCTGTCGAGTCTGTTTCTGGAGTCGCTTCCGTCGGTGGCCCGCCGCCGCGACTCCCGCTAAGGAACGGAGCATGAACACGCTCTCGATCGTCCTCGCCGTCGTTTCGCTGGTCCTCGCGGCCGGCTTCCTGTGGGCCTTCCTCGGCTGGCAGAAGGCGATGAACGCCCTGACGTCGGCGCAGGAAAAGGTCGCCCTGGTCGAGGAGAGCCGCACCACGATGGGCGACCTGTTGCGCGCCCAGGCCGCCCAGTCGGCCCAGGTCATCGCCGACCAGATGGTCACCCGCGCGACCGAGACCTTCCAGGCCCAGGACCGCGTCGCCCGCGAGCGTATGGAGGCCCAGCTGAAGCCTGTCGCCGAGACCCTGGCCAAGTTCGAGACCCAGGTCGCCGCGCTTGAGAAGGCGCGGGCGGAGGAGACCGGCACGCTGAAGGAACAGCTCTCGGCCCTGATGATCGCCTCGACCGCCACCCGCGACGAGGCCAAACGGCTGACCGAGGTCCTGCGCGGCAACACCGGCCGGCGCGGCCGCTGGGGCGAACAGACCTGCCGCAATGTGCTTGAGGCCGCGGGCATGGCCGGCCGGTTCGATTTCACCGAACAGTCGTCCAGCGCCAATGACGAGGGTCGCCAGATGCGGCCGGACTTCCTGGTGCGTTTGCCGGGCGGGGGCCTTTTCGTCATCGACGCCAAGGTGCCGCTGGCCTTCCCCGACGCCGCCGAGCCGGACGACGAGGCGCGCGATACGGCCATGTCGGCGCGCAACGCCGCCAGTATCAAGAACCATGTCCGCGACCTGGCCGCCAAGGCCTATCAGGACCAGTTCAAGCCCAGCCCCGACTTCGTCGCCCTGTTCGTGCCGTCCGACGCCTTCCTGTCGGCGGCTCTGGATCGCGAGCCCGAGCTGATGACCGACGCCATGGCCCGGCGCGTCATCATCGTCACCCCCTCGACCCTGTTCGCCCTGTGCAAGGCCGTCGCCTATGGCTGGCGCGCCGAGGAGCAGTCGAGGAACGCGGACGAGGTCGCGAAACTGGGCAAGGAACTCTACAAACGCCTCTCGGTCATGGGCGGCCATGTCTTCGGCGTCGGGCGGGCGCTGGAACAGGCGGTCGGCAAGTACAACCAGTTCGTCGGTTCGCTGGAGAGCCAGGTCATGGTCTCGGCCAAACGGTTCGAGGACCTGCAGGTCGATCACGAGGGCAAGGAGCTGCCCCAGCTGACCGCCATCGACCAGGCGCCGCGCGTCCTCAGCCGTCCGGAACTGATCCACGACAAGGCCGCCGGGGCCTGATTGACCGTCGCCCTGTCGTCTGACAAGGTCGCTTGACATCGGCGGCTACGGGTGTAAAACAGCCTTGTCATTGCGATGAGGATGCGTGTCATGGCTCGGGAAGCTCGAGTGTCGGAACAACCGCTGAGGCGCTACGGGGCCGTCATGGGTGTCTGCGTCCTGGCGGGCATGGCTGCCGGCGCAGTGGCCGGCGTCGTCAGCGCGACCTCCGACGAGGCCAGCCTCGGCGGCGCGGCCTTGATCGCCGCGGCCGTCGCCCTGGCCATGGCCGCCGCCCTCTGGGCCTGTTTCCGGTGGTGGAAGGGTCTCGATGAAGCCGCGCAGGAAGCGCACAAATGGGCCTGGTGGTGGGGCTCCACCGTCGGCCTGTGCTTCGCCGGCGTCATCCTGATGACCCTGCTCTACGGCGCTGGCGATCTCGGCGAGGCGCCGATCAAATCCATCCTGATGTTGGGGACCGCCATCGTCACGGGCTGCCAGATGGTCGGCTACAGCGTCGCCTGGGCCGCCTGGTGGTTCAGGCGGCGATGACCCCATGAACAACCATCTCAGAACCCTGCGCGCCGACCGGGGTTGGAGCCAGGCCGACCTGGCCGCCGCCCTGGGCGTCTCGCGACAGACCGTCAATGCGCTTGAGACGGGCCGCTACGACCCCTCCCTGCCGCTCGCCTTCAAGATCGCACGCGTCTTTGAACAACCGATCGAAGCCATCTTTTCGGACACAGGAGCCTGAACCTCATGTCGCGTTCTGAAATCTCGACCCAGCCGCTCGTCGTCAAGATCCTCGGCGGTCTGGCCCTCGCCGCCGTCGGCGCCCTCACGGGCGCTGCCCTCGCCAACGCCATCGAGGGTCGCAACATGCCGTGGGCCGACAGCCTGGCCCTGGCCATGGCGGTTGCCCTGATCACCATCGGCGTCCTGAGCGCCATCACCATGGCCCTGCGCCCATCGACCGTGCCCAAGGGCTGCGGGGTTCTGCAGATCGTCGTCTTCCTGCTCGCCGGGGCGATGTTCCTGGCGCCCATGTACGCCTCGGCGTTCGTTACGGCCGACACTGTGTTTGCCGGCATCGTGGTCCTCCTGGCCGTCCAGACCGTGGCCAACGTCATGCTCTGGCGACGCGCGGACGAGATGCTGCGACAGGTCATGGCCGAGACCAGCGCCATCGCCTTCTGGGCCCTGCAGACCGCCCTGTTCCTCTACGCCGCCGCCGAACGGCTGGGACTCGTGGACACGATCAGCGGCTGGGGCCTGACCGGCATCCTGATGGCCGTATACCTCGTGTCTTCCATTGCAGCCGCCGCTCGCCGCGGCATTCACTGACCGCCCTTCCCGAACCGCAGGATTTTGCAGCATGACGCTCATCAGTCGCCTGAAGACCACCACCGTCTCCATGGGCAGGACCGCCGTCGGCGTCGCCCTCGGGATCAGCCTTGCCGCAGCCCTGCTGGCCGGCGCGCCCAGGGCCTTCGCCCAGGACGCCGCCCCGGCTCACGCCCACGCCGCCATCGTCCAGGCGGCCGGCGCCGGACCGGCGCTGTGGTCCATCTCTGACGCCGATTCGACCATCTACCTGTTCGGCACGGTCCATGTGCTGCGCCCCGAGACGCCCTGGGGCTCGGCCATGGTCGACGCCGCCTTCGACGCCAGCCAGAACGTCATCTTCGAGATCTCCAATCCCGACGATCAGTCGGCGCTGATGCCTCTGATCCAGCAATACGGCCTGTCGCCCCAGACCCCGCTGTCCAGCCTGCTGACGGCCGAGGAACTGGCCCATCTCGATGTCGCCGCGCGTTCGATCGGCGGCAGCGCCGCCCAGTTCGACCCGCTTCGCCCCTGGCTGGTGGCCCTGTCCCTGTCGGTCGCCCCGCTGGTGAAGGCCGGCTACGATCCCGCGTCGGGCGTTGAGCTGATCCTCAAGCATCGCGCCGAGGAGGCCGGCAAGCCGGTCACCGGGATGGAGACCATCGACCGGCAGGTCGAGATACTGGCCGGCCTGTCGCAGGACACCCAGTTGGCCTTCCTGCGTTCGACGCTGGAGGATTTCGACGAGGCCACGACCGAGCTCGACGCCCTGGTCGATGCCTGGGCCACCGGTGATGTCGAGGCGATCGACCGTATCGGCGTGGCCGAGATGAAGGCGGAATCGCAGGAGGTCTATGACGCCCTGCTGGTCCGTCGCAACACCGCCTGGGCCGATCAGATCCAGACCCTGCTCGCCGGAGCGGGCACGACCTTCATCGCCGTCGGCAGCGCCCATCTCGCCGGAGACGACAGCGTCCAGGAAATCCTGGAAGCGCGCGGCGTCGAGGTCGCGCGCCGGTAGCGGCCGTCAGCGACAGGGGCTGGCCGGCGACGATCAGCACGCCCTCGTCCGCTGCCCGGGCGCTGCGAGGACGAGAGTGGTCGCCATGCAGCGCTCCATTGCCGAGCTTCGCGCAATGGCCTAATTGCCGCGCTGCGACAGGTTCCCCAGCGATGGGGATGAAAAGGGAACTCAGGTGTGAAACCTGGGCTGCCCACGCAACTGTAAGCGGCGAGTCCGCGCACCAATAGCCACTGGGTCCCGAAGGCGAAAGCCGGAGAGCCTGGGAAGGCGGTGCGCACAGGCATTGACCCGCGAGCCAGGAGACCTGCCCGTCGTGGTCGTCCTTCGCGCGGACGTGGTGTGCCGGGCGAAACGGGGTCTATCCCGAATGGCGACGTCTGTTGGGCCGCGCATCGCTGCGCGGTCGCGACCGGGCGCGTCTCCATGTCCGATCGCGGCCGTTCTGCGCGCCGGCTCGTTGTCAAACGAGGGATTGGACCCATGAGAAACGAACTGATCATAAGCGCCGCCACGGCTGCGCTCCTGCTCGCCGCCGACGCCGCGAGCGCACAAAGAGCTACGTCCGTCACCGACCCCAGCCTGCTGGACGACGTGGTGGTCACCGCCAACCGCTCGGCCCAGTCGGCCGCTCGCGTCGGCCAGTCGGTCACCGTCCTGACGACGGAAGACATCAGGACCAGCCAGGCGGTCGGCGTCGCCGACCTGCTGGTCCGCACGCCGGGCGTGACCCTGTCGCGCAACGGCGGGATCGGCTCCCCAACCTCTCTGCGTATCCGCGGCGCCGAGACGGACCAGACGGTCGCGGTCATCGACGGCGTCAAGCTGAACGATCCCTCGGGCACCGGCGGCGGCTACAATTTCGGCAACCTGCTCGTCGGCGACATCGCGCGCATCGAGGTGCTGCGCGGCGCCCAGTCGACCCTGTGGGGCTCCCAGGCCATCGGCGGGGTGGTCAATATCGTGACCGCCGGACCGACCCGCCCGTTCCAGGCCGGCATAGACGCCGAGGTCGGTTCGCGCGGCACGACGTATCTGCGCGGCAACATAGGCGGGGCTACCGAGCGCGCGACCTGGCGGCTGGCTGCGTCCCACTACGAGACGGAGGGGTTCTCGGCCTTCGCGCGTGGACGCGAGACGGACGGCTACGAGAACTTCGGGCTGAGCGGCCGAGCCAACGTCCGCATCCTGGAAGGCGTCTCGCTCGACTTACGCGCCGTCTATTCGGACGGAACCCTCGACGGCGATGGCTTCCCCGCGCCCCTGTTCGCCTTCGGCGACACGCGTGAGACATCGAGCACCAAGGAACTGGTCACCTACACGGGCCTGAACCTCGACCTGTTCGACGGTCGCCTGAGCAACCGGGTCGCCTATGCCTACACCCGCACGGACCGGGCGCTGTTCAATCCCGATCAGGCGGCGACCAATGTCACCTTCGCCGCCGAGGGTCTGAACAGGCGCTACGAGTACCAGGGCGTTCTGGATATCCGCGAAGGCTGGACCGCGACCTTCGGGGCCGAGCACGAGGACAGCGCGTTCAGCTCCGCCTCGCCATCCTCCTTCACCCCGAACCCTGTGCCGGCGACGGCCGAGGTCGGCCTCGACGGCGCCTATGCTCAACTGCAGGCGGAGGTCGTGGACGGCCTGACCCTGACGGGCGGCGTGCGGCGCGACGAGCACGACACCTTCGGTGGCAAGACCCTCGGCCAGGCGGCCGGGGCCTGGTCTCTCAACGACGGCTCGACCGTCGTGCGGGCCAGCTTCGGCCAGGGCTTCAAGGCGCCGAGCCTGTATCAGCTCTACAGCGACTACGGGAACACGGCTCTGCAGCCGGAAGAGGCGGATGGCTGGGACGCGGGCATGGAACAGCGTCTGCTGGACGGCGCCCTGATTCTCTCGGCGACCTGGTTCGCGCGCGAGACGACGAACCAGATCGACTTCGTGTCCTGCTCCGGCACAGTGACGCCGGCGGCGGCGCCCCTGTGCTTCCGCAAGGGGGTGCGCCGGTTCGGCTACTACAACAACGTCGCCCTGACCGAGGCGGACGGTTTCGAACTGGCGGCGGACTATGAGATCGGGTCCTTCCGGGTCAACGCCAACTACACCCGGACCAACACCGAGAACCGCACCTCGGGCGCCAACCTGGGGCGTGAACTGGCGCGCCGTCCCAGGGATGCGGCCAACCTGACGCTCGGCTATGTCTGGCCGTTCGGACTGTCGACCTCGGTCGCGGTCCAGCACGCGGGCGACAGCTTCGACAACGTCTCGAACGCCGCGCGTCTGAAGGGTTACACCCTGGTCGATCTGCGCGCGTCCTACCCGATCAACGAGACTCTGGAGGTCTATGGCCGGGTCGAGAACGTCGGCGACGAGGTCTATGAGACCACCCGCAACTACGGCGTCGCGGGGCGCGGGACCTTCGTCGGCGTGCGCGCCCGGTTCTAGGCGATGTCGAGCGCCATTCCTCACGGCGGGCGACTGGCCGAGGCGCGGCTTGTGTTCTTAGTGGCGAACTCCGAACTGGTGGTCCGGCTTCGCCGCTGGATCGTTGGGCGGCCTGCCGGGGCGGACGCCCTCGCCATGGAGATCGACTTCTGATGATGCTGGACCGGCGGATGATGGTGATGGGGGGCGGGCTGGCGATGACGGTCGGGTGCAGCGTCGCGCCCGGTCCGCCCGCGCCGGTCTCGACCGGTCGGCCGCAGCGGATCGTGTCGCTGAACCCCTGTCTCGACGTCATCCTGGTGCGGGTGGCGGACCGGGCCCAGATCGCGGCGCTGAGCCACTATGCGCGCCAGGACTATGGCTCGACCATCGCCGACATCGCCCGCACCCTGCCGTTTACCCACGAGACGGCGGAGGAGGTGATCGCCCTGCGGCCGGACCTCGTCATGACGGGCAGGTTCTCCTCGCTGGCGATGCGCAACGCACTGGATCGGCTCACTATCCCGACCGCGCTGTTCGACGTGCCCGAGACTGTCGCCGCCAGCCTGGAACAGGTGCAGGAGGTCGCCCGGCTGGTCGGCCATCCCGAGCGAGGCGAGGCGCTGGTCGCTGAGATCCAGGCCGCCCTGGCCGCCGCCGCGCCCGCGTCCGGAACGCGACCTGTGTCGGCCCTGGTCTTCATGCCGGGCGGGTTCGCCTCCGGGCCGGGGACGCTGATGGACGAGATGATGACCCGGATCGGCCTGACCAACGCAGCGTCGCGCTACGGCCTTCAACGCACGATGAACGTGCCGCTGGAAATGGTCGTGGCCGACCCGCCGGACATCCTTCTGTCCGGCGAAGCCTATCCCGGCGCACCGAGCCGGGCCGAGCGGGTGATGCAGCATCCGGCCCTGGCGCGCGTCGCCGGCGACATGCAGCGGGCTGTCTTCCCCGAACGTTTGCTGTTCTGCGGCGGCCCGGTTCTGATCCAGACGGCGGCCGCCTTGTCCCGCGCCCGCGACGCCGCATTGGCCAATCAGGTGGGGGCGAGGCAAGCATGAGACCGATCAGCCGACCTCTTCTCTATGCGGGGCTGCTCGTGCTGCTGGTGATCCTGTCGGGGATCAGCCTCATCGCCGGCAAGGTCTGGGTGCCGGTCAGCGCCTGGACCCAGCCGGACATTGATCCGCGCTGGGCCATCGTCTTCGAGCTGCGTCTGCCGAGGACGGTCCTCTGCATCTTGGTCGGGGCGGCCCTGGGTCTCTCTGGGGCGGTGCTGCAGGGCTATACGCGCAACCCGCTCGCCGATCCGGGCGTGCTCGGCGTCTCGGCCATGGCGGCGCTGGGGGCGGTGCTGACCCTCTACTACGGCGTGACGGCCTATGCGCCCTGGGCCCTGCCGGTGGCTGCGATCAGCGGGGCGCTGATCGGGGTCGCCATCCTGATGCTGCTGTCGGGGTCGGCGTCGAGTCTGGTCACCTTCATCCTGGCGGGGGCGATCCTGAACATCCTGTCCAGCGCGGGCGTGTCGCTGGCCCTGTCGCTGGCGCCCAACCCCTGGGCGGTCAACGAGATCGTCGACTGGCTGATGGGATCGCTGGCGGATCGCAGCTTCGAGGAGGTGAAGATGGCGCTACCGCTCATCGCCATCGGCTGCGGTCTCCTGCTGACCACCGGGCGAGCGTTGGATGCCCTGACGCTCGGCGAAATCGGAGCGCGGTCGCTGGGCATCTCCATGCCGAAGACGCGCTGGGTGCTGGCGCTCGGCGTGGGTCTGGCAGCGGGGGCCAGCGTCGCGGTGACGGGCGTGATCGGTTTCGTCGGACTGGTGACGCCGCATCTGCTGCGGCCGTTGGTCGGCGCCCGACCAGGGGCGTTGCTTGTTCCAAGCATCCTCGGCGGGGCGGTCATCGTGCTGGCCGGAGACATTCTGGTGCGGATGACCCCGGCGGCGGGCGAGGTGAAGCTGGGGGTCGCCATGGCCGCGCTCGGCGCGCCGTTCTTTCTCGTTCTGTTGCTGCGCCTGAGGAGGAAGATCGCGTGAGCGTGCTGTCCTGCACCGACCTGAATGTCCACATCGGCGGCAAGTCGATCCTGTCGGCCGTCAGCCTGTCGATCGAGGCCGGCAAGGTCACAGCCATCGTCGGCCCCAACGGCGCCGGCAAGTCGACCCTGCTGGCCTGCCTCGCGGGTTTGCGGGAGCCGACCTCGGGCGGGACCCTGATGGATAGGGTCCCCCTTTCCGGCATGAAGTCGCGCGACCGGGCGAAGCGCCTCGCCTTCCTGCCCCAGACGCCGGAGATCGCCTGGGCGGTCGAGGCGCGGACCCTGGTCGAGCTGGGTCGCACCCCCTTCATCGGCGCGCGCGGTCAGTCCGATGAGGACCATGCGGCCGTGGATCGCGCGATGGCCGCCGCCAACGTCCTCGCGTTCGAACACCGTATCGTCGACACCCTGTCAGGCGGCGAACGGGCGCGGGTGCTGATTGCAAGAGCGTTGGCCGGAGAGCCCGAATGGCTGCTGGCCGACGAGCCCCTGACCGGCCTCGACCCGGCGCATCAGCTTGACGCCGCGGCCCTGTTCCGCCGGTTGGCGGACGACGGCGTCGGCATCGTGGTGACCCTGCACGACCTGTCGATGGCGTTGCGCATGTCTGACCGGATCATCGTCCTGGCCGAGGGCGGCGTCCTGGCCGACGAGCCGCCGGCGACCGCCCTGTCGCCCGAGGTGCTGAGGCGCGCCTATGGCGTCGAGGCGACTCTCACCCAGGGGCCGGGCGGTCCTCTGATCGACGTGATCCGCCGGGTGCCCCTGCCTCGTTAGAGTGGACACGCCTCTCCCGCTCCGCAAAGCCGGCATGGGTGTCCACGGAAACGGGGAGGATCGAAACGGCACCGCCCCGAAGGGCCAGGTGCTGGAGCGGGCGGCGGGAATCGAACCCGCACGAAAAGCTTGGGAAGCTTTCAGGCTACCACTACATCACGCCCGCGGAAGCTGGCGGCAGCCTAGCGGAATGCGCGGGAGGCTCAAGCGCGGACTCACGCAGGGCCGATTTCTCTAATCCTGTGACATTCACTCCGACATCAGAACCTTTGTCATTCGCGTGACGTAAAGTATTCGCTGCAAATGTTTGGTGAACATCAATCCGTATTCTGATCGACTGTAATAATCGCACATTTTTCTGTCATTTGAGCTTTGCATTGAAGTCCTAAAGGCGGCGACGGGATCGCCAGATCGTGTCGGAACGATGCGGCGGCGATCAGCCCGTTTCCAACCCGAGGGGATATCGATGCTTCGTCTGACCAAGGTTCTGATGGCCGGTGTGGCCGTGATGGCGCTGGCCGCCTGCGGCTCTGCCGAAGTGGCGTCCCCCGGCGAGGGGGATTTCGGCTCCGGCACCGGCACGGGTGGCGGCACAACTCCCACCCCGCTTCCGGCCGGCACCCCGGCCCCTGACTGCCCGACGGGTCTGACCAATGTCGGCACCGTCGCCGCCGGCACCCTGCGCGCCTGCCAGCTGCCCGAGACGATCTCGGGCTCGCTGACCCTGTCGGTCCGCGCCGGCACCATCTACGCCATCTCGGGTCGCACCCAGGTCGGCACCGACCGCGGCGCCGATCCGGCCGCTCCGGTCGCCGGCAGCGTCCAGGGTATCCTGACCATCGATCCGGGCGTGAAGGTCTTCGCCTCGGGCGGTTCGGACTACCTGCTGGTCAACCGCGGTTCGCAGATCTTCGCCGAAGGCACCGCGACCCAGCCGATCATCTTCACCAGCCGCCAGAACGTCGAAGGCGCCACCAACCTGAGCTCGCAAGGCCAGTGGGGCGGCCTCGTCATCGCCGGCCGCGCGCCGACCGCCGTCTGCCCGGCGGGCGTCACGGCCCCGAACGCTTCGTGCGTCGGTCAGGTCGAGGGCACCAGCGCCAACTACGGCGGCAACACCCTCGCCGACAACTCGGGCCGTCTGCGCTACGTGCAGGTCAACTTCTCGGGCTTCGAACTGTCGCCGAACAACGAACTGCAGGCCCTGACCCTGGCCGGCGTCGGCTCGGGCACCACGGTCGAGTTCTTCCAGTCCTACAACTCGTCGGACGACGGCATCGAAATCTTCGGCGGCACCGTCAACCTGCGCAACATCGTCATCAACGGCGCTGACGACGACGGTCTGGACACCGACACGGGCTGGCGCGGTGGAGCCCAGTTCGGCATCATCACCCAGAAGCCGACGGCCGTGACCAACGGCAGCCGTGGCCTCGAATGGTCGGCCGCTCCGTCGGGCACCGCCTTCTTCTCCGAGCCGAAGATCTCGAACTTCACCATCGTCGGCCGTAACGCCGCCGTGGCCGCTGACGCGCTCATCACGATGAACACCGGCACCAAGCCGACGGTCATCAACTCGATCTTCACCAACCCGACGACCTCGGCCGCCGCCTGCCTGGACATCGACGACGCCCAGACGGTCACCAACGCGCCGATCTTCCGTTCGGTCTTCTTCGCCTGCTCGCGTCCGTATGAAAACGACACGAACATCGACGCCGCAGCGACCGGCGCCGTGTTCACCTCGGCCACCAACGTCAACAACACGGCCGCCGGAACCTCGACGATGACGGCCCCGGCCGGCGCGACGATGACCAACAACGGCCTGACCTTCATCAACGGCGCCAACGAGACGGCCGTCGTGGCGACCAACGGCAACGCCCTCTACCCGTTCTTCACGTCGGTGACCTACATCGGCGCCGTGCGGAACACTGCCGACACCTGGTACCTCGGCTGGACCTGCGGTCTGGCGGCCGGTTCGACCTGCTGATGACGAAGACCGGGGCGGTCCTTGCGGGCCGCCCCGACCTCGCCGTCCCTTTCGTTGAACCCCCTTCAAGGCGCAGATCATGAAGACGCTCTCCCTGACCCTGAGCGGGGTCCTGCTGGCCACCAGCGCGTTGATCGCGCCGGGGCTCGCCTACGCTCAATCCGCTCCGGCCGAAGCTCCCGCCCAGGTCGCGGCGCCGGCTGAACCGCAGGACGAATCGACCCAGGTCGACGAGATCGTCGTCCTCGGCCGCTACATTCCCGAGCCGAACCGCGAGAGCCCGGAAGTCGCGGCCTTCCTGACCGCGGAAGACCTGGCCCGCACCGGCGATTCCAACGCCGCAGAGGCCCTGACCCGCGTCACCGGCCTGTCGATCGTGGAAGGCCGATTCATCTATGTCCGCGGCCTGGGCGAGCGTTACTCCTCGGCCCTGCTGAACGGCTCGCCCCTGCCGAGCCCCGAGCCGCTGCAGCGCGTGATCCCGCTGGATCTGTTCCCGTCCGACATTCTGGCCGGCGTGACCGTCCAGAAGACCTACTCGGCCAACTATCCCGGCGAGTTCGGCGGCGGTCTGATCGACCTGCAGACGATCTCGACCCCGTCGGATCCCTTCTTCACCTTCAAGGCCTCGCTCGGCGGCAACACCGAGACCACGGCCCGGAACGGCCTGATCTATTTCGGCGCCCGCACGGACTTCCTCGGCTTCGACGACGGCACTCGTGACATTCCGGGTCCGATCGATCTTGCCTTCGGGTCGGGCAAGCGCATCAACGCCAACAACTACACGGCCGCCGAACTGCGCCGCATGGGCCAGTCGCTGATCAACTCGCCGCTGCGCCTGCTGCAGCGCGAGGAAAGCCCGGTCAACTTCGGCCTCGGCATGACCGGCGGCGCGGCCATGGACACCGAGATCGGCACTGTCGGCGCCGTCTTTGTGGCTGGCTACGACAACGCCTGGAAGAGCCGCGAGGGCGTGCGCCAGACCGGTCGCCTCGATGCGGGCCGCCTCGTCCTCGCCAATGACTTCGGCTTCCAGTCGACCCAGAACGACATCGGCCTGAACTTCCTCGGCGGCCTCAGCCTCGTCAACGGCGACCATGAGATCAAGTGGACGAACCTCTACGTCCGCAATGTGACCAAGGAAGCTCGCAGCCAGGAAGGCTTCGACGACGCCGCCGGCTCGACCCGCCGCACGGATCTGACCGCATGGTATGTTCGCCAGTTGCTGTCGACCCAGCTGACCGGCGAGCATTTCTTCGGCGAGACCTGGGAGCTGAACTGGCGCGCGGCCTACGCCCAGACGTCGCGTGACGCGCCCTACGAGACCCAGTTTGGCTACGGCAAGAACGCCGCCGGCGCCTATATCCACTCGATCCAGTCGAACTCGACCGCCTTCAGTGAACTGAATGACGACGTCGTGTCGGGCGGCGCGGACCTCAGCTACATCCTGCCGCTGTCGGACTATCGCGAAGCCAAGTTCACGGTCGGGGCCTCGGCCTATGACAACAACCGCGACTCGGCCGAGCGGCGCCTGCGCTTCAACGCCATCAACACGCTTTCGGCCGACCAGCTGGAATCGCGCGTCGACTATCTGTTCTCGGACTTCAACATCGGCCCCTACCTCCAGATCGAGGAAGTGACCGGGTCGAACGGCGCCTCCGCCTACGAAGGCCAGCTGACGGTCAACGCCGTCTACGGCCAGATCGAGGCCGAGGTGATCCCGCTCGTCAACCTGACCGTCGGCGTCCGCTACGAGGACGGCGAACAGACCGTCAGCCCGATGGATCTGTTCGGCGCCACGACGGGCCTGCGTCGCACCACGATCGACGAGCAGTACGTCCTGCCCGCCGCCACGGTGACCTGGAACTTCGCCGAGGACATGCAACTGCGTCTGGCTGCGTCCAAGACCATCGGCCGTCCTCAGTTCCGCGAACTGGCCCCGCAGCAATACCGCGACATCGAGACGGACCGGACCTTCATCGGCAACCAGTTCCTGGTCGATACCGAGATCACGAACCTGGACGCCCGCTTCGAATGGTATTTCGCCCGTCAGCAGTTCATCACGGCCGGCGTCTTCTACAAGGACCTCGAAAAGCCGGTTGAATCCAGCGTCGTGGACCAGGGCTCGAACATCTCGCAGACCTTCCTGAACGCGCCCCGCGCACGGATCGTCGGCGCCGAGATCGAGGCCAAGAAGTATTTCGAGTTCCCCGACAACGGCATGGACTTCATCGCCAACAAGCGCTGGCTGATCCAGGCCAACTACACCTACTCGGACTCTGAAGTGACGGTTGAGGCCGGCGACAAGGTCCTGACGCAGAGCGGTCTGGGCGTGGCGGAAAACGCGGCCTTCTACGTGGTCGACGGCAGCCGTCTGCAAGGCCAGTCGGACCACGTCGCCAACGTGCAACTGGGCTGGGAAGATGACGTCGCTCGCTCGCAGGCGACCTTCATCCTGAACTACGTCTCGGAGCGGACCTCGGCCCGGAACATCGCCGGCAACCCGGATCTGATCCAGGAACCCGGCGCCTTCCTGGACTTCGTCTACCGCAAGGACTTCGACGTCATCGGCCGTGAATTGGGCTTCGCCCTGGAACTGCGGAACCTGCTCGGCACCAGCTACTCGGAATACGAAGAGCTGGGTTCGACCAAGATCGACGTCAACTCTTATGACCTGGGCCAGAGCGCCTCGATCAGCCTGACCGCCCGCTTCTAAAGGGGGCTTACGATTTCAAAGACCGGGGCCGTCCACCGCGAGGTGGGCGGCCCTTTTCTTGTTCCTCCCCCGATGGGGGAGGTGGCGCGGCGCGCCTTTGCGCCGTGACGGAGGGGGCTCGTCCCGGACTCCGGCGTTTGCAGCAGGCCCCCTCCACCACTTCGTGGTCCCCCTCCCCCGACGGGGGAGGATCTAGTCCGCCCGATAGACCACCTCGCCATCAACCACGGTCAGGACGGCGCGGCCCCCGGGGATGTCGGCTTCGGCGACGGTCATCAGGTCGATGTCGAAGGCGGTGAAGTCCGCGCGTTTGCCGACCTCGATGGTGCCCAGCTCGTCTTCGCGGAACGAGGCGAAGGCGGGCCACAGGGTGAACATTTTCAGGGCTGTGGCGCGGTCCACGGCCTCGTTCGGTCGCCAGTCGGGTCCCTGGAAGCCTTCCAGATCGCGGCGGGCGACGGCGGCGTAGAATTCGATCAGGGGATCGCCGCGCTCGACCGGGGCATCGGAGCCTCCGACCACGACGACGCCGAGATCCACCAGACTGTGCCAGGCATAGGCGCCGTCCAGGCGGGCGTCGCCGAGGCGGGCCGATGCGAAGTGGAAGTCGCCGATGGCGTGGCTGGGCTGCATCGAGGCGATGACCTGCAGGTCCCGGAACATCGGCTCGTCCCCGGGGCGCAGGATCTGGGCGTGCTCGACGCGCCAGCGGGGTTGGGCAAGGCCGCGTTCACCGGCGGGCACGGCGGCCATGGCGTCGCGGTACCAGGTCAGGACCTCGGTATTGCCCCGGTCGCCGATGGCGTGGGTGGCGACCTGGATGCCGCTGCGCAGCGCGTTCTCGTAGAGCGGGGCCATGTCCTCGCGCGTCGTCTGCATCAGGCCCGAGGTGTGGGGGGCGTCGCTGTAGGGTTCATGCAGGGCGGCGCCGCGCGAGCCGAGAGCGCCGTCGACATAGTATTTGATGGCGCGGGTGATGATCCGTCCGTTGGCGACGCTGCGGGGGCCCGAGGCGATCAGGGCGGCGCCGCCGTCGGGGGTGACCGAGTTGTAGACTCGCAGCGGCGCCTCCCCGGCCTCGGCCATCTGCTCCAGCAGGGGGATGTCGGACCAGGGCGCGCTCATGAAATGGATCCCGGTCCAGCCGTAGCGGGCCTCGACCCGGAAGCCGGCGCGATAGGCGTTCCGCTTCGCCTCGGGATCGGCCTGGGGCATCAGGGGCGCGAGCAGGGACATGGCGGCGTCGACGATGAAGCCGGTCGGTTGTCCATCGGGGCCCCTGGCGATCTCTCCGCCCGAGGGGGCGACCGTCGAGGCATCGATCCGGGCGGCGGCGAGAGCGGGCGAGGAGGCGGTGATGGCGTGGCCGTCGGCGCGCTCCAGCAGAACGACGCGGCCGGGTGCGGCGGCGTCGAGGTCGGCGGCGGTCAGGAAGCGGGCGCCGTTGGCGCTTTCGGGCCAGCGGGTCTCGATCCAGCCGCGACCGATGATCGGACCCTCGGGGTGGGCCTCGGCCCAGGCAGTCAGCCTGGCCATGGCGTCGACGACGGAGGTCGAGCCCTCGAGGTTCAGCGTCAGCTCGCGCCAGCCGATGCCGTCGAGGTGGGCGTGGCCGTCGGTGAAGCCGGGGAACAGGGTGGCGCCGTCCAGATCGATGACGGTCAGGCCCTCGGTCGAGGGCGCATCGGCGGCAGCCCCGACCCAGGCGATGCGGCCGTCGCGGGCGATCACGACCTCGGCCGTCGGGGCGGCATCATTGCCGGTGTGGATGGTTCCGCCCCGGATCAGCAGGTCCTGGGCCTGTGCGGGGAGGGCGAGGGCGGCGAGGGCGGCGGCGGTCAGGAAGGAGCGGAGCATGGGGTCACCGGGCTGGCGGAAATCGGACGGCGGAGTTGCGGGGATCGGGCGACGAAGGTCAAGGTTTGGCGGAGCGGAGATCGGCCCGGACTCCAGAACACCGTCCGAAGCGTCCGGGAAGGCGTCCGGACTCCGGAAATTGGAGTCCAGATAGTCCGTAGAGTCTACTCGGCTGGGGGGCGTGATGGTGATGTCAAAGACCGGGACCAGTGTCTCACGGTTTTCGGGAGCGGTTGGGATAAGGCCTCTGAATAATTCCGGGCGTTGATTTCAATGGCAGATTCGGCCCATCCGTTGATGGGTATGGGATGCCGAACCCTCTCCCGCTGGGAGAGGGCTTGAGGCTCGCAGAGCGAAGCGATGCGCCAGCCGAAAGGGTGAGGGTCGTGCCTCATCGGTTCGCATCCGACCCTCACCCTTTCGCGCAAGTCCGATCGCCTGACGGCTCCCGGGCGCTCAAGCCCTCTCCCACCGGGAGAGGGAAGATTAACCCGCGACCGGAGACGGAACGCCCACCACGTCGTCGACCGATCCTGTGGTGACCGGGTGATACCCCGGACGCGCCGTCGCATAGACGCGCGTCGCGATGGGCCGGCCCCAGTCGCCCTGGCCCCACAGCGAGGTGTAGAGCGGGAGGACGAATTTGCGGCGGCCCTGCGAGGTCAGGAACCGCTCCAGCGTCGGCACGGCCGGCTGGTAGCGATGGGCGACGGCGATCTGGAGCCACTGGAACAGGACCTCGGCATTGCCTTCGGCGCGCAGGTTCAGGGAGGCTTCGAGGTCGGCCAGCTGGGCGCCGGTCAGCCACGGACGGGTCGCGGCGGCGCCTTCGGGACGCCAGGCGAGGAAATGCTGACGTTCCTGCGTCGACCAGCCTGACCACGGGATGGCCGAGGCCGGGCCCTTGTCGGCGAAGAAGGCGTCGGCGGCCGTGTCCACGGCGGTCAGGGCGGTCGAGACCGGGGCCTGGGCGTTCGACGGCAGGCCCGGCTGATAGACCCAGTTGTCGAGCTGCAGCTCACGCTCCAGGGCGGAATCGTCGCGCACCAGGTTGGCGCGGATATCGATCAGGAAGCCGCCGGCGGTCATGGGTCGGAAGGCGTTGCGCTCAAAATAGCCCTTCAGCCAGGCGTCGAACCGTTCGCGGCCGACGATCCGCTCGATCGTGCGCAGGAAGGCGGCGCCCTTTTCATAGGGGATGTCGTTCAGACCGTCGTCGGGGTCGCGACCGTCGAGGTCGACGTGCAGGCGGGTGTCGAGCGGGGCCATCTCGGCCAGCGAGGCCTGCAGGTCGTTCCAGCCCAGGACCTGGAGCATCATCGCGCGGTCGCGGCCGTAGACCGCCTCCATGATGCGGTTCTCGAAATAGGTGGTCGTGCCCTCGTTGAGCCAGATGTCGGCCCAGGTGGCGTTGGTGACGAGGTTGCCGGACCAGCTATGCGCCAGCTCGTGGGCGACGAGGCTGACCAGCGACTTGTCGCCGGCGACCACGGTCGGGGTGGCGAAGGTCAGGCGCGGGTTCTCCATCCCGCCGAACGGGAAGGAGGGCGGCAGGATCAGCAGGTCGTAGCGGCCCCAACGGTAGGGGCCGTAGAGGGCCTCGGCGGCATCGACCAGCTGGCGCATCTCGGAGAACTCGTTGCGCGCGGCCTCCAGACGGCTCGGCTCGGTCCAGACGCCGACGCCTTCGCCGACCGAGGCGAACGACAGGTCGCCGACCGCGAGCGCGATCAGATAGGGCGGGACCGGATTGGTCATGCGGAAGCGATAGGCGTGCATGCCGTCAGCGGCGCGTTCGCCGTCGGGCGTCAGCATCTCCGCCGACATGACGGCCTTGAGCGCCTCGGGGACGGTGATCTTCGCCGAATAGGTCTGGCGGATGCCGGGGCTGTCCTGGGTCGGGACCCAGGTGCGGGTCAGGATGGCCTGGCCCTGGCTGAACAGGAAGGGTTGCTGCCCGCCGGCGGTCTGGGCCGGGGTCAGCCACTGGAGGGCGGCGGCGTCAGGGCGGGTGGAATAGGTCACCACGATCTTCTGCCCCTTGCCGGGCTCGAAGGCGGGGACGGTGACCGTCAGGGCCTGGCCCTTGATCGGGTCCTCGGCGCCGAAGGCGAACTGAAGCGCGTTGCCCTTGTCGTCTGCGACGGAGCGGATCTCGAGGTTCTTGATGTCGAGAATGACCTGGGTCGCGCCGGGCTCGCCCGTGACGTCAAGCGTGGCCGTGCCCGACAGGGTCTTTGTGGCGAAGTCGGCGGTCAGGTCGAGATCGACGTGTCTGACCCGCGCGATCTGGGGCTGGGCCCAGGAGTGGATGTCGCGTTCGTAGGTTACCGGCGCCGTGGCCGAGGCGGGCAGGGGCGGCATGTCGGACTTCGTGTCGCCCTGACCGCAGGCAGCGAGCAGGGCGAGGGTGGAAGCCATCACGGCGAGGCGGGCGCGGGACATCAAGACGTACTCCGAAACGTTTCGGCGCGGAGGGAGCCCTGAAAGCGTGGCGAGATCAAGGGGGCGTCGCGCCCCGCAGCCTACTCGGCGGCGACCGGGACCGCACTACGGGCCACGAACAGCCTGCCGCGTTCGGCCAGCAGGACGAAGCCCAGGGCGGCGATCCCGCAGGCAGTGATGCCCAGGGTCATGGGCACGACCGTGCCGTTGAACGACTGGCCGATGGCGAAGCCGATCAGCGAGCCGATGATGGTCGAGATGAAGCCCTGGGCCGAGGAGGCGGTGCCGGCGATATGGCCCATCGGCTCCATCGCCATGGCTCCGAAATTCCCGGCCAGCAGCCCGAAGCAGAACATGGTGCAGGCCTGCAGGATGCCGAAGGTCCAGATGGTCTCGTGGCCGCTGAGGGTGACCAGCAGGTGGATGGCGCCGAAGGTGATGAAGCCCAGCAGGGCCGTGTGGCCGATCATGCGCGAGCCCAGCGTCTCGACCAGTTTCGCGTTGACGACGGAGGCGATGGCGATGCCGCCGGCGATCAGGGCGAAGACGGTGGTGAACAGGGCCGGGGCCTCGAACACGTCGAAGAAGATCTGCTGCGACGAGTTGATGAAGGCGAACAGGGCGCCCGTGATCGCCGTCATGGCCAGGGTGTAGCCGATGGAGACACGGTTGGTGACGGCCTCCCTGAAGGCCAGGGCGATCCGCTTCGCCTCGATCGGAAGGCGGTCCTCGGGGTGCAGCGTCTCGGGCAGGCGCAGGCCGGCCCAGATCATCAGGGCGACGCCCGCGAAGGCGAGGACGCCGAAGATCGCCTCCCACGGCGCGACCAGCAGGATGGCCTGACCCAGGGAGGGGGCGATGACGGGGACGCCGAGGAAGACGAGGAAGCTGAGGCTCATCACCCGCGCCATGGTCCGGCCCGAGAAGCGGTCACGCACGATGGAGACGGCCAGAACGCGGGTCGCGGCCGAGCCGAGACCCTGACCGACGCGGGCCAGGATCAGGGTCTCGAACGTCGGGGCCAGCATGGCGACCAGGCTGAAGACGACATAGATGCCGACGCCGATCATCAGGATCGGCTTCCGGCCGAACCGGTCGGCGAGCGGGCCGTAGACGATCTGCATGCCGCCGAAGCCGAGCAGATAGGCGGTGATGACCCACTGGCGGCTGTTGTCGGAGGCGACGCCCAGCGCATCGCCGATATCCGGCAGGGCCGGCAGCATGGAGTCGATGGCCAGGGCGTTGAGCGCCATCATCAGGGCGATCATGCAGACGAACTCCGGGAAGCCCGGGCCTTTGGGCTTGGCGATTTCGTCCGTGGTTGAGGTCATCGTGTCCAGATGCGCGTTGAGGCGCCGCGCCGCAACCGGCCAGCCTGTAACTTTTCGCAACTGCGAGATGACGGTTGCGACCCAGGGGCTATGGCATGAACTGGATGGTGCGGGCGAACCTGTGATCGACCGCGGACCGGTCGGTCGTCGCATCCGCCATCAGGGCGATGGCGGCGTCACCGAAGCCCAGGCCGGGATGGGTCTCTTCCAGAACGGCGCATTCACCGACGCGGCCGTCGGCGAAGGCCGTGCATTCCAGGGTCACCGCAACGCTCTGGAGCAGCGGCGCCGGAGCGGGTTCGAGCGCCGTCATCGGCGCGGGTTCGACGGTGAGCGCCGCGCGGGTGAGGGTGAGCTGGCCCAGCGAGGGGTCGGCGAACAGGGCGAGGGCGAGGGTCAGAGCGATCATGCGACGGGCCTTTGGACTTGCAGATTAATGATCGGCGAACCGGAGCGTTCCCGCTGTGCCGCAGACGACAACGGACCTATCGCTGATGTGGCCCGTTCGGCACACTGTGTGATCCTGACGGAAGGCGACCCATGGCGAAGAGACCGGCGACGGCGAAGAAGACCCTGTCGGCGGCGAACCTGAAGGCGCTCGGGGACGTGCGTCTGGCCGATCTGCTGATGGAGATGGCGGGCGAGGACGCGGGCTGGAAGCGGCGGCTGCGCATGGAGCTGGCGGCCGAGGTCGGGGCGGCCGATCTGGCGCTGGAGATCGACAAGCGGCTGAACACCCTGGCGGGCAGCCGGACCCGGGTGTCGTGGCGCAAGCGGCCGGAATTGCTGGCCGACCTGGCGACCGTCCGCCGGATCATTGTGGACAGGCTGGCGGCCATGGATGCGCGGCTGGGGCTGGACCGGCTGGTGGCCTGGTTCGACCTCTATCCGGGGCTGGCCGCGCGGGTGAAGGATCCAAAGGGCGAGCTGGCCCTGTTGTTCGACGGGTCATCGACGGAACTGGCCGCGACGGCCTCGCTGGCGGGGGCGGAGGTGGCGGCGCCGATCCTGATCGAGGCGCTGAATACGCGACTGTCGGAATGGGGCAGCTGGATCGGGCGCGGGGCCGCGGGGCTGAGCAGGCCCCTGGCGCGGGCGCTGCTGCTCGGGATCACCCAGGGGAGGCCCAGGCCCACGGGGCGGCTGGCGCTGGTGGTGAGGAAGCTGGCGGACCGGGCGGGCGACCTGGACGCCTGGGTCTCCTCGCTGCCGGAGGAGGATCGGGTCAGGCCGGAGATCGGGGCCGAGATCGCGCGACGGCTGGCCGAGGCGGGACGGGCGGGAGAGGCGCGGGCGGCGCTGGAGGCGTCGCGGCCGAGGCCGGTCGAGGCGGCACGCTCGGGCCGGCGCGAACCGGAACCGCCGCCGCCGCCGCCGGAAAACTGGCTGACCGCCGAGATCGCCGTGCTGGAAGCCGAGGGCGATGCGAAGGGCGCCAGCGACGCGCGCTGGATGCTGTTCGAACGGACCCTGGCCGAGGCGCCGCTGCGGGCCGAGATCGCCAGACTGGCCGACTTCGAGGACGTCGTCGCCCTGGACCGCGCCTTCGCCCATGCGGCCGCCTGGCCCGACGCGACAGCGGGCCTGAGGTTCCTGATGACCTGGCCGGCGCTGCGCGAGGCGGGGGAGATGGTGGTGGCGCGGGCCGGCGACCTGCGCGGCTCGGCCGATGAGGTTCCGCTGTGGGCGTCGCGGCTGGAGGGACGGCATCCGGCGGCGGCCCTGGTCCTGTTGCGGGCGCGGGCCGTGGCCCTGACCCGGCTGGCGCTGAGCAACGGCGGGGAGGAGGTTGAGCACCTGATCCAGCAGGCGGCGGCGCTGGCCGAGCAGGTCGGCGACGACGGTCAGGACGGCTTCCTGCTGGCGCTGGAAGAGGCCGCGCGGCCGGTGAGGCGAGGGTGGCGCTGAGAATGTGGTGCCCCCGGTCGGACTCGAACCGACACTCCTCGCGGAACCGGATTTTGAGTCCGGCGCGTCTACCAATTCCACCACAGGGGCCCGCAGGGTTGCTGTAGAGCGAGGGAAGGCCTCGCGCTACAGCAACCCTGCCATTTTTTGTGGGCTACCGCTCGCGACGCGGTCGCTCGCTGCTTGAGCCAGATTCTCAGCTGTGCCCCTTGCGTTCCATCATGGTGTAACGCACATCCCCGCCATGACCGAGCCTCTCCCTGACCTCGCCATCGTCTATGAGCATCCCGAATGGTTCGAGCCGCTGTTCGCGGCCCTGGATCGGCACGGGGTCAGCTATGTGAAGGTCCCGCTGGCGGACAGCACCTTCGATCCGGCCGGGTCGCCGGCGCCGGGGACGGTGGTGTTCAGCCGCGTGGCGATGTCGTCCTTCCTGCGCGAGCCGGAGCATCCGATCTTCTACGCCCAGAGCCTGTTCGAGCATTGGCAGGGCCAGGGGACGCGGGTGGTCAATGCCTCGGCCCTGAACATCGACACCTCCAAGGCGCGGCAGATGTCCCTGATCGCCCGGCTGGGCCTGAAGGGGCCGGCGACGCGGGTGGCGCACCGGCAGACGGACATTCCCAGGGCGGCCGAGGGGCTGCGCTACCCGGTGCTGGTCAAGGCCGACATCGGCGGGGCCGGGGCGGGCATCACCCGCTATGACGACCCCGAAAAGCTGGCCGAGGCGGCGGGCGAGAAATGGTGCCCCGTCGGGGTCAACGGTCTCTCCCTGATCCAGGAATATGCGCCGCGCCGGGACGGGAAGATCACCCGGGTCGAGACGCTGAACGGCAAATATCTGTACGCCATCGATATCGAGAGCCCGGGCGACGCCTTCGACCTGTGTCCCGCAGACGCCTGTCTGGTGCGGCCGGGCGCGCCGACCCTGACCATGACGAAGACCACCCCGCCGCCCGAGATCATCGCGGCGGTCGAGCGGCTGGCCGTCGCGGGCCAGCTGGAGGTCGGGGGCGTCGAATATCTGATCGACGACCGGGACGGGTCGGTCCTGTTTTACGACATCAACGGCCTGTCCAACTTCGTCGCGAAGCCGGTCGAGGTGCTGGGCTTCGATCCGCATGACAATCTGGTCGAATGGCTCAAGGGCATCGTGGCCGAAGAGAAGGCGAAACGCGCATGAGGTATGGATACTGGGCGCCGGTCTTCGGCGGGTGGCTGAGGAACATCGCCGACGAGCGGGAGGCGTCGTGGGAGAATGCGTCGCGGCTGGTCAAGCGGTCCGAGGCCCTGGGCTATGATCTGACCCTGATCGCCGAGCTCAATCTGAACGACATCAAGGGCATCGAGGCCCCGGCCCTGGACGCCTGGTCGACGGCGGCCGCGCTGGCGGCGGTGACCGAGACGATCGAGCTGATGGTCGCGGTGCGTCCGAACTTCCACCAGCCGGCCCTGTTCGCCAAACAGGCGGCCAATATCGACCGGATCTCGAACGGACGGCTGGCCCTGAACGTCGTCTCGTCCTGGTGGGCGAAGGAGGCGGAATCCTACGGCCTGCAGTTCGACCGGCACGACGATCGCTATGGCCGGACGGCCGAGTGGCTGACCGTGCTGTCGCGCCTGTGGACCGAGAAGCGCGTCGATTTCGAGGGCAAATACTACACGCTGCAGGACGCGATCGTGGAGCCGAAGCCGACCTCCACCCCCGAGCGGCCGCGCCCGGTCATCTATGCCGGCGGCGAGTCGGAGGCGGCCAAGACCCTGATCGCGAAACACTGCGACGCCTATGTCATGCACGGCGACGAGCCCGAGCATATCGCGGCGAAGATCGCCGACATGCGTGCGCGGCGGGAAGGCTTCGGCTTGCCGCCGATGTCATACGGCATGGCCGGCTATGCGATCGTGCGCGACACCCAGGCCGAAGCCGAACGTGAGCTGGAGCGGATCACGACCATTCCCGGTCTGGCGGACGGCACGCCGCCGGCGGGGTTCGCCAACTTCGACCAGTGGCTGTCGGGCACCGAGCTGGAGCGGGAGCTGAAGATCCGTGAGTACAGCGTCTCGAACCGCGGTCTGCGCCCCGGCTTCGTCGGGACGCCCGAGACCGTCCGTGCACGGATGGACGAGTTCGAGGCCGCCGGTCTGGACCTGGTCCTGCTGCAGATGTCGCCGCAGGAGGAAGAGATGGAGCGGTTCTCGGCCCAGGTGATCCGGGCGAATTAGCGTCCGGGAATGCTGAAGCGGATGGTGAAGGTCACCGGTCCGCCGTCGAGCGGGCGGGCGAAGCCTTCGCCGGCCTCCAGCCTCGCGTCACGGGCGGCGCGAACCGCTTCGCGCCCGAAGTCGGCGCCGCCGGGGCGTTCGACCTCGACCGGCGGCGGCGGTGGCGAGGGCTTTCAGACGCATACGCTCACTCTCGACCGGCGGACCGGATCAGGCGGCGGGCGCGGCCTCGACGTGGCTGTCGGTTCCGCCGGCCTGGACGCGGCGGGCCCGGATGTACATCTCGATCCGCTGGACCACGATCATGCCGACCACGAAGACCAGGAAGGCGTCGGTGATGGCCAGGGCATTCAAATGCCAGGCGGCCGCGTGGGGTTCCAGCACCGAGCGCAGGGTGCTGCGGCCGAGGAAGAGGCCGATGATCAGGATGACGCCGAGGGGCGAGGCCTGGGCCTTCAGCACGCCGTCGGGGGCCCGCTGGATGGTCGTCATCTTGCCGCGCCACCAGCCGGCGGCGCAGCCGAGGAGGAAGCCGACCACGAGGATCATCCAGGAGATCGCATCGAACGGGGTGTGATCCATGCCCGGCTGCATGCTGGATCCCCACAGGGCCAGACCCATCAGGGGGACGATGATGGCCGGGGTGACCCACATCCATTTCGGTCGCAGCGTCCGGGGGGCGCGGTTCCTGAGCAGGATCAGCGGCACCATGATCACGAGCGCGATGAGCGGTGCATACTGTTGCGGCGTCATGGCTGTTCCCCGAAGCTCGGCGAACGCTACCCCAGAGGGTGAAAGCGCGGCAAGCGGCCGCAGTCGTTTCCGTCTCCCGCAGGGGGAGAAGGAATCCTCAGACGGGTTGCACGACCTGTTCGATGGCCCCGAAGATCGAGTGATGCCTGTCGTCGAGCATCTCGATGCGGACGGTGTCGCCGTACTTCAGGAAGGGGGTCACGGCCGCGCCCCCGGTGATGGTTTCGACGGTGCGGATCTCGGCGATGCAGGAATAGCCCTGGCCACCCTGATCGACCGGCTTGCCCGGGCCGCCGTCGGCGCCCTTGTTCGACACGGTGCCCGAGCCGATGATCGTGCCTGCGCCCAGGCTGCGGGTCTTCGCGAGGTGGGCGATCAGGACGCCGAAGTCGAAGGTCATGTCGACGCCCGCGTCGGCGGCGCCGAAGTCCTTGCCGTTCAACTGGACTGACAGGGCGCCGGACAGTTTGCCGTCCTTCCAGCGATCGCCGAGGGCCGCGGGGGTGACGAAGACGGGCGACAGGGTCGAGGCCGGCTTGGACTGGACGAATCCGAACCCCTTGCCGAGTTCGCCGGGGATCAGGTTGCGCAGGGAGACGTCATTGACGAGCCCGACGAGGCGGATACAGCCGCGCGCCTCCTCCGGCGTCACGCCCTGCGGCACGTCGCCGGTGACGACGACGATCTCGGCCTCCAGGTCGCAGCCCCAGCTTTCGTCGGCGAGCAGGATCGGGTCGCGGGCGCCCATGAAGTGGTCAGAGCCGCCCTGGTACATCAGGGGGTCGGTCCAGAAGCTGGCCGGCATCTCGGCGCCGCGCGCCTTACGCACCAGTTCGACGTGGTTCACATAGGCCGACCCATCCGCCCACTGATAGGCGCGGGGCAGGGGGGCGGCGGCGTCGCGTTCGTGGAAGCGTCCGCGCGGCACGGCCTCGTGATCGAGGCTCTCGGCCAGGGCGCGGAGCCTGGGCTCGCAACGCTCCCAGTCGTCGAGCGCCGCCTGCAGGCTGGGCGCGATCAGGAAGGCGTCGGTGAACCAGGCGAGGTCCGAGGAGACGACCACGAGGCGACCGTCACGGCCGTGCTTGAGCGAGGCGAGTTTCATGCGTTCAGGCTAGGCGTTTTCGGCTCGCCTGCAAACCGTCAGTGGCGGGTCCCGACGCTGTGGCCATGGCCGCCGGACAGCTCGCTGGCGGACGGACGGCGGTTCAGGGCGCGCTGGGCGGCCTTCAGCTCGTCGACCCGGCCGTCCCGATTCGACCAGTAGTCGTTGAAGGCGCGGACGGCCTTGTCCAGGGCGTCGATCTGTTCGGCGTGGGTGCCGTCGCGCTTGACCGTCCTGGGGGCGGCGGGCTTGTCCTCGGGCTTCCCCGGCTGGGCCGAAGGCGGGGCGCAGCCTGCGGGACGGTCATGGCGGGGGTCGTCGCCCGTCGGGACGGCCGCGCCGCCGATATAGATCTGGTTGATGGACAGGGGCTGGGCGACGCCCGGACGGCCGTGGCCGCAGGAGCAGCCGCTGGGCGCGCCGTGGCCGCCGCAGGTGCAACCCCTGGCCTCGGCTTTGGCCTCGGCCTTTGGTTCCGGCTTGGCCGGTTCCTCGATCTTGCCTTCGCCCGCGGTTTCGAGCGCCTTGGCGTGCCCGGCCAGTTCCTTGCCGATCACCATCAGAGGTCCGAGATACTCCTTGATCTTGCGGGCCAGCACCTCGGCCTTCTGTTTCAGCTCGTTGCTGTTGGCGGAGCGGGCCTCGGCCGCGTAGCGGCGGATGACGCTGTAGATTTCCCCGGGGGCCTTGACGGAGTCCGCGCCGCCGGCCTCCCCGGCCTGCCGGCGGCCGAGCACGTACATGCCCGCGGCGATAGCCAGGATCAGCAGCACAAGCAGCAGGGCCAGCAGCGGCGGCAAACCGAGGAACAGGGTGTCCTGCACGGGGGTGAAGACGGCGTCGGCTGCTTCGAAATCCGATGGATACAAGGCCCGTTCCTCCACTGTCGCCGAACGCCGTCCGATCATGGCGCAGGGGCCAACGCCTGACCACGGAAAAGGTTAATGGCGCAAGGTGAAGGTTGTGGGTTCAGCGCTTCAGGAGGGGGCGTGCAGGATGGCGCGCGTCTCGACGCCTTCGCGGGCCGCAGCGTCGCGCACCTCGACCTCGACGATGATCGCGCCCTCGGGATCCAGGGCCCAGAGGTAGCGACGCTCTATCTCGACCGTGCGGCCGGATGGGGCGAAGCCTTCGAAACTGTCGCCCCAGGGGGTGATCCGCCTGAGTTCGGGCCAGGTCATGGCGCAGGCGGCGTTGAGCTCCTCCTGCGCCATGACGGTCAGTTCGTCGGGCGGCGTCACAGCCACCGGCGCACCCGGCCGCGGTAGGCGTCGTAGGCGGCGCCGAACAGACCCGCCAGATAGCGTTCCTCGCGCTGGATCACGAAGCGGTCGATCACGACGAGGCAGGGCAGGAGGAGCAGGATCGTCAGGGGACTGTCGAGGCCGATGGCCAGGCCCAGAAAGGTGACGGCGAAGCCCAGGTAGATGGGGTTGCGCGTGAATCGATAGACGCCGTCGGTGACCAGGGCCGTGGTCGGTTTCCATGGCTCGGGGGCGGTGCGGGCGCGGCGGAACAGGCCGACGGCCCAGCCCTCGATCCCGAAGCCGATCACCAGGCCGGCGATGGCGAGGCCACGCCGGATCGGGGCGTCGAGGCCGAGAGACGGCTCGCCGACCAGGCGTCCCAGACCCCAGCCTGCGATCAGAAAGCCGAGAAAGATCAGCGGCGGCGGGGCGAGGACGCCGGAGACTTCGGGGCGGGACGCCGTCATTGCTCGTCGCCGTAGATGGCGACCTCGGCGGGGGCGTCGGCGCGGATGGAGCCGCGGTACATGCCGGTGGTGGTCATGGCGAAAGCCGGGCGGCCTTGCGCGTCCATGACGATGACCCCGCCGGACCCGCCCAGCGACAGGGCGTCGTCGACCTCGGCCTGGGCGGCGACCTGACCGGTCGCGCCGTCGGCGATGCGGGAACAGATGTCGCGAGCCACCGAGGCGCGGATGTAGAATTCGCCGTCGCCGGTCGCCGAGACCGCGCAGCCGTCGCGGTTGGAGGCGTAGGTGCCGGCCCCGATCACCGGCACGTCGCCGACCCGGCCCCAGCGCTTGCCGGTCGTGCCGCCGGTCGAGGTGCCGGCCGCGAGGCGGCCCTGACCGTCGAGAGCGACGGCGCCGACGGTGCCGAACTTGCGCTCGTTCAGGGGCGGGGCGGGCTCCAGCGAGGCCATGCCGGCCGGCGGGGCGCCGGCGGGCCGTTCGGGGATCGGCAGGCTGTTGTCGGTCAGGAACTTGACCAGCCCCTGCCAGCGGCGCTCGGTGAAGAAGTAGCTGGGATCGACCTGCTCCAGCCCCTGCGAGGCGGCGAAGGCGTCGGCGCCCGAGCCGATCAGCATGACGTGGGGGCTCTGCTCCATCACCGCCCGGGCGGCGGCGATCGGGTGGCGGGTGGTGGTCAGGCCCGCCACGGCGCCGGCGGTCAGGTCCGCGCCGTTCATGACGGCGGCGTCCAGTTCGTTGCGGCCGGCGCCGGTGAAGACCGCGCCACGTCCGGCGTTGAACAGGGGATCGTCCTCCATCAGCCGGATCGCGGCCTCGACGGCGTCGAGCGCCTCGCCGCCGTTGCGAAGGACCTCGGCCCCGGCCTCCAGGGCCCGGGTCAGGGCGGCGCGATAGGCGGCGTCCTGTTCCGGCGACAGGTTGGCGCGCTCGATGACGCCCGCTCCGCCGTGAATGGCGAAGGACCACTGCGGCGCATCCTGCGCGGCGACGGGGGAGGCGAGGGTGAGCGCCGCTACAAGCGCCAGTCCATACAGCTTCAGATTGTGCATTGGCGTGTGATCCCTGTTCGCGCTATATTCTGGGTATGTCCGAGGTTACCGACATTGTCGTGCCGATGCTGCGGCGGATCCAGGAGGATCTGACGAGCCTCCGCGACGACATGCAGAATATCAAGGTGCGGGTGACAAACGTCGAAGAAAATATGGCCGGGATGAACCGCCGCCTGGACAAGGTCGAGGTGCGTCTGGACCGGATCGAACGGCGATTGAACCTCGTCGACGCCTGAGATCGTCACGGCTCGCGCTTGTGGTGCGACCATTTCCAGACGCGATAGGCCACGATCGGGGCGAATCCTCCGATCAGGGCGCCGGCCAGGACGGGCCAGAAGCCCATCTGGAGCCACTGTCCGATCAGGCCGCCGACCACGGCCGCGACGAGCGGGCCGAGGAACGGCAGCCAGGAGGGAGGCGCGATCTTAATTGGCGTCGACCTTGATGACCCCGCGCCGGATCTGGTCCAGCTCGATGGAATCGAACAGGGCCTGGAAGTTCCCGTTGCCGAAGCCCTCGTTGCCCTTGCGCTGGATGATCTCGAAGAAGATCGGACCGAAGGTGTCCTGGGTGAAGATCTGCAGCAGCAGCCCCTCCTCATCCGAGCCGTCGATCAGGATGCGGTTCTTGCGCATGCGTTCGACGTCGTGCCCGTGGTTCGGCAGGCGTTTGTCGATCAGTTCGAAATAGGTCTCGATGGTGTCCTGGAACTGGACGCCGCGCTCACGCATGGTTTCGACGGTGGCGAAGATGTCGTCGGTGGCCAGGGCGATGTGCTGGATGCCCTCGCCGTTGTAGCGACGCAGATATTCCTCGATCTGGGAGTTGTCGTCCTGGCTCTCGTTCAGGGGGATGCGGATGGCGCGGTCGGGGGCGATCATGGCCTGGCTGAACAGGCCGGTCGCCTTGCCCTTGATGTCGAAATATTTCTGCTCCTCGAAGGCGAAGACGTCGCCGTAGAAGCTGGACCAGGTCCGCATCTGGCCGCGCCTCACATTGTGGGTCAGGTGATCCAGCAGGTGCAGGCCGACGTTGTTCTTGCGCTCGGCCTCCTCCCAGCCCTCGATCTCGTCCCAGCTGTCGTAGAGGGAGCCGGTCTCGCCATAGGCGTCGATGATGTAGAGCAGCGACCCGCCGATGCCGCGCAGGACATAGGCCCCTTCGCCCAGGGCCCCGCCGTCGTGGGCGTCGGCCGGATGGGCGCCTCGGGCGACGGCCTCGTCATAGGCCTTCTTCGCATCGTTGACCCGGAAGGCCATGCCGTTGGCCGAGGGGCCGTGATCGCGGGCGAACTCGCCGGCGTGACCTTCCGGCTTCGTATGGACCAGGAAGGTGATGTCGCCCTGTTTCATGCGGACGACGCCGTTCTTGGGATTCACATGGGTCTGGACGAAGCCCATCACCTCGATCTGTTTGATCATGGCCTGGGGATCGGGGCCGGTGAACTCGACGAATTCGAAGCCGTCGACGCCCAGCGGGTTCTCGTGGGCGGGAATGGCGGCGTCAGCGGTGCGGGCGGTCAGGTCGTCCATGGGGCGTCTCCTGGATTGTTGCGGGACCGGAGCGTGCTTTTGAGGGCGGGGCCGGTCGATTGGCGCGGAACCTAGTGGTGCCGGGACGACAAGCCAAGTCGGGGGATGATCACGATGGAAAGACCGACACTGCGGCGCCGAGGCGGATGGACCGGCGATCCCGTTCGTTGCTAGGGCTGGAGCCCATCTCCGGGGACGCTCATGCTGCGCAAACTCTACGACTGGGTCTTCGAACAGGCGCGCAAGCCCTATGCCGAGAAGACCATGGCGGTCGTGTCCTTCGCCGAGGCCTCCTTCTTCCCCATTCCGCCGGATGTGATGCTGGCGCCGATGATCCTGTCGCGGCCGGACCGGGCCTATCGTTATGCGGCGGTCTGTTCGATCGCATCGCTGCTGGGCGGACTGCTGGGCTATGCGATCGGCGTCTTCCTGGAGCCGGTGGCCGTGCGGCTGCTCGAATTCTTCGGCCACGGCATGGACATGAGCGTCTATCAGTCATGGTTCGCGTCGAACGGCTTCCTCGTCATCCTGGGCAAGGGGCTGACGCCGATCCCGTTCAAGCTGGTGACCATCGCGGCGGGTCTTGCCCATTTCCATCTGGGCCTGTTCATCCTGGCCGTGGCCATCACCCGATCGGGGCGGTTCTTCCTCGAGGCCTGGATTCTCAAGACCTGGGGACCGTCCATGCTGGCGATCGTCGAGAAGCGGCTGGTCCTGTCGTTCGTGATCGCCCTTGTCCTGCTGGTCGGCGGATTCCTTGCGCTGAAGCTTCTTTAGTCCTCCCCCGTCGGGGGAGGGGGACCATGAAGCGATGGAGGGGGCCGACTCCGGACCCCGAGTGTGGTGAGAGCCCCCTCCGTCACGTCGCGAAGGCGCGCCGCGCCACCTCCCCCGACGGGGGAGGATTGGATCGACGGACGCTCAGGGTCGGTCTAAGAATGAAATCATGAGAAGCGCCTATCGTCTCCTGACCCGTTGGTGGACCGCCTTCGCCCTGGCGATCTCGCTGGCGATGCTGGGCGCGGCCCATGCGTTCGAGCGGTTCGCCGGCCTCAGCCCCTGCAACCTCTGCCTCAAACAGCGCGAGGTGTTCTGGGGCGCGGTGGCCATCGCACTCGTGGCCACGCTCTGGGCCATCATCAGTCAGTCGCGTCGGGGCACGCCGCGCATCGCCGCCTTTCTGCTGTTCGCCGTCTTCGCGACCGGCGCGATCACGGCCGGCTTCCATGCCGGGGGTGAGCTGAAGTGGTGGGATCTGCCGGCGCTTTGCGCCGGCGGCGGCGCGGGCGCGGACCTGGAAGGCCTGACCTCGCTGGCGCTGGGCACCGGTCCCGCCGTCCGGATCGCCCTGTGCGACGCGGTGACGTGGAGCTTCCTCGGCCTGTCCATGGCAGGGTGGAACGCCATGATCTCCGCTGCGCTTGCAGGGATCAGCCTGCTCGCCGCCAAGAGGCCCAAGGATGCCAGAGCCCCTCGCAACTGAACCCCGCCGCACGCCTTTGCCCCGTCCGGGGCGGGGAGCGATGCGCGCGCGGATGGCCGAAATCCTGCGCGTCGATCACGCCGGGGAGTTTGGGGCCGTGAAGATCTACGAGGCCCAGGCAAGGGTCTTTGAGGGCGTGCGCGGCAAGGCGGCGATCGCCGCCGACATGGTCGAGATGCAGGCCGGCGAAGCGGTGCACAAGGCGCGCTTCGATGCCTTGTTGACACAACACGGCGTGCGGCCGACGGCCATACTGCCGCTGTGGTCCCTGGCGGCGACCGGGCTGGGGGCTGCGACAGCCTTGATGGGCGAGAAGGCGGCCCATGCCTGCACCGAGGCGGTCGAGAGCGTGATCGAGCAACACTACGCCGATCAGATCGCAGAGCTGGCGGACCGTGAGCCGGAACTGGCGGCGGAGCTGACAAAATTCCGCGACGAGGAGCTGGCACACCACGACCACGCGGTCGCGCATGGCAGCCGGGAGGCGCCGGGGTATCGGTTGCTCAGCGCTGTGATCAAGGCGGGATGCCGGGTGGCGATCAAGGTGTCGGAGCGGGTCTAGCCTCCCTTCTCCCCTTGCGGGAGCAGGACGCGGTCACAGCTCGAACGTCACCACCCCACGCTCCGCCGCACGCTCAAGCGGCCCACGACAGACCGGCTCGATGGTGTTCCCGTTGGGGGTCGATCAGACGGCCCCGATGCAGCGACTGCGTTTCCGCGTCCTTATCCTTTGCTGATCTCGTCAGAACGGCCGTAACAGGCTGTTGATCCCATTCCGGCAGCCGCGCGAAAGCTTTCCGCCGCAGTCTTCCAGCCCCATATCCGCCCGTCTTGGCGTCTATTGTCCGGATGGACGATCCGGCCTCTCCGGACTATCCCGACTCCGTTTTCCGACCGCCCTCTCGCCAAAGGCCCCGATGACCGACGCTCCGCCGATCCGCCACAAACGCTCCGGTCTGTTCGCGCCGATCGGCCTGTTCCTGATCGTGCTGATCGCATGGTCGATCTGGTGGTTCGTGCTGGCCGGTCAGGTCCGCAACCAGCTGGACCAGCGGGTCGAGGCGATGCGCGCCGGCGGATGGGATGTGACCTATACGGCGCTGGGAACCTCGGGCTGGCCGTTCCGCGTCCGGCTGGGCGCCGGGAACGTCTCCATCACCGCGCCGTCGGGCCTGGCCGTCGCCGCGCCTGAATTGGCCGCCGAGGCGAACGCGTGGAATCCCGACAAATGGGTGCTCGTCGTCGACGAAGGCCTGGTCCTGACCCGCCCGGGCAAGGGCAAGGTCGCCGTCCGTGGCCAGTTCATCCGCGCCAGCGTCCACGGCCTGACCCAGCGCTGGCCCAATGTCGCCGTCGAGATGGCAAAGCCGGAATTCACCTCGCATGAGGGGGCCGAGGTCTTCCCCATCTCCCGCGCTGAGAAGGCCGAACTCTATCTGCGGCCCCATCTGGCGCCCGCTGGTTCGCCCGGCGTCGACACCAGTATTGACGTCCTGTTCCGCCTGATCGACGCGGAGGGTCGCCCCGGCGGGCCGGTCGAGGGCATGGCCCGCAACGGCAAGCTGACCGCGCAGATCGAGACGGTCATCGAAGACGCCGACCGGCTCCAGGGCGCGGACGCGGCCGGGGTCTTCGCCGCCTGGACCCGCGCGGGTGGACGCTTCACCGCCGTGCGCGGCGAGCTGTCGGCGGGCGAGAGCCGCGCCACCCTGTCCAGCGAGGTCCTGTCCGCCAATGCCGACGGCCGTCTGCAGGGCGTGGTCTCACTCCAGGCGGTCAAGCCGATGGCCGCCATCGCCGGGCTGGCTGGTTCGGGATCGGACTCCGTCAATCGCATGGGCGCGGCCGGGGCCGCCGCGGCCACCGCCGTGCGGGGCGACGACGACATGGCGCTGGAGCTGACCTTCCGCGACGGCCGCACCTTCCTCGGCCCCTTCGCCATCGTCCCGGCGCCCAAGCTGTTCTGATGGCGAGAAAGCACGGAGCCCTGCTGGAGGAGCCCAGGGTCGATACCGACCGGCTGGTGCTCGATCAGGCCCTGATCGAGGCCCTGACCGACCGGCTGGCTGCCGGGCCCGATCCCTCGCCCGATGCGTCCACCCTCGCCCTGCGCGCCCTGCTGGCCGAGGCCTACGATCCTCATCAAGCCGCCATGCTCCGCGCCCTCTGGGGGCGGATCGAGGCCCGCACCGGTCCGGCCATGGTCGTCGCCGGCGCCGCCGCCCAACTGCTGGCCGCCGACCGGTTCGGACTGTCGGCCCAGGCGGTCGCCGACCCGGAGGCCGCCCTGGCCCGGGCCGCCTCCGGCGCCCGAGCCCTGATCGACCTCGCGACCGGCCATCCCTGGTGGGGCAAGCTGCTGGCCCGGCCCGGGTTGCGGGTCATCGCCGCCCTGCCTGACGACCGCCACGGCCTCCCTTCGACGCTCATGATCGCCGCCGCGCCAACCGGCCCGACCGGCGCGGACCGCACCTTCTGGGTGACCGATTCCGGCCTGTCCGACGGACGTATCGTCGAGGCGCTGGCCGCCTGCGGCTTCGTCGGCAAACCGCTTGCCTCCGTCGGCGGCTTGAAGCTGTTCATGTTGGCGGGCTATGTGCAGGCCGAAGACGGGCGGCTGAACCATGCGCCCGGTTCGCTGTCCGGCGTCATCGGCTCAGCTCCTCTGTTCTGACGTCTCCCCGAGTTCCGAAAGACCGCCCTCATGACCGAGATCAACGCGCCCGCGCCCAAGCCGGGCATCCTCGACATCGCCCCCTATGTCGGCGGCAAGTCGTCGATCGTCGGCATCGCCGAGCCGATGAAGCTGTCGTCGAACGAGAACGCCCTGGGCGCCGGGTCGAAGGCGCGCGAGGCCTATGAGGCCGCGATCAAGAACATCCACATCTACCCCGACGGCCGCGCCACCAAGCTGCGCACGGCGGTCGCCGAACATCATGGTCTGGAGCCCGAGCGGCTGATCTTCGGCAACGGGTCGGACGAGGTCTTCGCCCTGCTGAACCAGGCCTATCTGACGCCGGGCGACAATATCGTCACCGGCCAGTACGGCTTCCTCGCCTACCGGATCAGCGCGCTCGGCTGCGAGGCCCAGGTCAAGCTGGCGCCGGAACCGGGCTACAAGGCCGAGGTCGACGCGCTGCTGGCCGAGGTCGATGAGCGGACCAGGATCGTCTACGTCTCCAACCCCTCGAACCCGACGGGCAGCTACAATTCGGGCGAGGAAATCCGCCGCCTGCACGAGGCCCTGCCGCCACACATCGTTCTGGTCATCGACGAGGCCTATGCCGAGTTCGTCACGGAGGCCGATTGGGAGACCGCCTTCCCGCTGGCCCGCGAGGCGGCCAACGTGGTCGTCACCCGCACCTTCTCCAAGATCCACGGCCTCGGCGGCCTGCGCGTCGGCTTCGGCTATGCGCCGATTGGCGTGGCCGAGGCGGTGGACCGCATCCGCCTGCCGTTCAACGTGTCCATCCCTGGCATCGAGGCGGCGACCGCCGCCCTTGGCGACGAGGCGCACCAGAAAGCGTCGCGCGAGATGGTCCAGACCTGGCGCCCGCGCCTGACCCAGGCCATCCGCGGCTTCGGTTTCGAGGTCCTGCCGAGCGCCGGCAACTTTGTCCTGGTCCTGTTCAAGGACGAGAAGCGCAACGCGGCGGCCGCCAGCGACTACCTGAACTCCAGGGGCATCATCGTTCGCCCGGTCGGCGGCTACGGCATCCACGACGGCCTGCGCATCACCGTCGGCACGGAAGACCAGAACCGCGCCGTGATCGACGCCCTGAGCGAGTTCGCAGCGAGCTGAGGCGCGCTATCGCCCGGCGCGCGGCGCTTCGCTGCCTGGGCGCAGCAGGGCGTTCGACGCCGTCTCGATGCGCAGTTCCAGCTCGGCCATGAAGGGCGCCCGCTTCATGTTCGCCGCGATCGGCGGCAGGAATTCATAGACGACCGTGCCCGGATAGCGACGGAACCCATGGGCCGGCCAGTGAACCCCGGCGTTGGTCGCGACGGGCGTGCAGGGCAGTTCAAGGTCGCGGTACATGGCCATCACGCCGGGCTTGTAGTCGGGAACGGCGCCGACCGGGGCGCGGGTGCCCTCCGGGAAGATCCAGATCTGGCGACCCTCGGCCGAGCGCGCCCGGGCCTGTTTGACCATGTCGCGCAGGGCCTTGGAGGCGGCGGACCGGTCCACGGAGATCATCTTCGTCTTCCAGGCGAACCAGCCGAAGAAGGGCAGGATCATCAGCTCCTTCTTGGTGATGATGCAGGGGTCGGGCAGCACCACGAAGGGGATGATGATGTCGAGCATGCCCTGGTGCTTGCAGGCCAGGAGCGCGCGGCCGGTCGGACGATGCTCGAGCCCGCGGAACTCGACCTTGATGTCGACGATCCAGTCCAGGCCCAGCAGCACGAAGCGCGCCCACATCTTGACGACGCCGAGCGCATAGCGATGCGGCAGGACCAGCGCCGGCGACATGCCGACTGCGAAGATCGCCAGCGACAGATAGAGCCAGGCCACGAAGACCAGGGAGCGGATCGTGTTCACTGGCTGTCGGCTTTCCCGGCGGGCGCTTCATCGGTGGGGGGTTCGACGGCGGCCCGCTCGTCGTGGCCGGTGACCCTGTGCAAGGTCTCCCGGCCGAGGACGGCGAGGTATTTGACGTATTCCAGCGTCATCCGTCGCGCCGTAACGGCCGCCCGCCACCAGCGCGAGTTGTCCAGCGACGGCGTCGAGACGGCATAGGGCGTCAGCTCCAGATCCGGCGCTGCGCTGCGCAGTTCCAGAATGGAACGGGGCATATGGTAGTCGGAGGTGACCACGATCAGACTGTCATAGCCCCTGGCGCGGGCCCAGGCGGCGATTTCCTGGGCGTTGCCGTTCGTGGTCTCGGCCTCGAAGCCCAGGTCGACGCAGCAGTTGAACAGGCGGTTGGACCCCGGCGTCAGCTCCCGCAATTCCTGACGGCGGACCTCGCGGTTGACGCCCGAGATCAGGACCCGGTCGCCCTTGTCCTGTTCCAGCAGGCGGATGGCGACGTTGACCCGCTCGGCGGAAGGGCCGGTCAGGGCGACGATGCCGTCGGCGCGGGCGGGCTCCGGTGCGGGCGTGAAGCCGCGCACCCGGTCGGCGAAGGCGAACAGCCCCACCAGCCAGATCAGGGCCACGATCCCGACAAGCGCCAGAAACTTCATGCTTAATCTCTAGCCGCCGACCTGGGACGCGCCAAGTCTCGCTATCGCCCGTCCGGCGCCAAGGCGCGCCGCGACAAGCGCCACCGTAGCGGCGACCAGCGGGCAAGGCGAGAGCATCAGGATATCGGCCCAGGCGACGGGCAGGGCGGGGGTCAGGCCTTCGGATCCGCCGAGCGCGCGCAGGAGGGCGAGCAGGGTGATGGCTGTCGCCGTTCCGGCCGCGCCGGCGACCAGGGCCAGCAGGGCGTAGCGGCGCTGGAACAGCCAGGCGATGGCGGCGTCGGTGGCGCCGGAGAGGCTCAGGGTCTCGATCACCGATCGGCGCGCCTCGATGCCGGCGCGGACGGCGTAGATGATGGCCGCCCCCGCCGCGAAGGCCGTGGTCAGGAAGGCGGCGAGCGCCAGGATGGTGATCAGGGTCGCCGACCGTTCGACCTCGCCGCGCCACAGGCTGTGGTCGTCGACCGTGGCGTCCAGCCCCGCCTCGGCCAGGGCGCGGCCCAGGGTCAGGGCGCTGGCGGGCGCGCTGCGGTCCAGGCGGACGGTGACCAGATAGGGCAGGGGCAGGTCGGCCAGCACGGCTTCGCCCATCCACGGACGCAGCAGGGCCTCGGCGGTTTCGCGGTCCATGGCGGCGGCCTCGGCCACGCCGTTGACGCCGGCCAGGGTCTCGGCGGCGCGGGCGGCTGCGGTGGCGCCGCTCTCACCGACGCGCGGACGGACCTGGACCGTGGCCTCGGCCCGCAGTTCCCGGGCCCAGCCGTGCGCCGCCCGGTCGGCGGCGACCGCCCCGACGGCGGCGAGGCAGGCGAGGAAGCAGAGGACGGCGATGACCGCGGCCAGCCAGCGCTCCCCGGCCGCGTCGCGCGGCAGGAGACCGCTCTCGGGCCGGACCGGCCGGGCTCGCGGGCCGGAGCCGAACAGTGTGGACCAGCGGATCACGTCGCGACCCCCGAGATGCGGCCGTCGCGCAACTGCAACCTGCGCGCGCCCGACCGCCTGGCCAGATCTTCGTCATGGCTGGCGATCAGGACGGTGGCGCCCAGCCTGTTGAGCGCCTGGAACAGTTTCAGCAGCCGGTCGGCCATGGCCGGGTCGACGCTGCCGGTCGGTTCGTCCGCCAGGATCAGGTCCGGTTTGGCCATGACGGCGCGGGCGATGGCGAGGCGCTGTTTCTCGCCGCCGGACAGGGCGGTGGGCAGGGCGTCGGCGCGATCGCCCAGCCCGACCCAGGCCAGCATCTCCTCGACGTCGGCGGCGTAGTCGCTGCGTTTGCCGCCCCGCACCCGCAGCGACAGGGCGGCGTTGTCGAAGACGCTGAGGTGATCCAGCAGACGGAAGTCCTGGAACACGACCCCCATGCGCCGACGCCAGGCGGGCCGGTCGCGGGCCGTGATCCCGGTGACGTCTTCTCCGAACAGGGCGATGCGGCCTTCCTCGGGCCGGTCGGCGAGGGTCAGAAGACGCAGCAGCGAAGACTTTCCCGCTCCCGACGCGCCGGTAAGGAAGTGGAAAGAGCCACGCGGCAGGATGAGGTTAATGTCCCGCAGCACGCCGGGCGATTCGGCATAGCCGAACCCGACCGCCGACAGGCGGACGGTTTCGGGCGAAGGCGCGGATTCGGCGGCGCGGCGGGGCGACTGAGACATCGATTGTTTTCGTTAGGACCGGACCGCTTCGCGTTCCGACAGGAGGGGGCCGGCGAGCGGCCTCGCAGTCAGCGACCATGATACTGACCTGCCCGTCCTGCGCCACCAGCTATTTTGCCCCCGACGGCGCCATTCCGCCCGGCGGCCGCAAGGTGCGCTGCCAGTCCTGCGCCCATGTCTGGCACGGCATGCCCAGCGACGAGCCGCTGGAGCTGACGGCGGCCAGCGAGCCGATTCTCGCTCAGGAGCCGAGGAGTTTCGAGGACGCGCCGCCGGTCTCGCCCGAGACCCCCGCGCCCGAACTGCCCAAGGCCTTCCGCGCCCGGGCCGAACAGCAGCGTCGACTGCGCCGTGCCGCGACCCAAGGCGCGGTCTGGGCCGGTCTGGCCAGCCTGTTCGTCGGCCTGATCGGCGCCGGCTGGCTGTTCCGGGTCGAGGTGGTGGAACTGTATCCCCGCGCCGCGGCCGCCTACGCCATGGTCGGGACGCCGGTGAACCCGACCGGGCTCGAGTTCGAGGCCCTGGCCGCCAAGGCCGTGGCCGAACGGCCGGACATGGTGATGGTGTCCGGCGCCCTCCGGAACGTCAGGGATCGCGAGATCGTCGCGCCGCCGGTCCGGGTCGCCCTGCTCGACGCCCACGGGGCCGAGGTCGGGCACGCCCTGATCGAGCTGGACGGGGCCCCCGTCCTGCCGGGCGGGGTCCAGGGCTTCGCCGCCCTGATCCGCGACCCCGGCGCGCACGGCGTCGATGTCGGCGTCGATTTCGCCCGGGCGGGAGCCGGACCGGCCGCGCATGAGGAGGCCGCCCGCGCCGCCCCCGCCCGGCCCTTGCCCACGCCCGACGAACACGGCCTGCGGCCCGCCATGATCGAGGAGGCGCCGACGATGCATGCCGAGCCGATCGACGCGACCCCGGTCCCCGCCGCGCCGGCGCATGAGTCTATCGACAGCCATGGGGCCGAGGCGGTATCCGCCTCGCATGGCTGAAGCTCCCCCGACGCCCACCGTCTTACTGTCCGAAGCCGAGATCGGCCGGATCGTCGCCGATCTGGCCGAACGGATCGCCCCCGTCATCGACGACGAGACCGTGGCGGTGGTGCTGCTGACCGGCGGCCTGTGGTTCGCCGCCGACCTGACGCGGGCCCTGTCGCGGGTCGGACGGAATGTCCGCTTCGACGCCCTGTGGCTGGCCTCCTACGGAGATGAAAAGTCGAGCCGGGGCCGGATCGACGTCCATGCGCCGTTCCAGCGCTCGCTGACGGATCGCAAGGTGCTGATCCTCGACGACGTGTTCGATACCGGCCTGTCGCTGGCCGAGGCCGTGCGGCATGCGAGGGAGGCGGGAGCCGCCGAGGTCGTGACCTGCGTCTTCGCCCGCAAGCCCTGGCCGAAGCCCCGTGCCCCCGAGCCGGACTTCGTCGGCTGGGAGGCGCCCAACCGGTTCCTGGTCGGCTACGGCCTCGACCACGCCGGCGCCCTGCGCGGCCTGCCGGACATCTGCGCGCTGGACTAATCCGCGCCCTGAAGGGCGGCGATCACGCCCTTGCCGTAGCGGTCGATCTTGGTCTGGCCGACGCCGGAGATGGCGGCGAGCGCGTCGAGCGAGCCGGGCTCGCGCTGCGCGATCTCCAGCAGGGTCTTGTCCTGGAAGATGACATAGGGCGGGACATGCTGTTCGGCGGCGCGGTCGCGGCGCCAGGCGCGCAGGGTCTCGAAACGGGCGCGGACGTCGGCGTCGAGCGCCTCGACCGCGGCGTTGCGGTCGTTGCGGGTGCGGTTCCTCGGGCTGGCGGATCGGCCGGTGTCGGAACCCGGCGGGGTGCGGCGGACCTCGACGGCGATCTCGCCGCGATAGACGGCGCGGACCCGTTCGGCGTCGCCGAGGCCGACCAGAGGCTTGCCGTCGTTGGGATCCTCCAGCAGCAGGCCTTCGAACATCAGGTGGTCGACGATGTCGCGCCAGCCGCCCAGCGAGATCTCCTTGCCGATGCCCCAGGTGGAGAGGTCGCTCTCCCACGGCTGGACGTCTTTCGTCTTGCCCAGCAGGTGGTCGACGATCCGCCCCTTGCCGAAGCGGCCGCCGAGGCGCTGGACCGCCGCCAGCGCCTTCTGGGCCGGGACGGTGGCGTCATAGAGGGCGGGCGGGTCGGAACAGACGTCGCAGACGCCGCACGCGCCGGCGTCGGTTTCTCCGAAATAGCGCCGCACGGCCTGGGGCCGGCAGGTCGCGCCGTCCAGCATGGCGAACAGCTGGCGAGCTTTCCGCGTCTGGACCTGTTTGACCTCCTCGGCCATCGGGCGGCTGTCGAGCCGCTTCAGGGTCCAGGCGATGTCGGAGGGGCCGTAGAGTGTGATGCCCTCGGCCGGTTCGCCGTCGCGTCCGGCGCGGCCGATCTCCTGCCAGTAGGCCTCCAGGCTGCCCGGCGGATCGGCGTGGATGACGAAGCGGACGTCGGCCTTGTCGACCCCCATGCCGAAGGCGATGGTCGCGACCATGACGGCGCCGTCTTCGGCCAGGAACCGTTCCAGCCGCTTGTCGCGGTCCTGGCCCGGCATGCCCGCGTGATAGGCGATGGCGTTGGTCCCGGCGGATTTCAGGGCGTCGGCGACGCGTTCGCAGCCGTCGCGGCTGCCGCAATAGACGACGCCCGACTGGCCGCGTCGGGCCCGAACCAGTTCGATGACGTGGGCGTCGGTCCTGGCGCGCGAGGCGCTCTCCTTGCGAATGGCCGAGAGCTGCAGGTTCGGGCGGGCGAAACTGTCGACGAAGACGGCGGCGTGCTCGAGGCGGAGCGAGGCCAGGATGTCGTCGCGGGTGCGGGCGTCGGCGGTGGCGGTGACGGCGATGCGGGGGACGCCGGGGAAGAGTTCGCCGAGGCGACCGAGGGTCCGATAGTCGGGGCGGAAGTCGTGGCCCCATTGGGAGACGCAGTGGGCTTCGTCGATGGCGATCAGCGACAGGGGCAGGTCGCGCAACCGGTCGGTCAGGGCGCCGGAGGCCAGGCCTTCGGGCGAGACATAGAGCAGGTCCAGTTCACCGGCTTGGGCCGCGCGAAGGACATCGGTGCGCTCGTTCAGCGACAGGCCGGAGTCGAGCCGGGCCGCCGCCACCCCCTGCTGCTTCAGCGCCTCGACCTGATCGGTCATCAGGGCGATCAGGGGGGAGATGACGAGGCCGAGGCCGGGGCGCAGGATGGCCGGGATCTGGTAGCAGACGCTCTTGCCGCCGCCGGTCGGGAGGACGGCGAGGACGTCGCGGCCGGCCATGATCTCGGTGACGACCCTGGCCTGCAGCCCCCGGAAGTCGGCATGGCCCCAGACCCGCTCCAGCGTCTGCCGCGCGGCGTCGAGGCCGGGCGGGGAGGTGGGTGAGTCGGGGAGCATCGGCGGTTTGTGCCCGATCCGTTCCGGGGTGTCATCCATCACGGGCGCGACTCCGAAAAAGCGACTCGACAGAGTCGACAGAGTCTACATCGGCGGCGGTCCAAGCGATGGCGATGTCAAAGACCGGAGACAGTGTCTCACGGTTTTCGGCGGCGCCTGGGATAAAGCCTCTAAATAGATCCGAGCGTTGATTTGAAAGGCGGATTCGGGGGATGCGTTGATGGGTAAGGTTCCCTTCTCCCCTTGCGGGAGAAGGTGGCCGAGCGAAGCGAGGTCGGATGAGGCGTCGCACGGCGTTGGGAGTGGAGGCAGGCACGCGTTCCCGTTTGGAACCGCGTCACCCCTCACCCGATCGCGCCAGGACGACGGCTGCGCCGCCGTGCACGATCTCCCGCTCCCGCAAGGGGGGAGGGGACGAGACCTAGTCCCGCAGCAGTTCGTTGACTCCCGTCTTCGCCCGCGTCTGGGCGTCGACGCGTTTGACGATGACGACGCAGTAGAGGGACGGGCCGCCAGCGGGGTCGGGGAGGGTTCCCGGGACGACGACGCTGTAGGCGGGGACCTCGCCGCGCGTGACCTCGCCGGTGGCCCGGTCGACGATCTTCGTCGAGGCGGAGAGATAGACGCCCATCGACAGGACGGCGCCCTCGCGGACGATGACGCCCTCGGCGACCTCGGCGCGGGCGCCGATGAAGCATCCGTCCTCAATGATGGTCGGGTTGGCCTGAAGCGGTTCGAGAACGCCGCCGATTCCGACGCCGCCCGACAGGTGGACGTTCCTGCCGATCTGGGCGCAGGAGCCGACCGTGGCCCAGCCGTCGACCATCGAACCCTCGCCCACGTAGGCGCCGATGTTCACGAAGGACGGCATCAGGATGACGTTGCGGTCGATGAAGGCGCCCTTGCGCACGATCGAGCCGGGGACGGCGCGGAAGCCGGCTTCCTTGAACTCGTTGGCGGTCCAGTCGGCGAACTTGTTGGGCACCTTGTCGTACCAGGGGCCGACGGCGGGTACGCCGCCGCTGGAGGAGGGCGCCGACAGGCCGCGCTCGCCGGTGCGCATGATCTCGTTGTCGTTGAGGCGGAAGGACAGCAGCACCGCCTTCTTGAGCCACTGATGGGTGGTCCAGACGCCGTCCGGGGCGCGCGAGGCGACGCGGGCCTGACCAGAGTCCAGCAGGTCGATGGCCGTGTCGACGGCCTTGCGGGTCTCGCCGTGGGTCGAGGGCGACAGGTCGGCGCGTGCCTCCCAGGCGGATTCGATGACGGCTTCGAGCTGGGCGTGATCGGTCATGCGGCCTCCTTGAGGGCATAGGGGGTCAGGAAGTCGAGCAGGTCAGGCGCGGTGGCGTCGATCCAGTCGCCGGTCGCCAGCCCCCGGGCCGCAAGGTGTCCGGATGTGGCGATCAGCACGGTGGTCATGCCCATGGCCTTGGCCGGCTCGAGGTTGCGCGGCGTGTCCTCGAAGAAGACGGCCTGCGTCGGGTCGATGCCGAAACGTTCCAGAAAATGCCGATAGGTCGAGGGCGCAGGCTTGGGCGTCAGGTCCATGTCCTCGATGGCGAAAACGCCGTCGAACAGGGCGGTGACGCCGATCCGGTCCAGGACGCGCGAGGCGTGGCGGCGGGCGCCGTTGGTCAGGACGAACTTGCGGCCGGGCAGCCGCGCAAGGACCTCGGCCAGACGCGGGTTCGGCTCCAGCGAGTCCAGCGGCACGTCGTGGACCTCGCGGAGGAAGGTCTCCGGATCCACGGCGTAGTTGGCCATCAGCCCGGCCAGGGTCGTGCCGTGTTCGTTCAGGAATTGACGCTGCAGCGTTCTGGCTTCTTCGGCGGGCAGGCCGACGGCGTCCACCATGAAGGCGTTGATCCGGCCCTGGACGAGCCCCATCACGCCCTGTTCAGGCGGATAGAGGGTGTCATCGAGGTCGAAGACCCAGGCGTTGATGCTCGAGAGATCGAGGCTCACGCCTTCACCAGGGTGCCCGCACCGTATTCGGTGAACAGTTCGACCAGCATGGCGTGGGGACGACGGCCGTCGAGGATGACCACGGCCTCGACGCCCGCGCGGACGGCGGCCATGGCGGTCTCCAGCTTGGGGATCATGCCGCCGGAGGCGGTGCCGTCATCGATCAGGGCCTGGGCCTCCGCGACCGTCATCTGGCGGATGATCGCTCCCGTCTTGTCGAGCACGCCCTTCACGTCGGTCAGCAGCAGCATGCGTTTGGCGTTCAGCGACCCGGCGATCGCGCCGGCCACGGTGTCGGCGTTGACGTTGTAGGTCAGCCCGTCCTCGGACACGCCGATCGGGGCGATGACAGGCACCCAGTCCTCGGTCTCCGAGGCGATCAGGCCCGCGATCAGCTTGGGATCGACCTTGGTCGGCTCGCCGACGAAGCCGAGATCGACCTCGTGCTCGATCAGGCTGTCGGGGTCGCGCTTGGTGCGGGTCGTCTTTTCGACGGTCAGCAGGCCGGCGTCCTTGCCCGACAGGCCGACGCCACGCACGTCGGCCTCGCGGCCCGCGACCGTGATCCAGTGGGCGATCTCCTTGTTCACAGCGCCGGAGAGGACCATCTCGGCCATCGCCATCGTGTCCTTGTCGGTCACGCGCAGGCCGTCGATGAAGCTCGACCTGACGCCCGCCTTGTCCAGCATGGCGCTGATCTGCGGCCCGCCGCCGTGGACGACCACGGGGTTGACCCCCATCAGCTTCAGCAGCACCACGTCGGCGGCGAACTGTTTGGCCACGGCGACTTCGCCCATGGCATGGCCGCCGTATTTGATGACCACGGTCTCGCGGTCATAAACCTGGATATAGGGCAGGGCTTCGGCCAGCGTCTTCGCCGTGGCCCAGCCCCGTTCCTCGGATTGCCGGTCGTTCTCGTCCATGGCGGCGCTGATACCGGCGAGGCTTCGCCGTGTCACGCAGGATCGCGGCCCGGGGCGCGGCTTATGGAGCGTCCGGGAACAGGTCTTCAGCCTGATCGATCGACCGGCGCAGGGCGTCCAGCGCCGCGTGCAGGTCCGGATGCTCGCCGTGGCGGGCCAGATCGCCGAGCACCGACCAGGTCTGGGCGACCAGGGCCGGGGTCGGGGCCTCGTCGCGCTGGCGGTGCAGGTCTGGCGTCAGGAAGGCGTCGATCCCGGCCCCGTCGTCGCCGGCGGCCAGGGCCGTGCCGAGCCGGGCGTTGATCAGGGCGACCTCGGCCCGCCAGTCGGCCATGAAGGACGACCAGCGCATGAAATGGCGGGGCAGGCCCCGGCTTGCGGCCTCGGCGTCCAGCACATGGCGCAGCCACAGGCGCAGACCCTGTTCGCGCGAGATGGGATTGCGGGCGACGAGCGAGGCGGCGACTTCCGAGGGGTGGCGCAGGGGCGCGATGATCAAGGGACGGTAGCCGGCCTGTTCCAACGCGCCGCGCCAGGCGGGGAAGAGGCGACACATGCGCGGATCCTTGAGGACGATGGTGCCGGCGTCGCCGAACTCGTCCGCCAGTGCACGGACGATACGGTCCCGGGCGGCGGCGGGATCGGGTGTGCGAAGCAGACGCCGCCAGTCGCTCCAGCTCGATCCGGCCTCGGCCAGAAGGACGTCGTCGAGGACCATGACGACGTGGCTCTCCCAGAAGCCGCGGGGATTGTCGGCGGCCGGGGCCATCAGGGTCCGCGGGGCGGCTGCGCCCAGCAGGGTCAAAGCTCCGGCCACGGACGATGTGCCCGAGCGATGCATTCCCAGTACGACCAGGGCCGTCTTCATAGTCCGCCTAACTCCCTGATCCTTCAGCACGTTGTTTGCCCCAGTCGAGGGCGTCGCACAACGTGGCGGACCCGTTTGCCAAATTCCGCAATCCGGCTAAAGCAGACCTATGGCGCTCTATCCTGTGATCATGTGCGGCGGAGCCGGGACGCGGTTGTGGCCCGCGTCGCGGCCGTCTCGCCCCAAACAGTTCATCCCCCTCGCCGGAAACCGGTCCCTGTTCCAGGAGACCGTGGTCCGGGTCGCGCCCCTGGCCGGGGATGAGGGCAGGCTGATCGTCGTGGGCGGCGTGCGTCACCGTGACTGGATCGTCGATCAGTTGAGCGCGCTCGAGATCGAGGCTCAGGTGTTGCTGGAGCCCGAAGCCCGGGACTCTGCCGCCGCCATGGCCGCCGCAGCCGCCTGGGCCGCGCGGCACGATCCGGAGGCGATCATCGCCTTCGTCGCCTCCGACCACCATATTCCCGACCATGAGGCCTTCCGCCAGGCGGTGACCGCCGCAGCCGCCGGAGCCGCCGAGGGGCGGATCGTCACCCTGGGCGTCATGCCCTCGGAGCCGTCTCAGGCCTATGGCTATATCAAGCCGTCCGGGCGCGGGCTGTCGGCGGTCGATTCCTTCGTCGAAAAGCCCGGCCGGACCCAGGCGCAAACCTATATCGACGCCGGCTATTTGTGGAACAGCGGCAACTTCATCGTCTCCGCGGCCGCTCTGATCGACGAACTGGCGGCCCATGCTCCGGCCGTCATCGATGCGGCGAGATCGGCCCTGCCGGAGGAAGGTTCCGGAGCCGTCCAGACTCTGGGATCAGCCTTCGCCGCCTCGCCGAAAATCTCCATCGACTATGCGGTGATGGAAAAGACCGCCCGCGCCTCGGTGCTGGAGGTCGACTTCGCCTGGTCCGATCTGGGCGCCTGGGACTCCATCGCCGCATCGGGCGAAGGCGATACCGGGCAGCATATCTTCGAGGATGCGGACGGATGTCTGGTCCGGGCGCCGGACGGGATTCTGGTGGCGGCCCTGGGGGTGCGGAACCTCGCCATCGTGGTCGAGGAGGACGCGGTCCTGGTCTGCGACCTGTCTCAGTCGCAAGGCGTCAAGAAGGTGGTCGAGCGGATCAAGGCGACCTCGCCGCGCCACCTGGATTTCACGACAGCGCCGCCGGAGGGGCTGGCCGAGGGCGCGATCCGTTTCGCCGACTGGATGCGGCTGAAAGCCCTGCCCGTCTGGTCGACGCTGGGACAGGCCACGAACGGCGGCTTCGCCGAAGTCCTGTCGCTGGAGGGGCGGGCGCTGACGCTTCCGCGCCGGGCGCGGGTGCAGGCGCGCCAGATCTTCGTCTACGCCAATGCCGGGATGAACGGCTGGCAGGGACCGTGGCGCGGCATCGTCGAGCGCGGCCTTCAGCGGCTCTACAGCGACTATGTGAGGCCCGACGGCCTGTGCCGGACCACGCTGACGCCCGAGGGGGCGCCGCTGGACGAGACGCCCTACCTTTATGACCAGGCCTTCGTCCTGTTCGCCCTGTCCGCGGCGAAGAGCGCCGGGATCGACGACCCGACCCTGGAAGACCGGGCGATCAGGTTGCGCGACGCCCTTCTGGCTGCCGGACCGGCGACCGGCGGGCTGATCGAGGCGGGAGAGCAGCCGTATCAGTCCAATGCCCACATGCATTTGCTCGAGGCGTGTCTGGGCTGGGAGGCGGCGGGCGGCGACGCCGGCTGGACGGCGCTGGCCGACCGCGTCGTCGACCTGGCCCTGACCAGATTCATCGACCCGAACGGCGGATTCCTGCGCGAGTACTTCGGCGCGGACTGGGCGCCGGCTGCGGGTGAGGACGGCCGGCTGGTCGAGCCGGGCCACCAGTTCGAATGGGCGTGGCTGCTGGCTCGGGTCGGGCGGGCGCGGGACCGGGCCGATCTGACCCGGGCGGCCCAGCGTCTCTACGCCGCCGGTCGCAGGGGCGTTTCGGAGCGTCCGATGATCGCCATCGATGCGCTGAACGACGACGGAAGCGTGCGCAGCCACCGGGCCCGGCTGTGGCCGCAGACAGAATGGCTGAAGGCCTCGCTGATCCTGGCCGAGACGGCCACGGACGGCGAACGCCAGCGGCTGATGGACGATGCGGCGACGGCGTTGAGAGCCCTGTGGCTGTACCTGACGCCGGACGGGCTGTGGCGCGACAAACGCCTGCCGCGCGGGGGATTCATCGACGAGCCGGCGCCGGCGAGCTCGCTGTATCATATCGCCGCGGCCTTTGGTCAGCTGGCCGAAACGGGCCGCGTCGAGGGGCTGCGCGGGATGTCCGATATCGGACTCGGCTAGGTCGCAACAAACGCGTGTCACCGCGAGTTGTTCCATAATCAACCTGCCCCGCTTGTGAGCGGCCGTGCATCCGCTAGGGTGGGTGCTCCCTTAAGCAGAGTGCGAACATCATGACCCCTGCCCTGGCGCTGCAAGGACTGAACACCTTCCAGGGCAACGCCCGTTCGTTCGGTACGGAGGGTCTGAGCGGTTTCGGCGAGATCGGCGGCTATACACCGTGCGGCTGCTGCGGAAGTTTCCACGCGATCTTCGAGGAGGGCGGCGGGCCGCTGTCCCTGTTGAACGCCGATGATCGCGGCGGCTTCGGCCCCAACGGCAGGGTGTCGCTGACGACGGGCGGCGCCGGAGCGCAGATCACCCGTTCGAATGTCGCCTGGACCACGACGCTGGGTCAGCCGGGCACTGTCACCTTCGCGTTCCGCTCCACGGCGCCGACGACCATGCCGTCGGATACGGTCGGCTTCACACGCTTCACCGACGCGCAGATTGCCGCGACCCTGCTGGCCCTGGCGTCCTGGTCCGAGGTCGCCAATATCACCTTTACCCGGGTGGACGGGGGCGACGGCTTCTCCGACGGCGCCACCATGCTGTTCGGCAACTATGCGTCCGGCTCCGACGGCGCGGCGGCCTTCGCCTATCTGCCCGCCACGCGGACCGACAGTAGCAACAGCGGCGACGTCTGGATCAACAACGGCCTGTCCTACAACGCCACGCCGGTGCTGCTGGGCTACGGGCAGCAGGTGCTGACGCACGAGATCGGCCACGCCATCGGCCTGTCCCACCCGGCGGCCTACAATGCTGCGCCGGGCCAGAGCCTGACCTACGCGGCCAACGCCGGCTATTTCGAGGACAGCCGCCAGTACTCGATCATGAGCTATTTCAGCGAGAGCAACACCGGGGGCAGTTTCGGTTCCGGCCGATACTCCTCGGCCCCGCTCATGGACGACATCGCCGCAGTGCAGCGCCTGTACGGCGCGAACATGACGACCCGTACGGGCAACAACACCTACGGCTTCAACTCCAACGCCGGCCAGGCCTGGTTCAGCGCGACCTCGAACACCTCGGCCGTAATCTTCGCGGTGTGGGACGCCGGCGGGACCGACACTTTCGACTTCTCGGGCTACAACAACGCCCAGGTCATCGATCTGCGCCAGGGCAGCTTCTCCAATGTGGGCGCCCTGATCGGCAACGTCTCCATCGCGATCGGCGCGGTGATCGAGAATGCGATCGGCGGCTCGGGTGCGGACACGATGTTCGGCAGCTCCGGCGACAACGTCCTGACGGGCGGCGCCGGCAACGACCGCATCGACGGCGGCCTCGGTTCCGATACTGTCGTGTTCAGCGGCAATCGCTCGGCCTATACCGTCACCTGGAACGGCCAGACGGCCACAGTGTTCGGGCCGGACGGAACCGATGTCATTTCGAACGTCGAGTTCCTGCGCTTCGCCGACCAGACGATCGCGGCGGCCTTTACCGGCGGGCTGAACGTCAGCGGCGACATCACCGCCAACACCATGACCGGCACGGCGTCCGTCGACACCCTGAACGGGCTCGGCGGCAATGACACCCTGTCGGGTCTCGGCGGCAACGACACGCTGGACGGCGGCTCCGGCGACGACAACATCTCCGGCGGCGACGGCGACGACATCCTGATCGGCGGGCTGGGCGGAGACACCATCAACGGCGGAAACGGCTTCGACCAGGTCAGCTACGGCACGGCCGGCGGCGGAGTGACGGTCAATCTGGCGACAAGCGTCGTCAGCGGCGCGGCGGGCGCCGATGTCGTGACCAACGTCGAATGGGTCGTCGGCAGCACCTTTGCCGACACCATCACCGGCAGCGCAGGCAATGATCGCCTGGACGGCAACGGCGGCAACGACACGATCCGCGCCGGGGCTGGCGACGACGTCATCACTGCCGGCGCCGGCGCCCAGACGGGGGGTGCGCCCGATGTCGTGAAGGCGCGGGCCACGGCCAACGCCACGACCGGGACGGCGATCTCGCTGGACGGGTCATTCGACCTCCTGGCCAGCACGGAGATCGCCAACTCGACGACCATCCCGCATGCGACGGTCACCGCGATCGCCCATGGCGGCATGGAGTACTACGCCTTCACGGTCGCGGCCGGTCAGACGATTACCCTCGATATCGACAACGGCTCGTTCGACACGACCCTGAGCCTGATCGGTCCTGGCGGGACGGAAGTCGCCAGCAACGACGATTCAACGCCGGACGGCGGCCCGGCTACGGATTCGAACCTGACGTTCACGGCCACCACGGCAGGCGTCTATTATGTCGTCGTGGGGCAGTGGTCGGCCAACTCGGGCTCGACCTTCACCAGCGTCGCGCCGACTGCGGGCGGCACCTATACGCTGCACGTTTCGGTCGCCAGTCATGCGGTTGTCCCTCTGACCCTGACCGGGTCCACCCTGTACGGCGACGCCGGCAACGACACGATCACCGGCGGGTCGGCGAGCGACACCCTGGTCGGCGGTGCGGGCAACGACACGCTCAACGGGGGGGTGGGCGTCGATGGCGCGGCCTACAGCGGACTGCGTCGCCAATACACGGCGAACTCAACGACGGTGTCGGGCAATGGCGAGGGCACGGACACGCTGATCGATATCGAGAACGCGGTGTTCGTCGATGGTTCGCTGACGTTCGACGTGAACAGTCTGGCGGCGCAGGTGATGCGCCTGTACGACGCAGCGCTTGATCGCCAGCCCGACCAAGGGGGCTTCGAGTCGCTGCTGGATGCCATGGAGCGGGGGCAAAGTCTGGAATCGCTGGCAGGCGCCTTCCTGGCCTCGGCCGAGTTCCAGGGCCGCTACGGCGGGCTGAACAATCAGCAGTACGTCGAGCAATTGTATCGCTTCTGCCTGAATCGCGAAGGCGATGCAGCCGGTGTGTCGAACTGGGTCAACGCCCTGAATACCGGAACCAGCCGCACCAACCTGCTTGTGTTCTTCTCTGAAAGCGCTGAGCACCGCACCCTGACAGGTGCGACGCTGCAGGCTGGCCTCTGGGTCGCGAACGACAACGCGACCATCATCGCCAGACTGTATGATGCGACCTTCGACCGCCTGCCGGATCCGAACGGCCTGGCGGCCTGGACGGCGAACCTGTCGGGCGGAATGTCACTGCTGACGATCGCTACCGCCTTCGCCGGCTCGGCGGAGTTCCAAGCCCGTTATGGCACGGTCACCAACGAACAGTTTGTGCGCCAGATGTATCAGTTCTGCCTGAACCGTGAACCGGACGCCGGCGGCCTGGCTGGCTGGACCAACGCCCTGAACAACGGCACGAGCCGGGCGCAGATGTTGCTGAACTTCTCCGAAAGCGCCGAGCACGTGAGCCTGACGGCAGCCAACTGGCTGGGCGGCATCCGCTACGACGGCTTCTCCGGCTCACCGCTCGAGGACGCGAGCAAACATTCCGGGGATTTCGGACCGCAGGTTTCGCCTTTGGCGGACCACGTCCAGGTCGATCATGACGCCTTCGTCTGGCTGGCGGTCGATACGGCCGCTGCTGTTCCCGACACAGCCTCGATTGACACGGCGGCGCGCCTGAGTTGGATGGAAGGCCTCGTTCATGATGGCCTTCTGGATTTGGACTTCGCGAGATTCTCTTCGTCGGAGACGGCGTTGTTCGTGCGCCCCGACCACTTGACGGATTCCGAACTGATGGGCCTGGGCCACGCTCCGCTCTACGGAACGGCGCACCTGGACGACTGGCTGATCTAGGCCCGGCGTCCGGCGTCGATCCTTTGCGGATCGACGCCGCACCGGAGCCGCGCGTCAGGGGCGGGTCGCGAAGAAGGTGTTAGATCCGAATACGCCTGTCATGGGGTCGGGCGATACGTCGCGCAGAATCAGGCCGTTGTCAGAGATAAGCTTCAACACCACCGGGGTCGGCAGGTTGTGCATCTCCATGACCGGGTGACTGGCCGCCAGATAGTCGGCGATGTTGAAGTGGTAGCCCTGCATCGTCGTCGGAATCTGGAACAGGGCCGCGCCGCCCGGACGGATGCGCCCAAGAATCCTGTCCAGCAGGAATTTCTGGATCGGCGGGGGAGTTGTGCTGCAGCACGATCACCGAGAAGAAGAAATCTATCGGCGGGAAGCGCTCGAAATCGGCAGGGTCCGAGACAAGGCGCGTTTCGACGTTGTCGATTGCCTGGGCCTTCATATGCTCCTCGCAGAGGCGCAGGTTTCCGGGCGAAATATCGACGGCGATGACACGCTCAAACCGCCGAGCCAAGTGGGACGTGATCCTGCCCGTGCCGCAACCCAGTTCGAGGCACACGCCGCGTCCCGCCGACATTCGGGTGCGTCGTTCGAAGACTTCCAGCAGATCGAGCATTTCCCCGCCAGAGTTATGGAAGTCCATCAGCGCCGCTTCATCGAGCTGATTTGCTCTATACTTGTCACTGGTCAGTACGGACCAGTGCGGTTCGGTCTCTCCGAGCATGGTCCACTGCTCGCGAATGCGATTTACCAGGACCTGAAGCTGTTCCGGCGTTACGTCATGCTCGATGTGGCCGCCGTCCGAATAAAGAGCGATGCCGACCTGAGTCATGATGCTGTCCCTCTTGCCCGCAAACTCGTTGCTGGTGAGCAGGGCGGACCAGAATGACTCCCGGTCCTTGTGCGCCTTCATGTGGCCGGCGATGACGTCGTCCGACTCGACAGTTCGCCCCAGCACAAGCTGGTAGCCGTTGCGGACATCGTCCGCTGTCAGTTCGGATGCGGCCATGGAGAGTCCTTAATCTCTGATGGAGTGCAGGATCAGATTGGCGGCCGTCTGGCCGACAAGCGCGTAGGATTCCCGGACCTTGTCCGAGAAGGGCAGATCCGTCAGGGCCTTGACCGTGAAGTCGTAGGACGCCTCAATGATTACCCACTGGGGACGGTAGTCGAAATTATCCACGAGGTCGTTGAGAACCTTGATGTCCTCACCCTCGATATCGATCGAGATCAGGTCGAAGTCGGCGGGGATCGAGAGTGACTTTAGAGACTCGCCCAGGCGTCGAACCTCGACGGCCACGGCCCCGACAATCGGACCCCATCCGCTGGCGGCATCGGCGTTCAGGGAGGAGACATCGTCGTTCGCGCCGAGGTGGAAGACGGCTTCACCGTTGAAGTCCGAGATCGCCGCCTGGATCAACTCGTAGTCGAGCCCATCGAACTCCGCCCGGATCGACGGAATCAGGTTCGGATTGGCCTCGTAGAGGACGCCGCGCCAGCCGAAGCTGCGCATCAGGTCGTAGGAGTTGGACCTTTCCCGGCCCCGCGCGCCGACATCGACCACGATCCGGTGGCGCGCATAGGCGTTGACCCAGAGGCGCAGCAGGATCTCGAGTTCTCCATACTGCGTCTGATCCTTCAGGAGCGCGGAACCGCTGCTTCCCGCCAAGGTCCTGTATTCGTCGGACCCGAGAACCTCGCGGATGATGTCGGCCAGGCTGCTGATCCCCGCGGCCAGTCGATCAACCTTGTCGTCGGCTCCGCTGTCCAACCTACGGTTGAGAATCCCGCTGTAGACGGCGCTCAGCTGCGCGCGTGCAGCATCCTTCGGGATCGACTTTTGCATATTGAGGCACTCGAACTGTCGGTGAGCCTCATTGTCAGATGAACAGGCCGCGATCAAACTTAAAACTGGACTGAAACGGGCCTGGAATGCCCTGCACGGCGCGGCCCTGGAATTCGTCGCTTTCGACCATGTCGGACAGGAAGCCTTCGACCTCATCGATATCCAGACCGTCCCCGTCCCACACCTCCATGATGGCGCTGTCGGGCTCCCGGCCGAACAAGGTCTGGTAGGCGGCGTGCAGGAAGCTGCGGTCGCCATGACGGCGCGCGTGATCGGACGCGAAGATCGCCAGCCGTGCGACGTCGGGAGAGGCACCCTCGCTTCGCACCAAGGTGAGGAACTCCGTCAGGCTGACCTGGCGGACGAGCCGGGAAGACCGTTCGACCTTGCTCACATCGACCGCGGGCTTGAGCAGAACGGCATTGGTCACGCCGCAGCGGACCTCGACCGCACCTTCCAGGGCAAGGGCCTGGGCAAGACCCGGCAGACGGAAGCCGCACCAGCCCAGACGAACGCCAGAGGCTTCTGCCGCTTCCGAGAAGCTGGTGGCGCGCGCATAGCTGATCGCAGTCTCACCTGAGAACAGGCCGATCGAGCAGGGCAGCAGGCCCCTCGCCGGCGCGGCGTAGCCTTCGAGCACACCGTCGACGATCTCGCCCGAGAAGACCGACACCGGGGCGTAGTTCATGACCGACATTATTGCTCCTTGATCCAGGCAGCCACGGCCGGATAGCAGCGGCTCCAGCTGTAGGGCTCCGCGCGGGCCGTGATGTCCGGGAGGGATTGAGCGGCCGCGCGCGTCTGCGCGGCGCGAAGTTCCGCGAACTTCATTGCCCGGGCGAATTCGTAGCCCTCCTGCGGATTGAAGAAGAAGCAGTTCTGAGGCGCCACTTCGGGGATTGAGGAACTGTTGGAGCACACCGTGACCACGCCCAGCGCCGCGGCTTCGAGCACCGGGAGACCGAAGCCTTCGAAGAAGGAGGGGTAGACGCAGAAGGATGCGTTCAGCAGCAGGGCGACCTTCTCTGTCTCGGAGACATAGCCGGTGAAGACCACGCGGTCGCGCGCGACGCCGGCTGCGGCCAACGCGTCCATCAGCTTCTTGCGGCCGTCAAGCCAGCCCTCCCGGCCGACGAATACCGTCCGGAAACGGTTCGCGAAATGCGGCTGCTCGGCCAGATAGTCCAGCACGATCCGGCCGTTCTTGCGCGGCTCCAGGGTTCCGAGGACGGCGATATAGGGTTCGACCTGCAGGTCCGGGCGGAAGCTGAGGCTAGCGGCGGTGATGTCCACCGGATCGAAGTCCACGCCAAGCTTGATCACGGAAAGCCGGTCTCTCGGCACGCCGAAATAGGAATGGACGTCGCCAAGCGTCGCGTTTGAGACGCAGAACAGATGATCGGATGTCGCGATGTCCTCGCGGATCCGGTTCGCAAAATGGTTGATGTTGTCCTGGTTGTGGAATTGCGGAGTCAGCAGCGGGCTGAGGTCATGGATGATGCTGGCTTCGCGGCCGAAGAATCCGCGCACCGGCTTGATGTTCGGGAAGATGCAGACGGCTTCCGCGGCGCGCCGCGGATTGATCGTCGCCTTTTCCCAGATCAGCGCTTCCAACTTGCCCAGCCCGCCCAGGCCCGAGCGCCGAGTCAAGAATTCCCGCACCCAGGCTTCGGGCACTTCCAGCGTGTCGAACAGGAATCCCCACTTGATGTCGGGATCGTTGAGAGCACCCTCGGCGAGGGCGGCGACGACGTTGGGAATGCCCGTCCAGGTGTTTTCGAACAGGGCCCCGATCTGGAGAAAAGCTTCGCGCATGATCAGGCCTCCGCGCCGGATTCGAGTCGACGGCCGACGTCTCTCAAGGCCTCTTCGAAGGACGCCGGGCCAAAAGTCTCGCGGATCGCCTCGATAGCGTTCGCGGACCTGACCTCGTAGGTCGCGGCGTCCAAGGCGACGGCCTGCTCCAGCGCAGCGGCGGTATCGTCGGAAGAGCTGTAGAAGGTCTTGGCTCCAAACATTCCATAGCGGCCGGCGAGTTTGCGGTTGAGTACGCCCTCGTGCGACGGGATGACCACGGCGTTTTCCGGACGGATATAGCTCGACATCGCCGTGTTATCGACCGAGACAGGGACCACGCCCCGGCTCATCGCCTCAATGAGCGGCAGGTTCTGGCCCTCGCCGTGCGACGTGCAGACGTAAAAATCGGCCAGGTCGTAGAGAGCGGTCAGTTCGTCGCGGGTCAGAATCTGATCGCTGAGCCAAATCCGTTCGCTCACCATCATCGGCACCATGTCGCCGGCCGTGAAGAGTTGCTCTTCCATGATGAGCTGGTTGACCGGGACGTGACCGCGCGACGGCGTCGAAACCTTCAGCAGCAGCAGGGCGTCCGGGTTCGAGGCGCTGAAAGCCATGAACGCGTCCAGCATGACCTTGGCATTCTTGCGTCGGTCGTGGAGGTTGAAGACGCTCAGGAAGATGGGTGGCGGCTCGGCCCCGTCGGAGTTCTGGATGAGGGCGCGCAGGCTGGATCGGCGACTTGCCGAGGCCAGATTGATCGACGGCTGAACGTCGGGGAGGATCGCTAAGGGCTGCCACGAGCCGAGGCCTATGCGCGACGCGATCTTGTCGACGTGGCCCCAGGTTCGGAAGCGCGGTCGCGGCTGGCCGGCGATGTTTTCCATGACCGGGGCGCTGACCATCCGCACGGGCCGGGTGACGCCGCTGGCGATAAAGGCCTCGGCACCCGCCTGGGACGGGGTCCAGATTTCGTCGGGCACATTCAGCATCGTCGCCTGGTCGGCGAAGGCGTGATAGCTCGTGACCTCTGCGGGGCTCCGCAAACGGTCGAATTCCCAGGCGCAGCAGTTGATGTTGTAGGCACCCTTGAGGACACGCATGCCCTCGGGCGGATAGAAGCCGAGGTGGATGTTGTGGGCCGCGCCGGACCGCGCCCGGATGTCGGAGATGTATTCCGGATTCTGGATGACGGAGTGCTCGATCCCAAGCATCTCGAGCGCTTGGATGAAGCCGCGCATCGCGAAGGCGTAGGAATAGTCCGATGCACCGAGGTTGGCGCCGACCGCCGCCTTGTCGTTCTCCGCCACCTTGCCGACGTTGACCGAGAGAAAGACATGGAGACCTTCCCGCTCGGGGCCGTGAGGCGCGTCCCAGAAGATCTGTGAATTGTCGGTTTTCTTGAGCAGGCCAAGTTCGAAGGCGATGCCTTCCTTGTCCGGATGACTGAGGCGTTCAGCTTCCTTGAAGAAGGCCTTCGCCGCCCGCATCCGGCCCATGATCTTGGACAGGTGCCCCAGCTGAAGGATGACCTCGGCATCCAGCGGCTTCAGCGCCAGAGCCCGATTATAGGCGGCCTCGGAGCGGACGTAGAAACCGGTCTCCTTGAGCGAATGGCCGTACTGGAGCCAGGCGCCGGCGGACTCGGGGTTCTTCTCGCAGATGAGGCGGCGATAGTAGAGATCGACGTTCCAGTCCTGCCGGGCGCGTGCGGCGCTGGCGAGGGCGGACAGGCTCTTCGTCGGGGCGCCGACAGTCTCCGCTGCAGCCTTCACCGTTCGGCGAGCCGCGCCGACAATCTTCTCTCGCATGAAGTTCAGATCCCCCGTCCAACCCACGCCGGGCAAGCGACGCTTTAATGATATTTCAGTCATTTAGGCAACCTCGCCGAACATGACGACGCCAGTTTCGCGCGTTGATCCTCGAGGACCGATAACGCTGTGCTTTCAAACGGCGTTGTCGCACGCCAGCCGAACGCAGAGCGAATCCGGGAGAAGTCTCCCTGCGCGGCCGGAATGTCCACGGCGCGAAGACGCTGTGGATCCTGAACGGCCTTAACCGGCGTCCGGGCTTGGCTGACCAGGAGATCGAGAATGCTTCGGATCGACCGGACGGTCCCCGAACCGACATTGTAGCGGATGACCTCCTCCGGAGTCGGCCCGGCAGCGATCGCGGAATAGGCCTCGATGATGTCATCGACGTCAGAGAAATCCCGGCGCGCCTCAAGATTGCCGACGCGGATTGCGTCGTCGACGCCGGCTTCGGCCGCTGCGACCTGGGCGGCGAACGCGGGCACCACGAAGCGCTCATCCTGGCCCGCGCCTGTGTGATTGAACAGTCGCAGGATCGTGAGGGAGAACCCGTCTCCGGTCAGGTCTTCGAGCAGGTGCTCGGCGGCGAGCTTGCTTCGACCGTAGGCCGAAACAGGCTGCGGCGTAGTCTCTTCGGAACACGGTCCGTCGAGGAAGGCGCGGCCGTAGACCTCCGCTGTCGAGGCGAAGATGAAATGCACCGGTTCGCCAGTCCGTCGCGCGGCATGGGCGAGGTTGCGCGTCCCGATCAGGTTGACGTCCCAGGTGACCCCGGGGGTCCGGGCCGCGTCGGCCACCGAGGACGCCGCGGCCAGATGGACGATCGTCCTGGGACGGAAACCGGTCACGGCCGCAGTCAGCGAAACCTCGTCAAGAAGATCGACTACGGGACTGTCCGCGCTCATGTCGGGTCCGCCGAGCGCCTTCACTGTCGCGTCGCGGGAAAGGCGCGGAACCAGCCGTCGACCGACGAAGCCGGAAGCGCCCGTCACCAGAATGCGGTCGGGGCCCTCTCGTGAAGACACCGAACGCACGGGCTCAGATCCGATCCCGGTGACGGGCCAAGTCGGCCTCGACCATTTCGCCGATCATCTGTTCCAGTGAGATAGACGGGCTCCATCCCAGAACACGGCGGGCCTTGGCGGCGTCGCCGTGAAGGCTCTCGACCTCGGCGGGTCTCAGGAAGGCCGGATCGATGCGGATATAGTCATCCGGGTTCAGGTCGACATGGGAGAAGGCCGCGGTCAGAAACTCGCGAACGGTGGTGGTACGTCCGGTGGCCACGACATAATCGTCGGCCGTGGACTGCTGCATCATCAGCCACATGGCGTGGACGTAGTCGCGGGAGTGGCCCCAGTCGCGCTGGGCGTCCAGATTGCCCATACGCAGCTCGGTCGCCAGCCCCAGTTTGATGCGGGCGACCGCGTCGGTGATCTTGCGGGTCACGAACTCCAGCCCGCGCAGGGGCGACTCGTGATTGAAGGAGATGCCCGAGGACGCGTGCAGGCCGAAGCTCTCGCGGTAGTTCACCGTCGTCCAGTGAGCGAAGACCTTGGCCACGGCATAGGGCGAACGCGGATAAAAGGGCGTCGCCTCGTTCTGCACGGGTTGCTGGGCCAGGCCGAACATCTCCGACGACGAAGCCTGATAGAAGTGAGCCTCCGGGGCTTCCAGACGCACAGCTTCGAGGACGTTGAGAGCGCCGACGCCGGTCGCCTGAGCGGTCAGCACAGGCTGGTCCCACGAGGTCTTCACGAAAGACTGGGCTGCGAGATTGTAGACCTCATCGGGACGCGCCTCGCGGACGATGCGGCACAGGCCGCCCAAGTCCAGCAGATCGCCGTCGACGATCTCGATCCGGTCGGCGATCCCGAGCCAGTCGAGCCGGTGCGTCGCGATGCCATAATGGCTCGAACGACGGGCGACGCCGACGATCCGGTAGTCTTTCTCCAGCAGCAGCTGTGCGAGGTAGGCGCCGTCCTGTCCGGTGACCCCCGTGATCACAGCGCATCTCTTTGTCATTGCATCGTCCAGTCCGCCCAGAGCGGTTCTTTGCCGCCGGGCCGTCGAGAAAACAACAGCTTTGTCCCAGGTTGGACGCGTCTGGACTTGGTCGAGACCGGAACTGTAGGAAGTGCTGACGACAGGGTGCCGGCCGTTCGGCGGCCTTTGCGATTGGGGCACGGATCATATGACCACGGATGTCTTCTCCGCTGTGCAGCCGTGGCCGATGCCGGACAAGTCCGATTGCATCTTCTACCACACCATGGAGTTTGCCGACGAACCCGTGATCCCGGGCGGCTGGGACATCCGGGGCCATTTCCCGCGCTACATCGGTGGCTACGACATCGCCGGAAAGACCTTGCTGGACGTAGGAACGGCCTCGGGCTTCCTGAGCTTCGAGGCCGAGAAGGCGGGGGCTAGGGTGACCTCGCTGGAGGCGCGATCAGGTGCGGACTTCACCCAGGTGCCGCACATCAACAGCGGCTATCTAAACAACCGCACTACCTTCGTCGCCGAGACCGACGAAATCCTCCGCAAGCTGAAGAATTCCTACTGGTACGGCTGGCGCAAGACCGGCAGTCGCGCCGATGTCGTTTACGCCCCGATCAATCGCGTCGGGGCCTGGGAGCGGCGGTTCGATGTCGTCCTGGCCGGAGCCATCACGGAGCATCTGTCGGACCCGGTGACCGCGATCGGCAATCTCTCGGTGCTGGCTCGCGAGGCCGTCATCATCGCCTTCGATCCGGTCGTCGACAGTGAGGAAATGACACTGACGGCGGGGCCGAACTGGCTTCACCTGGCGCCACGACAGGACCACACTTGGTATTTCCTTTCTCGCGGGATGTACCGGCGAGTGTTCGAGAACCTTGGCTTCGACGTGCGGTTTGAGGATGCTTGGGCTGTGCCTCTGTTCTCTGGAGACACCCGGCCGACGCAACGGACAACCGTGATCGCGACCCGCCGCTAGAAGAGGCGCGGGTTTTTCCAGCCCTGCACGCCGTCAACCGAGATGATCGGAACGGGGTGATTGATGTCGAGGAAGGCGGGGCGCTCCATATCCAGCTCCCATCCGGCGCCGATCATGATGTCGAACAGCCGGCCCTCGATCTGACGACTGTGGGTGCCGATCAGGACATAGGCGACCTTGTCGTTCAACACGTCCAAACAGGATTCGACGACGCCGACCTCGCCGCCCTGGATGTCGATGTGGACCAGGTCGATGCGCGGCTCGGCGGTGGCGATCTCCGCCAGAGCGATCATCGGCAGGGCCACATAGCGCCCGCTGGCCACCAGTTCGTTCGCCTCCTGCTCGCTGGCGTCAAATCGGGGCTCCAGACCCCAGGACTGCCCGGGCTGTTCTTGGGTCGGGAAGAGCGCCGTCCCCGAACGCCCTGCGGCGATCCCCGTGACCAGGGTCCACTCATCTTCGGCGAAGCCGTTCTCGGCGAGTGTCTGTTTCGCCATCTCGATGTGCCCGCCGTCGCCCTCGACGCCGATGACGTGGACGGATCGGCCGGCGCGCCGCGCGATCGTGCCGAGATTCGTCATCCAGCACCCCCAGCCGCAGCCGAGTTCGATCATGGTGAAACGCGGACCGCTGAGGTCCACAGCGTGGAAGGCGGCTCCCCATTCGGCCAGATCGGCGTGCCAATTGTTCGGCATCGGCGCCGCCTCGATCGTGCCGGCCATCCGTTCGAGCGCGGGTGGGAACACGCGCGGATCGATGACCACGCCGAGGAAGTTGGTCACCCGCCCCTCGCGCGCTTTGAAGGGCGGCTGGTTCATAGCGTGACGGGTCACGCTCTCCACCGCGTCGAAGCGCGAATGATAGTGCCAGAAGCGGGTGCGCATCGGGTCTGATCAGCCGCCGCCGGCGGAGGAAGTCGGCCGATATGTGGCGACCTTCAAGGTCATGCCTTCGAGTAGATCCATCCGCGCCTCGATATCGGCGGCGGGCGCGAAGCCGATGGCCGAGAAGCCGATGGCAAGATCACGTTCGTCGCCTCCCGGTCGTTCATATGGGCCGGCCACCTCCAGCGTCAGGCGGCAGAGTCCCGCCGGGCCGACATGGCCGCGGATCTGGTACTGGGCGCCGGGTTCTACCGGAAGATGAAGGGCGACGGGGCGCAGACGAGGTTTTCCTGCGACCGGGTCGAGCATAAGCGTGACTCCGGCGTCGCCCAGCAAACCGGTCGAGAAGGCGGCGATATCGATCACGATCGGTTCGCCTTCGGCCAGGCCCGTCTGGAACACCATCTCGCCTGACGGGCCGCGCATCCAGCAACCGACCGTTTCATTGCCGTAGAAGGACCGGGCCATAAGGAAGCGCGTCGCCCGGTCCTGCAACCAGCGGTGGGGCGACGGCGGCTGGAAGACGTCGGATGGACGATAGACCACGCCCGCTTCCAGCATCGCCACGCCGATCGGCGTGGGCGGCGCCCGTCCCAGATCTGCGACCTCGGCCATGAATTCATCAGCCACCTCGTCCCAGGTCCGGGCGGTGAAATGGTCGGCGATATTGCGCTCACGGTCGGCGAGCCAGGCGCGGTTTTGGATGAGGCGCGCGATCACCTTCACCCCATCCTGCAAATTGGTCGGATCGAAATAGTCGACGAAGTCGCCGCCGACCTCGGGGATCGACGACGTGTTCGATGCAGCACACATTTTGCCGAGGGCCAGGCTTTCGCCGACCGGCAGTCCCCAACCTTCTACCAGGCTTGGGAAGACCGTGAACAGGCTGTTCTCGTAGACGGCGGCCAGCTCGGTGTCGGAGAGGTCGTGCACGAGATGCACACGACCATCGAGGTTGTCGGTGCCCTCCAGCAGGTCGATCAGGCCGTTGATCCGCCATCCCTTGCGGCCCGCCAGCACCAGGTCGGGCACTTCCACGCCGTCGGCGATCAGCTGACGCCACACATTGACGGCGTAGAGGTGATTTTTGCGACCCTCAATCGTCGAGACGAAGGCCACGTATTCGCGGCCCTTCAGCCTTTGCATCGCATTCGGCCAGATGTCGGCAACCTCAGGTTGCAAGGTCATTGCATGCGCCAGTCGAACCGTACGGATCGGCGGCTGGGACGGGCTGTTCTCGCTCAGGAAGCGCGCCAGGTCGCTCCTGGTATGGTCCGAGATAGCCAGGAAGAAGTCGGCGACCAGGCAGAGGTCCAGCAAGGAGGCCGAAAAGTCGCGCACCAGATAGGCGTCGCAAAACTCGGGGTGAGACAGCGGAATAATGTCGTAGATGTAGACGCCGATCCTGACGCCCGACCGCTTCAGCGCCAGATAGCGGTCGACTGTGTTCTCGTTGCTCCAGAAGCTGCCCAGCAGGATGACGGCGCTGCCTGGGCGCGGCGTGACGGGCCTTGCTCCGTCGACGCAGAGTGAGAGGAGCGCCTGAAGCTGATCGTGATCGACGACCTCGCCGTTGACGTAGTCGATCAGTCGGACGAAGGCCGTGCGGTCCAGTTCGCGGAAACAAGCGTCTTTTCCGGGCACCGGACGGTCGGCGATGATGTAACGCGCGTCGTCCCCACGCCGGTCGATCAGGCTTCTGGCGATATTGGACTGCACCCGCTGAATGCCGGTCAGGGTGTCATGATGGGTCAGGAACGACATCAGGTCCGTCAGGGCGAAGAAGACGTCCTTGCCGACCGTTTCGCGGGATCTGGCCTTTGCTCTGGCGGGTTGCTTCATAGACGACGTCATCCTTGAACCATGCGAGGGCCGTCGGAGCCCTGCCCGAGCGATCCATAGCTGCTGTCCCGTCACGCATAAGGTGCAGTCGGTCGCCCGACAAGCAAGCAGAGCCGCCTATCGACGTCGCACCGAGGCGCGACTAGGCTTGCTGCGATCAAGCGTCGAGATTTGAATGAGCCTGCCCAAAGCCTCCTCTTCCAGCCGGCAGGCGATCGCGAGCGACGTCATTCAATTCTATCGCCTCGTCCACAACCGGGAGCCGGAATCGGACGCGGTGATCGATGAATTTATCGGCTTGGATCTGAAGGCGCTGGCAACGGCGTTCTTCAGTTCGGGCGAGTTCGTTAATCGAGTCATAGGCAGCGCTGACCGGGGCGAGAACATCTGGGGCGCCCGCCGAGGTCCGCCGCAAGAATTGGTCGATTGGGCCATCGGGACGCTTCCACTTTCCGAGCCAGGGCGCGCGGCGTTCCGCGCTTGGGCGGATTCATGGCCCGGGGCCTATTTCGCGCTTTTGTCCGATGAGGTGCTTCGCTCGACTATCGGCGGGTCCGTGGAAGTTTCGCCCGCGGCCCTGTCCCGACTGAAAGCCTTCGCTGGCCCTCTCTCCGGAGTGGAGCGGCTGGACTCATCGGTGGTCTCGGGCTGGGTGATGGCCCGTGGGCCAGACGCCGAGCCGGTTTCGCTAGAGATCTGGGGCGGGGATGCGTTTGTGGCCGCTGGACGGGCCGACAGGTTCCGGCGCGATATCCAGGACCTGTTCGGCGGGGACGGGCGGGTGGGGTTCGAAATCCGACTGGAGCCCCGGCGGCGGCAGGCGGGCCCCTTGCGGATCGAGATCCGGATCGCGTCGACCGGCGAGCGGATCGCCGAAGGAGAGATTCATTCCGCGCCCGTCATTGCGACGGGCCTGAGCCAGCTGCGCGGCGAGATCGCGGAGGTTCGTGCGACGCTGGAGCGTCTCGAGCGAGCGCTTCCCGCCATTACGTCCGGCCTGGGTCGCGCGCTCGGCGACTATGGCGACTATTTCGAGGATTGGGGGCGTCGGCCGGCCCTGGTTCATGACGACGACCTGGCCGTGACGGTCGTTCTGGACGCCGTCGGGGCCAGCGCTCTGGCGCTGGATCATAGCGCCCGGAGTATTCAGGCCCAGTTGGGCAGGCGGGATCGTCTGGTCCTGCTGGTCGATAAAACGCTGACGAACACTGCGGCCGAAATCGGCAATAGTGCGGCCTGGCGAGGCCAGACCAGAACCTCCTGGATGACGGTTGAATCGGAAGATGGGGGGGCGAGGTTGCAGCTCGCGCTGCGTTCGGAACCGGCGAGCGATATCGTGATCCTGACCCAGGCGGATGCGGTTCTCGCCGGCGACGCCCTGACTTTGGTTGCCGAAGCCTTCGCTCGCTCGCCCGAGCTGCAGGCCGTCTATGCCGATGAGGATTGTCTGGATCCGGACGACGACAGCGAAATGGATCGGCGGCGCCACAAGGCCCCGATCCTGCGTCCAGCCTATGATGGAGACCTTCTACTTCAGGTCCCGTATGTCGGCACGACGCTGGCGTTCCGGCGATCCATATTCGATGCAATGGAGCCTGCGGAGGGCTGCGAGGGTTTGCACGGGTGCGACCTCGTGTTGAGGCTGGGTGACGCGCCCGGAGCGATCGGCCACATCGCATCGGTACTCGTGACGCGAGCGGCTGAGCCTGCTCTCGACCCACAGGGGCTGGCCTGGGCGGAATGTGTGCGCCGCGAGGTCGAGCGCAGGGGACATGCGATCGAGATTCTGCCGAAATCCGACATCCTGGGCGCGGTCGTGCCGGGGGCGATCCGGCTTCGCCACGACGCGGGGCCGGTCAGGGTGTCGATAATCATCCCGACCCGCGACCGTGTAGATCTGCTGAAGCCTTGCCTTGACAGCATCCTTCGCCATCGCGCCGACAATCGCGCAGAGCTCGACCTGATGATCATCGACCACGAAAGCCGGGAGCCGGAGACGCGCGCGTACCTGGACGGGTTGGCCAAACAGGACGACCTGAGGGTCGTTCCATTCGCCGGGGCCTTCAACTGGGCCCTGATGAACAATCTGGCGGCCGACAAGGCCACGGGCGACGTCCTCGTCTTCCTCAACAACGACACGGTGGTCCTGTCGCCGGACTGGCTCGACGAACTGGCGTCGCAGGCGTTGCGGCCGGAGGTCGGAGCGGTGGGTTGCCGGCTTCTGTACGGCGACGGCACGATCCAGCACGCGGGCTTCATCTCCAGGGGACGGGCGCCCGACTTCCTGATTCATGACGGCGTCGGGGTCGCGGGTTCCGACGGCGGCTATCTGGGCCGGCACGCCCTGGTGCACGCCAGCCCGGTGGTCACCGGAGCCTGCATGGCCGTCAGGACCGGGGTGTTCCGTGCGCTGGGCGGCTTCGATTCCGCCAACTTCCCGCTGGAGGGCAATGACGCGGACCTCTGCTACCGCGCGCGGGCCGAGGGGTTGTCGGTGATCTACGACCCCTATGCGACCCTCTATCATCTGGAGTCCAAGACCCGGGGCTTCAGCGTCTCCGGCGAGGATCGGACCGCCTCGCTCGCCGCCCAGGCGCTGCTGCGCCAGAGATGGGGCGAGCGGTTCGGCGAGGATGCGGGCTTCAATCCCCATTTCGACCGGACGGGCCGGCCGTTCGATCGGCTGAGACCGCCTCCCGGTGACATTTTTCTGGATTGAGCCCCGGCTCGGCGGATAAGGATCGGCGACCAGCCCCAAGGTGTCACGTCATGTCCCGTCGATCCGCTCCCTTGACTGCATCGCTGGCCTCGATCGCCACGATCCGAACTGCTGGCCCTGTGATGCCTGCCTCTTTGGCGGCGATCGTAACACCGGCTCCGCAAGCTGGGCCTTTGTCCACCCCGGCCTTGCCCCCGTCGTCGTCCAGGGCGGCCGCGCCGGTTGCCGAGATGACGCGCGAGGACTTCTGGCGCGAGACCTTTCCCGAAATGACCATCTGCGGCGCCGTTCAGGACGACGACGACTTCAATGAGATCTCGCCCAATCGCCTCGCCATGGTGAGCGAACGGTTGCGGGTAGAGGGCTATTTTCAGGAAGCGGACCCTGAACTGGTGAGACTGTCTGGCCTGCTGTCGCTCGCCATCGATCGTGCCGCCAGTCTGTCGATTCCGCCGGTGTTCGTTTTTCTGTTCGATGAAGCATGGCGAGTCTTTAACCGCCAGAAGCAGACGCTGGCGTCGATTCTAGGCGACGATTATCAGGTTATGCCGGCTTTCTGGGCCTGGAGGATTGATCCCCAAGCCGGGGAGGCAGGATGGCGCCCACACCGCGATCTTGGCGCGCGGGGCCTAAGGGCCGATGGCACGCCAAAATTGGTGAACGCCTGGGTCCCGCTCACGGAGGCGAGTCCGGCCAATGGATGCATGTATATCCTGCCGGCAAACCGCGATCCGGTCTACGGCACCGCCGACGAAAAGAATTGGAAGGTCGATTATCCCAGCATCCGGGCGCTTCCGGGCAAGCCGGGCGACTGGTTCTGCTGGAATCAGGCGGTTCTGCACTGGGGCGGCCAGACCAGCCAGTTTTGCCACGAACCGCGAATGAGCATCGCCCTGGAGTTCCAGAGGGGGGATGAACCGGCCTTTAACAAACCGCTTCTGGGTACGTTGCCGAATTTGGGTTTTGAGGACCGGCTGAAAATGGTCGCGAAGCAGATACTGCAGTTTCAACACATGTATGCTTTGCCTCAGTCGATGAGGGATCTAGCAACCCAAATTGTGGGCTGATGCCGGACGATAGTCGAAATCATCGCGCGAGCGGCTGGAGCGCCAGCGAGGCGAGGAAGGCCGCATCCGGCAGCTCGGCTTCGGAGTGGGCGAGCACATACCAGTTCAGGCCGGGATGCCACCACGGGCAGGCGCGGATGGCCAGGTCGGCCTCGGCCGCGATCCGCTCGATCCGCTCGGGGCGGAAGGTCACGCATTCGGGATAGACCCAGTCGGAGGTGTCGGGGTCGAACTGGGGCTGTTCCTCGCCGACCATCCAGTTGACGACGATCAGGCCGCCGGGCGCCAGGCTGCCCTTGAACGACTGCAGGGCCCGGCGCGAGGCGTCCTCGCCGGTGTGCGAGAAGATGGACTGGGCGATGATATAGTCGAACCGGGTCCCGAACACGTCGGTCCGGTAATCGGTGTTGTGGTCGAAGCGCGGGGCCTTCAGCTGGCGGGCGTCCTCGCCCAGCTCGCGGGAAAAGCCGTCGGCGACCAGCCAGGCCTCCGGCTCGATGCCGAAATAGCGGCCTTCCAGAAGATAGGGGATGGCCATCCGCCCCAGCCGCAGCGAGCCGCAGCCGAAGTCGAGCAGCCGGTGGGTCTCGCGCAGCCCCAGCAGATACAGCAGGGCGAACTGCTGGGCGCCGATCAGGTCGTAGCGATAGGTCGGGCCGACGAAGGCGCGATAGTGACCGTCTCCGGGAGCCAGGGCGGCGGCCTGTTCGACGGTGAAGTCCCTGACGCTCATTCCATGTCTCCTGCCGGGTGTTGGCGACGCCCGTGACGCGTCGCGTGATGTCTGTGGCGCCCGGGCGTTCGGCTCAACCCTATTTTCATCGACGGCGCGAGCCTTTAACGACGATCTCGAACTTCAATAAACGCTTGGGGGCCTTGCGTGTCTGACTGGACTTCGGGTTACGTCGCCGACGTAGAATACACGACGGGCTACTTCGTCGAGCTGAACCCTGTGCGGCTGCCGATCGGCCTGCTCAACGCCGGTTACGCGCCGCCGAAGGTCAGGAATGCGTGCGAACTGGGCTTCGGCCAGGGCATGTCGATCGCCATGCACGCGGCGGCCCAGCCTCACGTCAACTGGTACGGCGACGACTTCAATCCCGACCATGTTCTCTTCGCCCGCTGGCTGAACGATTCCGCCGGGGCGAACGCCGAGTTGACCGACGAGAGCTTCGAGCAGTTCTGCAGCCGCGACGACCTGCCGATGTTCGACTCCATCGGCCTGCACGGGGTCTGGACCTGGGTCTCGCCGCAGAACCGCGACATCATCATCGACTTCATCAATCGCAAGCTGAACGTCGGCGGCGTCGTCTACTGCAGCTACAATGTCATGCCCGGGTGGTCGACGGCGGCGCCCCTGCGCGAGTTGATGAAGTTGCACACGCGGATGACCGCCGGGGCAGGCATGGGCTCGGGCGAGAAGATGGAGGCTGCTCTGAACTTCATTGGCGAGATGTTCGACCGCGACCCGCAATATCAAGCGGCGAACCCCCAGGCGAAGGCCAAGTTCGAGCAGATGAAGACCATGCCGCCCGGCTATCTCAGCCACGAATACATGAACTCCAACTGGGACCTGATGTACTTCAGCGACATCGCCGACATGCTCGGCGCGGCCAAGCTGCAGTTCGCCTGCAGCGCCTCCTACCAGGAGGCGGTCGAGGAGACCCAGTTCACCCCCGCCCAGCGGGCCTGGCTGGCAGGGGTCGACAATGAGCCGTTCCGCGAGACGATGAAGGACTTCATGCGCAACACCCAGTTCCGCAAGGATTACTGGGTCAAGGGCGGTCTTGCCCTGCCGCAGGCCGAGCGGATCGAGCGAATCCGTGACGTGAGGGTCGTCCTTCAGGTGCAGCGAGCCAATGTTCCTCTGACGGTCTCCAGCGCATTGGGCGACGTCACGCTGGTGCCCGAAATCTACGGCCCGATCGTGGATTTCCTGGCGGACAACCGTCCGCACTCCATCCGCGACATCGAGATCGGCATTCAAGACAAGAACATCCAGTTCGGTCAGGTGCTGCAGGCCCTGATGTTGCTGACCGGCTTGGGACAGGTCGGATTTGCCCAATCCGACACGGAGATCGCAGCGGCGCGCGCCCACACCCAAAAGCTGAATACAGCGCTGTTGCGCAGGGCGGAGGCCGAGGACGGCATCAATTACCTGGCGTCGCCGGTTACCGGCGGAGCTATCGCCGTCGCTCGGGTGGATCAGCTGTTCCTGAAAGGCTGGGCGGACGGGCTGGCGGAACCCGCGGACTGGGGCGACAGCGCGTGGCGCGTGCTTGAGGCGGGCGGCGTGAGAGTGATCAAGGATGGTCAGCCTCTGAACTCGGCTGAGGAAAATCGCGTCGCCCTCGTTGAGGCGGCAGAGAAATTTCGCGGGACTCTCCTGGTTCTGTTCCAGGGCCTGGAGATCGCCGTTCCGCGCAAGGTGTCGCCTGCGGGGCGAAAAGGCGGCAGATAGTTCTCCGGCAAGGCTTTGGGGATGTGTGACAATCCGGCCAAGCACCGCAAAACTTTCACAATAAGCGCCCCGTCCGGCGAACAAAGTCCAGTTGACGGGGCGCTCCAACACGGTCTAGGAATACGTCGCCTTGGAATGCCCATGACAGTCTTCGGCGGTCATGTGCTCTAGATACCGCCGTGGCATGGACCAACCAAGTTTACCAATTTCCCCAGGGGGACCTCGAATGAAGAAGCAAACACTCCTCGGCGCCATCGCGCTGACTACGATCGCTATCGGTGCCGCTGGCGCCGCCAACGCTCAACAGTACACCGTCACCGTTTCGGCCGACGCTGACCTGACCGCCGCGACCGTCAAGGCCGCGACGAAGCTGGCTACCGAACTGAAGCTGGACGCGACCAACACCAAGGGCGTTCTCGGCCTGGCCGTGGTGCCGAGCGTCGGCGCGATCCTGCCGGGCGGCAACTCGCTGCTGACCTTCTCGCTGACGGGCGGCACGACCTTCGGCACCAACGTGACGCCGGGCGCCATCGTCCTCAACACGGGCGGCTGCAACCCGACGACCACGATCTCCAGCGGCGGCCTCGCTGCTTCGTCGTCCGTCACCTTCCTTCTGTCGGGCCTGGGCCTCTGCAACAACGGCAGCCCGATCATCGCCCAGCTGCCCGTTCAGCTGCCGCTGACCGGCACCAACTCGCTGAGCGTCGATACGCAGTTCAAGACTGAACTGGGTACGGCTATCGACGGCGGCTCGGCTTCGCTCGCCGCTCCTGCGGTCACGTTCGCTCAGGCCTTCAAGGCAACGACCGCTGCCGACACCGCCGCCACCGCCGCGACCCTGGCCAACGGCTTCAAGTCGCTGACTGAGCCCCTGCTCGGCACCGTGACCCTGGCCGTCACCGCCGCCACCGTCAGCGGCATCGATGCCGTCGGCATCGCGGACGCTGCCGTCATCGGCGACGTCACCAAGGCTGACTTCAAGTTCGTCGGCACGCAAAGCGCCACGGCCGCCCAACTGACGCTCGCCGAAGGCGTCAACCCTGCCGCTGACGTGGCGGTCACGGGCCTGATCTCCGACGCCTCGCCGACTGCCGTCGCCTACACCGTCGGCACGAAGGCCAACGGCGCCGCCATCTCGGCCTCGACCTACACGGTCCAGACCGACCTGACGCTCGCTGCTCCTTACGTCGCTTCGGCCACGTTCGGCCCCTCGTCGCTGCAGTCGATCACGCGTGAAGGCACCACCTACCTGATCCCGTGGGTCTCGTCGGGCACGCTGGCCAACTCGACCGGCAATGCGACCGTCGTCCGTATCGCCAACATCGGCACCGCGACTTCGGGCGCCGTCTCGGCCGAACTGCTGACCTCGTCGACGGGCACGCCCGCCTCGACCTCGCTGGTGGCTCTGTCGTCGGGCATCACCAAGGGTGGCGAACTGGTCATCACCGGCGCTTCGCTGGAGACATCGTTCGGCGCTAACTTCGGCCGCGGCGACGTCCGCATCACCGCCGAAGCTCAACCGGCTACGCTGATCACGCGTCGCTTCATCCAGAACGTGGCCAACGGTTCGCTGACCGAAGTCTCGCTGGGTCGCGACGCCACGGGTTCCGAGCCGCAAAACTAAACCTCGCTTCTTCGAGGCTACCTGGGGAAAGGGGAGGACTTCGGTCCTCCCCTTTTTCTTTTGTCCGGAGGCCTCTATCTGTCTCCGAAGGGTCGCCTGATCGACCGCTCATCGCAAAGGAAGACCGGCATGGCCGTGATCAAGGACAAGACCCTCTCCGGCCCGACCGATCTCGATGGCAACACGTTCGAGAACATCGCCTTCGACAAGGCGCAGCTCTTCTATTCGGGCGGTCAGCCCCCGATCTTTACCAACTGCGCCTTCAACGAAGTGAGCTTTGAGTTCCGCGGCCAGGCGCACAACACCCTGAACTTCCTGCGCTCGATCGCGCCCGAATCGACCGGGATGCAGGTCGTGCTCCACGGCCTGATGCCGGAGCTGAAGACCTGAGCGACACGATCGTCATTCCCCGGATGGGTCCGGTCCTGGCCCGTGCGCGTCTCGGCGAGCTGCTGGTCGCGCGCGGTCTCGTCCGCGCCGCCGACGTCCAGAACGCCCTGGCCATCCAGGCCTCGAACGGCGAGCCCCTGGGCCTGAACCTGGTCCGGCTCGGCGCCCTGTCCGAGGCCCAACTGCTGGAGGTCCTGTCCGAACAGCTGGGCCTGCCGGTGCTGGCGTCGGAAGACGGCCCGGCCCCCGACGCCATCCTCGCCTTCCTGTCCGAGATCGGCTCGCCCCTGGACTGGTGGGTGTCGCGCAACGCCGTGGCCTGGCGCGAGACCGGCCCAACGCCCGGCCCCGACAGCTCGACCCCGGAACCCGGCCGCATCCTGTGCGCCGCGCTCCAGCCGCTCGACCTCAGCCTGACCGAACGGATCGCCCAGGCGACGGCGGATTCCGTGGAGATGCGGCTGGCCCCGCGCGCCCTGATCGACGCCCTGCTGGCCGATCTGACCGACCAGGCCGCGCCCGCCGCCGACCTGACCGCCGGTCCCGGCGCCGACGCCACCCGCCTGCGCGAACTGGCCCAGGAAGCCCCGGTCATCGACTTCGTCAACGGCGTCTTCGCCGAGGCCCTGAGCCGCCGCGCCTCCGACGTCCATGTCGAACCCTATGAGGATCGCTTCCTCGTCCGTATGCGGATCGATGGCGTCCTGCACACCGCCCGCTCCGCGCCGCGCGCCAATTTCGACGCCGTAGCCTCGCGCATCAAACTGCTGTCCGGCATGGACATCGGCGAGCGCCGCCTGCCCCAGGACGGCCGCCAGTCGATCAGGGTCTCCGGTCAGGAGATCGATCTGCGGGTGTCGAGCCTGCCCTGTTCGTGGGGCGAATCCCTGGTGCTGCGACTGCTCGGCAAGACCAGCCGCCTGCCCCTGCTGTCCGAACTGGGCGTCAGTGCGGACCAGGAGGCCAGCCTGCTGTCGCTGTCGGAACAGCCCAACGGGGTGCTCCTGATCACCGGCCCGACCGGCTCCGGCAAGACCACGACCATCTATCGCCTGCTGACCCATCTGAACGACGGCGAACGCAAGATCATCACCGTCGAGGATCCGGTCGAGCTGGACCTGCCGGGCGTCATCCAGGTCCGGGTCCGCGCCGAGATCGGGCTTACGTTTGCCGCCGGCCTGCGCTCGATCCTGCGCCAGGACCCGGATGTCATCATGGTCGGCGAAATCCGCGACCCGGAGACGGCGCGCATCGCCGTCCAGGCCGCCCTGACCGGCCACCTGGTGATCTCGACCGTCCACACCAACTCCGCCCTCGCGGCCATCCCCCGCCTGCTGGATCTCGGGATCGAGGACTATCTGCTGGCCGACGTGCTGCGCGGCGTGGCCGGCCAGCGACTGGTCCGCCGCCTGTGCGCCGCCTGCAACGTCCCCTCGACCCCGGAGGAGGCGGCCGTGCATGAGGCGGCCCTGCCGGCCGTGGTGCGCGCCCTGGTCGCCGGCGAACCGGCCGACTGGCGCGAGCCGCGCGGCTGTCCGAAATGCGGCCAGACGGGCTTCCGCGGCCGGGTCGGCCTCTACGAAGTCGCTCCGGCCAGCCACAGGATGACCTCGGCCCTGCGCACCCGCTCCGACGAGGACGTCCTGACCGCGATCGCGCGCGAGGACGGCTTCCTCAGCTTCGCGGAGGACGGCTTCATCAAGGCCCGGCGGGGCGAGACGACCCTGGCCGAGGTCTATCGCGTGGCCCGTGCGGGCGAGGACTGACCATGTCGAGCAACGTCTATGAGGACGACACGATCGTCGCCAACGAGATCGCCGGCGGTCGCCATCGCGAATTGATCGGCGGCCTGTGGGACGAGATGGGTCCGCACCAGATGGCCTTCCTCAAGGGGCAGGGCCTGCAGCCGCATCATCGGCTCATGGACATCGGCTGCGGCGCCCTCAGGCTGGGCACGCTCGCGGTCGACTACCTCGACGCCGGCCGCTATTTCGGATCCGACATCAGCGAGAGCCTGATGCGGACGGGCTACGACCTCGAACTGAGCGAAGAGGGCCGGTCAAAGACGCCGTGGAGCCATTTCCGCGCCAGCCCCGACTTCGATCTTCCGGACACGGACAGTCCTGTCGATTTCGCCATCGCCCAGTCGGTCTTCACCCATCTGCCGCTGAACCATCTGCGCCGCTGCCTGGCGCGACTGGCCCCGAAGATGGCGCCCGGCGGCCGGTTCTTCGTGACCTATTTCGAGTGCCGCCCCGACCAGAACTTGTTCGACACCCTGGTCCAGCCGGGCGGGATCGTCCGCACCCGCGACACCCTCGACCCGTTCCACTATCGCCTCGACGACCTCGTCTGGGCGATCGACCAGGCGCCCTGGACGTTCGAACCGATCGGCGACTGGGGCCATGCGCGCGGCCAGATGGTCTGCGCCTACCGCCGCCGATGAGCGAGCAGCGGTCCTTCCTCTATCGCGGCATGACCCGCGCCGGGGCCGCCAGCCGCGGCACGGTGAGCGCGGCCGACGAACGGGCGGCGATGCGGCGGCTGGCCGGCGAGGGCCTGATCATCACCGATATCCGCGCGGCGCCGGCGGCCAAGCCGCCCGGCAAGGACCGCGGCCTGAAACAGACCGAGCGCGTCCTGGTCCTGCGCCAGCTGGCCCTGATGCTGGAAGCCGGCGTCTCCCTGCTGGAAGCGCTCGACACGGTCGCCCAGGGGATGACCGCCCGGAAGGGACAGGCCCAGTTCCAGGCCATGATCGCCGCGCTTCGCCGGGGTGAGAACCTGGGCCAGGCCTTCGAAGAGCACGTTCCGGGCTTCCCCTTCTACGTCTACGCCATGGCGCGGGTCGGCGAGGCCTCGGGCCGGATCGCCGCCGTTCTGAAGGACGCCGCCGAGCAGATGGCCTACGAGGACCGGCTGCGGAAGGATTTCCAGAACGCCCTGACCTATCCCGCCTTCCTCCTGAGCGCGGGCGTGCTGGCGGTCGGCTTCATCTTCACCCAGGTCGTGCCGCGCTTCGGCGCCATGATCGGCGACGACCGGACCAATGTGCCGGCCCTGTCGCGCTGGGTGCTGGATGCGGGTGAGTTCGCCAGCGCCAACCTGCCCGTCGTCGGCATCGGCTTTGCCGCCCTGGGCGTCCTGATCTTCATTATCGTCACCAATCCGGCGGTGCGGGCCCAGGCCTATGCGATCGCCCATGGCGCACCGGTCATCGGGCCGGTGCTCCAGTCGCGGGAGATCGCCTCCTGGGCCCGGCTGACGGCCTTCGCCCTGAACAACAATGTGCCCATCCTGTCGGCCACCGCCCTGTCGCGCGCGGCCGTGCCGACGGGTCCGTTCCGGGTCGGTCTGGACCGGCTGGAGGGCGACCTGCGGGCCGGCATCACCCTGGAAAGCTCCCTGGCGTCGCACACCCGGCTGGAGGCGATGGACCTGAGCCTGATCCGCGCGGGCCAGAAGTCCGGCGCCGTCGGGCCGATGTTCGGCTTCATGGCCGACAACTACGAGGCGCGCCTGCGCGACCGCATGAAGCAGATGACGGCGTTGCTCGAGCCCCTGGCCATCGCCCTGATCTCCATCATCGTGGGCGTGGTGGCCCTGTCGCTCGTCCTGGCCCTGTCCAGCGTCTACGAAGGCGTGGTGTGAGGCGAAGGCACACCAGGCCGGGGTTCACCCTCATCGAGGCCCTCGTGGCCCTGGCGATCGCGGCCATGACGATGACCGCCATCTTTCAGCTTCAGATCCAGATGGCGCAGGGTCAGCGCCGGGCCCAGGCCGTGCTGCAGCAGGTCACGATGCAGGAGAACGCCCTGGCGCTGATCCGCGACGTCAACTTCATGGACCGTCCGAGCGGCGAGTTCGCCGTGCCGGGCGCCGAGGTGATCCGCTGGAGCGCCACGCCCAGGGGAGCGGCCAGGCGGAACATCGGGGCAGGATCGAGCGGACGCTACGAGGTCCAGCTGTACGAGGTCACGGTGACGATCGAGCGGCCAGGCGGCCGCAATCCGTCCTACATGACGGTCGAACGGGTCGGCTGGCGGCGGATGGATTCCACCGGAACCGTCCCGTTCTAGAGCAGGATCAGGGCTGCGGCGACGGCAGAGGCTCCGCGACGGCCGGCGCGTCGCCCGGGGGCGGGGGGGGCGCCAGACGATCGGATTGCGCGCCCGGGCGCGGCAGGTCCAGACCTACGCCCGGCGAGCCGCGGAAGCTGAACGGCGTCAGGGTGTAGGAATAGCCGCGGCCGGTCCGGTAGGCGGCGTTCATGTCCGCAGCATAGCGATCGACCAGGTCGCCCATCTCGTCGTTCGTGCGGACGATGGTGGGCGTCAGCAGGATCAGCAGCTCGGTGCGGGCGCCGGAGACGGTGTTGGTCTGGAACAGGGACCCGACGACCGGGACATCCTTCAGGAAGGGAATGCCGGTGTTGGCCTTCGAGTAGGTGTTGGAGATCAGGCCGCCGAGCACGCCGGTCCAGCCGTCGCCCAGGGCGATCTGGGTCGTGAGGCTGCGGTTCAGAATGGTCGGACTGGCGATAGCGCTGTTGGGCGGATCGCCGACCTCGGAAATCTCCTGGCTGATGGAGATGTCGACCCGGTCGCCATAGACGATGGGTTCGATCTCCAGGATGACGCCCGTCTGGCGATATTGAACGCTTTGCAGGATGTCGGTCGAACCCGGCGAGGTCACGGTATCGGTCGCGCGCTGTGACGTGATGATCGGCACGTCGGTGCCGACCTGGAAGCGCGCCTGGCCGCCGCTGCGCGTCACCAGCCGCGGGCGCGACAGGATGTTGACCTTGTTGTTGGAGGCCAGGGCGTTGATCTCGGCCCGCAGGTTGGGGCCGACGAAGGTGAATGAGGCTCCGTCCGCCCCGATCCCAAGCCCGCCCTCGGTGCCCCCGTTCCAGACGCCGTCGCCGCGCGTCGCGCTGCCGAACAGTTCGACGCCCAGCCGGGTGCTGTCATCCAGGGTCACCTCGGCGATGATCACCTCGATCACGACCTGGGGCGCAGGGGTGTCTAGCGCCTGCAACAGCGAGTGGAGCTGGGCGTAGTCGGTGGCGGTGCCGGTGAACAGGATCCGGTTTCCGGTCGGATCGACGATCAGACGGCCCGCGCCGAATTGGCCGGCCGCGCCGGGCGCGGCGACCGTGGCCTGGCCCCCGCCCTGCATCGCCGGCGCCTCGCCGGGGACGCCCACAGGGGGCTGGGCGGTGGCCATGGTCGGCGACTGGCCCGCCGCCAGCTGGCCCAGCGACTGGGCGTCGGTATTGCGGACATTGTAGACGAAGGTCGTCAGGCGATCGCCCATGGCGGCCGGCCGGTCCAGCTCCTGGACCCAGTAGCGGACGCGGGCCAGGACCTCGGAATCATCCGTGAAAATCAGGACCTGGTTGGCGCTCTGGAACGACAGGATGACGATCGAGCGGCGGGCGGCGGACTGGCGCGAGACCACGAAACCCTCGGTCACCAGGACCTGCTCCAGAGAGGTCGCCAGGGCGTCGGCGGCCCAGTAGATCGGCTCGACCCGCAGGACTTCGGACCCGGCGAAGCGGGGCTGGTCCAGATCCCGCAGGGCCTGGGTGACGGCGGCGACGTCGCGGCTCTGGCCCGAGATGATCAGGGTGTTGGAGAGCTGGTCGATCGTGATCCGGGCGCCCGACAGTTCGGGATAGAGGTCGGTCAGCAGGCTCTGGAGGGCGTTGACCTCGATCGTGCGGACCGGGAACAATTGCACGATCCGACCGCCTGGACCGGTGATGCGCCCGCGCGAGATGTCGGCGGTCGCGGTTGACGAAGAGCTGGAGCCGATAGTGACCGAGCCGCCCTCGATATAGACCTCGATGCCATACTGGCGGAGCGCGATCTGGGTCAGGCGGAACATGTCGCGACGGCTGATCGTGCCGCCGGTGCCGCCGGAGATGAGGTCGGTTCTTCCGGCCACGTCGGGGCCGACCGAATAGGGCAGGTTCAGGAGGTTGCCGAAGACCGTGGCCACGAACTGAGGGATCGGCTGGGGCGTCAGGGCGGCGTCGACAGTCCCCTCGGGGATCAGGGCGGCGATCTGGGCGTCTGTGGCGGGCTGGCGGGCCTGCACGGCCATGGCCGGGCGGGGGATCAGCAGGGTTTCGGGATCGTTCCGGCGCCGCTCGGCGGCGGCGTCGCCGGGCAGGGGCTGGCCGGTTTCCAGATCGACGCCGTTCCGGGCGATCGGAGCCTCGAGCGTCGGGAAGGCGGCGCAGCCGGCGGTCAGCAACAGCGGCGCGATGCAGACAGTCAGCAGGACACGCGAGCGCCAGCTCCTGCCGGTTTCGTGCGCCGCTGTGGAAGCGTCCAGCATGCTCATCAATCAAGTCCTGCCGTAAAGTCGAACGACGCGAGTTTCGCGTCCTTTTGCCAGCGTGACGCTGGTCCCTGAAATTTCCTTTACCCTCCATCCGTCTGCGAAGACGCCGCCGACCCCGAGCCGACGTGCGCCGTCGAGCAGCACCGTGATTTCCCCCGACTGCGGATCGCGCGACACGCCACGGACGGCCTGGCCGAAGATCACCGCCACGTCGGGGGGCGGTGGCGGCGGCGGCGGTGGCGGGGGCGGCGGTGGCGGCGGAGGGGGCGGGGGATCGGACTGGAAGGCCTTCAACAGGCGGACCGCCTCGGTCGTGCCCTCGCCCGGACGGAGCGTCAGGCCGTCTGGCGCGCCGGGCCGCCGCCCGACCGTCAAGCCCTGGGGCTCGATCACTGGCGCCCACAGCCCGGCCAGAAGCGCCGCGATCAGGACGGCGGGGATGAGGAAGGCCAGGATCCTCATGCCGCGGGTCCGTCAGCGGTCGCTGTGCGGGTCGGGAAGTCCAGACCGATGGTGACGCGGCCCGGGGTGAGGGGCGGCGGCGCGCCCTCGAAGGCGGGCGGGGGCGACTTCTCGAAAGCGAAACGGGTGACCCGGAAGCCTTCCGGCCAGCCCGAGATCTCGTCCAGCAGACGGAAGGTGGGGCTCCACAGAAGGTCGCCCTGAATCTGGGCGGAGACCCAGGTCACCGGGCCGGTGGCCGCCGCTGCTTCGCTCGTCTCGATCGCCACGCCCGTCATCGCAGCATCCGTCGCGGCGGCGGACAGCGACTGCTCGATCCGTACCCGGACGATGTCGAGGTTGCCGCCGTCGAAGCCCCAGTCGCTCATGTCACGCAGGGCCAGTTGGTGCGCGGCCTGGTTGCTCGCGTTGACCGCCTGGACCCGCGCCCGCCGGGCGGTGTCGCGGGCGGAGAGGGCATCGGCGTACGCACTCTCGGCGTTGTCGCGCGCTTCCAGAGCGGCGACAGGCGCATACAGAACAGCGCCGGCGACCAGGGCGCCGAGCAGCAGCCGCTCGCGCGGCGTCGTGCGGGCGAACCGCGCGCCGAGCGTAGCGACATAGGTCCGCGTCCGGACAGTGACCGTCTCGACTATCGTCAATGGCAAGGTTCTACCGTGAATGCCGCTCGCGGATCGCCCAGCGCCCCTAAAACGGCATCTTTCGGATCGACCATGTTTTCGCGCCCCGCTATACCAGCGATGGAAAACGGGGAATAGCTTAGAGTTTCGAGCGTCATGGCTCCGAACCCCCTGGTTAATGAGTTCGAATATCCTGATGACCACGCACAATGTCCATTTGAGGTCACGCTCCGGTCTGCGCGCCCGGCGCAGCGAACGCGCGGGCTACAGCCTGCTGGAAATCCTCGTCGTCCTGGCGATCATCGCCCTGATCGTGGCGGTCGTCGGGCCGCGCCTGTTCACCCAGCTTGACCGATCCAAGACGACCACGGCCCGCCTGCAGATCCGGTCGCTGGAGGCGGCCCTGGAGACCATGCGTCTGGACATCGGACGCCTGCCGACCACCGCGGAAGGCCTGACCCTGCTGGTGGCTGCCGATCCGGCCACGGTCAACGGCTGGTACGGCCCCTATCTGAGCGAGAAGCTGCCCGCCGACCCCTGGGGCAGGCCCTATATCTACGAGGCCCCGACGGCCTCGACGGGCGCCTCGACCACGCCGGGCGCAGACGGCGCCCTGCAGGGACCGGCCGGCGAGACCCGGCCGAAGGTCATGAGCTATGGCGCGGACGGGACCGTCGGCGGCGACGGGGTGAACGCCGATGTCACCAGCGCCACGTCCTAGGGTCGCCCGGGATGGTTTCAGCCTGATCGAGATTCTCGTGGTCCTGGCCATCATGGCCCTGGCCACTGCGATCATCCTGCCGAACGGCGCGCGGCTGCTGGACCAGACGGTCGCCCAGGCGGTCTTCTTCGAGTTTCAGCGCGATGTGCTGCAGTTGCGGCGCGAGGCCAACCGCTCCGGTGCGGCGATCACCGTCCTGTCGGCCGGGGCCGAGCCAGAGAACCCGACGGAGCGAACCCTGGCGCTGCGGGAGGGGTGGAGCTACGCCCTGACGCCCGCCCTGGCCATCGACGAGGCCGGAGCCTGTGCGCCCGGCGAGGCGATCCTGATGCGCAACGCCGCGCCGATCATGCGTCTCAGGGTCGAGGGCGCGGACTGCCGCTTTATTCGCTACCTGCCGGCGCCTGGTCGCCGATGACTGTCATCTCGATGATCAGGTTGCGGGTTGTCGGTTCGAGCCGGGGCCGGATGTCGGCGAAATAGCCCGACCCTTCCAGCTCGGCCACCAGTTCGTCGAGCTGTTCGCCCGCTGCCGGCGGCAGGGTCATGGACAGAGTCCCGCTCTCGGCGTCGAGCGCGGTTGGCGACAGGTCGTAGAGGGCCGCCGCGCTGATCGCGGCGCCGGCGGCGGTCAGGGGGTTGGTCTCGCGCGCCACCGCCTGGAAAGCGGCCAGACGCGCATCCTCCGCCCGGCCGGAGCCGACGGCGACGTTCGGGGTCGCGGCGACGATCTCCAGCGTCTGACGCGATAGGGTGCGCGTCTCGGCGTTGAGGCTGAACACGGTCCCCAGCAGATACAGGGCGGTTGCCAGGGCCGCCGTGGCGAGCACGCCCGCACCGAGCACCAGGGCCTGGTCGCGCGAGATCTCGACGCTGGACAGGCCGAACGCCTGGCCGTCGATATTCACCGGCAGGACCTGGGGCGGAGGCGGGGTCCCGGGTGTCTCCTCACCCGCCGAATGCAGTCGGGTGATGTCGGACCAGGCGCGGTCGTCGAACCGCCCCTTGCGCCAGGACGAGACCTTCAACGTCTCGCCGTCCCATAACTGGGCCTCATAACCTCTGGCGATACTGAGGATTCGCCAGCCGATCCCGCGATGCACGGCCAGCGATTCCGGCCGGATGACGGGGCGGAGTCGTCCGTAGCGGGCGATCATCGCCTCCCGGACGCGTGCGAGATCCCACCACCAGACGCCAAGGCTCTTGCCGGTCGGCAGCACAAGGCTGCCGGTTTCAAGATACGGACCGTTGACCTGGGCGTAGATCAGGGCGGCGCGGCGCTGCTGGCTTCGCGGCAGGGCCCCGGGATCGAACAGGGCGTAGCTGCAAAGGTCTCGACCGAGCAGCAGGACGGGCGGGCGCAGCCGGCCAAGGGCGCCTGGCTGCATGACGACCTCCATGCGGCCGTCCGATCCCAGACGGTCAACGCGGGGCTGCAGGAAACTCAGGGACATTCACGGGTTCCGGATCGGAGCGGCGCGCCTCGTTGAATTCGGTGCGATCGATCCAAAAAGGGCGCTCCGAATTCGTCGGCGTCAGGGTGAGCCGTCCCGAATAGGTCCAGCGAGAGAGGCGATCTTCCACCGTGTAGATGATCCGGCCCGAGGGGTAAACGGAACCCGCCTCAGGATCGGTGTCGAGCGCTGCTCCCGTATCAGCCACCACCTGCTCAAGCGAATAAAAGGGCTGAACCTCGCGCGCCCGGATGGCGGAGCGGGCCTGGGTCTCGGTCATGCCAAACAGAATCTGCAGGGCCTCCCTGCCGGCTGTATTGACATTGAGCTGGAAGCTTGCGGGATCAGCGGCGAGGTATGGCTTCAGTTCGCGCCAGGCCGAAGGGTCAATCGCGTCACGGGCCCCCAGAACACTCATCAGTTCATCGACGGATCGCAGCGGGCGGTTCGCCGGACCCTCGCTGCCGGAAGGGTAGTCGGACCGCTCGGCGCCGTTGGCGGTCCGCAGATCATCCGCGTCGCTGTAGTCGGCCAGGGCGGCTTCGAGGGACCGCGCATCTGCTGCGGATACGTTCAATCGGGTCATCAGGCGGCTCATGGGCGGTCCAGCAAGACGCGACAGGTTCACCATTCCGGCCTGATCCTGAAGTCGGATGATCGCCGCCGCGCCATAGCGGTAGGGACGCCCGTCGAGGCGAAGATCGCCGGCGTTGGCCATCCCGGCCTGGAACGCCGCCTCTCTGGCTGGATCGGGAACCTCAAATTCACCCGGCGGCAGAGGGGCGTCGATCCACAGCCCGCCGGGGCTCATCCGTTCGGTCGCGCCGAGATAGGTCAGCCGGGCCTCGGCAGTCATGGCCTGCTGGGCGAAGGCCACGCGCGCCCGCGCCAGGCCCGCTTCGCGCGTCAGGCTGGCCAGGGCGGTGATGGCGACGAGGAAGATAAGGGTGACGACACTGGTCACCACCAGGACGGTGGGCAGGACGAAACCGGCGGATCGCCTGAGGACCGGAAGGACCATCCTAGATCTGGTCACTGGGAATGAACCAGCTGGAGGGAAACCCGGTCGAGGCGGTTTCCATGATGTCCGGGCCGCCGGGGTTGGTCAGCCGCAGATAGACGGTCGCTGATTCCAGGGGCGGCGCCGTGACGAGGCCGGTCGCCAGCGCAGGCGCGTTGGTCCAGCTGGAGACCCACAGGACGCCGTCCGTCGAATAGGAGAAGGCCGCGCCCGGACCAAGCAACATCAGGCGGACGGACCTGGGGCCGGCGTGACAGAAGAGAGCAGGTCGTCCGCCGACCGGCTCGATCGAGAGTCGCAGCCGTCCCTGCCAGCCGCGCGGCGCGCAGGCAGTGGCGCGGCGCATGACCGCCTCGCCTTCGATCGAGATCGCGGTGCCGGTTATCGCCTGACGTTCCGGATCGTTGATTACGGCGACGGGGCGGATCAGCAGGCTGGCGATGGCTGTGCGGGCGTCGGAGACGGCGATCTCATTGTCGGCGGCTGTCAGGGCGTTGCGGCCCAGCCGGAAGCCGTTGTCGCTCGCGCTGCGGCCGATGGAGAAGATCAGGGCCAGCGCCATCGAGCCGATCGCCAGAACCACCAGGGCCTCGATCAGCGAAAAACCAGTTCTGGGCCAGCGCCGCATCAGTGCTCCACACGCGGGTTGGCCGCCGCCGGAGCTTACGCCCGACCCCCCGTTTCCGCCAGACGCCTTGGCCTTCAACGGGTTCGCTGGTATGGGTTCAGCGAGTTAGGGGTCACGATTAGTGAAGCTTAGGGCGCCATTTCTGATCGGCGGAGCCATCGCGGCCTGCGCCGGACTGAGTCTGGCGGGAGCCCCCGCGCCGGCCACCGCGCCCGCGCCTGACACCGTCGCGCCGGTCGTGGCCGGGCCTCCGGCGATGTCCGCCCTGGAACGTCGCGAGCGCTTCAACGAACGGGTCCAGGCGATGCTGGCGGCCGGCGAGGGTTCGCGCCTGACCGATGCGCCGCCGCGCCGCGCCCAGGCCCGATCCCCGGCTCAGCAACGGGCCCGGCCGCCGCTGGTCGTCGCTCCCTCGCCGGTCCTCGCAACGGTCCCGACGTCGAGCTCCGTCCCCGCGCCTGACGGTCTGAGGACGATCGCCCTGCCGGACCCGGCGTCCCGCACCATCGCGGCGGCGCTCTCCCGGCCGACGAACGCCGTCGATTGTCTGACCCAGGCCATCTATTACGAGGCGCGCAGCGAAAGCGAAGAGGGCCAGGCCGCCGTGGCCGAGGTGATCCTGAACCGGGCGCGCAGCGGTCGCTACCCGCGCGACGTCTGCGACGTGGTCTATCAGCGCAACGCCCGGACCTGCCAGTTCTCCTACACCTGCGACGGCTCTATTGGGCGGACGCGCGTCAACGCCCGGTCCTGGGCGACGGCGGAACGCATCGCACGCGAGGTCCACGCCGGCAGGGCCCAGACCCTGCTGCCAGCCCGGTCGGTGAACTACCACGCCAACTATGTGGCCCCTGGCTGGGGCCGCCGGCTGGAGCGCGTGCGCCAGATCGGCGCGCACATCTTCTATGGTTCCGCGCTGAACGGGGGGACGCCTGGCGCCTCCGGGGATGCGCCCCGGGGTCCCGTTCGGTCGGACCGGCTGACGTTCGTTCGCCTCGACGCCCTCGACCGGGCCTACGACATGCTCCGCAACCCGGATCAGCCGGAGCCTGCGGCTCCCGCGGCCCAGACCGCCACGCAATAGGCAATGCGTGAGCGGCGTGGAGACCTCCGTGTCGAATGTCTTGCTGATTTCATCGCGACGCCATGTGGATTCGAGGGGCTGGTTCAGCGAGACCTTCAAACGGCCACGGCTGAACCAGCTGGGGATCATCTGCGAGTTTCCCCAGGATAACCAATCCTGGTCCCGGACCAGGGGAACCATTCGGGGTCTGCATTTCCAGCGGCCGCCGTCGGCCCAGGCCAAGCTGATCGCCTGTGTCAGGGGCAGGGTGCTGGATGTCGTGGTCGATGTGCGGGTGGGCTCGCCGAGCTTCGGTCGCAGCCTGGCGGTCGAATTGACCGATGCAGGCGAGCAGCTCTTCGTTCCGGTCGGCTTCGCCCACGGTTTCCTGACTCTCACCGACGACGTCATCGTGTCCTACAAGGTCTCCGCCTTGTACGATCCGGCCCTGGATGCAGGACTGGCCTGGAATGATCCGGATCTCGGCGTTGACTGGCCTGCGCCAACGGGCGGGCCGATCGTGTCCGACCGGGACGCCGCACTGCCGCGCCTTTCGGCGCTGGACAGTCCGTTCGTCTATGAAGGCGGCGGACCGCTCTCTCTGACCATGGCTTAGACGACCGCGGCGTCGATGATCCTGTCGGCAGGCGTGGGAGGCGTCGGATCGTCGAGGGCGATCCGCGTCACCCGACACCCCTGAAAGCCGAATTGACCCTGAAACACCGGGTGGGCAGTCCAGATGCGAAGCTGTGCCGCGTCCGCTTCCGGCCAGATCCGGTCCAGGCTGACCGAATAGGCGCCGGGATAGCGGATCTCGGTCATCACGCGGCAGTATTCGCTTCCCGCTCCCCATTCGAACAGCAGAGGGGCATGGGCTTTTTCCGGATCAACGGTAAAGCGCAGATCCGTGCGCCAGCGGCCAGCCGGCAGGCGGATGTAGGGACCGTAGATCAGCGGTCGCATCCGGCCGGTCAGGTCTATCAGTGGCGCGTCGATCGAGCCGGAATGACCCTCCGGATAGGCGAACCAGCGGGGATGCCAATTCGCCCAGGACCCGGGCGCCGTGTCATCGAAAATGGCCAGCGGCGATTCCGCCACCGACGGATGAATGCGGTACGGAGCACCCTCGCGTCGCTCGACCGAGCCCAGTACGGGGAAATCAAGCACATAGCGGGCGGCGTTCAGGACCGCAGCGCCTTCCGCGGCCGCCAGTTCGGCCTCGACCAGGATGTGCGACCGGATCATGATGGCGTCAGGTGCGGCAGGCAGGCCGGGGTCGACGGTGTCGGTCGCCGTGGTGTCGATGATGACCGCGCGGTTCGCAGGGGCGAAGGCCGACATCGCCGCGTGACTGTGAGCAAACACCAGTCCGGAGGTCGCGGTGTCTGCCGCGTCCGCGCCCGAGTCTCCGACCGGCCAGCCGAGCTGAACCGCACGCGCGGTCAGCGCGTCGCGCCAGCCGGTTCCTGCGGCGGAGGGGGTGACGAGGACGCAGAGTCCAACAACCGACATCAGGCGGCCCGGAGCCAGGAATAGATCTCGACCGCCTCTTGGACGTCCTCGAAGATCTTGCACTTGCCGCTCTCGATGATGATCGCCCGGTCACAATGATGGGCGACCATATGGACATCGTGGGAGGCCATCATGAAGGCGCGGTCCTTGCGATGCTGGAACAGCTCTTCCTGGCATTTCTGCTGGAAGCGGGCGTCGCCGACGGCCACGAGTTCGTCGATCAGGTAGCAGTCGAACTCGATCGCCAGGGACAGCCCGAAGGCCAGACGCGCGCGCATGCCCGACGAATAATGTTTCACCGGCAGGCGCAGCGAGCGACCCAGCTCTGCGAAAGCATCAACGCGTTCCAGGGTGTCCCGATAGTCGCGGCCATACAGGCGGGCGAGGAAGCGGATGTTGTCCAGCCCCGAAAGACTGCCCTGGAAGCCGCCGCCGAAGCCGATTGGCCAGGACGACGACATGTTCCAGACGATTTCACCTTCGGTCGCCGGAAGGATGCCGCCCAGCATCTTGATCAGGGTGGACTTGCCCTGACCGTTGCGGCCGAGGATGGCCAGCCGCCCGCTCCGCCCCAGGGTGAAGTCGATGTTCTGGAACACCGGCCTCGTCGCCCCGTGGAACGTCTTGCCGAGGTGGGAGACCCGCAGGCCGGGCGCCTCGACGATATCGTTGGCGGCGTCCGTCATCAGTCCTGGCGGTGCTCGCGCACCCCCGCCCAGACCAGCCAGCCGACACCGTAGATCAGCATGGCGGAGGCGAAGATGGTCAGGATCGCAGTCCAGCGGTGCGGCAGGGTCGGCTTGTCGGGCAGGTTCGGATTGACGATCCGGTCGAGGTACAGCTTCTGGCGACGCGCTTCCTGTTGGGCGGAAAGCAGGGCGGAGGTCGCCTCGGCCAGTTCGCGGTTGGCCAGCTCACGCTGCAGTTCCAGATCCGTATAGATGCCGACGCGCGGCGCCAGCGAGGTCGAAGCGCCGGCGACCTTGGCGCGTTCGGCGGTGATCTGGCGCTCATAGGCCGCGATCCGGCCGTCGAGGATCGGCAGTTGCGGGCTTTGCGGCGCTTCGCCGGCCAGCTGGGCGCGGTCGGCGCGCAACTGTGCGACGGTCGCCATCAGGCCGCCGATCAGGGATGAGCTTTCGCGGGCCGCCAGTTCTGGATCGATAAAGCCCTCGCGATTGCGGAAGGCCGTCAACTGCTGCTGAACGTCGCTGACGCGGGTGCGGGCCTCGTCGCGGGCGGTCCGGGCTTCGGAGACCGCATCCCCCATGGCGCGCTCGTTCAGGCGGTTGATCAGCTGTTCGCCGGACGCAAGCAGGGCCTGGTTGATCTGACGGGCATCCTCGGCGCGGAAGGCCTCGACCCGAAGCGTCGAGATGCCGGTGGTTGAGTCATACCCGACGACGACGAAGCGATTGAAGCCCTTGTAGAGCCCTTCCTCGCCGCGGCTGTCCCACAGACGCGGATAGCGGGAGAAGGCGTCGGCTCCTGGCGGATTCAGGATGGCCCCGATGTCGTAGCGGCGACCGAGCTCCCGCAGGGCGTCGCGCGACTTGATATATTCGTGGACTGCGAAGGCGTCGGACGGGGCGGTGGACAGTCCCACGCCCTGCAAGGCCATGCCGATGGCCGACGGCTGGGACTGGGTTGAGGCCCTGACGATAAAGCGCGCCTCCGACACATAGCGGGGCGTGGCGATCAGCAGATAGTAGATCGCCGCCAGCAGGGTCGGCAGGGCCACGACCATCAGGAATCCGACCGGGAGCCGACGCCACCAGGGCTTGCGCTCCTCCCGGAAGGTGAGGGCCTCGGGTATCGGACCCAGGTAATTGATTTGAGCTTCGGCCATATTCGATCCGTCTGGACCCCTAGGGGGTCTTGTTCCGGGCAGAGGTTACTTATTCGACTTCGATGCGATCGCGCGAGGACGAGATGATCAAAAGCCCAATTATGTTCATGATCGCGCCGACGAACAGCGCGTAGGGGGCGTTGTAGTAGGTCGGGACGAACTCGCCGAAGACCCCGGCGCGGATCATCTCGATTCCGTGCACGAAGGGAATGTACATCACATACTCGCGCGCGGCCGCGGGCAGCCAGGACACCATAAAGAACGACCCCGAGATCGGGATCAGGACGTAGCCGATCACGGGGACCAGCCGCTCCATGATGTCGTAGCGCATCGCCAGACCGGTCATCATCAGGGCGAACCCCATGGCGTTCCAGGCCAGCAGCAGCCAGCCACAGTACAGAAGCAGATAATCGTGCGGCAGGCTGACCTGCCCCAGACCCAGGAGGACTCCATAGACGACGACGAAGGCTCCGGTGGCGCCGCCGAACTCCAGCAGCACGCGCGAATAGAGCAGGTGCAGAGGAGCCACCTGGCGGTGGTACATCAGGCCAAGGTTCGCCTGGATCGCCGAGGACAGCAGGGCGATGAAATGCCGGATCAGGATCAGGGACATATACCCCGTCATCACGAACGGGGCGAGCCGGATGCCGTGCTCATACGCCGGCTTGGTCGCGGTCCAGAGGATCAGGACGCCGAAGCAGAAGATCAGCGGTTCGCCAATGACCCAGGCAAAGCCCAGTCCCTGACGCCCATAGCGCGTCGTCATCTCGCGCATCACGAGGGCGCCGATGACCCGGGACTGCCGCGAAATCGCGCCTGAAAGCATCTGTGCTGTTACTCTCGTGACCCAGGCCCGGCCGCAAGTTGGGCAGGGCTGAATGAGCCGGGGGATGATGGAGGTCAAGGCCCCCGAAGGCTTCAATCATCTATGGGAATGCGGGGCAGGCGTCGAGGCCACAGCCGGCCTCAGTCAGCGGCGAACACCGCGCCGAAATCTGTCTGGGCGCTCTCGAAGTCCGGCGGCCGGCCGATGTCGAGCCAGTACTCGTGGATCGGATAGGCGCCGACCATCTCTCCGTCCGACGCCAGGCCGGCCAGCAATTCGGGCATGTCGTAGGGCCCCTGCGCCGGAATCCGCGACAGGACCGACCCCTCCAGGCAATAGACGCCGGCGTTGGCCAGCCAGCGGAAGGTCGGCTTTTCGCGCAGGGCCGTCATCCGCACGCCGTCCACCTCGGCCACGCCGTGCGGGGCCTGGAACTGGTGCTCGCGCAGGCACAGGGTGGCCAGGGCGCCGTGCTCCTCGTGGAAGTCGATCAGGCCGCCGAAGGCCATCCGCGTCAGGACGTCGCCGTTCATGACCAGCATCGGGCTGGTTACGGGATCGCGCACCAGAGACAGGGCGCCGGCGGTGCCGCGCGGGTGGTCCTCGCGCAGATACTCGATCTCGACGCCCATCGAGGCGCCGTCGCCGAAATGATCCTCGATCATCTCGGCCAGGTAGTTCACGGCGAGCCGGAAGCGGCCGAACCCCTGTGCTCTCAGCCGTTCGATGATCGTCTCGAGCAGGGGGCGTCCTGCCACCTTCAGCATCGGCTTGGGACAGGTCTGGGTCAGGGGCGCGAGACGAACACCCCGACCTCCGGCCATGATTACCACCAGATTGTCCCGGGGGCGCGGCGTGCCGACGGTGTCGGGATAGAGGCCGACAACCCGACCGGCCCGGTCCAGCAGGGGCGCCAGGGTGACGCCGCGCTCCTCCAGCCGCTGCAGGGCCACGATGTCGGAACCGTCGATCTGAAGCGAGACCGGCGCTGTGTTCATCACCTCGCGGATCGGAGCGTCCATCGGCAGGCGACGGAGCAGACCGCGCCGGATGTCGCCGTCGGTCACGCTGCCCAGAAGACGGCGATCCTCGTCGACGACGACGATCAGCTTGCGACGGACCGCATCCAGCCGGGCGATGGCGTCGAGCAGGGGGGCGTCGGGCCCCAGCAGATTCCCGGTGATGTCGCCCGCCGGGGTCACACCGCATACTCCGCGGGACGATAGAGCGCCGGATTGTCGCGGATGAAGGCGACCGTCCGGGCCAGACCTTCCTCGACCGAGATAGACGGCGTCCAGCCCAGCCTTTCCTTCGCCAGGGAGGCGTCGGCATGGAGGCGTTCGACCTCGCTGGCGGCGGGCCGCATGCGCTGCGGATCGGCCTCGACCTCGACCGGCAGGCCGGCGGCGGCGGCGATCATGGCGGGCAGGTCGCCGATGGCGATCTCGCGGCCACCGCCCGTATGGACAGTCAGACCCTCGATCCCCGGCAGGGCCGCGGCCCTGAGGAAGGCGTCGACGGTATCGTCCACGAAGACGAAGTCGCGCGTCGGCCGGGTGTCGCCCAGGCGGACCGGTCGTCCGGCCAGCAACTGGACCGCGATCGCGGGGATGACCGCGCGCGCGCTCTGGCGAGGACCGAAGGTGTTGAACGGCCGCAGGGTCACGACCGGCGTCCCGAACGAGCGATGGTAGCTCTCGGCCAGCTTGTCGGCCGCGATCTTGGAGGCGGAGTAGGGCGACTGGCCAACCAGCGGATGGGCCTCCGTCATCGGGACGAACTGGGCCGAGCCGTAGACCTCGCTGGTCGAGGTGTGGATCAGGCGGGCGACGCCCAGTTCGCGCACAGTCTGCAGCACGTTCAGCGTGCCGAGGATGTTGGTGCGGACGTAGCTCTCGGGCGCCAGGTAGGAATAGGGAATGGCGATCAAGGCGCCGAGGTGGAAGACGATCTCGCGGTCGCGAACGGCGTCAAGCACGCTGTCGCGATCGGCGAGGTCGCCGCGTCGGACGTCGATCTCGCCCCGGATCGGCGAACGGTCCAGCCAGCCGGCGTCGCCGTCCGAGGTGTAGCGGACCAGGACGCGGACCTCGGCCCCGATTTCCACCAGCCGTTCGCACAGCCGGCTGCCGATGAAGCCGCCCGCTCCGGTGACCAGGACCTGTCGGCCCCTCAGGGCGCCAATGACCGCTTCGACGTTCACGAAAGACCCGCCGTCCGCAAGGACGCCATCCGGCGGCGTGATTGCGCCCGGACCGTCCGAATCAGAGTCTAAAGGAGAGGTACTGGCGCGTCACGGAGACGGACATGATCGGCGAAGGCGCATCCGCCGGAAGGGTTCTGGGGCTTGTTCCCGCGCGCGCCGGATCGCAGGGTCTGCCGGGCAAGAACGTCCGTTCGCTGGCCGGCCGGCCGATGGTGGCCTGGACGCTCGAGGCCTGTCGCGAATCCCGCGTGCTGGATCAGGTCGTGGTTTCCACCGACGACGAGGCCGTGGCCGCCGTCGCGGCCGAAATGGGATTCCCGCCGCCGTTCCGCCGCCCGGACAGCCTGTCGGGGCCGCAGGCCTCGGTCATCGACGCCGTCGCGCATGCGCTGGAGACGCTGGGCGGGTCCTGGGACTATGTCGTGCTGCTGCAACCGACCTCGCCGCTTCGCCTTGGCGCCGACATTGATGCGGCGGTCGAGCTCTGCCACGCCAGCGGGGCGTCTGCGGTGATCGGGGTCTCGCCGGTGTTGAAACCCCAGACCTTCTACGGACGGGTGACCGAAGGCCGCCTCTTCTGTCCGGACGCACCGCGACCCGACGAGCCGGTGGTGGTCAACGGCGCGGTCTATGTCGGACGGCCGGACTCGCTGTTGGAGCGGCGCACCTTCGTCGGTCCGGACACCCTGGCGCATCTGATGCCGCCCGAGCGGGGCTGGGACGTAGACACGGCTTTCGACTTCGCCGTCTGCGAGGCGCTGTGGCCTCATGTGCGAGGCGAGGCCGCCGGGCCGTTGGACAGCGTTCGGCGCTAGGTCCAGTCGAGGTCGACGAAGGGTTTCCTCGCCAACCCCTTCAGGTCGGTCGCTTCCAGAATCGAGACGATCCGTTCTCCGGCGTGGCCGTCGCCGAACAGGGCGGGCTGGCTTCGCGCCATGGACTGGAAGGCGGGCGACAGGGCGCGGGCGATCGCCTCGGCTATGGCTTCAGCCTCGAGCGGACAGTCGATGACGCCCGGCGTGCGCAGCCGCCCGGCCTGGCGGTCGCCCACATTGACGACCGGAACGCCTGCGGCCGGCGCCTCCATCATGCCGCTCGACGAGTTGCCGATGACGGCGGCGCAGGCGGTCAGGGCCGCGACATAGCCGCGCGCGCCCAGCGATTCCGCGATCCGGATCCGGCCGGGCCGGACGGCGGCGAAGGCGGAGATCGCCTCCCGAATCGCCTCCGCGCCCGCATCGGCGTTGGGCAGGGTGATCAGGATGACGCGATCCTCGACCCCGGTCAGGCCGCCCAGGAAGGCCTCGATCTGTCTCGCCGGCGACAGGGCTCCGAGGGTCTCGGGATGGAAGGTCGCGAGCAGGAAGCCGGGCGGCAGGTCCAGGCCGGTCAGGGCGGAGGCCTCCGCCGGGGTGCTGCGTCCGAAGGCCGTCAGGTTGTCCACGCCGGTCGAGCCGACGGTGAAGACGCGCCCGGGCGCCTCGCCCATCTGCAGCAGGCGGCGGCGATAGGGTTCGGCGGCGGTGAAATGCAGGGCCGCCAGCTTGGTGATCGCATGGCGGATCGCATCGTCGACCGCTCCGGCCGTTCTGTGTCCGCCCTCCAGATGCAGGATGGGCAGCCCCAGCGGAACGGCCGCCGCCGCCGCCGCCAGCGCCTCGGTCCGGTCGCCCAGAATCAGCACGGCGTCCAGATCCAGCGCCGCATAGGCCTCGGCGCAGCCCGACAGGGTCGCAGCCATATCCTGTGCCGCCGACAGGCCGTCATCGCCGGCCATGGGTGACGGAACCCGGGCGGCGGGGCGCCGTCCATCGGCCTCGATTTCCGCCAGGGTCGCGCCGTGCCGGCTCGACAAATGGGCGCCCGCGACGATCAGATGTGGGCGAATTGTCGCCGAGGTCTCCATCGCGGCGAGCACCGGCCGCAGCAGGCCGTACTCCGCCCGCGTGGCCGTGAAGACGCCTATGCCCGTGTTCGGCCCGATCATCCGTTGATGGTTCCCGTCATGCCAGGCGGGCATAGCGGGCTTCGGCGCGTCGAGATAGCGGGACGATCGAGCCCGCAAAACGGACAGCAGAACGATGTTCGTGAAACCGGGGGCGCCGATTTCTCCTGTAGCTTCAACGTCACGCTTGCAGTTTGACCGGTCGAACTGCTTCAGAACCTATCGACCTCCTGCGGCAACGCTGTTATGACCCCGGAAGGCGGTGAGACCGCCGCTATGATCAATTATGGCTGCGGAGGGCTCACACCCATGCGTTTCAAGACCTTGTTCCTGGCTTCCAGCGCGGCGGCGGCTCTCGCCCTGTCCGCTGGTGCTGCTTCGGCTGAGCCGGACGGCTGGTACGGCGCGATTGACGCCGGTTACCACAAGATCGACGACATCAACCTGGAAGCGTCCGGCAACGGCGTGAAC